>JANLTO010000076.1:0-5394 GCA_031362985.1 Lysobacterales bacterium | reverse complement strand
GCCTCATTCCGGGAATTCCCGCCGAGCCAGAAAGTCGGCTCGTTCTCACTGGATGCGGTGTTGCAGTCTCTACAAACACCTGCTCAGGGGAACTAACAGTCTCTGCTTTTTGCCTGGGCAGCAATGCCCAGGCGAATTTGAGCGGGGTGAATTGACTCAAGGCACTACCTCCGGCTCGGCGGCCAGTTCTTCAACATAGCGCCGATAGCTGAACACCCGGCCGCGCCGACGTAGTGGCCGGCAGCGGTCCGGTGCGTGGGCGTATGCGAAACCTATAATAAGAAAGGCCGTTATTTTAGGTTAAGTTGCTGACGTAAATAAATGCTTTGAGTTGGTTCAGTTTCCGGGGGAGCGTGTTCGTTTGCCTTGGCACGATTTCAATGCGCAAAGCAGTGCCTTTTTCTCCTCTATCGCCGCTATCATTCAAAGCCATTTTTGAAGATGGTTGTGGCAGTGACATTTACAAATATCCCATCGGGGTATGGAGATTCGTCCGGATCATTTGAATTTATCAGCAATCGAACTTGCGAAGCGCCGGCAGGCGCACTGTCACTATCAACAATGACCGTAACCACCTTTAATTCACCTGCCTGGACGGTAAAGGGTGCTTGAGGTGTCCAGGTGACCCATGGCGCGGGCGTTTGCGGGCTTATGGAAGAGATATTCAAAGCGCCAGGGCCCTGATTGAAAATGCCAAACGTGGTGCGCGGCTCGCCGATGGCAAGATCGAGATTGATCCGCGGCATGCTGGTCTCTACACCACCCACACGCATATCTTTGACCGCAGTCCCGGTGCTCTGCAGCGTGCTCAATAGCTGCGTGACGCTGGCTGCGGGATTGATCTGCTTCAGCACCGCCCACGCACCGGCCACGTGCGGTGCAGCCATTGAGGTGCCGCTAAACGTTGCCGTTCCACCACCGGGCACGGCAGACGTGATGGAAGACCCCGGCGCCAGCAGGTGGATTAGTGCATAGACATTGGAAGCCGGTGCCACGGCATCTGCATCCGTGGTATCGCCCACGCTGATTGCCGAAGAAACGCAGGCAGGCGCGAGGATACTATCCCGCCAGCCGTTATTACCTGCCGCAATCACCGTCGGGATATTGACGGATCTCAGCGCATCAATCGCGGCCTTTATGGCGGCGTTGCCTGCATCGCAGCTTGCCTGGTTAAAGAATTGCCCGCCACCGAGGCTCATGTTGACCGCCGCCACGGCAAAACTGTTGCGCAGTTCGTATACCCGCTCCAGCGCGAGGATTTGATCTGAACTGAAACTGGCTATGCAGGGAGCGGGATCACCGCCACAATCAGCCGGGTCTGCGAAGCGGGAAAATACCTGGATCGAGATGAGATTGGCGCCCCGCGCCACGCCAAAATTGGGCCCTGTACCGTCGTTGCCCGTTGCTATTCCCGCCACGTGAGTACCGTGCTCGCAATCGGCAAGCGAAGGAGTGCAATTGATGCCGGAACCCGCGGCAGTCGAACTCTCCACCCCGCCCGGACACAGTGAAAGTACATCCGTTGCGGTGCTCGAATAACACGCTTCGGATACGACCTTGTTTCCGCCGGTGGTAAACCAGGGATGGGTTTTGTCCACCCCGGTATCCAGCACCGCAATGGTTTTTCCTGCACCGTCATACCCTTCGGCCCAGGCCAGTGGCGATCCAATAACGCTGTTGCTGCTGGCCAGAGCAGGAAGGGACAAACGGTCTTCTTCAATGCTGCTTACATAGGGCAATTGGGCCAGCTTTTGCAATGCGTCCGCATCCACCGTGAGAGCCAGGTAGGGTATGAAGCGAAATTGCGCATGTTCCCTGAAATCAAAACCTTTCAGGTCAGCCAAGACCTGTTTGCCCCGGGCCTGGATCTCCTGTCGTTGCGCCTGCCTGCCGCTTTCCGTCAGCAAACCATCAGGCTGAACTGGCATGTCGAAACCGACAATAATCCTCACCCTGCCAATAGTCCTGGCCCGATTGAGTAATTGTGGCAACACGGTGCGGGTCATATCCTGCGAGCTTGTGACTGCGCCAGGCTCCGGAACAATCGCAGCAGGCGATTTGGGCGGCTCATTGAAGGTGAGCGCTAACGGCCTGATGCGAATTTCCGGTGTGGTGCGAACGGAAATGGGGTTGGGATCATGCTTGACGTTATTGGCGGCTTGGGGGTCTGAAGCATCGAGGATTCCACCGATGTACCAGGTGCCATTAGCCAGGTTGGCGGGAAGTGCGGCCGGCGCCGTAGCCTCAAACGAATCCCCGGCGTCTATGGCCGGTATGGCAAAACTACCCAATGCGCGATCGGCAGTTGTTATGGTCGCATCCGTGGATGCATACAGGGTAAGCAGGCTGGCGCCTGACGCAATGGCGCCCAGGTTGTCAATTTTTATATAAACATCCAGTGGGCTGCCAGGGAGAAAAGCACCGTCATCCGCATCCACCAGTTGCAATGCCAGGTCGGTTGGCTGGGGCAGTATGTCCCAATACATCTGGATACTCGCGACATTGACGCCGGCAATATTCTGGCCACTATTGCCCAATATAGCCACGCCGGAAAGAGTGGTTGCAGTGCTGGTGTTGCTGGACAGGGCAAAACTGCCTTGTGGCACTCCAGCGCTGTTGAAAACATTGATACCTGAAGCGATCGGAGTAAAGGGCGTAACAGGCTGAATGGGATTGGTTCCCCCGGCGGTGGAACCTACGTCAAGACGCCAGGATACATAGCCGCTGGCAGCGAACGCACTACTTACCCAAGGCTCTGCCTGTAAAACAGAACTCACTGCGGTGGCTTCAACAATGATCCGGTTGACACCACCGGCCAACGGATCAATTCCTTCCACGACCCTAAAGGTTCCACCCGCAGTACCCTTCAGGTTGCTGCCCCCGGATTCAGTCGCCCCGTCAAATGTGTGAGTTGTTACGCTGGGGGCGGATACATAAATCGCCGCGCCAGAATCTTGCACCAAGGGCGCAAGCGAAAAAGTATCTCCAAGAACGCTGGCCCGATTGATCTGTTCTTCGGTGAGCAAATGCGCTGCCTGGGTTTGGCTTGACGGCACGTCCAGATGTGCCTGCGCCGCTATTTGTTCTGCGGCTTGCAGAGAGAAAGCCAGGACCGATAACAACAAAATGGTCCAGCGCCTGCATCTGCGGCTGAGCGCTGTTGGCTGTGAACTGGTCAAGGCGAGTCTGCCAACGGCTTGCCTATTCAAACCCCGCCTGCAGAATCAGATCGCTCTTGATGCTGAAATCATCCACCACGGCGGTCGCCGGGAGAATACTGGTCTGGTAGATACCAGTTTCCAGTTCCAGGGTATCGATATCGGTGCGTGTCACCGGTGAGACACTAAGCTCAGTCCAGGTGGTGGCGCTACCCACGCGATAAGCCAGGCTCAGAACACTGCCGTTGCGGAGGACACTGCCGTTGCGCAAGACGCTGCCATTGCGCTGGATGCGCAGGTGAATCTCGTTCACTGCGCGGCCGTCAGGAAGGTGCAGGCCAACCAGCGCTTGCGGAACTTCAGTGCCACCTTGCGTTACTCCGCCATTGGTACTGCTCCAGACAATCTGCGTGGTGGCGCCGTCGACACCGAGCGTGACATAGTCTCGGCCGGGGCCTCCTGCCGTCACATCATCATCGGCGGGCACGCGCACCATCAGGCCAACGCTATTGCCGTTTACGGCGTCCAGGCTGTTGACCGTCAATTCAACCGTGAAATCGCCCCAGGTGCTTAAGCCCAGGAATACGCCGTCATCGGCAGCACCCGTCCAGCTTGCATTGCTTGAATCCAGGGTCAGCATGCCGCCGTTGGTGATGCCGGCATCGACAACAGTCACCACCGCGTCCTGGGTTGGATCAAAACCAGAGTTGGCCTGCAGAGTGGTAAACGGCGTGCCCACGAACGGATCCGGGGCGGTCAGCAAGTCGGTGGGCGTGGTAAACCCGGTAGATTCATTGAGGGGGGGCGGGACCGGGGTATCTATCCAGCTATATCCGGTCTTGGCTATCAAAAATGTATTCAGTGCGGCATTGGTGGTAAACACCGCATTCCCAAGCAGGTTCAGTTGACCATTGCCCAGGAACGTGAGGTCCTGCAGTTGAGTGGGCAATTCCCCTTCCAGGTTGCTGTTGGGCAGGGCCAATGCAATGACATGATTACTGCCATTGCAGGTAACCCCTTGCCAAATGCAGGCACTCGATGCGGACAACCAATTGGTTTGGTTGGTCCAGGTGGGCCCGCCCGTTTGGTTGTACAGCGCGACCAAAGCCTGGCATTCCAGCAGCGAGACATCAGTGACCAGGGAGCAATCAAATATGGTTAAATCATCGAACCAGGCAGCATCATCACCAATGGAAACCGAGCCGTTCTTGGCATATTGCCACTTGAGGATGTGCACCGATGCTGCGGCTGGAGTGCTGAACAACTTCCAGCCGGTATTCCCTGAGGCCGTCAAGAGCACATTGCCATCGATGCTGAAGGTCAGCAGGTCAGCGCCCGCTTCGCTGTCCACTTTGTACCAGAACCGCAGAAGGGTAGCCGGAAAGCCAGGGTCCGTGGTTAGCTGGATCGCGGCCTTCTGGCTATGGCCGATGGTTTGGCTGCTCATACTCCGCGTCCCGCCGTGGCTTTGGTCATCAGCGCTGGTCCAGGGCACGTCAGCACCGGCAGGAAATGAAAAAGGTTCCAGCCAGGGTGATGGGAAGCGGTCTGCCTCCTGTGCGTTGTAGGTCTCGAAATTCAGCACGGGAGTCCCGGCATCCAATGGGTCGATGATGTCATACACGTCGGGAAATCCGTCACCATCGTCATCTGTATCAGCATTATTGCGCACGCCATCGCCATCGGTGTCGGCCGTTTCCGTGGCGTCGAAATCAAACTGATCGGTGGGCGTGGTCGTGCCATCGGCGTCGGCGTCGGTATCGGCGAAATCGGCGAAAGCGTCTCCATCAAGATTAAAGTAGTTTGAGGCATCTGCATCAAATTGATCCAGGTTGTTGCCTGCACCATCATTGTCCGCATCAATCGTTTCGGTGGATTTCTGCGGAAAGGCATCACTGCTGTCGGCAGTGAGGTCGCCGTCGTCATCGGTGTCGGCGTTGTCGCCGGTCAGGTCGCCATCGATATTGCGCCATTCGCTGATATCGGCCGGAAATGCATCCACGGCATCGGGTACTCCGTCCAAATCACCATCGGTATCGCCGGATTGACTGATAATGGACAGGGTGAGGTCCCGTGATCCAGTAAGGGTAGTGGTTGAATCCACCACGGGAAAATCAACAGACTGCGTTTGGCCTACGAGGATAATTTTGCCGGAAGCATTGACCGCCACGCCACTCGTTGCCTGCACAAATTTATCAGTGCTGCCGCCCAGGTAGGTCGAAAAAGCCAGCGCACC
>JANLTO010000145.1:0-4010 GCA_031362985.1 Lysobacterales bacterium | reverse complement strand
CCGCTGGCGTCGGCGTTTGAATGGTGGTGACAACAGCGACTAATCCGGATGCTGGAGTTGATTCCATCAGCGTTTTACTCCAGGCGTCGCTGAACTTGCGGAATCGCTCGCCACAACCCGTCGATAAAAATTCAAATATTCCCCGGCAACGTCTTTCCACTTGCGCCTATTTACATCTTCGCGCGCGGCACCCCAGCGTGCCTTATCGCCAACTAGCGAAACGACTTCACTGAGCGCGGAGCGAATGCTGTCGGTTTCAACTGGGTCGAAATAGACTGGGGCATTGCCGCCTACTTCCGGCAACGAAGCAGCATTCGAGCACGCAGTTGGGCAGCCGCACGCTAGCGCTTCAAGGACTGGAAACCCAAAGCCTTCACTCAAGGATGGAAACACAAACGCCGTAGCGGCGTAATAGGCACAATGCAACTCATGGTCGCTCATTCGAGGCCAGACGAAAACATCGTCTTCAATACCAAGGGAACTAATCAGTTGCTGTTCCTCCGGCTGTAGCAGGCCGCCCCCCGCCAGCACCAGGGCGATTTGAGTTCTTTGCTCCCATCCAGAGAACGCTTGCAACAGCTTCGGGACATTCTTGTGCAGGTAGCGTGAACCAACATGCAGCAAGAACGGACGCATACCTGCTATTTCCTGCTGCATGGCATCAACATGAGATTTGGATGGCACATGGTAAAACAAGGGGCCGACAGCGTGAGGAATTACCACGGCAGGACGTTCGCCAATGTTGTAATTTTCTCGTGTCCGTTCTTTGGCAAACTCCGATGGGAAAACAAGCGCATCGCAAGCTCGCAGTGCCCGCTGCTTTTCCGCGAGGTGCTGGCGATGCCGATCTGAACTGAACAGTAACGGGTAGTCCTCGAATATCGAGTCGTGCATGGTCAAGACTTGCGGAATACGAAGCCCTTCCGGAGACGAGTAAAACGAAGAGTGAAAGATACCCGAACTTAACGATTTCCAGAAGAATCGACGGCGGCGATCTGAAAAGGAAGCAGATAAACCATTGAACACGCGAGAAGGGCGAACCTGTACATCGCCTGGAAGCCGGCGGACTCGAACGGCCGACATGCCCTCAGGTGCCGCCACACCAGGCTCAAGGTATAAATTTACGTCAGCGTCAGATCGCTCAGCAAAGGCGTTGATAAGATTTGTAAAATTGCGACTGATTCCGCCATGTGCCTGCTTGGCATAGATCAATCCGTCGATGTTAACAGCGATCGGTTCCATCAGCTTCCCACTTGAAATTGTCTGGAGCCTTTTTAACGAATGGTGCATTCGCAACAATCATTCATTGAGTAGTTCCTCGCTGACACCAAGGAAACTGGCGAACTGACGCCTCATCACGCTTCGTGAGAAATAATCGCTGCAGGTCTTGCGAACCTTTTCGACCAATGCCGCCTGGTCCGTTGGTGACACAATCTCAACCATTGAGCGTTGCAAATCCGCCGTACTCATGGACGAGCAAACGACGCCAAAGCCGTGCTCCCTGCAAAATGAAGCGGGAGCGGCATAATCAGGCGCGTGCACCAGTACCGGCCGGCCCGCGGCCAGAAACGTACTGAGCTTGGTCGGAAATGCGAGGCGGGCAAACTCAGCGGAGCCTGGCTGAAAGGAGACAGGCAGGTATGTGAAGTCGCATTCGGATAGCAGTTGGCGCGTCTCAGTTGTGCTTCGCCAACCCAACAGCTCTATGTTCGAAGGCCTGTTGAGCTTCGTGAACCGGTAGTAGTTGCCGATCATTCGCAGCGTAACCTTCCGTCCTCCAATGCACCACTCCATTGGATTGAGCGCAGAAATCAGGCAGTCGAGCTGACTTTGGTCGTAGAGCGTTCCGGCAAACCCGATCCGAATGCCTCTCTCTTCAGAAATCGATAAGGATCTCGCACTTGATTCCGCGGCGAAGGCATGCCTTACGATAGTGCATGGAATCCCGTAGTCAGCGACGTAGCGTTTAACCATTGAGTCGGATACAACCATTGCTGCACTGGACGCACGCATGGCACGGTGGAAGTTTCGCTTCGTCCAACCAACACTTGCTGAATCCCAGGATTGGTGACGCGCCAGGAAATCTGGTGGGTCCCAAACCAAACTGAAGATGGGGAGATGCGTTGCTTTGGATAGCTGCGAACCCACCCGGATGAGAGTCTGACTACTGAGTGTCAGCCAGATTTTGTCCACCTGGTTGGCATGCGCGTAGTCCGCAATGGTTGAGACGAGACGATCTGCTGCGCGTCGGAAACGAGTTCTGATACGAATGTGATTGAGCAACCCACCTGCCCGTCCTGGCAGGGGACGCCAAGGCTTCTCGTCCGGCGCTTCTAGACGAATTCGTTCATAACGTGATCCGGCACCTTCGAAACGACTCACTTCGCAAATGCGTAAGCATGCGTCAGGCAGAAAGCTGCACAGGTCACGAAGGATAACTTCCCCGACGTTTCGATCTCCGGGTGGGGTCCATGTAACCAGGAGAACTGTGGGCACAGGGCTTAACATTCAAAGTATTCCAAAGGGCTCAATACGCCGGCCGTGGAGATAGCGTCGACGTTGAGCGAACGCTGAGTTGGCGTACGATGCTTTCTAGAATATCGTTGAGGCCCACGTTTATATCCCACCCGGGGAAGTGCGCCTTCAGTTTGGTCAGATCTGAGATATAACAGATGTGATCGCCAACGCGATTCTCTGCCACATACTCCCACTGCAATTTGCGCTGCGCAATCGCCTCGATGCGCGCAATGGCTTCCAGCATCGATACGCTGTTTCCTCGGCCGCCACCAATGTTGTAGACCTCGCCGCAACGGGGCTCGGCGTGGAAACGCTCGATCAAGCGGCAAACATCGCTGGCATCGATGTTATCGCGCACCTGCTTGCCCTTATAGCCGAACACCCGATAGGGACGACCGTCGACGACACATCGCGCCAGATAGGCCAGAAAGCCGTGCAATTCAGCACCGCTGTGCGCTGCCCCGGTCAGGCAGCCGCCGCGCAGGCACATCGTCTTCATGCCGAAATATCGGCCGTATTCCTGGACCATTACATCGGCCGCGACTTTGCTTGCGCCGAACAGGCTATGTTTGCTTTGGTCGATGCGGCAGGTTTCGGCGATTCCGTTGTGGTCCTCTGCGCGTGCGTAGTCCCAGCGGGTGTCCAGTTCCACCAACTTCAGTTCGTTCGGCGCATCGCCATAGACTTTGTTCGTGCTCATGAAACAAAATGTGGCCTCTGGTCGGAAGCGTCGCGTTGCTTCCAATAAGTTAATTGTGCCGACGGCGTTCACATCGAAGTCGTCGAACGGCCGGCTCGCAGCAAGGTCGTGCGAGGGCTGCGCCGCCGCGTGGACTATCATGTCCACTGGGACCTCTTCCAACGCACGCAGCATCGCCGCACGGTCGCGGATATCGACCACGTGATGTTCATATCCCGGAATTTCATCCTGTAGTCGCTTCAGGTTCCAGGTGGTGTCTCCATCCGGCCCGAAAAAGTCCGCGCGCATGTTGTTGTCAATACCATGCACTTGCCAGCCCAACGCCGAGAAGTACCGTACAGTCTCTGAGCCGATCAGGCCGGCAGAGCCGGTGACGAGAAGTACCTTGCTAGCCACTGCTGGCTTTTTTTAAATTAGTGTTTATAGGTCACCAAAAAATGATCTGTCAAACTCATCGTCCACGGCACGGACTGCATGTGCCGAAGTTTCCAGAATCCTGGAACAGACTGCAGCAAGCGGTGTGGCAAGCGGAAAATGCCACGTCGGCGGCGAAGGCCCCAGTAAATGGCCTTAATTGCTTCAGAAAATCGCTCATGGACTAAGGACTGCCGATGCGGGATACGGTGAACATCGCTGAGGATCAGATCGTGTCGGGCGGCGACATAGGTCAGAAACCGGCGCGACAATACGGATAAATGCTGCGGTGTCTGCAGATACCAATGTCCGCTACCGAGCCAGCGCCATGTCCAGGCGTCGAGATCACCTGAACTGAGTATCAGCACACCGCCGGGTT
>JANLTO010000013.1:0-10395 GCA_031362985.1 Lysobacterales bacterium | reverse complement strand
GCGGCCTGGGCATTGGCAGTAAGATCCGCGTCACCCATGGAGTTTCCGTACTCCACATCGTCAGGGATCTTGTTGGTGTTTACCCGATTCACCAAGGTGGCGACCAGGTCAGGGCTGGCTCCGGAAAAGCCCCGCAAGTAGCTATTGACCAGCAGTGCCCATGCGGCGCGCATGGTGCCGGTGTCCACAACCGGCAGCGACCCGTCTCCCACCCGCGTGGCCTCCTGGATGATATTGATGCGCCCAAAGCGGCGCATTGCATCGGGCGGCAGAGTGGTCTGGAAATCGGCACCGTACATGGTGGTGATGCCATAAGCAGGGCGGCCCTCCTTGATAAAAGCATCCACCACATCCCGCGCCGCACGAACGCGTTGCATGCCGGCATCGGATACTTGGATCAACGCTCGGCCACTGGCGAGATCGACGATGTCCGCAATGCGCATGCTGTCACCATTGAGGACGATGGTGCGGAGTTGTGTTCCCTGCTCGCCGGCCGCAGTCGCAGCACTAACAGCAGTTGTGAGGCACAGCAAGGTGACGATTGACAAGCATCGAAGGGTTGAAGGCATTGCACGTGAAAACATTATTCTTCTCCTTGGTTAAGCTTTTTGGGGCTCAGCAGGACACCCACAACTGTAGTGACTGCGGGATGTGTATGTCCACTGTTTGCACTCCAAACGGCCACCCGACATTCCCGCGGGAACGTCCAACCAATGCGGAGAGCCGGTACAGCAAAGGGGTCAGAGCTCTTTTCTTCCGGGTTTTCCTACAAACACTGAAGGGGAAAATCGATATCGGGCTGGTTCACTCCTGGCTAAAAATGAAGGGTGGAAGTTGAGGTATCGCATATGCCGCCAAAAATCCGGGAAATCATAAGCCAACTCGAGAGCGCTGGCTTTGTAAGTCGCGGCGGCAAGGGAAGTCACCGAAATTTCGTGCATCCAAACGTCACGCAAGCGGTTACAATTTCCGGACACCCAGGTGACGACGCAAAGCACTATCAGATTCGCGCGGTGCGCTCGGCTATTGAGGAGTCCAAAGCATGAAAGACAGTGCAAAGTACGTAAAGATCGTGGAGTGGTCTGATGAAGATCAGTGCTATGTTGGGAGCGCACCCGGCTTGATACTTGGCGGGTGCCACGGCGACGATGAGGGAGAAGTCTTTACCGAGCTCTGCCAGATAGTTGAGGAAACCATTGCATCGTATCGACACGATGGCAAGCCATTACCTCCGCCAACCAGTAGCCGCGACTTCGCCAACAAGCTTCAAAGCGTCGCCTGACCCTTCACTCAGGAAATAACGGCGAACCTTGCCGAAAACGTCCTACCAATACCGGGTCGCCGGGCGCAGCCTGCCGTCAGCGCTCGGCCGGCCCATGGCACAGCAAAACGCTGTCTTCCGGAAAACCCTCATATCGGGGTAAATCATCAGCCACCTCAAACCACGAAATGCGCTCGGGGTAAAACGCATGGGGAGTTGGAACCATGGCCTCCGGGTCGTCAAACGTACTCACATGCAATTCAATGATCTGGCCCAACTCGCCCGCATCACCTTCCCAGGTCAGCGGTGTGCCGCAGTTACTGCAAAATGCCCGCAGTACTCCGGGCGATGACGCGTAAAAACTTCGATCCTTGCCCGAAAACGTGACCTGGCTTTTAAGATATCCGGCCAGGGTTACCACCGGCCCGCCATTGTTCTTGCGACAGCTATGACAGTGGCAATGGGCAATACTGAAAGATTCCCCTCTGGCTTCATAACGAACTGCGCCGCACATGCAGCCACCTGACATTTTCTTCTCAATATTCATAACGGCTGGACTCCTGTAGCGTAAGCGAACCGGGCGAAGCACGTTTCCTACAATTTGGCAGGTAAATTTGCCCTTCCCGGATTTTCATGTTCAATACATTGTATCCATATGGATACATGCATACAATGAATACCATTGTTCGAACTGCTGTCTTTGATGAGTGGCTTTCACAACTCAAGGATGTCAATGGCAAAGCGCACATTATCAAAAGAATCCGTGCAGCAGACTGGGAAAGTTTTGGCGACAGCACTGCGCTGGGCCAACGTGTGTCGGAAATGCGCATTCATGCAGGGCCTGGCTATCGCATCTACTTCATGCGGATCGAAGCTGCGGTCTACCTGCTGCTTTGCGGTGGCACAAAGCGGGGGCAACAAGCGGATATCCTCAGGGCGAAGCAACTGGCCAGACTGTATGAAGAGGAGTGAATTATGAGCAAGAAAAACGTGCTGGGCGTGGCACCGTTTGAGGCCAGCGATTACCTCGACACCGAAGAGATCATTGCCCAATACCTGACGGTCGCCCTGGCAGATCCTGACCCAAATGCTTTTCTGGCAGCGGTGAACGATGTGGCAAAAGCACGGGGAATCGCCGGTATTTCAACCGAGAGTGGCCTTGGCCGCGAGAGCCTTTACAAGGCTTTGAAGGCTGGCGCCAAACCTCGCTTTGAGACTGTTCGTCGGGTGCTGGAGGCTATGGGAGTCGGGCTGGAAGTTATCGCCCAACAACCCGCAAAGCCGACGGTACATCGAACGGCGCCAGGCAGAAGTATGCAAAACGGCGTTCCCGCAGGAACGCGGAAAAATTGAATAAAAGGGGCCAATAGAAGGGGCCGGATACATTTGCCTGAAATTGTATCCGGCCCCTTTTCACGGCCCCTTTTCAAGGGTTTCAGGCAAAATGGCACGTGTCTCCAGCGCCAGCAGCCGATCACAGCCCAGGACTCAGGATGGCAGAACCCGATATGGACTTACCCAGACTTTCCAAGCGCATGAGCGAGCTCGGCCTGTGTTCGCGCCGCGAGGCCGACAAGTGGATCGAAAAAGGCTGGATCAAAGTCGACGGCGAGATTGTCAACACACTCGGCGTGCGCGTATCGCGCGAGGCGCGCATCGAAGTTGTGCACGAGGCAACGGCACAGCAGAACGAACTGGTGACGATACTGTTGCATAAGCCCGTAGGCTACGTCTCCGGGCAGGCCGAGGACGGTTATGAGCCAGCCGTGGTGTTGATCCGCCCCGAGAACCGCTGGGCTGATGATCCGTCGCCGCTGCAGTTCCAGCGACGGCACCTGCGCGGGCTCGCGCCGGCCGGCCGGCTGGACATCGACTCGACCGGCCTGCTCGTGCTTACCCAGGACGGTCGCATTGCGAAGCAGCTGATTGGGCAGGATACTTCGATCGAAAAAGAATACCTGGTGCGCGTCAAGGGGACATTGTCGGGCAGTGGCCTGCAGCGCTTGCGGCACGGCCTGAAGCTCGATGGTGTGCAGCTGAAACCGGCGAAAGTGAGCTGGCAGAACGAAGACCAGTTGCGCTTCATCCTGCGCGAAGGGCGCAAGCGCCAGATCCGTCGCATGTGCGAGCTGGTAGGCCTGGTCGTCACCGGTCTGAAGCGAGTGCGCAGCGGCAATGTTGTGCTTGGTCATCTACCGGCTGGCCAGTGGCGTTACCTGCGTCACGACGAATCCTTCTGATCACCTTCCAGCAAATACGGTGGACCGAGGACGGCGTGACGCATAATGCGCACTGGCAGTCCGAACGGGGCGCAGCACCTCCGCAGCAGGTGCAACTCGCCGATGACCGATTGAACGCCGATACGGCCTATGGGCTCGCATGCCAGGGTGTGGCGTTATTGTGGCGCGGTGACTTCCAGAATGCCCGACAGCTGTTAAACGCGCTGGGGAATCGTGCGGATCGGAATCGTGTTGATCGGCATCGGCGTGTGCCGCCCCGCCACGCTGCAACCTTGGCCGCAGCCGCCGCTACGAAAATGCCAGAGGCCTTCCATCGCGAGCGACAAGCGCGCGCCCAGCGGGCACGAACATTAAGTGCACTACTCATCGAGCTCGATGCCGATTACCGCAGCGCGCTGCGCCGTGCTCCGGACGTCAGCGCCGCCTGCAGTGAGGCGTTCGGTGCGGGGCAGGGCCCGTTGGTGCTGTCTTTGCGTGAACTGCTGGGCATCATCGGGGCACACGAATGGCGGGTTCGCGGCATCGATCTTCCCACCGTCAATCTGCGGATTCATGCGCATTACGGCGTGTTCGCGCCGCTCCGCCACGAGTACGTGGAGCTGGTGGCGCAGGCGCCGTTGCCGGCGGCCTTGGTAGAGCACAACATGGCATTCGATATCGGCACCGGTACCGGCGTACTCGCGGCAGTGCTCGCGCGCCGCGGCGTCGGACAGGTGCTTGCCACCGATCTGGAGCCGCGCGCATTGGCTTGCGCGCGCGACAACATCGAACGGCTCGGGCTGACGCAGCAAGTGACTGTGCAGCAGGCAGATCTGTACCCGAGCGGGCAAGCCGCACTCATCGTGTGCAATCCGCCCTGGCTCCCGGCGCGGGCAAGCTCGCCGCTCGAACGAGCCGTCTACGATCCCGACAGCAGCATGTTGCTGGGTTTCCTGTCCGGACTTGCTGAACATCTCGTGCCCGGAGGCGAGGGCTGGTTGATCCTGTCAGACCTTGCGGAGCATCTCGGGCTGAGGTCGAGAGAGCAGTTGCTGGCCGCATTCGGCGCCGCCGGGTTGCACGTGCTGGAGCGCATCGACACCCGGCCGACGCACCCGCGCGCATCAGACGCCAGTGATCCATTGCACGCCGCACGGATGGCCGAGGTGACTTCGCTGTGGCGGCTTGAAGTGATGGGGTCAGAGGCCTAAGAGGAATTAAAGGGGCCGAATAAAAGGGGTCGGATACAATTTTATAAGGAGGAAAATGGGCCCCTCTTTCGCTTCGTTCTGCAAGTACGTCGCCGGTCGCCTGATTGAGAAACCTTCACGCCTGACATCGCGAGCAAGCGCGCTCTTACAAAACAGCCTGCCCAGAATCAAATTTCACTCAGCAACCCTGCTACACTCACAACTGCATCATTGTATCAATGCATTTTGCCGAACTTGTATACGAACAGCACCCTGCAGGTGAGGGATCAAGGTCCAGACCTGCCGGATCGGACGGCAATCACTGCCATCACGGAGCATTCACCATTGAAATCATTTTCCAGCCTTATTGGCCTTCTTCTTTTTGCAGTCACAAGTGTGATCCAGGCGCAGTCCCAGCTCGGCGCCGACATCGACGGCGAGGCCGCTAGTGACCATTCGGGCGGGTCCGTCTCGATGTCTGCAGATGGCAGCCGGGTCGCCATCGGGGCTGTTAGCAACAGCGGCAGCTTCACCAGTGCCGGCCACGTTCGGGTTTACAGCTGGAACGGCTCAGGCTGGACCCAGCTCGGCGCCGACATGAACGGCGAGGCCTCTAATGACAACTCGGGCTTCTCGGTTGCGCTGTCCGCAGATGGCAACCGGGTGGCCATAGGGTCTGTTGGCAACGCTGGTGGCGGCATCCCGGGCCAGAGTACCGGCCACGTTCGGGTCTACAACTGGAGCGGCACAAATTGGATCCAGCTCGGCGCCGACATCGACGGCGAGGCCACTTTTGATCAGTCGGGCGCGTCGGTCTCGCTGTCCACAGATGGCAGTCGGGTCGCCATCGGGGCTATTAACAACGGTGGCAAGGGCCACGTTCGGGTCTACAACTGGAGCGGCACAAATTGGATCCAGCTCGGCGCCGACATCGACGGTGAGGCCGCTGGTGATCAGTCGGGCAGGTCGGTTTCGCTGTCCGCAAATGGTAGCCGGGTCGCCATCGGGGCTAATAACAACGATGGCAGCTTCAATAATGCCGGCCACGTTCGGGTCTACGACTGGAACGGCTCAATTTGGACCCAGTTCGGTGCCGACATCGACGGCGAGGCCAATGGCGATGGATCGGGCGAGTCGGTCTCGCTGTCCGCAGATGGCAACCGGGTCGCCATCGGTGCCAGTTTAAACGATGGCAGCTTCAACAATACCGGCCACGTTCGAGTCTACGCTCGGAACGGCTCAATCTGGACCCAGGTCGGCGCCGACATCAACGGCGAAGCCGCTGATGACAACTCGGGCCAGTCGGTCTCAGTGTCCGCAGATGGCAACCGGGTCGCCATCGGGGCTCGTTTCAACGATGGCAGCTTCAACAATGCCGGCCACGTTCGGGTCTACGACTGGAACGGCTCAAGCTGGACCCAGTTCGGTTCCGACATCAACGGAGAGGCTGCTGATGACAACTCGGGCGTGTCGGTCTCGCTGTCCGGAGTTGGCACCCGGGTCGCCAGCGGGGCTGCTCTCAACTCTGGTAACGGCGCTCAAGCCGGCCACGTCCGGATCTACAGCGTCCCGCTCCAGACGGTGTTCAAAGATGGTTTCGAGGCGCTGATACCGTGAGTCCAGATGGGCAAAAAGGGGCCGGATACATTTTCTCTATTCATTGATTGATTTTTGCTGGCCTATGATCAATTTCCCCACCAAAACTGGATCGATTACGGGGGAGAGGTCAGTTCTTTCCAGCTGAACCAGGGTTTTAACTCTGATCCCAAGTATTGGTTCTCTGACCCCAAGTATTGGTTCTCCGGTATCATGCTGTATCCATTGGCCTGGTAGTTGATTCTTGTCCCTGAACGTACCGATACTTTATTCATTTCGACGCTGTCCTTATGCGATACGGGCGCGCATGGCCCTGCGCTACGCGGCGATCGACTATGAATTGCGCGAGGTGTTCCTGGGCGACAAGCCATCAGCCCTGTTGCGGGTTTCGTCAAAAGGGACCGTGCCTGTCCTGTGCCTGCCGGGAGGCAACGTGATCGATGAAAGCCTGGATGTGATGCGCTGGGCCCTGACGCAACATGACCCGGATGGCTGGTTGCGGGACGAGTGGCGTACTGAAACCCGGTCTCTGGTCGAGGAAAATGATTCAGAATTCATGCGGCATCTTGAGCACTACAAGTACTGGGAGCGATTTCCACCCCACCCGCAATCTCATTACCGTATGCAGGCAGAAACCTTCTTGCTGAGACTGGAGCAGTGCCTGGCCAGGAACCGCTACCTGCTCTCCGCAAAGCTTACCTTTGCCGATGTGGCTATTTTCCCGTTTGTACGCCAGTTAGCGCTGGTTGATAAAACGTGGTTTGATCAGGCGCCTTTCCCACGGCTGCAAATTTGGCTGCAGACCTTTCTGGAATCTTCCTTGTTCGTTGAAGTAATGCAAAGATTTCCTGGGTGGCAAGAAGGTGACGTACCCATGAATATAATTCCAGGCGCTGTTGCAGCATGACCAACAACGATATTCTGCGCCGTATCCGCTACGCCTTTGATCTTGGTGATTCGAAAGTAATTGCAATCTTCGGGCTGGGCGATTGGCAGGTAAACAGAGCGCAAATCAGCGATTGGCTCAAGCAAGATTCTGATGAAGCATTTGCCCCGTTGAGAGACGAAGGATTGGCAGCATTTCTTAATGGATTGATCATTGACCGTCGTGGAAAAAGACAGGGGGTCACACCTGCTGCTGAAAAACGCCTCAACAACAACCAGATTTTCCTGAAATTAAAAATAGCGCTCGAGCTGCAGGCGGAGGCAGTTTTAGCTCTGCTGAGCCAAGGCGGGCTGAAGGTGAGTAAACACGAACTAAGCGCATTCTTCCGCAAACCGGGCCACAAGCACTACCGTGAATGTAAAGACCAGGCGCTCCGCGCATTCCTGAAGGGCCTGCAGATTCACTATCGCGGTGGAGAAATTTCGGAATAAAGGGGTCAGAGCCCTTTGGGAACAAAAAGGGCACCCACAACTCCGCTGACTGCGAAATGTGGAAGTCCTATCCTTGTTCTCTCCTATCCTTGCTCCCCACCGCTCCGAATTCAGGCCGCCCGCTTTGGCACAAACGCCCGATACACAAACCAGACAAAAGCAAACACACCAACACTGAACACCACATCACCCGGCACGCGCGCCCACACCAGCGCATGCATCACCGGGCTTTGCATGAATTCTGCCGTGCGAGCGAACCAATAGCCGTGTTCGATGGAGGCATAAGTCTGCAACGCTCCCTGCGGGAGCAGGGACAGAAACGTCATCATCGCCAACCCAATATTCAAAGACCAGAATGAAATTTTCAGTAGTTTCTGGTTCCACAATTCCACATTGGTTAATCCACGCAGGCAATACAATGTAAGGCCCAGTCCGAGCATGCCATAAACACCAAACAAAGCAGCATGGCCATGGTTAGCAGTCAGATTCAGGCCTTGCATGTAGTAGAGCGCAATCGGAGGATTGATCAGGAAGCCGAATAAACCCGCACCCACCAAGTTCCAAAACAGCACGGCACTGAAAAACATGAAAGGCCAGTGATAGGTGCGTTCCCAGTCGGCCTGATGCTCAAGTTTATGGCGAGTATAAGCCTCAAAACCAACCACTAATAAAGGCACCACTTCCAGCGCCGATATCATTGCTCCAACTGCGATCACCGAGGTGGGCGTGCCGCTGAAATAGAGGTGATGGAAGGTGCCCAAAACACCGCCAAACAGAAAAATGATGGTGGCAAACAACACCATGATCGTAGCGGTTGAGGTCCGCAAGATGCCCATCCGGACAAACAGCAGGGAAATGATCGCTGTGGCAAACACTTCGAAAATACCTTCAACCCATAGATGGACCACCCACCAGCGCCAATATTCCATGATCGAAATATGTGTGTGCTGGCCCCACATCAAGCCTGCCGCGTACAACAGGCCGATAGCAAGCGCCGACACCAGCACCAGGTAGATCAAAGATTTGCCACCTTTTTGCTGGAGCACCGGCCACAAACCCCTCGCCACCAGGGCAACCCAAAGCAGCAGGCCAACGGTCAGGTAGATTTGCCAAAATCGGCCCAGATCGACATATTCATAGCCCTGGTGTCCAAACCAGAAATTGGCGGTCAGATCGGTGAAGAAGCGATGCACCGCCGCCCATTGCCCGGCGAATGACCCGACCACGATCACAATCAAACTGATAAACAGGAAATTCACACCAAAGCGCTGGAAGCTCGGATCGCGCCCGCTTATCAATGGGGCGACATACAGCCCGGTAGCCAGCCACGCGGTGGCAATCCACAACACCGCAAGCTGGGTATGCCACGTGCGGGTAACCGTGTAGGGCAAGTACTCCGCAAAGGGCAAACCATATAGACCCTGACCCTCAACCGCATAGTGGGCCGTGACAATTCCAAGTAAAACCTGAGCCAGAAACAAGGCACACACCACCCAGAAATATTTGGCGGTAGCACGCATCGACGGTGTAATGATGGCAGCGCCTATGGCATCCGTGATTGCCATTCCTTCATGCGGCAATATGTCTTCCCGCCATACATCAAACTGCTTGGCGTAGTAGGCAACCAGCGAACCTGCAGCGCCCAACAGCAGGATAATCGAGGCCAGACTCCACATCAGCAGGCTGCTGGGAGGTTTGTTTCCGACCAGAGGTTCATGCGGCCAGTTGCTGGTGTACGTGATGACTTTGCCCGGGCGATTGGTGGTTGCACCCCAGGCAGTCCAAAAATAGAAGGCAGCCAGTTTCTGTGCTTCGCCATCCGTCAGCTCACCATAAACGGGAAAAGCGTAATCACGGCGTAATTTGAGAGCTTCCTCGCTACCCCCTTCATACAAGTCAACAAAATGCTGTTCGACCTCGCGGATGGCTTTAGCCCGATTGTTGCTCACAGTGATCGTGCCATTGACCGGCTCGTAGGTATTGGTGCGCATTTCCGTTTGCAAGGCGGCCAGCTGTAACACACGTTCCTGCTCGGGTATCAGTCCAGTCACCGCTTGGTTCAGCGCGTAAATTGCAAGCAGTGCTTCGGCTTCACGGTGCAGCCAATCCGCAGACCAGTCGGGCGCAAGATAGCTGCCGTGTCCCCAGATCGACCCTTGTTGCATGCCACCAATCGATTGCCAGATGTTCTGACCGGTTTCGATATCTTCCAGCGTGAACAAAGTTTCGCCGGATTCCGATTTCACCAATGCAGGGATGGGTGGCGCCTGCTGGTAAATTTCCCTGCCCAGGAATAGCAGGATTCCAAACATTACAATCATGCCGATAGCGAGAATGATCCAAAGTCTTCTAATACTGAATGTCTCTTGATACGTGTGCATATCCATACGCTCGAATGGTGGGCAGGTGCATTTAATGAACCGTGGCATGCGAGTCTACGCCAGTTTGCGATAAAGGGGTCAGAGCCCTTTTTTCCCATTACTCTGACCCCAAATCTTGGGGTGATGCGGCGCCATCGGCCAAGAGCTTGTTACGGCGTAGGAAAAATGCTTCACTGGTCGAACACAAAGGCAGACTCTACCGTGCACCACCCCGAAAATGGGGTCCAATTGTAGTTGAACTAAACCGCTGTCGCGGTGGTGCTCCGATCCCACTGTCTCCTCTTCAGCCTCCCCATTCACCTTTGCTGTAAATGACGTAAAAATCTCTGATCCTTGATCACGGGGGATGTCCCCGGTTTGATCAAGGAGAT
>JANLTO010000141.1:0-41761 GCA_031362985.1 Lysobacterales bacterium | reverse complement strand
CTCTGGATGTGCGGGCCTTTAACCACAGTTTTTACTGCATGACCGTCGGCGTGAGTCCAACCTGGCGCCAGGCCTGATGTTAAGCAACGGGTTCAGGGTGTAATAAGAAGCTGCACCAGCTCCCAGAGAGAAACAGCATTGACTTCAAGCGTTAACTCAATCCGGGGAATGCATGACATTCTTCCCGCTGATTTGCCTCTTTGGCAAAAACTGGAGCGAACGATCACCGATGTGTTTGCGCGTTATGGCTTTGCCGAAATTCGGGTTCCACTGGTAGAGAAAACCGAACTCTTTGCCCGGGCTATTGGTGCAACGACCGATGTAGTTGAAAAGGAAATGTATTCGTTCATTGACCGCAATGGCGATCAGCTCAGCCTGAGACCGGAAGGCACTGCCGGAGTAGTGCGTGCAGTGCTGCAAAACAGCCTGTTGTATGCCGCACCAGTGCGCTTGTGGTACTGCGGTCCGATGTTTCGCCATGAACGACCGCAAAAAGGACGTACCCGTCAGTTCCACCAGGTTGGCGCCGAGGTTTTTGGTGCTGCCGGGCCGGATATTGATGCCGAGTTGCTGGCCATGTCACGGCGAATTTGGACCGAACTGGGTATCGAAGGCCTTCGCCTGGAAATTAATTCTCTTGGGACTTCAAGCGAAAGGCAGGTCTACCGGGAAGCATTGAAATCGTATTTTTCCCTCCACCTTGCTGTACTGGACGAAGACAGTTTGCGCCGGCTTGAACGCAACCCCTTGCGCATCATGGATAGCAAGGCTGCCTCGATGCAGAAACTCATTGCTGGCGCACCGTCTTTCCATGACTTCCTCGGTGAGGAATCCAGGGCCCACTTTGACCGCTTGCGCAACTATCTGGACATCCTTGGAGTGCCGCACACGGTCAATCCGCGCCTGGTGCGCGGCCTGGACTATTACAGTCACACTGTTTTTGAATGGATAACCAACCAACTGGGCGCGCAGGGTACCGTGTGCGCGGGTGGTCGCTATGATGCACTGGTAGAACTTCAGGGAGGCAAGCCGTGGCCGGGAATAGGGTTCGCCATGGGCCAGGAGCGTCTGGTTGAGCTCATGCGGGCTAAAGGTCAGGTGAACGCGGTTGCACCACATGTCTACCTGGTCATGGTCGGAGACCAAACCATTCCCGTCGGGCTGCAACTTGCTGAAACTTTGCGCCACAAGCTTCCGTCCCTGCGTATTCTGGCGAATCTTGGCGGGGGAAGCTTTAAAGCGCAATTCAAGCGAGCAGATCGAAGCGGGGCTGAGTTGGCCCTGGTGTTGGGCGAAGAAGAGCTGCAGCAGCGGGTCGTTACCATCAAGCCCTTGCGCACAGAAGGTGTTCAGGCGCGGGTGGCCCTGGAAGATTTGCCCAATTGGCTGGACGACTGCCTGCTTCAACGCCAGGGAAGCTCTAAATAATTCATCCATGCCCGATCAGAGCACGACATACAAAAAGTGTGATTTTGTTTGGCTTCATTTTCAATGATTTGCAATTAGCGAAAATGGTGGTACTTCCCCGTATCAACGCAACTCTGAATAAATCGGACTTCCCTAAATATTTATCTGTGTTCTCATGTCCAATAAATTAGAATATGCCTCCCGTCTGCGAAGGGATTCAAGCCCGTGCAGCCGGAATTCTGAAAATCCAAAGGAAGAGAATCCGAAATGGTTGAGATTTATGATTCCCATGAACAGGGCGAAGTGGTCAAGAAATGGCTGCAGCAAAACGGCAGCGCCATTGTTATAGGCCTGGTAATCGCCTTTGGTGGTTTATTTGGCTTCAATCAATGGAAGGCGTGGCAGGCCGCTGACAAAGAGCAGGCCTACTCTCAATTCCAGGCAATGACTGAACTTCTTACAGCTGGACAGTTGGATGCCGCCATGGACAACTTCCAGAACCTCCAGGACAAACATGCCAAGTCGCCCTATACCTCCCTTGCTGCCTTGCAAATGGGCCGGGCTCGCATTGAAGCCAAGCAACCTGATCTCGCGGTCAAGCATTACCGCAGCGTGCTCGAAAACGGCCGTCCAAAGGCTATCCAGGCCATTGCCCGGGAACGCCTTGCCCGCGTGTTACTGGACCAGAAGCAATTGGATGAAGCGCTGCAAGTTATACAGGATCAGCCAGGCATTGTTGGTTTTGAAGCGCGCTACGCGGAGACCCGTGGCGACATATTTACTGCTCTTGGCAAAAACGAGGAAGCGATTGTGGCCTACCAGGAAGCATTGGCTGCCCTGGAAGAGGGTGCCGGTGACCGGGCGGCTCTGCTGCTGAAGCTGGAGGCCCTTGGCGTAATTACGGAAGGCCAGGAAACTACGTCATGACCCGAGTGCTTGTCCTGGCTTTTTTATCCTTGCTATTGCTGCAGGCATGTAAAAGCTGGGGGGATCCTGAGCCGAGCGACCCTGCGCCGCTGGTTGATTTTGATGCGACTCTAAAGGTTAAGCAGATCTGGTCCACTGGTATTGGCGATGGTATGGGCAAAGAGGGAATCTCTATGCCGCCCATGTTTGCAGACGGCCTCATCTATGCAGCAGATTACGAAGGCGTGTTAACGGCCATTGGCGCCGAAAAAGGCAACAAGGTATGGTCCATAAAAACCAAGCAAGCATTCTCGGGTGGACCGGCGGTAGGTGATTCACTGGTGGTGATGGGGACCCTGGATGGCACTGTCCTGGCTTTTGATGCCGTTGATGGGAGCGAACGCTGGAGTGCCCGCGTGTCTTCCGAAGTTTTGGCCGTGCCGGGTATTTCCGAGAATATTGTTGTGGTGCGCTGTATTGACGGCCGGGTATTTGGCCTGGATTCGAACACCGGCTCCCGTGTGTGGATTTACGATAGCAGTGTCCCGCTGCTCACATTGCGTGGCAATACCAACATTCTCCTCCGGGGCGGCACGGCCTTTGTTGGATATGCCGATGGCACTGTGGCTGCCCTGCAAGTGGCCGATGGCACCCTCATGTGGAGCCAGTCTGTAGTCTCCCCAGACGGACGCACTGAACTGGAGCGGCTGGCAGATGTTGGCACCCAGATGGTGATCGTAGCTTCGGATCTTATCGTTTCGAGTTACAAGAAGCGCGTTGCTTCCCTGGCAGCAGATTCCGGGCGTTTGCTGTGGTTTAAGGAAATTTCCTCGTTTACCGGGGTGCAGGTTGACCGCACCAACCTTGCCGTCAGCGACTCCGGTGGGGATCTTTGGTTACTGGACCGGCGCAACGGATCAACTGTCTGGAAAATCGATGAACTGACTAACCGCGGACTAACACTGCCTGCGTTTTATGGTGACCTGGTCGTAGTCGGCGATAAGGAGGGCTATCTGCACTGGATCAACATTTCCGACGGTGCTTTCGTGGCCCGGGTGCGTGAAGGGAAAAAAGGATTTGCTGCCGGCCCTTTGACGGTGGGCACTACCATGTATGTGCTTACCACCAAGGGAAAATTGGTCGCCTACCGTGCCGGTGCGGCCCTTTAGGGTTGCATGTTCAAAGCCCTGCATTTTGCGTCCCTGATCCATGCTGCCAGTCATTGCTATCGTAGGGCGTCCCAATGTTGGCAAGTCCACGTTGTTCAACGCCTTGACCAGGACGCGTGCTGCGCTGGTGGCCAACATGCCTGGTGTAACCAGGGATCGGCAATACGGGATTGTCGGCGCCGGGTCCGCATCCTGCGTTCTGGTTGACACAGGCGGGCTGGTCAGCCAGGCAGACGGGATCGAGTATCTCACTGCGCAGCAAGTTCACCACGCGATTGCAGAATCCAACCTCATATTTTTTGTAGTCAGTGCGCGCGATGGCCTGATCGCAGAAGACCGGGAGGTGGCTGCCGTTCTGCGCAAGTCTGGCAAACCCATACTGCTCCTGGCCAACAAGACCGACGGCATGGATGAGCATGCAGCCCTGGCGGATTTCGCCAGCCTGGGTATGGGCGATCCACTGGGGATCTCTGCAGAACATCGCCACGGCCTTGATGAAGTAATGGAAGCCTCTGTCGCGTTTCTTCCTCCGCCAGTTGACGGGGATGGCATTGAAGACGATGGTGCCGATCGCTTGCGTCTTGCCATTGTGGGTCGGCCAAACGTCGGAAAGTCTACCCTGGTCAATCGCCTGCTGGGCGAAGAGCGGGTGCTTACGTTTGATTTACCGGGCACCACGAGGGATTCCATTAGTGTTCGTCTGGAGCGCGATGGCCAGGAATATGAACTTATCGATACAGCGGGTGTGCGACGTCGCGCCCGCGTCACCGACGCGGTCGAGAAATTCAGCATCATCAAAGCGCTGCAGGCTATCGACCGCGCGCATGTCGTAGTCCTGATGCTGGATGCGGGTGAAGGCCTGACCGACCAGGACATGACGCTGTTGGGTCACGTGCTGGAACGGGGCAGGGCGCTGGTGATAGCCCTCAATAAATGGGATGGGCTTGACCTGGAACACCGCAAGCACGTGAAGAGTGAGACCGACCGCCGACTGACCTTCGTTTCCTGGGCCAAGCGCGTTACGCTTTCCGCGCTCCATGGATCCGGTATCCAGGAGTTGCTGGATGCATCCCTGCAAGCCTGGCGCAGTGCAAACATGGAGTTCTCTACCCCCGAACTGACCCGGGTGCTGACTTCTGCTGTTGCAGCCCACCAGCCACCCATGAGTCTCGGTCGCAGCCCCCGGCTACGCTACGCCCACGCCGGCGGCAAGCTGCCACCGCGCATCGTGGTGCATGGCAGTCGCACCGAGGTCATACCCGAGGCCTACACCCGCTACCTGGTGAACCGGTTTATCCATCACTTCCGGCTCAAGGGAACACCACTGCTGGTTGAATATCGCAATAGTGACAATCCATACAAGGACAAGAAAAACGTTCTTTCCAAACGCCAGCAGAACAAGCGCAAACGCCTGAAGAAGTTTGTGCAGCGCAAGAGTTAGTGGCCGGTAACAGCCAAATCGACAGCGCCCAGGCTGCTTAAATCATCCAGGTGCCCAGGTTACGTTCAATGGTCGTTGTAAAAGTGATGTTGTCCGGTCTTACTTTCGAAGGGAAATGCTCGATCAGGCTGCCATCACGGCCAAACAGGTACTTGTGGAAGTTCCATTTGGGCAGGATGTCGCCGGTAAACTCCTCGCGCATGGCATTGAACAGGGGATGCGCAGATACGCCGATAATTGATTGCCGCTCAGTGAGCGGAAAAGTAACGGCGAAGTGGTTGCTGCAGAACTCGGCAATTTCTTCATTGCTGCCAGGCTCCTGGGCACCAAACTCGTTGCACGGTATGCCAACGACTACCAAGCCGCTGCGCCGGTATTCCTCCCAAACCGCTTGCAGGCCTGCATACTGAGGCGTAAAACCGCAGTGGGAAGCGGTATTTACCAGCAGCATGGGTTGGCCTTTCCACCGGTCGAAAGGCAAATTGGAGCCATCTATGGAGCGAAATGTGTATTCATGTATGCGCATTGAACTTTACCCCGAAAACCGTGTAGCCACCTGCAACCAGGATTCACCTCTCACCCACAGAAAAGAATAGCCCAGAACGACTCTGATTTCCTCCCGATCAAGTACACTATTTGCCCTATCAAAGCCCAGAACAATAATTCTGCTGATTATGAAACAGGAAAAACAAGCTGGTTTGAATAGCGGACAGGCAAATATTCTGGATGGGCTCAAAGCCAGTGCGGCTGTCATAGAGTCTGTCCATTCGGCTATTGAACAGCACGTTGGCGCCGGAGGGCGGCGTCCCGGGCTGGCCGTGGTGCTCGTGGGTAACGACACCGCTTCGTCCATTTACGTGCGTGCCAAGCGAAGGGACTGCGAACGGGCCGGCATTGTGGCCCGCGACTTTGATCTCGATGCGTCAACTTCCCAGGATCAGTTGCTGAGCCTGATCGACCAGCTAAATTCTGACCCGGTGATTGACGGCATCCTCGTGCAATTGCCACTTCCGGCTCACATTGACGAAACGCAGGTGACCAACCGCATTAACCCTGATAAGGATGTCGATGGCTTTCACGCTTTCAACGTGGGCAGGCTGGCCTTGCGTCAGCCCGGGCTGCGGCCTTGCACGCCTCGCGGGGTCATGGCTTTGTTGAGTTTCCATGATGTTGAAGTGCGTTCCAGGCACGCCGTGATTGTGGGTGCTTCCAATATTGTTGGTCGCCCCATGTCGCTGGAACTGCTGTACACAGGCGCCACGGTAACTGTCACTCACAGGTTCACCGAGAATCTGGAAAAGTATGTGCGCGATGCCGAGTTGCTGGTCAGCGCCGTGGGGAAACGCGGGATCGTGGATTCAAACTGGATTCAGCCTGGCGCTGTAGTGGTTGACGTCGGTATTAACCGTTTACCGGACGGGCGCATCACCGGGGATATCGATTTCGAAACCGCCAGCAAACGGGCCTCGTGGATAAGTCCGGTGCCCGGTGGCGTGGGACCCATGACCCGCGCCATGTTGATGTTAAATACGGCCGAGGCCACAGGTTTGCAGGTGGACTTGCCGTGCACACCCCATCCTAACGGTTGATTTGCACAGGGTTTGATCAGGGCCGCTCCAATATGGCGGCCACGCCCATCCCGCCTGCCGTGCAGATTGAAATCAGCCCGCGGCCCGATCCGGCTTCTTCAAGAATCTGCGCCAGCGTGCCCACGATGCGTGCCCCTGTGGCAGCGAACGGATGACCTACTGCCAGGCTACTGCCATTGACGTTCATACGTTTGCGGTCGATGCTGCCCATCGCCTGCTTAAGCCCGAGACGGTTTTTGCAATATTCTTCCGATTCCCAGGCCGCAAGTGTGCATAGAACCTGGGCAGCAAAGGCTTCATGTATTTCGTAGTAATCAAAATCCTGCAGAGTCAGCCCGGTGCGCTGCAATAGTTCCGCCACGGCAACCGTGGGCGCCATCAACAGGCCTTCATCATGCACGAAGTCAACAGCGGATGTCCGGCCTGCGGTGATGTATGCCTGAATGGGTAAATCTCGCGCCCGGGCCCAGTCTTCAGACGCCAGTAAAACCGCCGCCGCGCCATCAGTCAGCGGGGTGCTATTGCCCGCTGTCAGCGTAGCGTCACTCGATTGCGCAAATGCTGGCCGCAGGGTAGCCAGTTTTTCCAGGCTGGTATCGGCACGCAGGTTATTGTCCCGGCTCACCCCGCTCCATGGTGTTACGAGAGCATCGAAAAAGCCCCGCTCATAAGCGCCCGCTGCCTTGTGGTGGCTTTCGAGCGCCAACTGGTCCTGCGTCTCGCGCGAAATATGCCATTCCCGCGCCATGCGTTCTGTATGTTCGCCCATGGACAAACCGGTGCGCGGCTCGCCGTTGGCTGGCACTACCGGCTTGAGTTCTATCGGACTGAATCCTCTCAGGGCCTGTAGTTTCTGGGGCAAAGATCTGGCAGAACCGGCTTTGATCAAGCGGTGGGCAAAACGGTCACTAAAAACGATGGGCGGGTCTGAAGTCGTATCCGTGCCAGCCGCGATACCACAATCGATTTGACCACTGGCAATCTTGGCACCGACCATGAGGGCGCTCTGCAAGCTGCTGCCACAGGCTTGCTGCAAAGTCGCTGCAGGTGTCAAGGGCGACAAGGAGGTTGAAAGCAGGGCTTCCCGGGCAAGATTCCAGTCACGGGAATGGCTGGTGACAGCGCCCGCAAGCACTTCATCGAGTTGCAGTCCTTGCAGCTTGAAGCGCTCGATCAGCCCATTGAGCGCAGCGGCCAGCATATCCATGTTGGATTTTTCGGAATAAATCGTATTCGAGCGGCAAAAGGGAATGCGGCTGCCGCCGATTACTGCAATCCTGCGCAGCTCAGTTGCCATGGTTCTGCTCCTCCACTGCTCCGCCGGTGTGGGCAAAGGTGCTGGCTGGAGCACGGTGCTCCAGGTAGTACAGCGGGCCTCCACGGAACGGTGCAAAGCCGGTGCCGAATACCATGCCGGCATCCAGCAAGTCGGCATCGGCCACAATACCGTCTGCAAGGCAGGCACGGCATTCAGCAAAATAGGGTTGCATGAGTTCCTCCGCGAGGGACTTCAGATTGATGCCTGTTGCAGCGTTTTTGTCCTTCTGCGCCCGGCCGTTTTTCCAACGGTAAAAACCCTCGCCGGATTTCTTACCCAGTTTTCCCTGGGCCACAAGGGCGCTTATGATGGCTGCATCCTCCGCAACTGCACTGCCGCCAAGCAGGTTCATAACGCTCAGCCCGACATCCAGCCCCACTGTATCGGCCAGTTCAACCGGCCCCATCGGCATGCCGAAATCCGTAGCAGCCTGGTCCAGGGCTTCCTTGCTCACCCCGCGTTCGCGGTGAATCTGCAATGCCTTCTGCATGTAGGGCGCAAGCACCCGGTTCACCAGGAAACCAGGACTGCTTTCAACCGGCAGCGGAAAACGGTTTATTTGGCTGCAGAAAGCCGCACCGTGCGCGACTTCCGTGCTATCCGTGTGTGAATCGGAAACCACTTCAACCAGCGGCATCTTCGCGACCGGGTTAAAGAAGTGCAGCCCTATCAAGCGTTGCGGGTTTTGTAAAACCGCGGCAATGTCGCGCAGGGGTATGGCAGAGGTATTGGTGGCCATAACGGCGCCCGGTTTTAATCGTGGCTCGATGTCGCGCAACAGGTTCTGCTTGGCCTCCACGTTTTCAAAAATGGCCTCGATGATGACATCTGCACGGGCAATGCCCCTGCCCTCAACATCCGCAATCAAGCGGCCCTTTGCGCCCGCAATGCGATCCGGCCGGCGCAGTTTGCTGCGGAATAATTTCGCGGCGCGATCAAGCGCGGGCTGGACATATTTCATTTCCCTGTCCTGCAAGGTAACTTCCAGGCCCTGCAGCACGCACCACGCGGCAATATCCCCGCCCATTACGCCCGCGCCAATCACGTGAACGCGGCGCGCTTTGAATGAACTGCTTTTCCCTTCGTTCTTGAGGCGATCCATTAGCCAGAATACCCGGCGCAAGCCGCGCGAAGTGCTGCCGGTAATCAGCTCCCCCACCTGCACGGCTTCTTCTTCAAGCATGGCCTGTTTGTTACCGCCGAATTGCTCCCACGCATCGATCAGGGCATACGGGGCAGGGTAGTGTTCCGGGTTGGCTCGTGCGGCAGTTTGCTTGCGCACCATCCCGGCAATCAGTTTGCGCGCCGGGCCGATGTTGCTCAGTCTTGCCAACAGGGTCGGGCCGCGTGATTTCCTACCTTTGAGTACCGCTGCCCGGGCGGCCCACCGCAATTCCCCGTGAGGGCCGACTAACTGATCAATCAGCCCCATGGCCCTGGCTTCGGCAGCCTTCACCATGCGACTGCTCAGCATTATCTCAAGACCTTTAGGCCCTCCCAGCAAGCGAGTGGCGCGGGCACTTCCGCCGAACCCAGGGTAGATGCCCAGGCGCACTTCCGGGAAACCCAGCCGGGTATCTTCAGTGTTCCTGGCAATGCGGTAGTGACAGGCGAGTGCAAGCTCCAGCCCTCCCCCCAGACAGTAGCCTTCGATGGTGACGACCACGGGGAAGGGTAATGCTTCGATGCGATTGAACAGTGTATGCACTTCGCGAATGGTCGCAGCGGCATCCTGGGGGTTGTTCACATCTTCAAACTCCCGTACATCCGCCCCAACCACGAACGAGTTTTTCTTGCCCGATTGCAGCACCACGCCCCGCGGCGGCGTTTTCTCGAAGCCGCCAATGATGGTTTCCAGCTCAATTAATACATCGCGTGACAAGCTGTTGGTTGATTCGCCGTGCCTGTCGAGAGTCAGCCAGCACACCTGGTCCATGTCGTATTCAAGCCGCCAATGGCGCAATTCGGGATTACTCATGATCCTGACTCCGTACGGTACGGTATGGAATGAAAGTCTGATTATGCCAGATCAATGCAGTCGCACGCGACCGGGATGGCCCGGCAAGGCCGCCGCCTGACATCGATCGCATAACCCCGCTGTTGGGCTGACGTCAGGGCAGCTGAAAACCCGCTGCCTGCAGCGCGTGGGAAAGTGCAATCAATGGCAGGCCAACGATAGCCGAAGGATCCCGGGTTGTCATGGACTGCATCAGGACCGGACCTGCCGCTTCAGACTTGAAGGAACCGGCGCAGTCATAAGGTTGGTCGAGGGCGACGTACCTGCGGACTTCGCCCTCCGACAACTGCCTGAATCGTACTTCAGTGCGGTCCAGAGCATTTTGACTGAACGGTGAGGAAAGGCAAACCACCGCGATTGCGGTGTGAAATGTCACTACTTGTCCGCTAAATCCCAGCAATTGGCGGACAGCGTTTTCTGCGGTGCCAGGTTTGCCGATGATGTTTCCCGCGTATTCGGCCACCTGGTCACTGCCGATTACCACGGCCCCCGGGAATTTCCGGGCTATGTTCAGTGCTTTGGCCAATGCGAGCCTTTGCGTCAATGCAATTGCTGACTCGCCAGCCAAGGGAGATTCATCAATAGCCGGCCCGTATACAGTGAACGGAATGCACAATCGATCCAGCAAAGCTCGCCGGTAGGTACTGGTCGAGGCCAGAATTAATTCTCTTTCATGTGACTGTCTTGGCATTTATGTTGTAAAATAACCGGTTTGCGTTGGGCAGTCAGCTGGTGTCTTGCATCAAAAGTTTCAGATATTGGCTTGGGCAAGCGTGTTTTTATACTGAATCGGGATGGGAACGTAGCGGAGCGGGCAATGTCATTGGAGTACCCAGACTGGCTTGATCCCAGGAAAGCAGCAGAAGGCCGCAGACGGTACGAAGGTACCATGCCCGTTGCAAAAATGCAGCGATTGGCGCCACTGTTGGCCGACGCCGCCGGTGAGGCCCGATTCAGCGCGGATTTTGAATTTGATCAGCAGGCCAGGGTCACTATTCAGATCGAAGTCCAGGCCGAACTGGTATTGCAGTGCCAACTTAGCCTGGAGCCCTACACAGAATCAATCCAGCGCAGTTCGACATTGGGTGTAATTGGAGACATTGCTGAGGAAGCAGAGCTGCCGGAAAGCTATGAACCAGTCCTGGTCCAGCATGGAAGGTTGGCATTGCTTGACCTGGTGGAAGACGAACTGATCCTGGCTTTGCCCCAGGTACCAAGGAATCACCGGTTGGATGCGGCACAATTCCTGGTAGGCGCTTCCGAAGATTTGTTAGCTGCAGCGAGAAAGGAGCCTGTCAGGCAACCATTCGCCGGCCTGGCGGAGCAGCTGGCCAGAAAACAAACCGGGCATTCGCAGGACAGGCAGGCCGAAGAACCGAAGAAACAACGTACGTAGGGCGTCGGCAGCAAGGCGCTATTTATTGGAATGGACATTTTTTTGATTGGGAGTATTAAACATGGCTGTGCAAAAAAGTCGTAAGACACCCTCTACACGAGGCATGCGACGTTCACACGATGCGCTCAATGCGCCAACGTTATCAGTGGAATCGACAACAGGTGAAACCCACCTGCGCCATAACGTAAGTCCGGAAGGATATTACCGGGGCCGCAAGGTGATCGACGACAAAACCGTCGTGATTACTGAAGAATAACCGTGCCACTCGTTCCGGGCATTGCGCCCGGGACTGGCCCGGTCGCTGCGTTGCTGCCCTCTGAAGCGATGAATGTTGCCGCGCTCGAAAATACCGGCGCGTCGTTTGTAACCCTTTCCCTGGATGTTCACGGTGGCGACCATGGCCCCGCGGTTACAGTCCCTGCTGCTATTGCCGCACTTGCCAACGACTGCAGGATAGGAATAATCCTGGTCGGGCAGCAAACGGCTATTGAGTCCGCTGTGTCCGATGCCAAATTCGCCATCGGCCCGCGCTTGCGTGCGCATTTCGCCGCAGATGTGCTGCCTGCGGATGCCAAGCCTGCGTCCGTCTTACGCCGCGGCCAAAACAGCAGCATGTGGCAGGCGTTGCAATTGCTTGCCGACCGGAAAGCCGATGCTTGTGTCAGCGGTGGCAGCACCGCTGCTCTTATGACTCTTGGTGTCAAGCTCGTTGGATTGCTGCCGGGTATTCAGCGCCCCGCGCTGATGGCGCATGTTCCCTGCAGCAATGGCCGCACCGGCCTTTTGGACTTGGGTGCAAACGTGAACGTAAGCGGACGCCAACTGGTCCAGTTTGCAGTAATGGGTTCTGTAACCGCTCAGGTGGCCGAAGGAATTGCTCAACCGAGAATTGGTCTGCTCAACGTAGGCCATGAAGACAGCAAAGGTCACGAACTGGTGCGGGACGCTCACCAGCAACTCAAGCTGCTGCCACTGAATTATGTTGGTTTTATTGAAGGAAACGATATTTTTTCAGGAAAAGTTGATGTTGCAGTTTGCGACGGTTTTGCAGGAAACCTTATTTTGAAATCGAGTGAAGGGCTGGTTCGTTTTCTTGCAGCCAGGCTTGACTCGGCACTGCAGTCCGGTTTTTCCACCCGTCTTGGCGCAATGCTGGTAAAACCGGCCTTGCGGCAAATGATGGCGCAACTCGATCCCTCTGCGCATAATGGTGCGCCACTGCTCGGTCTGAAAAGCGTGGTGCTCAAGAGCCACGGTGGCGCAGATTGTGAATCCATGACACAGGCAATATTGGAGGCAGGGCGAGAAGCAAGGCGTCGTGTCCCGGAGAAAATTGAGGCGTCAGTCAGAGCCTTTCATTTGGAGGCTGAGGCGTGATTTACTCAAGAATAATGGGGACCGGTAGCCAATTGCCCGAGCGCATTGTCACCAACAGCGACCTGGAAAAAATCATGGACACGACCGACGAGTGGATCCGGTCCAGGACGGGAATTGGCGAGCGACGCATTGTGAGCGAAGGCGAAACCACAACCACCCTGGGGCTTGAAGCTTGCCGCAAGGCCATCGCCGCTGCAGCTATTGAGCCCGAAGAAATTGATTTGTTCATCGTGGGCACCACAACACCTGATTTGATTTTCCCCAGTTCAGCCTGCCTGTTGCAAAAGCAACTGGGTTTGCGCGATGTTGGGTGCATGGACATCAATGCAGCCTGTTCCGGTTTCATGTACGCGCTGAGCGTGGCAGATAAGTACATTCGCTGCGGAGACGCGCGCCGGGTGCTGGTTTGTGGCTCGGAAACCTTGTCGAAACTGATCAACTGGAACAAGCGTGACACGGCCGTGTTGTTTGGTGACGGTGCCGGGGCAGTCGTATTGGAAGCGTCGGAAGAACCGGGAATACTGTCCACGCATATCCATGCCGATGGCAACTACGCCGATTTACTTGCCACCAATGTTGGAGTGTCCTGCGGGTTTGATGGCATCGAAGGAAATGAAGGCAGGGCAGAGATCATCATGAAGGGTAATGAAGTATTCAAGGTGGCAGTTCGCACCTTGGGGCGCATGGTCGAAGAGACCCTGGGCGCTAATAACCTCAAGAAATCCGATCTTGATTGGCTGATTCCGCACCAGGCAAATTACCGGATCATTGCCGCCACCGCTAAAATGCTTGATATGAACCTGGACCAGGTGGTGGTAACTGTTGACCGGCATGGCAACACCTCGGCTGCATCGGTTCCCCTCGCCCTTGATGAAGCGATCCGTGACGGGCGCATCAAACGGGGCGATATGCTGCTGCTGGAAGCGTTTGGCGGAGGTTTCACCTGGGGCTCTGCGCTCATTCGCTATTGAACGGCAAGGACCAGAGGCAAATGACCAAGACAGCGTTTCTTTTTCCTGGCCAGGGCTCGCAATCCGTTGGAATGTTGGCGCAACTGGCGCTGCAGTCGGCTCTCGTTAAGGACACATTTACCGAGGCGTCGGACGTGCTCGGTTACGACCTTTGGGCCGTCACGCAAAATGGCCCGGACCAAAAGCTGAACCAGACAGAAATTACCCAACCGGCAATGCTGGCTGCCGGGATTACATGTTGGCGGGTATGGCAGTCGATTGGCGGGTTTACGCCTGATTACATGGCAGGACATAGTCTTGGAGAATACAGCGCCCTGGTGGCGGCCGGTTCTGTGGATTTTCGCAGCGCGGTACAACTGGTAGCCGAACGGGCGCGCCTGATGCAGGCGGCAACTCCTGCAGGGTCCGGAGCCATGGCAGCAATTCTGGGCCTGGAGGAAACAGCGCTGGTGGAGGTGTGTGCGCTTGCAGCCCAGGGGCAAGTGGTTTCCTGCGCCAACTTCAATTCGCCCGGGCAGGTTGTAATCGCCGGCGACCGCGCAGCGGTCGCAAGGGCATGCGAGCAGGCCCTGGCAGCCGGAGCCAAACGCGCTGTTGCACTCGCGGTAAGTGTCCCGTCCCACTGCGCGTTGATGCAGCCGGCAGCGGACGAGTTCGCGCACGCGCTTGCCATAACCGACTTGTCCACAGGCACAATCAAGGTATTGCATAATGTTGACGTGCAGGCCCATGCCAGTGCTGCGGCCATACGCGTTATCCTGGGGCAACAACTGTGGCAACCTGTGAGATGGGCTGACACCATCGAGGCGCTAGCTGCCCTGGGTGTGGGGCGGTTTGCGGAGTGTGGCCCGGGCAAGATCCTGGCGGGCTTGAATCGCCGCATAGTGCGGGAAGCGGAAACGGTGGCCCTGCTGGATTTGGCGACAATGCAGGAAACCCTGGTGAAGTGGAGCTGAGAATGGAACGCAGTCTGCAGGGACAGGTGGCGCTGGTCACGGGAGCCAGTCGCGGAATTGGGGCGGCGATAGCCGACACTCTGGCGCAAATGGGAGCGCAGGTGATAGGTACCGCGACCAGCGCCGAGGGCAGCCTGGCCATCACCCAACGGCTTTGCGCCTTAAACCCGGAATGCCGCGGGGCGGTGCTGGATGTTACGCACGATCTTGCTGCGGATGATTGGGTGCAGAGTGTGTCAGAGTCTGCAGGTGTGCCCACAATCCTCGTTAATAACGCAGGCATCACGCGGGACCAGTTGCTGCTGCGGATGAAGGATGCCGAGTGGGATGATGTGTTTACCACCAACCTGAAATCGGTTTTTCGCCTGAGCAGGGCTTGCCTCCGGGGCATGATGAAGGCCCGTTTGGGCCGCATCATCAGCATTTCCTCCGTGGTTGCATCCATGGGCAATGCCGGCCAGGCCAACTATGCCGCCGCCAAAGCCGGCATGGAAGGGTTCAGCCGATCCCTTGCCCGGGAAGTGGGTTCGCGCGGCATTACCGTCAATGTGGTTGCGCCCGGTTTCATTGATACGGACATGACCCGGGCCATGGAGCAAGCGCAGCGCGATGAGTTACTCAAAGGAATTGCACTGCAGCGGCTTGGGCAGCCACAGGACATCGCTGCGGCAGTCGCGTTTCTCGCTTCGCCTTCCGGTGCTTACATCACCGGTCATACCTTGCACGTTAACGGTGGGATGTACATGTAGTAATTTCGAAGTATTATTTCCATCTATATGATAAACAGCAATTAGGTTCTAAAACGCGCAGTAAGTACCATACTGGTCCGAATGGCAATAAGCTGGTATCGGAGTCATAGTTTCACTAGAATTGCGGCCCTGTATCACACAAAAGAGGATAATTCCGAAAATGAGCAGTATTGAAGAACGCGTCAAGAAAATCGTCATCGAGCAACTCGGAGTCAAAGAAGACGAAGTTACGTCCAGTGCATCCTTCGTTGACGACCTCGGTGCGGACTCCCTGGATACTGTCGAGTTGGTGATGGCTTTGGAAGAGGAATTCGAGTGTGAGATTCCTGATGAAGAAGCCGAGAAAATCACCAGCGTGCAGCAGGCGATTGACTACGTTACTGCTAACGTCTGAGGTACTCACATCGTCGGACCGGGTTGGCCGGGCAGTACCGGCCGCCATTTCTCCAGCTTTCCATTAGCTCCGTTTGTGAGCTAGCAAAAAAAAATCGAGGTTTTCACTGTGACACAACGTCGCATCGTCGTAACCGGTATGGGCTTGGTCTGCCCGGTCGGAAATTCCGTTGACGAATCATGGGAAGCGATTTGCCATGGGCGAAGTGGCATCGGTCCACTGACCGAGTTCGATGCCTCCGAGCTGTCCACCCGTATAGCGGGAGAAATTCGTGGCCTGGAACTTTCGCGCTATATAGACGAAAAGGAAGTGCGGCGTTACGACAAATTCATGCACTATGGCATAACCGCCGGGATACAAGCCGTTGAGCACGCTGGCTTGGGCAGGGATGCGGAAGGACTCAATGGCGAGCGTATTGGTTGCGCCATTGGTTCGGGCATCGGCGGGATTGCCACGATTGAAAGCACCATGCTGATTTATCGCGACAAGGGTGCGAGGCGAGTTTCACCGTTTTATATTCCCGGATCCATCGTCAATATGATTGGTGGAATGTTATCCATCCGTTACGGATTCAAGGGGCCGAACATGGCCATCGTGAGTGCGTGCACCACATCCACGCACAACATTGGCATGGCGGCGCGCATGATTCGTTATGGCGATGCTGATGTCATGATTGCCGGCGGAGCGGAATATGCGACCAGCCCGACCGGCATGGCCGGTTTCGTTTCAGCTAAAGCCATGTCCACGCGAAACGAGGATCCTGCCGCGGCTAGCCGGCCTTGGGATCGTGATCGAGACGGCTTTGTACTTTCCAACGGCGCCGGAGTCGTTGTTTTGGAAGAACTGGAACATGCGCTTCGCAGAGGGGCACACATCCATGCGGAATTGGCCGGCTTCGGCATGAGCGCGGATGCCTATCACATGACCGCCCCACCCGCCGATGGCGAGGGAGCAGCGCGGTGCATGAAAATCGCACTGGCCGATGCGGGCGTTAACCCGGAGCAAGTGGACTACATCAATGCGCACGGTACTTCCACCATGCTCGGTGACCTGGCGGAGTCCGATGCGGTGAAATCGACCCTGGGTGCATACGCCCGCAAGGTAGCCATCAGCTCCACCAAGTCCATGACCGGCCACATGTTGGGCGCAGCGGGCGGAGCCGAAGCCATTTTTACCATACTGGCCATGCGGGACCGCCTTGCGCCACCGACCATAAACCTGGATAACCCTGGCGAAGGCTGCGACCTGGATTACATTCCGCACCATGCCAGGGAGATGAATATCGACATTGCCCTGTCCAACTCTTTCGGTTTTGGCGGAACCAACGGAACCCTGGTTTTGCGCAAGTTTCAGGGCTGACGACACAACCGCACGTGCCTAAGAAATGCCTGCCGGGGACATGAGCGGCGCCCACACTCATTGGCTAAATCAGGTGCCGGACCTGGCTCTGCTGGCGCACGAGTTCCCTGCATCGTTTCCTTTCCTGCTCGAGAGCGTGGCAAGCGGCCAGCCTGGAAGGCACAGCCTGTTGTTTTACGCCACCGAAGAAAGTCTTGTTTGCCAGGCATCGGGCGTCGTCACCGGACCCGGTCAGGGGCATTCTTTTTTTGAACGGCTGGGGAGTTGGTACCAGTCTCAAAAATCCAGCCCCGGCAATGCTGTAATTGAAAACGGTTACGCAATACCGTTCTCAGGTGGTTGGTTCGTTTACCTTGGTTATGAAATCGCGGCTGAAATTGAAACCTGCCTTCATCTGCCGCCTCACGGGACCGGTTTGCCGGACGCTTTTGCCCGGCGGTGCCCGGGAGCAGTGATTGTTTTTCACCCTGACCCTGAAAAGCTTGACTCTCAGCCGCGCGCATTGATTGCGGCCGAGTCTACTGCGGCACTGGGGGAAATACTCGAGTTACTTGAACGGCCAATAGCGCAGCATTGCGCTGAGGTCCCCGGGTTGGAAAGACTGAAGTCAGAGCAACCCGAAAAGTTCAAATCCGGTGTGAACAGGGTTTTGCGTTACCTGCAGGACGGCGACGTATTCCAGGTCAACCTTTCCCGCTTGTGGACGGGCGGGTTTGCCCAAGTTCCCGACCCGGTAGCGGTATACCACCAGCTGCGTAAACACAACCCGGCGCCATTTGCCGGCCTGCTGCGGTGGGGTGCAGCTACCCTGCTCAGTTCCTCTCCGGAGCGTCTCGTTCAACTCAAAGGAAAGCGCCTGGAAACCCGGCCGATTGCCGGCACGAGGCCACGGGGCGTGACCGCGGAACACGACGCGGCTCTGGCGCAAGAATTGATTGGCAACGTGAAGGAACGCGCCGAGCACATCATGCTGATTGACCTCGAGCGCAATGACCTGGGCCGTGTGTGTACTCCGGGGACGATACAGGTCAGCGAATTGATGGTGATAGAGAGTTATGCACACGTGCATCACATTGTTTCCAATGTGCGTGGCGAGATACGGCCGGGCGCTACCCCTGTCGAGGCCATCAAAGCAGTATTTCCGGGCGGTACGATAACGGGTTGCCCCAAGGTGCGATGCATGCAAATTATTGCTGAACTTGAGCAGCTTGGCCGCGGGTTTTACACCGGCTCCATGGGTTACCTTGGCCTGGACGGGAATATGGACTTCAATATACTTATCCGCAGTATGTTGCTGGAGGACCGCACCATTATTTTTCGCACCGGGGCTGGAATTGTCGCTGATTCCACACCGGAGTATGAATTACAGGAAACTCTCGACAAGGCTCGTGGCATGTTGCTGGCCTTGGGCGTGGACAATCCGGAGGCAGCACATGTTTGACAGTTTGGTGAACGGGGAGATTGCAACGCACATTTCATGTGCGGACCGTGGCCTGCATTACGGCGATGGAGTGTTCGAAACGCTGGCTGTGTTCAGGGGAATTCCCCGTTTCTGGCAGTTGCACATGGATCGCCTGATCGTCGGATGTGAAAAATTTGGCTTTGAACTGACCCCGCAGGATGTCTTGTTACGCGAGGTGCAGACGGTCAGTGCTGGCCGGAAAGCCTGTGTCGTAAAAATCATCGTGACCCGCGGAGTTGGTGGACGGGGATATGACCCATCTACAGCGACCAGTTCCAGTCGTGTCGTGGCGGCGTATGCCATGCCGGAAGACATCGAGCAGCAGGCCCTGTATGGCATCACTGCACGCATCGCCGACCTGCGCCTTGCCCTGCAACCAGCGCTGGGCGGCATTAAGCACCTCAACCGGTTGGAGCAGGTGCTTGCCCGTTCCGAATGGAGCGACCCCACCATTCAGGATGCCATCCTGCTTGACCCTGAAGACCACGTGATAAGTGGCATTTCCGGCAATATTTTTCTTGTAAGCGGAGAGCGGCTGCTCACTCCCCGGATGGACCGATGTGGCGTTCGCGGAGTGATGCGATCGGCCATATTGCAGGCTTTTAAGCCGCGCTGTGAGCAACGCAGAATCAATCTCGACATGTTGCCTGAAGCCGACGAAGTTTTTCTATGCAATGCCGTTCGCGGCGTTGTCCCGGTGAAAAAAATCGGACATTGGGAGTATGAACTGGGCGCAAAAACCCGAGAGATCCAGGCTTGGTTAAGCGAGCAGTGACCGTGGGCTTAATTTGCAATTCAGCGCTTCAGAACGCATCTGCCGGCCATGAATTTGCTTAAAAAATCAGTTTACGTTCTTGCATTGGCTTTGGCTGCTGCTGGCGTGTGCGGCTGGCATTATTGGAATTACTACCAGCAGTTTCTCACCGTACCCTTGAACCTTGTCGCGGAGGGTTCGATATTCGTGGTGCAGCCAGGAATGAGTGGCAAAGCGGTCGTCGCAAGTCTTTCCGCGCAGGGCCTCAGCCGGGAAGCGTGGCCGTGGCGCGTGTTGTTTAGAATGCATCCTGTTGTGTTAAAGGCAGGAGAGTACGAACTGTACGCCGGCATTACTCCACCGGAGTTTTTGCGCCTGCTGGAAAAAGGCGAGGTTGTTCGATACCGCTTTACCCTGGTCGAAGGATGGACCTACCAGCAGGTAGTCGATGCCCTTTATGCGGACCCGGTGCTTGGCCCCTGGTTGCGGGACAAGGTCAGTGAGACCTCCCTGCGATCAGCCCATGCGCTGCTCGGACCGGCGGAAGGCAGCCTGTTACCTGAAACCTATGTGTTCACGCGTGATGAAAATGCCCTGCAGGTGCTCGATTGGGCGGCAGACGCTATGAACCTGGCCCTGGCCGAGGCCTGGGATCTTCGTGCTCCCGATCACCCGGTGAAGTCGCCCTATGAATTGCTGATCCTTGCTTCGATTATTGAAAAGGAAACTGCTTTAAACAGTGAGCGGGCCGAGGTCAGCGGGGTGTTTGTACGACGCCTGCAAAAGGGTATGCGACTGCAGACTGATCCGACCGTGATTTACGGGTTGGGTGATGCGTATGATGGCGACATTCGCCGCAGTGATCTGGAAATGGATACCCCGTACAATACCTATACCCGTTTCGGGTTACCGCCTACACCCATCTGCATGCCAGGGCGCGCCTCCCTGCAGGCGGCAGCCCGGCCAGCAAGTGGCGATGCCTTGTATTTCGTGGCAGACGGCAAAGGCGGGCACGTATTCTCGGCAACCCTGGAAGAGCACCAACGTGGTGTTGACCGGCTGACAGGAAAAAACTGATGCATGGGCTTTTCATAAGCTTTGAAGGCGGAGAAGGCGCTGGCAAAAGCACTATGGTGAGGCGTGCCAATGCCTGGTTCGAGCAGCGCGGACATAATGTGGTCCAAACGCGTGAACCCGGTGGTACAGCCCTTGCAGAAAAAATTCGGTCAATTGTACTTGATCAGCACAACGGGACACTGAGCGCCACGGCAGAACTGTTGTTGATGTTTGCCTCCAGGGCGCAGCATCTCGACGAGCTCATAAGGCCTGCCCTGGCGCGTGGCGACACGGTTTTGTGTGATCGATTCACTGATGCTACCTGGGCCTACCAGGGCGCCGGCCGGGGCATGTCCTCTGAAGCCATCGCCAGCTTGCAGCATCTGGTGCACGGGGATCTGCAACCGCATCTGACCTTGCTGCTGGATCTGCCGGTACAGCTTGGCCGGGAGCGAATTTCCGACCGCGGTGCTGCTGACCGAATAGAGCAGGAATCGATGCAGTTTTTTACCCGCGTGCGACAAAACTACCTGCAACGAGCTGCAGCTGAACCATGGCGGTTTGCGGTCATTGACGCGACGCTGGGCGAGGAATCTGTGTGGCTGCAGATCGAACGTGTATTGGAACAGCGGTTCAGTAAGTGACTTATCCATGGTTACTGCAAGCACAACAGCAAATCGCCGAATGCAGGGTTGATGGAAGGCTGCCCCACGCCTGCTTGATTACCGGCCCAAAGGGTTTGGGGAAGGTCAAATTTGCCTTGGCTTTGGCAGCAGATCTGCTGTGCATGGAGCAGGGCACAACTGCGTGTGGCAGGTGCCGATCCTGCAGCCTGCTGGTTAGCGGCGCCCATCCGGATTTTAGCTTGACCAGCTTTGAATTGATGCCAAAAGGCGACAAAATGCGCACGGTTCTGACGGTGGAACAGGTGCGTAGCGTCATCTCTTCATTGCAGCTGACCCGTTCGTTCAGCCCGCGAAAAGTGGCGGTGATACACCCGGCCGAGGCCATGCATAACAGCGCCAGCAATGCCTTGCTGAAAATGCTGGAAGAGCCTCCGCAGGACACCTTCCTGCTGTTGGTTTCGCATGATCCATCCCGGCTTTTGGCCACCATACGCAGCCGTTGTCAGACCGTTCACGTGCGCCTGCCGGATGAGCAAATTGCGCACGACTGGCTTGCCGCGCAGCAGGAACGCGGGAGTGACGATATTGCCATGGCCTTGCAGGCGGCTGCGGGAAGTCCGCTGTTTGCGCAGCATTTGCTGGTGACGGGACAGGTCGATCAATACCGCGATGTGTTGGCTTTGCTGGATCGCCTTGAACCAGGCGCAGGTGGCGTGGGTGAAGCCATCGCCAGCCTCTCTGGACTGGATACGGAAGATACGTGGAAGTGGTTTTCGCTCGCCGCAGCAACAAAACTTCGTGACAGCTTCAAGCCGGGTAGCAAGCGCGCATCCGGCAAGAAGTCCCGGGCGGACTCCTGGTTCGAAGGCAGTGTGGCCGCGCGCACTGCGGTCCTGCAGAATCTTGCAGATCGAAACCGCCACGCGCAGGCAGCTTCCTTGCACCAGGACTTACTTCTGCGCGATTGGCTGATACAATGGTACCGCCTCGCCAATGAGTGATTGCATTCGGGGAAAAACACAAGGACGAATAACGTTATGGCACAGCAAGGAATCCTGTCGTTAGCCATCAAGGATAAGCAGGCTTTGTACCGCTCGTACATGCCCTTTGTGCAGGGCGGTGGACTGTTTGTACCCAGCACCAAGAATTTCCAGCTGGGTGATGAAGTGTTTCTTTTGCTCACTGTTATGGAGTTCGAAGAGCGCCTGCCCATTCCGGGTAAAGTGGTTTGGATTACACCGCCTGGGGCTGCCGGTAACCGCAAGGCAGGGATCGGAGTGCAGTTTGCCGATACCCAAGATGGCGCCCATGCGCGCACGGTTATTGAATCTCACCTCGCTGCAATGATCAAAAGTAATCTCAGCACCTATACAATGTAAGTACTGGTCCCAGGCTCCTGGCTTGACTGGGGACGGCCATTTGTCTCCATGGCCTTTTGCACTGCAGTGAGTACCTGCTTGATTTCTTCCTTGCCCTGATAGAAGTGAGGCGAAAGGCGAACGCCCTGTTCGCGCACCACGCAAACCACACCCGCATGTGACAGCGCAGCCTGAACAGCCGTCGCCGGCATGCTGGCGGACCGGAATGTCACAATCCCTGAGCGACGCGGAAGTTCGGTCCGACTGACCACGTTTAGCCCAGGAATCCTTTCCAGTCCTTCAATCAAGCACGCCGTATTATCCAGTACGCGACGTTCCACTTCTTCCATGCCGGTTGCAAGTAACAGCTCCACTGATGCCTGCAAAGCCACTTGTCCGAGCGTATTTGGACTACCGGCTTCAAAGCGCCGGGCCGAATCGGCTGGCTTCCAATCGGTCCTTCCAAAACCAAAGGGTTGGTCAAACATGTGCCAGCCCAGTTGCCGCAGGCGCAGCAGTGGCCGCGCTTCCTCGCTGCTGTAAAAAACCGCAATACCTTCCGGCCCCAGTAACCACTTGTGCGCATCGGCAGCAAGAAAGCTGATGTGGCACGCTGCTACGTCGACGCGCAATGCCCCCAGTTGCTGAATGGCATCAACAAAGAACAATACACCGCGTGTTTTGCATGCTGCGCCCAGGGAGTGCAGGTCGAGACGGAAACCGTCGCTCCATTGCACAGCACTCACGGCCAGTATGCGGGTGCGCGCATCGATGGCGTTGAGCAGGGCGGTTTCTGCATGCTCCGCCGACCGGATGTCAACTTCGCGGACTTCTACCCCGTGTTCTGCCTGTGCCAGCCACGGCAGACGATTGGAGGGGAACTCACTGGCGGGCAGGATTACGTTGTCGCCGGATGCCCAATCCAGTCCCCAGGCCACCGTCGAAATACCTTCAGTCGTGTTCTTGAGCAAGGCAATATCCTGCGGCGAGGGGGCACCTGTCAGCATTGCCAGTTGTTCACGCAGCTTGATTTCGAGCTTGATCCACTGCGCGTAGCGCAGCGGGCCCAGGCGCGTGTTCTCAGTGGCAAATCCTTGCACTGCTGCTGCCGTGCATGCAGGCCACGGTGAGATTGCGGCGTGGTTGCAATACATACCTTGTTCAAGGATGGGAAACTGGTCTTTGAGTGGATGTGTTTTCATTTGCAGGTTTCTGCTTACAGTTTCCTGGGGCCATTTATTGGGCGATTAACGGTGGTATGAAGGGGCTATAATGAGTGTCGGCCGCCTTGTCGGCAAGCGCAAAGCAATTGCATGGACCAGACACCGAAACCTCAGCGCATCATCTTGCATGTTGACATGGATGCGTTCTATGCATCGGTTGAAACGCTGGACAACCCCTGGCTGGAGGGCCAGGCCGTCGTCGTCGGCGGACTGGGACCGCGCGGCGTGGTAGCGACCGCCAACTACGCGGCAAGGGTGTACGGCGTGCACTCCGCCATGCCCATGGCTAAAGCGCGGCGCCTGTGCCCCGGGGCACAGTTTGTGCATCCTCGACCAGCGCGGTACCGGGAGGTTTCAGCCGCTGTTTTCGAAATTTTCCAGTCCATTACTCCGTTGGTAGAGGGGCTGTCACTGGATGAGGCCTTCCTGGATGTCAGCGCCAGCCAGCGGCTGTTTGGCAACCGGGAAGCCATCGGGCTCAAGGTAAAAACAGCGATTTTCCAGGGAACCGGCCTGACCGCCTCGGTTGGTGTGGCGCATAACAAGTTTCTGGCCAAGCTGGCTTCCGACTTGCAAAAACCGGACGGCCTGGTGTGTGTGCCAGGCGACAAGATCAACCAATTTCTTGACCCCATGCCGATACGCAAGTTGTGGGGGATAGGACCGCGCACGGCCCCCAAGCTCAAGGCGTTTGGTATTCTGACGTTTGGACAACTGCGCCGTGCGGATTCGGCGATACTCGGCGCCGCGCTTGGCCACCGTGCAGAACATTTCCGGCAATTGGCGGCGGGCGAAGATACCCGGGAAGTCATCCCCAGCCAAGCGGACAAGTCCATTAGCCACGAAGTCACTTTTGCTACGGACGTGCGTGACCACACGGAACTGCTGGCAGAACTGCAAGCGCTTGCAGAGGCCGTGGCCGGGCGCTTGCGGCACCGCCAGTTGATTGCGCAAACCGTGGTCGTCAAGATTCGTGACGCGGCGTTCAACACGGTTACCCGCAGCCGCAGCATGCGTGCGGGGTCAAACAGCACGATGACTTTGTACCGCATGGCGCGTGCCTTGTTTGAAACCTGGTGGTCAGCCAACCTCGCTACCCCGGTACGGTTGCTCGGTGTGGGTGTGAGCGGGTTGGAGCACCGCCTTGGGGAAGCGGGAGCAGGCAGTGGCATCAAGGGAAGCCAGATGGGAAACCAGATAGACAGCCATTCAGAGCAACGATTGGACGCGGTATTCGATACGATCAACAAACGCTATGGAGAGGCCGGAATAGTGCACGGATTAACCCTGAGGCGGCGTCGTGAGAAGCCTGACGAATCGTAGGGTCAGCTATCGCGCAACTCCCGGCGCAAAATTTTGCCGACATTGCTCTTGGGCAGGGCATCGCGGAATTCTATGAAACGCGGACGTTTGTAGCCGGTGAGTTGTTTTTCGGCATGGTCACGCAGTTCTCGTTCGGTTAATGAAGGATCTTTAGCTACCACAAAAAGCTTTACCGCTTCGCCTGACTTCTCGTCAGGTATGCCGACCGCCGCAACTTCAAGCACTTTGGGATGAAGTGCAAAAACATCTTCGACCTCGTTGGGGTAGACGTTGAAACCCGATACCAGGATCATGTCTTTTTTCCGGTCGACGATTTTGAAATAGCCTTGTGAGTTCATCACCGCGATATCACCGGTTCGCAGCCAGCCATCTCCTACCAGCACTTTGTCCGTTTCCTCGGGGCGTTGCCAATAACCTTTCATGACCTGCGGACCCCGCACCACGAGTTCACCGGTCTCGCCCTGGGCTAGCAAGCTACCTGCATCATCCATGATGGCGCATTCCGTGGAGGAGATCGGCAAGCCGATACAGCCATTGTACTCGGCAAGATCAACCGGATTGATGCAGGCAGCGGGGGAGGTTTCGGTCAGGCCGTAGGCCTCCACCAGCGTCGATCCCGTGGTTGCAGCCCAGCGCTGCGCCACGGCTCGTTGTACTGCCATTCCGCCACCCAATGTGCCCTTCAGCGAAGAGAAGTCCAGCTCAGCAAACCCGGGGGTGTTGAGCAGCGAATTGAACAGCGTGTTGACGCCGGTTAGCCGGGTGAACTTGACCTTTTTGAGCTCGGCCACGAAACCGGGCAGGTCGCGCGGGTTGGTGATGAGCACGTTGGTCCCACCCAATGCCATGAACACCAGGCAATTGGCCGTTAGCGCAAAGATGTGGTAGAGCGGCAAAGCGGTGATGATGATCTCGTGGTCCTGGCCAATTCCTGTCGGCGCCAGCCAGGCTTTGGATTGCAGCATGTTAGCCACGAGGTTACGGTGGGTAAGCATGGCGCCCTTGGACACCCCTGTCGTCCCTCCGGTGTATTGCAGAAAGGCTATGTCTTCGAAGCCGATGCTGACTGTCTGCAGCGCATGTTTTCTTCCCTGGACAAGAACCTCGCGCATGGAAATCGCACCGGGAATCTTCCATGCTGGTACGGTCTTCCTGACATATTTAAGCACCAGGTTGACCAGCAGGTTCTTAGGGAACTTCAGCAGGTCACCGATCCGGGTAGTGATTACAAATTCAAGCGGGACCTGGTCGAGCACCTCCTGCAGCACATGGGCGACGTTTTCCACAACCACGATGGCGCGGGCGCCTGAGTCAATCAACTGGTGTTTAAGTTCGCGTGCGGTGTATAGCGGGTTGGTATTGACTACCACCAAACCGGCGCGCAGGGCACCAAACAGAGCCACCGGGTACTGCAGGATATTCGGCATCATCAGGGCCAGGCGATCGCCCGGCTTCAAACCCTTGTGCTGTAGCCATACGGCGAACTGTGTGACCGCCTGATCCAACTCACCGTAGGTAATGCTGGTGCCCATGTTGGTAAAGGCAGTGCGCTCGCGAAACCGGGTGCTGCTGTCTGAAAAAATTTCATTGATCGAGCCGTAAACCGAAAGATCAATTTCGGCCGGCACCCCGGTTGGATAACTCACGAGCCATGGTTTAGTCACAATTCTTCCCCAGGAATCCAATGTGTGCGGTCTGATCGCATTGTGGGTCGTCGACTGCATTGCACCATACCGGCTTGGTGGCAGCAAGCCACAGGCCCGGAATATGCCTTTTTGTTTGGCAGTTTGCCGGCGGCCTGTTTATCATCCGCATATTCTGTTTCTTTTCACACTGCCTTCATTTCACACTGGATTGGCTTTTCATGGGTGAGCAACACGTCAAAAAGGATCACGAGGGGCGCAGCCACCAGGCGTTCATGCTGTCTCTGCTCAACGAAGTCCGGGTGCTGGAACATATGCTGTCCACCGGCAGAATTGAGAGCGGAGTTCGACGCATTGGCGCAGAACAGGAAATGTTCATCGTTGACCGGGCCTACGGGCCCGCGTGCAAAGCCAGCGAAATTCTTCAGCTCATCAATGACCAACGCTTCACCCATGAACTGGGCTTGTTTAACCTGGAAGCCAACCTGGCACCACGCGAGTTGCGGGGTGACTGCCTGCGGCGCATGGAAGAAGAACTGGAGGAAGTGTATCGCCGCGCGCAAAGCGCCGCGCAAAAGCTGGACTGCGACATCGCCCTGGTCGGTATTCTTCCCAGCCTGCGGCTGGAAAACCTCGGTCTGGATTCCATGGTCCCGCTGGAACGCTACAAGGCGCTCAACGACGCCATGCGGGCCCTGCGTGGCGAGGACTTCCGTCTCGTTATTAATGGTATAGATCAGCTCGCAATCAAGCACAATAGCGTGATGCTGGAAGCATGCAATACCAGTTTCCAGGTACACCTGCAGGTCGGTCCGGAAGAGTTTGCCCGCGCGTACAATATTGCCCAGGTGGTCACTGCGCCTTTGCTGGCCGCCTCAAGCAATTCACCTTTGCTGTTGGGCCGGCGGCTGTGGCATGAAACCCGGATTGCCGTGTTTGAGGAGTCAACCGACACCCGCTCCACGGTTCACCAGGCCCGGGGACAACAGCCGCGGGTGCATTTTGGCGACCGCTGGATTGATCAGTGCGTGACCGAGATATTCAAGGAGGACATTGCGCGCAACCGCATTGTACTCACCACCGAAACCGAGGCCGATCCCATGGCCATGCTGGAACGAGGGGAGATTCCAAACCTTAACGCCCTGCGCCTGCACAACGGTACGGTATACCGCTGGAACCGCCCCTGCTACGGCGTCAGTAACAACATTGCCCACCTGCGCATTGAGAACCGGGTCATTCCTTCAGGACCGACCGTGCTGGACGAAATGGCCAATGCAGCTTTTTTCTTTGGCATGATGGTGGGTATGTCCAGGCTCCACCCGGATATACGCACCAAGTTGCGCTTCGAGGATGTTAAAACAAACTTTCTGGCTGCCGCCCGCGAGGGCATTCGTGCCCAGTTGAACTGGTTTGGTGACAGCTATCTGCCGGCCCAACAGCTGATCGAAAGCCAGTTATTGCCACTGGCGCGGGAAGGTTTGCAGGAATTGAACATAGACCGGGATGACATAGACCGTTACCTCGGTGTGCTCGAACAGCGCGTCAACAAGCGCCGTACCGGTTCGCGCTGGACCCTGGAATCACTGGAGAACATGCACAACCAGGGCACTCCGGACCAGCAATTCCGTAACCTGGTAGGCAGCATGGTCAAGCAACAATCCACGGGCCAACCAGTGAGCGAGTGGACCCTGGCGGAATTTTCCGTCGACGAAGACTGGCGGGAGAGTTATCGCCACGTCAGCCAATTCATGACCACCGACCTGTTTACTGTGCGCCCGGACGATATCGTGGATTTCGTTGCCACCCTCATGGACTGGCGTCATGTCAGGCATATCCCGGTCGAGGATGACTCCGGTCAGCTCATTGGCCTGGTCTCGCACAGGGCTCTGCTGCGACTCATGGCTAATGGTGGTGTTGCCAGCGCCCGGCAAGTCACGGTGGGTGAAATCATGGACCCGAAGCCGCTAACGGTCGCCCCGGAAACGACCACTGTTGAGGCCAGTCGCCTGATGCGTGAGCAGCAATTGGCCTGTTTGCCCGTGACCCGGGATGGCAAGTTGCTTGGACTGGTGACCGAGCATGATCTCATCGTTGTGTCGTCTCACTTGCTGGAAGCCTATCTCACGGAAAGCAATGCCACGTAAAGCTACTGGCGGAAAAAGATTCATCGCGGGGCTGCTCGGGCTGCTTGCTGTGACCTGCGCGGCAACTTCCTGCAGTCAGCCCTGGTCGGTGGAACAGCAGGTCATTGGGGTGATCCGGGACATGGAGGCTAGCATTGAGGCCGGTGAGCGTCGCCCGTTTATTGCCCATGTTGATCAGGATTTCAGTGGTCAGGATGCGGTAACGACGCGCGACCAGCTCAATGCCCTGGTCCTCTACCAGCTGCATCGGCAAGAACGCGTGCACGTGCAATTGTTGCCAATTCAGGTAACAACGAGGAATCCCGGTGAAGCTGAAGCCCGTTTCAATGTCCTTTTGACCGGTGGCGCAGGCTGGCTTCCGGACAATGGGCAGCTGCTTGAAGTGGTTACTAGCTGGCGGCAGGTGGACGGGGAATGGCTACTGCATACGGCGACCTGGAGGCCGGTCGCCATCGAGCCAGGGCACGATTGAACCGGGGCACTAATGAACCAGATGGGCTGATTCGCAATTTTTGAGAATCGGTGAGTTAAAATAGCATCATGTTTCATCCCGCCGTCCAGTCCTGGTTCGACTCTGAATTTCCCGCTGCAACTGCGGTACAGGCTGCGGCCTGGGCAGAGATACGCTCTCAGCGCGATGTACTGGTTGCAGCGCCCACCGGCAGCGGCAAGACCTTTGCAGCATTCCTTTGCGCCATTGATGAGTTGGTGGTGCAAAGTCGCTTCTCGGCCTTGCCCGATGGCGTGCAGGTGCTATACATCTCGCCCCTCAAGGCCCTGTCTAATGATATTGAGAAAAACCTGCGGCTGCCGCTTAGCGGCATAGACGCCTGGCTGGATCAACAAGGTGAGTCTCTTTCCGGGATTCGTGTGGTGGTGCGCACTGGCGATACCTCGCCCGGAGAGCGGGAACAGATGCGCCGCCATCCTCCGCACATCCTGGTCACTACGCCGGAGTCGCTGTATCTGCTGCTTACATCTGCTTCCGGCCGCGCCATGCTGTCCACCGTGCGCGATGTGATCGTGGATGAAATCCACGCAGTTGCTGCCAGCAAGCGCGGCTGTCACCTCGCGCTGTCGCTCGCACGCCTCGACGCCCTGTTGCCGCTGCGTGCGCGCAGAATAGGCTTGTCCGCCACGCTCAAGCCCATTGAATTGATTGCCAACTTCCTCACGGGTGGGCTGCCGTGCGCCGTCGTTGATAGCGGCCATCAACGCGACCGCGATGTGCAAATCGAAATGCCTGCATCACCCCTGTCACCCGTCATGGCGAATGAAGTTTGGGAGGAAATTTACGACCGCCTGCAAAACCTGGTGGAATCCCACCGCACCACGCTGATTTTTGTCAATACGCGGCGCCTGGCAGAGCGCCTCGCACGCCATCTGGCAGAGCGCCTTGGCGAAGATGCCGTTACTGCCCACCACGGCAGCCTGTCGCGCGAACACCGGCTGGAGGCGGAGCAGGCGTTGAAAGCCGGCCGGTTGCGTGCATTGGTGGCCACTGCCTCACTGGAGTTGGGCATCGATATTGGTCACGTTGACCTGGTCTGCCAATTGGGTTCGCCGGGCAGTATTTCCGCTTTCATCCAACGGGTTGGACGAGCCGGACACAGCATCGGTGCAACCCCCAAAGGGCGTTTGTTCCCTTTGACCCGTGATGACCTGGTGGAGTGCGTTGCCCTGCTGCAGGCGGTGAGCGATGGCTTGCTGGACACGATTGTCGTTCCCCTGGCGCCCCTGGATGTCTTGTCGCAGCACGTGGTAGCGGAGGTCAGTGCGAGGGAATGGGCCACAAACGACCTGTTTGCCGTGGTGCGAAGCGCATGGCCCTACCAAGGGCTGGAGCGTACGCAGTTTGACCAGGTGCTGGACATGCTGGCCACGGGATATGCCACCCGCAGGGGGCGCCGTGCCGCCTATGTACACCACGATGCAATCAACGGGCGTCTGCGAGCCAGGCCCGTGGCGCGCCTGACCGCATTGCAAAACGGCGGTGCCATACCTGATCAGTTTGATTACGAGGTAATAATGCAGCCACAGGGTTACCGGGTTGGAACCCTGCATGAAGACTTCGCTTTTGAAAGCATTCCTGGAGACATTTTCCAATTGGGAAATACCAGCTATCGCATCCTTAAGGTGGAGCAGGGCAGGGTGCTGGTCGATGATGCCCACGGCCAGCCGCCAACGATTCCGTTCTGGCTGGGCGATGCCCCAGGCCGCAGCGAAGAACTGTCGAACGCGGTATCAGCCTTGTGTCAGAACCTGCAAGAGCAATTGCGTGCCGGTTCCAGGGCAGCGGCGGAACAGCAACTGCAGCACCAGGGTTTCAGCCTGGCTGTAGCCCAGCAGCTGGTGGCTTACCTGGGTGCTGTACTGGACGCACTGGGCTGTATTCCCACCCGGCAACAAATGGTGCTGGAACGTTTTTTCGATGACACCGGCGATATGCACCTGGTCATTCATGCACCGCTGGGGTCGCGCATCATGCGTGCCTGGGGCCTGGCGTTGCGCAAGCGGTTTTGCCGCCACTTTAATTTTGAACTACAAGCTGCAGCACTGGAAGACTGCCTGATCCTTTCCCTCGGTGAAACACACAGTTTTGATCACGCATCCATAGCATCGTTTCTTAATTCCAGCAGCGTGCGCCAGGTAGTGATCCAGGCCCTGCTGGATGCGCCCATGTTTGGCGTGCGCTGGCGCTGGAATGCCACCATTGCACTGGCTGTTCAGCGCATGCGCAACGGCAAGAAACTGCCGCCGCAGTGGCAGCGCAACCAGGCTGAGGACCTCGTCGCAGTGGTCTTTCCAGACCAGCTGGCCTGCCTGGAAAATATCCGCGGCGAACGTGAAATCCCCGATCACCCGCTGGTGCAGCAAACCATCAACGATTGCCTCAATGAAACCATGGACATCAGCGGCCTGGAGCGAGTCCTGTTGCAGTTGGAACGCGGGGAGATTGAGTTACGCAGCATGGACCTGAATGCACCTTCACCCTTGTCCGCCGAGATCATCAATGCGCGACCCTATGCCTTCCTGGATGACGGGGATGCGGAGAACCGGCGTACCCGGGCGATCAGCCAAAACCCGCGGGACCTCGACGATGCTGCCCTGCTCACCATCATCAGTGTGCCAGCCATAGAGCAGGTGCAGGCAGAATGCTGGATTGCGCCACGTAACCCGGATGAACTGCACGATGGCTTGCTGCAAATTGGCTTCCTGACACAAGAGGAATTCACCACCGGTTGCGCCAGCACCGGGGCCACTGGCGGGGGGGGCAGTAGCCGTCTGGGGGGTGATGCTGCGCTCTGGGGCCACTGGTTCAAGGCCTTGACTGAAGAATTCAGGGTGGTTTGTGTCAAGGCCATCACCGGCCGGCAGTGGTGGGTGGCCACCGAGCGGCTGGGCGAATTCCTGGCAGTTACAAGTCAGTGCTCGCTGCACCCCGATCCCGGTACACAGTGGCGCTCCGCTGGCTCGCTCAGCCGCAAGCAAGCCCTGGTTGAACTCCTGCGCAGCCGCTTGTCCGCGCTGGGCCCGGTAACGCGGGAGCGCCTCGCCGCTGACTTTGATCAGCCGCAGCCCGAAATCGCCTACGCGCTGTCTGCGCTACAAAACGAAGGCTTTGTCATTCGCATGACCGCTGCGGCCACTAGCCGCAACTCAGGTCAGGTTGCAGACCAGGACTCGGGTGAGGTCCCAGGCCAGGTGCCAAGGCAGTATCTGGACTCCGGTCCGGCCGGTCCCTGGTGCGAGCGCCGCTTGCTCGCGCGGATTCACCGGTACAGTCGCGAACGGCGGCGTCATGCGGGCAAGCCGGTTCCGCCTGCGGCTTTTATGCGCTTCCTGGTTGCATGGCATGGCCTGGATGCTCCAGGGACCGATCTTGCCGCCGCATTATCACAACTGGAGGGCTGGGCGGCGCCACTGGCTGCCTGGGAGCCCGCTTTGCTGCAAGCGCGCTGCCGCGATTACACCCCCGCGGCGCTGGATCAACTCATTCTTAACGGGCAGCTCAGCTGGTTCAGGCCGGCGCCGGGCGCGGAAGCCCGGCAGCAGGTCGTTGCTGCTTCGCCAATATGCCTGGTGCCACGCAAGTCCATTGCCAGTTGGCAACAGGGCGGAGTAGCGTGCGCCGAAGAATTGCCTGCCGTCAGCCAGTGCCTGCTCGACCTGCTGCGCACGGAAGGCGCTATGTTTGCTGATGATTTACAGCATAAAGCCGGGCTGTTGCGTCCGCAGCTGGAGCAGGCCCTGGGAACGCTGGTGGCACGCGGCTTGATTACCGCAGATGCGTTTTCAGCCCTGCGCTGGCTGATACGGCCGGAAACGATCCGGCGGCGGCAGCTGAACGCCAGTAAGCGTCGCGGCAGCGCAGCCGGTGTGGATATGCTGGGCCGCTGGAGCGCTGTCAGGCTGTCACAGGAACAGGCCACATTGCCCGGCCAGGGCGATATGGAAACGATGTGTTCCGCCCTGTTGCGGCGCTACGGCGTGGTATTCCGGGTGGTGCTCGAACGCGAATCGCTGCTGCCGCCATGGCGCCATGTGCTGAAATATCTGCGGCGCATGGAAGATCGCGGGGAAGTGCTGGGCGGGCGATTCGTGGATGGATTTTCTGGCGAACAGTTCGCGCTGGCCGAAGCGGTAGGCCTACTGCAGCGCCATGGGCACGCCGCTGAACAGCAGCAATTGGCTGCTATCAGTGCGGCTGATCCGCTCAACCTGGGTGGCATCATCACGCCCGGCGTCAGGACAGCGGCACTCAACGGGCATCGAATATTGTTACGGGACGGCGTCCCATTGGCGCGCATCCAGGGGGATGATATCGAAGTGCTGGACCCGGAAGCCCGGGTCAGTTTTGAGCAAATTCAGCGCCGCCTGTTAACGGTGCGCCCGCTCCGCAGCAGTATGGCGGAGCAATAAGCGCCTGCCAGGCTCAGGCTGCCAGTTGCCGCAGCACGTAGTGCAGAATTCCACCGTGCTGGTAATACTCCCACTCCTTCGGCGTGTCGATGCGAACTTTGGCCTGGAAACGGGTCACTTTGCCATCTTCTGCGGTTGCCAGTACTGTGATATTACTTGAATTACCTATTGTAAGTTCTTCAATATCAAACAATTCTTTTCCAGTCAGATCCAAACTTTGCGCCGATTCACCTGCCAGGAAATTAAGTGGCAGGATACCCATCCCCACCAGGTTGGAACGGTGAATGCGTTCGAAACTCTCGGTAATCACCGCCTTGACCCCCAGTAGGTTGGTGCCCTTGGCCGCCCAGTCACGCGATGAGCCAGTGCCGTATTCCTTGCCAGCAAGGATGACCAGAGGGGTGCCTTCCGCCTGGTACTGCATGGCGGCATCATAAATGCTCATTTGATTTCCACCGGGCTGAAAAGTGGTCCAGCCTCCCTCGGTGCCCGGAGCCAGCAGATTGCGCAGGCGCACATTGGCAAACGTTCCGCGCATCATGACTTCGTGGTTGCCGCGGCGTGACCCATAGGAATTGAAATCGACTTTCTGCACGCCCTTGCTTTTCAGGTAGGCGCCTGCGGGTGAGGCTTCCTTGATCGAACCCGCCGGAGAAATGTGATCCGTGGTGATGGAGTCACCCAGCAGCGCCAGGCAGCGCGCTTGCCGGATAACAGGCAGGGCTGGAACCTGGTGTGTCATTCCCCGGAAATAAGGGGGGTTCTGCACGTAGGTGGAGTCATCCTGCCAGTCAAATTTTTCGCCTGTGGGTGACTTGATGCTGTTCCAGCGCTCATCGCCCTTGAACACACTGGCATAGCTGGACTTGAACATGGCCGAGGTCACATTGGCGTCGACAACATCCTGGATTTCCCGGTTCGAGGGCCAAATGTCCCTGAGCATGACTGGCTTGCCGTCCGGGTCGTAACCGAGCGGATCACGCGTCAGATCTACATCCATCCGACCGGCCAGGGCATAGGCCACGACCAGCGGCGGTGACGCGAGGTAGTTCATTTTCACATCGGCATGCACACGACCTTCGAAATTGCGGTTCCCGGAAAGCACCGACACAGCCGCAAGGTCGTGTTCCCGTATGGCTCTGGCAATCGGGTCAGGCAGGGGGCCGGAATTGCCGATGCAGGTGGTGCAACCATAGCCCACCACGTTGAAGCCCAGCGTCTCCAGGGCATCTGTCAACCCGGCTTTGTTCAGATAGTCCGTCACTACACGGGAACCAGGTCCAAGCGAGGTTTTGACCCAGGGCTTGACGCGCAAACCCCTCGCTACCGCATTACGCGCCAGCAGACCTGCACCCAGCATGACTTTCGGGTTTGAGGTGTTAGTGCACGAGGTAATGGCTGCGATGACCACTGCGCCATCGGTCAATTCAAAGCGCTCGCCTTTATGCTCTACCGTGGCCAACGGCGCGTGTCCAACTTGGCCACTACCCTCGCCGGATCCGCCGCCTTCGCCTTCAAAACGGGCCTCGGCGCAAGTGGCTGGAGCGCGATCCTTGGTTAAGTCCCTCACATTGTCGGCATAATTTTGCGCCGCATCCTGCAGCAACACGCGATCCTGTGGCCGTTTGGGGCCAGCCAGGCTGGGCATGACCCGGGACATATCGAGTTCAAGGGTTGAGCTGTAGTGGGCTTCTGGCTGCCCAGGTGAATGAAACAGGCCCTGGGCCCTGGCGTAAGCTTCCACCAAAGCCACTTGCTCATCTGGCCGGCCGGATAACTTCAAATAACGCAGGCTCTCGGCGTCAATCGGGAAAATTCCGCAGGTGGCGCCGTATTCCGGGGCCATGTTGGAAATGGTCGCGCGATCAGCCAAAGGCAAGTCTTTGAGGCCGCTGCCGAAAAATTCCACGAATTTACCCACTACCCCGTGTTTGCGCAGCATCTGGGTGACGGTCAGCACCAGGTCGGTCGCCGTAGCGCCTTCCGGCAGGCTGCCGCTGAGGCGGAAACCAACCACTTGCGGAATCAGCATGGTGATGGCCTGGCCCAGCATGGCGGCTTCCGCCTCGATGCCACCTACGCCCCATCCCAGTACGCCGATACCGTTGATCATGGTGGTGTGGGAGTCCGTGCCAACCACGGTGTCCGGATAGGCCATGCCGTTGACGCCAAACACAACCCGGGCCAGGTGCTCAAGGTTTACCTGGTGCACGATGCCGGTGTTGGGCGGAACCACACGGAAATTGGTGAATGCGCTTTGTCCCCAGCGCAGGAAGCTATAGCGTTCTTCGTTGCGCTGAAATTCAATGCGGTTATTCAGATCCAGCGAATCTGCCTGGCCATAACTGTCCACTTGCACCGAGTGGTCGATAACCAGCTCAGCAGGCGACAAGGGGTTGATCTGGCTGGCCTTGCCGCCAAGTGCCGTCATGGCGTCGCGCATGGCAGCAAGGTCGACCACCGCGGGGACACCGGTGAAGTCCTGTAACACCACGCGTGCCGGTGTAAATGCGATCTCCGTGCCGGGTTCTGCCTTGGGGTCCCAGTGGCACATCGCTTCGATTTCACTGGCACTGACGTTAACTCCGTCTTCGTGCCGCAGAAGATTTTCCAGCAGGATTTTCAGGCTGAAGGGCAGGCGACTGATGTCATGCACCTGGCCCAGTTTTTCCAGGCTGAAATAGCGAAATTCGCTGCCTTTGACACGCAGTACGTCCAAAGTGGCAAACGAATCTGTTGAAAACGAGTCACCCATTACTTTCTCCAGTTCTGTGCAAACGCAATAGAGATATATAAACCTGCCGGTAATTATCACCGATCGACGCTGCCCGGAACAGTCAAAAACAGCAGCCAAACACAGCATGAATCTTCAGCCTGCCAGGCCGTGCAGAAGGCTAGTGACCTGTAACAGCCAAATCAATACTGCCTGGGCGCGCCTCACGCACCGATGCGGCGTTGATCGTCGTCGCCATAGCGCTTGCTATGACTCCTCCTCGCGCCTTGCCCCGGTACGCGAGCCATCACCCGGATCAGTACCGCTTTGGCTGTTACAGGCCACTAGTCGTGCTGCGGCGGATTGCCCAGCAGCAAGGCGGTCGCTTCCTCCAGGATTTTCTTCCTGCCAAACATCAACTCCAGCCGGCCACCACCGAGTTGGTCCCACAGCACGGCTGAACGTAGACCTGCCAGCAACAAGGTACGTACCCAATTGACGGTGCGATCGATCTTGAGAAACTGCGGTTTGCCATTGACCATGATGCGAGGGGATAACTGGCTGATGGTCTCGGAATAGAGCACCGCTATTTCTTCGGCCTGGTGATCCTGGCGCTCATGCTCTTCCAGTGTTGCACCGGTGGCTGCAATCTGCTCCAGCCGCGTTCCCACCGTTTCCTGTATCTGGCCGGAGCGAACAAAGCGCCGTTCGATCTGGAACAGGCCAATGGCGTAGCGCAGCACTTCAGCATAACGCGACTCGCCCTGCAGTGCGGCAATCAGGGTTTCGAGCCCCAGACGCAGGTTTTTCTTTCCACCGTAAACGAGGTCCACCGACTCGGCTTCCAGGCGGAACAGTGAATTGAGGCTGGCAGTGGCTGCAAATCCAGACCAGGTCCCGTGCCACGCGGCTTGCCGCACCAGTTCGGTGGCCTGCATAACTCCGGCGAGCGCCAGCGTTCGTTCTTTCATGGTGATTTAACCCCGATTTTGAATGAATCCGATTGCTTAATTGCCGTGTCTGGCGGAGCATTCGAAGCGTCAATGATACCGCCGCCGAGGCAGACTGTATCGTGGTACAGCACTACCGACTGGCCGGGCGTGATGGCCCGCTGCGGTTGGTCAAACTCAAGACCAAGGCAGCCCTCGCTTACTTCAGTTACGACGCAGGCCTGTGCCTGCTGACGGTATCGAACCTGTGCATGCAGGCGACTGCCGGCAGTGGGCGGATGGCCAGAGATCCAACTTAATTGGCTGGCGCGCAAGCACGTGGCCAGCAGCCACGGATGGTCGTGGTCCTGGCCGGCGTACAAAACATTCTCTTGCATGTCTTTGTGCAACACATACCAGGGCGCATCCTCAAAGCCGCGCACGCCGCCAATACCCAGTCCCTGCCGCTGGCCCAGGGTATGAAACATCAGGCCATGGTGTTCGCCTATGACCACGCCTTCCGGCGTGCGAATTTCCCCCGGTTCGGCGGTTATATAGCTGGTCAGAAACTGCCGGAAATTTCGCTCACCGATAAAACAGATGCCGGTGCTGTCTTTCTTGGAGTGGACGCCGATGCCTGCGGCCTGGGCCATTTGGCGCACCAGCGGTTTATGCAGTTCCCCCACGGGAAATTCTGTACGAGCCAGCTGTTCCTGTGCCAGCGTGTAGAGAAAATAGCTCTGGTCCTTGTTGGCATCCTTGCCCCTGAGCAAGCGATACCCCCCGTCAGTTTCAGCTATGCGTGCGTAATGCCCGGTAGCGATACGCTCAGCTCCAAGGTCGCGGGCATGCTGAAAGAACGTTTTGAACTTGATCTCGCGGTTACACAGGACATCGGGGTTGGGTGTTCTGCCAGCCCGGTATTCTGCAAGGAATTCTTCAAACACGAAGTCCCAGTATTCCGCAGAGAAATTTCTCCGGTGCAGGTTTATGCCCATGCTTTCGGCCACGGCCAGCGCATCGGCAACGTCTTGCTCTGACGGGCAGGCCCCTAACCTGTCGTCTTCCTCCCAGTTTTTCATGAACAGGCCCGCAATGTCCCGGCCCTGCTGTTTGAGGCACAGCGCAGCTACGGACGAATCAACGCCGCCCGACATGGCGACCATGGTTAATGCGGATGAATGCTGATTGCCGGGTTTGCTCACACTGCGATACATGGGGCCATTCCGGAAAACCGAAAGGGGGCCAGAGTAAAGTGCCAGGGTAAATACTTTGGCCCCATTACTCTCCAGAGTAAATACTCTGACCCCGTCTCTTATCGACTCACCCGGTTGGCTCAGTTAAAATCAACCCATGGCACATGATCTGGAATACAGGAAAGCACAGGGTACGGAGCTTAAGGAAGCCCGACCGGAAGTCGAACTTCCGCCCATGTACAGGGTCATCCTGTTGAATGACGACTATACGCCTATGGAATTCGTGATCGAAATCCTGCGTGTATTTTTCAACATGAACCATGATCGTGCGACACAGGTCATGTTACACGTGCATACTCGTGGCAAGGGAGTTTGCGGTGTGTTCACGTACGAGATTGCAGAAACCAAGGTAGTCCAGGTTAATGAGTTCTCGCGTCAGAACGAGCACCCCCTCAAGTGCACCATGGAGAAGACCTGATGTTCAGCAAGGAGTTGGAACTGTCGATCAGCCAGGCCTATCAGGAAGCCCGCGAACAGCGCCACGAGTTCCTCACGGTTGAGCACATGCTGCTCGCCTTGCTGGACAATGCCTCGGCGCTGGGAATACTGAGCGCGTGTGGTGCGGATACGATTGCCCTGGAAAAGGAAATTCGCAAGGTTTTGGAAGATACCGTACCCCTGCTCAAGGACGGCGACACCCGGGACACCCAGCCAACCATCGGTTTCCAGCGCGTGCTGCAGCGTGCGCTGTACCACGTGCAATCTGCCGGCAAGGAAGAGGTCCTGGGGGCCAATGTCCTGGTGGCCATATTCAGCGAGAAGGATGCGTACGCGTGTTATCTGCTGCACCGGCACGACGTCACTCGTCTGGAAGTAGTCAACTATCTTTCGCATGGGCTCAGCCGCGTTGACGGCAGCCAGTCTGCCGCCAAGGGCCCGGAAATCCTGGACGCGCAGGATGAACACCCGGATAAGCGTGACGGCGCCCTGGCGCGCTTCACCTCAAACCTGAACCAGCGCGCACTGGAAGATCACATTGATCCTTTGATTGGCCGGGCCAGCGAAATTGAGCGCACCATCCAGGTGCTGTGCCGCAGGCGCAAGAATAACCCCTTGTTTGTCGGTGAAGCGGGTGTGGGGAAAACCGCCATGGCCGAGGGCCTGGCCTTGCGCATTGTGCGTAAGGAAGTGCCTGAGATCCTCGCCGATGCAACGATTTACGCACTGGACCTGGGTTCCCTTCTGGCTGGCACCAAGTATCGCGGCGATTTTGAAAAACGCCTGAAAGCGGTAGTAGCCGAGTTACTGGAGCAACCCGGGTCCATCCTGTTTATTGATGAAATACACACCATCATTGGCGCCGGCGCGGCCTCCGGTGGGGTGATGGACGCATCCAACCTGATCAAGCCCATGCTGGCATCCGGTGAATTGCGCTGCATTGGCTCCACCACCTTCCAGGAGTTTCGCAGCGTATTCGAGAAGGACCGGGCGCTCGCACGGCGGTTTCAGAAAATTGATATCGCCGAGCCCAGCGTGGCCGAAACCGTGGAAATTTTGCGCGGACTCAAAAGCCGCTTTGAAGACCACCACCATGTGCAGTACACCGATAGCGCCCTGACTGCTGCGGCGGAACTGGCCGCCCGTCATATCAATGACCGCCAACTGCCGGATAAAGCCATAGACGTGATTGACGAGGCGGGCGCACGGCAGAGAACTCTGCCCGAAGGCGAGCGCAAAGTAATTATCGACGAACACGATATCGAGCAAATCGTTGCGCATATTGCGCGAATTCCTGCGAAGCAGGTATCCCGGACGGATCGGGACGCGTTGCGCAGCCTTGAACGTGATCTCAAGTTGGTGGTGTTCGGCCAGGATGAGGCCATCGGCGCATTGGCGGCGGCCATCAAGATGGCCCGTTCCGGGCTGGGCGAAGAGGGCAAGCCTATCGGTTCTTTCCTCTTTGCCGGACCTACCGGGGTCGGCAAGACCGAAGTGACCCGCCAGCTGGCCTTGACCATGGGCATCGAGTTGATACGCTTTGACATGTCGGAATACATGGAATCGCACTCCGTCTCACGGCTGGTCGGTTCACCCCCCGGCTACGTTGGCTTTGACCGTGGCGGATTGCTTACCGAGGCGGTGACCCGCAACCCCCATGCCGTGCTGTTGCTGGATGAAGTGGAAAAAGCCCATCCGGATATTTTCAACATCCTGTTGCAAGTGATGGATCATGGCAAGCTCACCGACGCCAGCGGCCGCGAAGCGGATTTCCGCAACGTCATACTGGTGATGACCACCAATGCCGGTGCGCAACTCAGCGCCCGCCGCTCCATTGGTTTCACCGAGCAGGACCACTCCACGGATGCCATGGAAGTCATTCGCAAGACATTTGCTCCTGAGTTTCGCAACCGCCTTGATGCCATCATCAGTTTCCGCGCGCTGGATTTGTCCATTATCCTGAAAGTGGTGGACAAATTTGTGCTCGAACTGGAAGAACAACTGGCGCTCAAGAACGTTTCGATTGCAGTGACCCGCACTGCACGGGAATGGCTGGCTGAAAAAGGCTTTGACCCGAAAATGGGTGCGCGTCCCATGCGGCGAGTCATCCAGGAGCAAATCAAGCGCCCGCTGGCAGACGACCTGTTGTTCGGTGATCTGACCGAGGGTGGGGAAGTTCGGGTCAATGCGCCGCGTGGTAAGGGCGACAAGCTGCAAATCAAGGTGATTGCGAAACTGGCGAGTACCGGGGAGTTGCCTGCTGCTGCGGAATAATTTTACCCGCCTGGGCTGGGATCTGCCTGGCGGGGCCGGACCCCTGCCTTAGCGGGGCTGCTTCGATCGAAATTGGGTTTCTTACTTGGTACGGTAGGTGATCCTGCCTTTGGTCAGGTCGTAAGGAGTCAGCTCCACTTTAACCTTGTCGCCGGTGAGGATGCGGATATAGTGTTTGCGCATACGGCCGGAAATATGTGCAGTGACCAGGTGGCCGTTATCCAGTTCAACGCGGAACATCGTATTGGGCAGCGTTTCCAGAACTTTGCCGTCCATTTCAATTACATCTTCTTTCGCCATATTCTCCAGCCTGGGATTTGGGACGGCTATTGTGCCACCCTCGGGCCCAGATCGAAAGCACGGATTGCACGGCGGGCAAATTCACAGCGGAGTTGACACCGGGGGGTAGTCACTTAAAATACGCTCCCTTACTGCGGGAATAGCTCAGTTGGTAGAGCGCAACCTTGCCAAGGTTGAGGTCGCGAGTTCGAGCCTCGTTTCCCGCTCCAAATAACAAAACGGCGATTGCTATCATGCTTTCGCCGTTTTGGTTTAAGCAACTTGTTTAATTGACATGCTTCAATTTAAAC
>JANLTO010000126.1:0-5399 GCA_031362985.1 Lysobacterales bacterium | reverse complement strand
GCGACCAACCCGGCGCCGGCCGCACCAGCGCTACATTATGCGGATGTAATCTACCGCAACGCACACATTTATACCGGGGACCCGGGGCAACCCTGGGCCGAGGCATTGGCGGTGAAGGATGGAAAATTGCTGGTGGTCGGTGCGGCGGCCGATGTGCACGCGGTAGCGGGTCCGGCCACACGGATGGTGGATCTGCAAGGACGCATGGTGATGCCCGGGATCATTGATACCCATGTGCACCCCATGGAGGCCGGGCGCACGGAATTACTGGAGTGCGGGTTCCCGTTCAGCCTCACCCTGGAGCAGGTACTGCAGCGGGTGCAGGGCTGCGCCGCGGCCAAGCCAAAGGGCCAATGGGTGCGGGGCGGGCAGTGGTCGGCGGAATTGCTGGGCACAGAGCAGCCGCCACACAAATCCGTGCTCGACGCCATCATTCCCGACCAGCCGGTATTTCTGATGGATTCCACAGTCCACATTGCGTGGCTGAATTCCAAGGCGCTGGAGGTGCTGGGCATTACGCGCGACACACCGGATCCCAACGGCGGCACGATTGTGCACGACGCAAACAGCGGCGAACCCTCAGGCATTCTGTTCGATAAGGCCGCCTACGAGGCCATGCAACACCTGCCACTCTATTCGCCGCAGCAGAATGAAGACGCCGTTCTCTGGTCCATCGCCAGGCTCAACGCGGTCGGTGTGACGGCCATGAAAGATGCGCACGCGGACCGCTACACCATTAATGCCTACAGCGCGGCCGAACAGCAGGGTGTGCTGACCATGCGCATTGCCGCCAGCCTGCCATGGAAAAATTCCTTTACTGAAACCCCCGAACAGCAGCAGGAGGATCTAGACACACGCGGCAAGCTAAAATCGGAGTTGGTGAACAACAACTTCGCCAAGATATTTGCGGACGGCATTCCGCCCGCGCGCACCGCAGCATTCCTGGAGCCATACCTGGCGGACGCGACGCACCCGAATCCGGATAACGGCAAGTTGAACTTCACGCCGGAGGAACTGGCCGCGGATGTCACTGCGCTGGACGCCCAGGGGCTGACCATCAAGATTCACTCCACTGGAGATCGCGCGGTGCGCGCCTCGCTGGACGGTTTCGCGGCGGCACGCAAGGCCAGCGGCAAAATGGAACTGCGCCATGAAGTGGCCCATGCCGCAGCAATTTCAGACGCCGATCTGCCGCGCTTTGCTGAACTGAATGTCACTGCGGAGATGTCGCCGATCATGTGGTATCCGTCGCCGCTGATAACCTTAATGGACACCATGGTGGGCAACGAGCGTCTGCAGAAATGGTGGCCGATCCGCTCATTGCTGGAATCCGGTGCGCGCGTGACCTATGGCTCCGACTGGCCCGCCGTGTCGCCATCCCCTTCGCCCTGGCCGGGCATTGAAGCGATGATCACCCGCGCGGATCCCTATGGCGTGACTCCCGGCACCCAGGGCGCGGATCAGGCGATTGACCTTACCCAGGCCCTGCGTATCTTCACTCTGGCCGGCGCTGAGGCCATGTACCTGGAAGCCGAAACCGGTTCACTGGCGCCCGGCAAGATGGCGGATTTCATTGTGCTGGATCGCCAGTTGTTTGACATCCCGCCGGAGCAGATTGGCGACACCCAGGTGCTGTTGACAGTATTCGACGGCAAGGAGATATACCGCGCCCGGTAGCCTGCTTTTGTTGTGGTTGTGCTAAAGTGTACACATCCAAACACACGACGTGGAAAGAGGCATTTTTATGAGCGCAAGCACCACCATGACGGTTCGGTTGGAAGCCAAGATCAAAAAGCAATTGGATTCCCTGGCCAAATCAACCCACCGCAGCAAGTCCTTTTTAGCCGCCGAAGCCATTCGCGAGTACATCGCTCTGAATGAATGGCAGGTACAAGAGGTCAAGGACGCACTGACAGAGGCGGATGCTGGTGATTTTGCCTCAGATTCTGAGGTCGCCAAAGTATTCAAGAAGTGGGGATGAATGCAGGTTAAATGGCTGCGGAAAGCCCTGAATAATCTCGATGAGATCGCTGAGTTTATCGCCCAGGAAAATCCGGCCGCTGCCAGGCAGGTTGTAGCCCGCCTGGATGCAGCAGCGAAATCCCTGTGCCATCACCCTCAAATGGGCCGCCCCGGTCGTGTCGCTGGTACGCGCGAGTTGGCCTTGCCTGATCTGCCCTTCATCATCCCGTACCGCGTGCGCCAAAGCACAGTGGAGATTTTGCGGGTTTTTCATACCCGTCGGCGACGGCCTGAACGCTGGTAGTAGTGGCTAGCCGATGTTGGCGTTACGCACAATCGAAGAGCAGAAAACCTGGGCCAGCACCCGGACGGCGGAGGCGCAAACCTGGGCGGGGCTATGGGGTTTTCGGGGCTGCGTTGAAATTCTTGTCAGATGAATTCAGTGTGCGAGTTTCGCGCTGGCAATGCGGTTCAGGCTGACGCCCGCCTCAGCAGCTTCAATAGCAAGTTGTCTGTGCACTTCGGGCGGAACGCGAACCATGAACTTGCCGCTAAACTGCCGCGTTGAAATCGGGCGTGGAAGCTCCTCACCGTTTCTTGTCATCTCTTTTGCGGAATCTTTTACCAGTGAACGAACACCTCTTAATGCTTCCTCGGGATCAATCGAAAGCCAGCTGAGGCTGGGAAACTCTGCGCACAGACCGACAAATTCTCCATCCTCCTCTGACCATGTGACTCGGTAGGTATATTTGTCCGTTTCAAACATCATGATTGAAGCTCCAGTTTCTCAATTGCACGTAACACCTGTCTCACCTGGTACGGTTTGGCTTTACCCTTGTCATTTTGGATATTCACTCTGGGATCTCCCGGCCAAGGCGTCTTGAAAACGCAGTGGCTTGAGCCGCTTTGACGAGGTTTACCAAAATAATGAACACAAATATTTTTCAGATCTTTAAAGCGAACCCCCATTGGATTCGTCTTCATTTGTTCCAAAGATTTGGCTAGATCCAACACGTGGTTATGGTATCACTAGTGATACTGCTGTCAAGAAAAGCTCAGGCGCGAACAGTGATCGATCCCTGACGAGGAGAAAACAACGAGGAAATACCGAAGAAAGCACTGGGCGGAATGATCCCAGGTGCATACGCGGTGCAACGGGCACAAAAGGCGTCTACGTTAGCCCATGGGCTCTAAAGCTCCGTGCTACTGAAAAAGGGGGGACGTCGCAGGGGCGCGGAATAAGGCTTCTCCGCTCATTGCGGTGCACTGTTGACCAGTACAGCTTGTCGGCAGGTACGGTGGAATGTGGGTCTGGACTACAATGCTGTTGGGAACGTGTTGTTCGATTGGCTGGTTGGGGGCACTGCGATTACGGTGCGGTACTTCATCATCCCATGCTCCGCCCACCCGCCTACAGGTCTGCGTCAGTAATTTCGGCGATTTTCAGGAGGTGGCGGAGGAGTCCGGATTTCAACGACTTGTTGCCATGGATGGGAACTGTAATTCGAACTTCCGACCCAGGTTTGGTGTAAATGTGGTGACTGCCAGAGATTCGCTTCAGTGCCCAGCCGCGCTGCTCGAGCAAGCGCGCCAAGCGCTTGCCGGAAATTGCTTTCATACAGCGATTTCGATTTCCTTGGCATGCACATCGGGCACGGGAGGGGCAACTTCGATGGTCAGGCAGCCCTCAACCGCCTCTTGGAGATTGCTGAGCAACTCCTCCATGGATTCCCCTTGGGTTGCGCAGCCAGGAATGCTGGGCACCTCTGCCCAATACCCACCTTCTTCTGCTTCGTGAATAACTGCACGTATTTTCATGGGCCTAGTTTACGACGAATGAACCAGTTCAGCTAACAAAAACATGGTACGCATGACCGATCCCAGGTCTGCGTTAGGTAGGATAATCACCAAATCATGGGTATCTGAGCTGTCTACCAAGCTGGCACCAAGTGCGCCCTGCCAGGTGCTGGCGCGGCGTTCACCAAAAGCCCCAAAGCTCATGGCGGTCACTCCGCTGGTGGTGACTACTTTGTCTATAGAACCCAGGTGGTCCTTGAGCAAGTAGTTGGTGATCTGTATCTGGGTGGTGGGGAAATAATCGGCCAGGGCTATACCACCGATGCTTCTGCGGAAGAACGCATTACCGCCGTCTTGCACAATGCGCTCTACACTGCCGAAGTAGAGGGTAGTGCGGGATCCGTCAATGGTATTGCTGTCCACCCGCTTGATGCGCTCATTGCCAATACCGTAGGAGAACTCGGTGTAATCCACGCCCTTCTGGATGCGCAGTGCCTGGTCGAACACGGTGTAGGTGATGGTGCGGCCAGCACCAGAGGACGTCTGGTTGCCATTGCTAAAAAAGCGCCCAGATACTATTTTGACTCCAAGAAATGTATCCGGCCCCTTTTATACTCAGCCCCCTTCTGGATGCACTTCGCCTGGTCGAATTCCGTGTAGGTGATGGTGCGGCCGTCCGAGGAACCGGTGTTGTTGCCGTTGGCGTCGTAGGTATAAGTGACACCACCGGCAGAGGTCACCGCATGCGGGCGGGTTTGCTGAATACTTACTCTGACCCCAAGCCTTGCTGTGCCAGGCGTAACCCTTGCTCATTGAATCCCACCCAATCAAAGCCAGACGCTTTTTCAGGTGCGTAGCCGCCATCTGAAGGTACGTTGTTTATTTGCACCCCCAGGATTGCACTGAAAATTGCCCCACCCTGAGGGCCTGATTATGGCCCAGAATTAGCCTGTTTTACCGGTTTTCTTCTCCTTTTTGCGGTTGCTGGTGGAATTCTTTAAGCGGTAACTGTCGTTACCGGTTTCCAGGATGTGGCAGTGATGGGTCAGCCGGTCCAGTAATGCGGTGGTCAGTTTGGCATCGCCGAACACGTTGGCCCATTCCGAGAAGCTCAGGTTGGTAGTGATCACCACGCTGGTTCGCTCGTAGAGTTTGGACAGCAAGTGGAACAAGAGCGCTCCGCCGGACTGTGTGAACGGCAGGTACCCCATTTCATCCAGAATCACCATGTCTACGTACATCAAGCGGTAAGCCAGTTGTCCGGACTTTCCCTGCGTCTTCTCCAGTTCCAGGGCGTTGACCAACTCGACCGTGGAGAAGAACCGCACCCGCTTGCCATGGCTGCGTATCGCTGCAACCCCAAGACTGGTAGCCAAGTGTGTCTTGCCAGTACCGGGGCCGCCAATAAACACGACGTTGTGTGCCGACTCCAGGAACTTCATCTGGTGCAATTCGTGTACCAAGGCCTCATCCACATGGGCCTGGGTGAAGTCAAACCCTGCCAGATCACGATGCGACTGGAAGCGCGCCACCCGCATCTGGCAGGCCATGGATCGCACCTCACGCTGCGCCGACTCTGCCTTGAGCAACTGGTGCAGCACCGTTTCATGGTCCAGCGTCTTGATGCGTGCGGTACCCAG
>JANLTO010000028.1:0-18351 GCA_031362985.1 Lysobacterales bacterium | reverse complement strand
CCCGTCACCATAGCCCGCTGACATGGGCATCGCAATACCTGCCTTTTCACAGAGGACAAAACTCATGTTTGCCTTTCGCGTACGCAGAATGTGTTGATAGTATTGGGTAAACCGATAGTACCCTTACCGTGTTCTAAAATTGCTAACGTATTGATCCAATGGGCGAAATACTTTACTTGTGGCTTTGCCATAATTAGGCTTGCTGTTTGGATGAAAAACCAAATATTGTGAAAAAAATGTCCGTTTTCGGCGGGGAGATTGGAGAAATACGTACAGACTTTTGACCCACCCCATCCCCCGGTTCCCCCAGGCTGGGCGGCTTGTAATTCCTGCGTTCAGTCCCCAAGTACGCTTGCATGGACTTGGAAGAAGCCAACGCGCAAATTGAAGCAAGCAGGTACCCAGACCTCATCCGTTTGGTGTATGGGCGGCACCTATTGTCGGTCCACTCTCCGGAATACGTGCTAGGACCAATCAGGGACTTACTCAAATTGAAAATGGGGGAGCAAACAGATCGACGCAGGGCACGCACCAAACTCTCCGCCTTTGGAATTAAAGGCTGGGTTGACGCAATTTGTTTAGCTTCATCGATCGACTTCAGAACATTCGACCGCCAGTAGTCATATGAACTATGAGATTAACAGGGCTGGTTTCCGTCGAAGAGGGGAGCGGTAGCTTCGTGGTTCATTTGGATTGAATTATTCGTAAAAGCTGTGAAGGGTGAGGCCAAGCAATCGGGCAGCTTCGGCCTGATTTTTGTCGGCAGTTGCGAACCCGGACGCAACGCATCTCGATGATCGCGAGCCGGCTGATTCCTAGCGGTAACGCTCTTCGCGTTCTTCCTGGGGAATAACTTCACTGGGGATGTCCTGCATGGGCTGGCTCGCGCGAAATGCGGCGAGTGCACGAAACGCTTTTTTGCGTGCGGCAACAGGTGGCGTGACCGGCAGTATGCGCGCCACCGGTTCGCCGCGACACACCATCAGTTTGCAACACAAATTGGCTCAGCCACTTTTTCGGCCTACAGTCGATTCCGCCAGTAACCAGGCTCGCTACTGCAATGCATGACAGCGGCGATAAGCACGTAGTCAGGCTCGATCGCTTCCGGGTGGAACTCATGCCTCATCGCTTGATGGCGTTACGCACCCTGCGAAGCACCTCGTCACCGGGAATCGTCTTCACGCGGCCTTTGCGCACCTCGTCGCGTCGGCGTTTCGCCTCAGCCAGCCACCGCTGGTCGATCGGCCCGAGCGCCTCCGCATCAAGGCTCTCCACCAAGAGATCCGCGAGCTGCGCACGCGATTCCCCCGACAGCTTCATCGCCTGCTCAGCGATTTGTTGAATGCTCGTCGCCATGTGTCCAGAATACACAATCCTTCAGACATGACCCAGGGTGTTCGCCACCAGCTGTGGATCCTCAATACAGGCGATGACCCGCAACTTGCCGCCGCACTCCGGGCAGGTTTCAATCTAAAATCTCTTGACCTGGTGTTCGGTAGTGAAGTTCACGCGCGGGCGACGACCGGCCTGATATCGGTTTGAGTAAAGTCCTGCCCCTTGAACAGCAGTTCTTCATCACAGACTTGCGCCAAGGCATAGCTCATGCAATCGCCGAAATTGAGGCCGGCGGGATGGCGCCCTTTGCCGTACTGAAGATAGGCCGATTGCGCGGCTCGCAGCTGCGGCAGATCGAAGGCCACAATTTCTGCAGCCGATTCCCGCACAAAAGCGTCCAACACGCCCTCCGCGCCATCACCAAACCAGCGCGTCAATACCATTGACGCCTCGAGCAAGGCCGGTGCTCCGATGCGTGGCGCGGGATCCCTTTCAATCATTTGCGCAAAATGTGCGGCATCAGGCTCGCCCGCCAGAATCGCAATGATGGCGGAAGTATCAATAATCATTTTGGTAGACCGAACTCGTCGTAACCGATAGCGTCGTTGGCATCGCCCGCCAATTGCTTCTTGCCAGTTTTGGCGAGGGATAGATTCAAAAGCCGGTTCGCCACACCCGCACGGCGACGGGAAGATTCCCGGCGCAGGCGCTGCTCAATGGCAATACGCACGGCGACGGTGATAGTCTCGCCGGTCAATGCGGCCAGGTCACGGATTTTGCTGTCGGTTTCGGCGTCTTTAATACTAATCGGCATGGATGATTCCTCCTTTTCAGGTAGATTCATCCTAGCACGGCGAGTTGAAGCGGACAAATAACTGGCGCCTTGTCGACCAATGTCAGCACTGCCGGCATATTGATAGCCGGGTTGTCCACTCGCGGACCATGAGTCTTCAGCGTGAGGAAAGCTAATGTCCGCGAGAAAGCGCGTATCGCGCCACTCCTTGGGCTCTGACCTCACCCGAGTAGCAGCGCACGTGATTCAGCCGGAAGAATACGAAGATCTTCCGCAATTGACAGACCAGATGCTCGCCCGGGGTAAGGCGAATAAAGGTGGGCGGCCCCGCGTGGCAAACCCAAAGCTGCCGGAACTGTGAAAACCGATAAAACTACCCACACGTTTTCACGAGGACCCTTTTTTATAGAGCAGGATCTGTTTGCAAGATTGAGATTGTTCGCATTCTTCATAAAAGTATGGATGTTGATTCGAAGTTTGATTACACCGTTACGATGGAGTAAACCTTCGGGCTGCTGGAAAACCTATGGAATGCCAGACTTCCCTGTCATAGTCGCGCACCGCGCGATCCGACGAGAACCAGCCAACGCCGGCGGTATTGAGCACTGCCGAGCGCGACCATGACTGCGGCGCACCATAGGCAGTAAGCGCCAGGTCCTGGGCCATGCAATAGGACGCAAAATCGGCGCAGACCATGAAGTAGTCGTGGTGATGGAGATTCTCCACCAGCGTTTTGAACCGGTCTGCGTCACCGCCCGACCAGGCCCCCGAACGAATCTCCGCAAGGACGCCCGCCAGTTCCGGTGTGCTTTCGATTGCCTGCGCGCCGCTGTACCCGTTGTTGCGCTTTTGCATGACTTGCTCTGCCGTCAGGCCGAAAATGAACATGTTATCGGCGCCGACCCGTTCACGGATTTCTATGTTGGCCCCGTCGAGTGTGCCCAGCGTGATGGCGCCGTTCAGGGCCAGCTTCATGTTGCCGGTACCGGATGCTTCCATGCCCGCGGTGGATATCTGTTCCGACAGGTCTGCAGCCGGAATAATGATTTCTGCCAGCGAGACATTGTAATTGGGTAGGTAGACAACTTTCAGGCGATCACCGACTACCGGGTCATTGTTCACCCGTTGTGCGATATCGTTGACCAGCTTCACGATCAGCTTGGCCATTACATAGCTGGGAGCCGCTTTGCCGCCAAACACTTTCACCACCGGTTGCCAGTCTGCATGCGGATTAGCCAGTATGGCCCGGTAGCGTGCCACTACCTGCAAAGCATTGAGCAACTGGCGCTTGTACTCGTGAATGCGCTTGATCTGCACGTCGAACAGGGCTTGCGGGTCAATGTGCATGCCAGTCGTTTGCAGGACCTGCTGTGCCAGCCTGTTCTTGTTGACTTGCTTGGCAGCCATGAATTCTTCACGGAATGCTGCATCTTCAGCCAGCGGTGCGATGCCTGCGATGTGCTGCAAGTCACCCACCCAGCTGTCCCCGATGGCGCCGGTAATCAGTCCGGACAGCGCCTCGTTGCAACGGTGCAACCAGCGTCGCGGCGTTACCCCGTTGGTGATGTTGACGATGCGCTGCGGATACAAGCGGTGCAGGTTGCCAAACACCGTCTGCTGCATCAGGCTGGTATGCAGGGCGGATACTCCATTGACACGATGGCTGCCGACAAATGCAAGGTTGCCCATGCGCACGACCCCACCCTGATCAACCGTCCCGGCAATAACCTGCAGCGATTGCGCATCAAGGCCCGTCTGCGCGGTTTCATTGGCCACGCCTACCTCCTTAGCCACGCAGTCATCAATTTGGCGAATGATCTGGACGTGCCGCGGCAACACGCGATTGAACAATTGCAGGGACCAGCGCTCCAGCGCCTCGGGCAGGAGGGTGTGGTTGGTGTAGGAAATACAGCGTCGCGCCAAATCAAACGCCTCCCCGAATTCCGTGCCGTGTTCATCCACCAGCAACCGGACAAACTCCGCCACCATGATGGCCGGGTGCGTATCGTTGAGCTGGATAGCCACTGCCGACGGCAAGTCATGCAGGTCTTCGTGGTCCAGCAGGAAACGATGGAGCAGGTCCTGCATGGACGCGGAGGTGAAAAAGTATTCCTGCTTGAGCCGCAGTTCCTGGCCATGATCCGTGGAGTCATCCGGGTACAGCACGCGGGTCAGTGTTTCCGCCAGCACCTGGTGCTGCGCAGCCTGCAGGTATTCCCCCCGATTGAATCGCGACAAGTCAAAGGTCCTCGCGGGTTTGGCAGACCACAACCTTAGCGTGTTGACGTGTTGCGCCCCCCAGCCGGCAATCGGCATGTCATTGGCGCAGGCCATCACCTGCTCGGCAGGCTGCCAGGCCCCGTAAACGTCATCCGGCGCAGCAGCGGCGCCACCAAATGAAATCGTGTAATGGGCCTCCGACCGTTCGAACTCCCATGGATTCCCGCCCTGAGTCAGCCAGTCCTCAGCTTCTTCAATCTGCCAGCCATCGGCCAGGCGCTGCCTGAACAGGCCGTGTTGATAACGTATGCCATAACCGAAACCTGCAATACCCAGCGTAGACATGGAATCCAGGTAACAGGCCGCCAACCGCCCGAGGCCGCCGTTACCAAGCGCCGCATCGGGCTCCTCGAGCATGATCTTGTCGAGGTCCACGCCCAGGTCGGCCATGGCCTCTTTGCATACCTCAGTGAGTCCCAGGTTGGATAGAGTGTCGCCGAGCAGGCGGCCAATCAGAAACTCCATCGACAGGTAATACACACGCTTTTGTTTTTTCTGGTAAATACGCCGGGTTGTATCCATCCAGCTGTCTACCACCCGGTCACGAACAGCGAGGATCAGGGCAACGCACCAGTCCCTGGGCACGGCATGCCCCACGTCTTTGCCAACGGAATAGACCAGACGCTCAAGAACGCACCTTTTGAGATCTTCTTTTTGTAATATGGGAACCATGTCGGGTAATTCAGGCGGCGGCGGAAATCGCAGTTGGGGGATTCAACTACAAAACCCGTCAGGGTGCAACCGCTAAAATGAGGACAAGTATCGGGTGTTTGTTTCTGACCGCAAAAGCGACTCTGGCCCACCTGAACCATCGGAATTGAAGAGTTCGCCCATCCGGTCACAGAGCCCGGGCGGTTTCTGCCGGTTCCGGATGGGTTAAACTGGCACGGCCAAATACTGTGCACTTTTTGATAGCAGCCGGAGAATGTTTGTCCCTATGAGTCGCTCAACGCGCCCGACCACGCTGTCACTAACCGGAAAGTTTATCTTTGCCCTGATACTGCTGTGTGGTTGTTGCCCACCGGCCTGGGCTGAGACTGCTCAAGCTGAGGCGGCAGCTGCCGCTCCGGTCATCGTGGATGGGAATCAACTGTTCACCCTGCGCGGGATCACGTCGTATCCGGCTGGAGAACGGGCGGCCCTGGCGCGCAATCACATCATCGCGGCCGCCAGGGACGAGACCATCCCTGTAACAGATGTGCATACGGTTGAGTCCGCGGACCGTACGCAAATTTTCGCTGGTACGATGCTGTTGCTGGCCGTATTTGACCTTGACGCCGAAAATGAGGGCATCGACAGGAACCTGCTGGCGACCGCTTTCAGCGTGAAAATTGCCCAGGCCATTACCCAGTACCGCACCGACCGCAGCCGGCCCGTGCTGCTGCGCCATAGCGCTTTTGCAGTTGCCGCCACCGTGCTCATGCTGCTGCTTCTCTGGACCATAGTCCGCCTCACCCGCTGGGTCGACGGATGGGCGCAACTGCGTATTCAGAAAAAACTGGCAAGCCTGGAGGACAAGGCGCACCGGTTGATCCGCGCCGAACAGGTTTGGGCGGTATTCGCCGGCTTGTTGCGTGCCCTGCGCTTTGTGCTCATCGTGTTGCTTGTGTACTTTTACCTGAACACCGTGCTGGGCCTGTACCCATGGACCCGTCCGGCCGCCATGGTGCTGTTTGACGTCGTCCTCAACCCGCTGAAAACCCTGTGGAGTGGCTTTATCGCGTCTGTCCCGGACCTCGTTTTCCTCGCCATCCTGTTCGTGGTGGTGCGTTACATCCTGAGGCTGGTGCGCCTGTTCTTTGAAGGCGTGCACATCGGCCGCATCCGCTTGCAAAACTTCGATCCGGACTGGGCTCTGCCTTCGTTCAAGATCCTGCGCTTCCTGATCTTTGCGTTTGCGGTGGTGGTGGCCTATCCCTACATTCCGGGTTCGGAGTCCATGGCATTCAAGGGTGTGTCGCTGTTTTTGGGCGTGATCTTTTCGCTGGGCTCTTCCTCGTTCATCGCCAACATGATGGCCGGCCTGTCCATGACCTACCGGGGGGCATTCAAGCAAGGGGATAGGGTGAGAATCGGTGATGTAGCCGGCGCAGTTGAAGACATCAAGTTGATGGTTACGCGCATTCGCACTCCCAAGAACGAAATTGTCGTTATTCCCAACTCCACTATCCTTAGCACCAACATAGTCAACTACTCCGCCCTGGCGCTCACCCAGGGCCTGGTGCTGCACAGCGTGGTCGGCATTGGCTACGACGCGCCGTGGCGCCAGGTTGAAGCCATGCTGCTGCTGGCCGTGGCACGCACCGAAGGGCTGAACGCAGAGCCAAAACCCTTTGTGCTGCAGCTTTCCCTGGGTGATTTCGCGGTCAACTATGAGGTAAATGCCTACTGCAATGATGCCAACCGCATGCTCGCTTTGTACTCCGCCCTGCACGCCAACATCCAGGACGTGTTCAATGAGCACGGTGTGCAAATCATGTCGCCCGCCTACGAAAGCGACCCGGGCAGTCCCAAGGTCGTGCCGCCGGAGCAGTGGTATGCGGCTCCAGCTGCCAAGCCCGTGAAGTAAACCACTTGCTATTGGCCTGACAGTAGCCTACGCAACTCGACCGCATTGGTGACCGGTGCCTGGCAGGTCATGCGCCGACACAGGTAGGCAGTGGGCACCCCGTTCATCATGCCGCGCTGCGCCAGTAAGGGCACGACTGCACTGTCCCCCTCATGCCCTGCTGCAACCACCAGGTTAGGGCGATAGAGTTCGTTCACGACTGAGCGCAGGCCGGACAGGTCTGGCAACGGCCCCACCAGGGCCAACTCCTGGGGCTCGCCCAACATGAAGCTGGCCACGTTGAGCCATTCCCCGAACCCGGAAGGATAGCGGCCCATGAGGTCCATGCGCGCGGCTACGGAATCCTCAGCGGCTTGCAGGAGGTCTGCATTCCCGGTGTAGAGCCCAAGCCGGAACAACACCATGGCGGCCTTGGCGTTGCCGCTGGGCATGGCATTGTCCTGAACATCCCGGGGGCGCAGGATCAATTGTTCATGGTCGTCCGAGGTGTCATAGAAACCGGGGTTCAAGGGATCTTTGAAATGCCGCAGCATGGTATGGCCAAGTTCCTGCGCCCAGCTAAACCAGCGCGGGTCAAACGTTGCTTCGTACAAGCTGAGCAATCCTTCGGCCAGGCAGGCGTAGTCTTCCAGGTAGGCATTGAGTTTGGCCGCCGTCCCCGCTTTCCAGGTACGCCACAAACGGCCCCAATCACGGCCATTCTCACGGCCATTCTCATGGCCATCCCCGCGACGGAACTCGCGCTGCAGGAATTCCGCATTACGCTCCGCCACGGCGATGTAATCTGCGCGCTGCAACACCCGGCCCGCTTCCGCAAAAGCGCTCAGCATCAAGCCGTTCCAGGAGGCCAGCACCTTGTCATCCAGCCCGGGCCAGACGCGTGCACTGCGCACCTGCAGGAGGCGCTGCCTGCAATCACGCAGCAGGGCCTCCAACTGCTTTTCGGTTTCGCCCCTTCCCCTGGCAAGCTCGGCCAGGGAACGCTTGAGGTTGAGGATATTTGTGTCTTCCCAGTTACCGCCGTCGCTGACGTCATACACCTGAATGAAGCGATCAGCTTCGGCTCCGAGCACAGCGCGGATTTCTGCAGCACTCCAGACGTAGAACTTGCCTTCTACTCCTTCACTGTCGGCATCCAGGCTGCTGTAGAAACCCCCGTCTTCGTGGCGCATTTCACGCACCACATAATCCAGCGTTTGTTCGACTACGCGGCGAAATGACGCATCACCGGTCACCTGCCAGGCACGCAGATAGATGCGCGCGAGCTGAGCATTGTCGTACAGCATTTTTTCAAAGTGCGGCACCAGCCAGTCGTTGTCGGTGGAATAACGCGCAAAGCCTCCGCCCAGGTGATCGTATATTCCCCCCTGCGCCATGTGCTGCAGGCTTACGCACACCATGTCCAGCGCCTGCACATTTCCGCTGCGCAGATGCTCGCGCAGCAGGAAATCCAACAGCATGGGCTGGGGAAATTTGGGCGCGCCACCGAAGCCTCCCCGTTGTGCATCAAAGCGGCCGGCAAGATCGGCAAGCGCCTGATCCAGCACGCCGGTATGCAGCTGACTGGCTTGCGCTGCCTTGGCCGGAGCAGCAAGCAAACCCTCCTGCAGGCGCAAACTGATGTTGTCTGCGCTGTTCTGCACTTCATCCTGCCGGCCTTCCCAGGCCGCAGCGATGCCGGATAGGACCTGCCGGAATGACGGCATGCCGTAGCGCGGTTCCAGGGGATAATACGTTCCACTGAAAAACGGCTTGCCCTCGGGCGTGAGGAATACCGTCATTGGCCAGCCGCCGTGACCGGTCATGCTGGTGACCGCCGCCATGTAAATACTGTCCAGGTCCGGGCGTTCCTCGCGATCCACCTTGATATTGATGAACCAGCGGTTCATCAGCGCCGCCGTCTCTGCATGCTCAAAGGATTCGTGCGCCATCACATGACACCAGTGGCAGGCTGCATAGCCGATGCTTAACAGCACGGGCTTGTGTTGCGCCTTTGCCAGGGCCAGCGCTTCCTCGCCCCAGGGATACCAGTCAACGGGATTGTTGACGTGCTGCAGCAGATAGGGGCTGGATTCAGAAGCCAGGTGGTTGGGCATTTGCGTTACTCAACTGGATGATGCGTTCGCTGAAATAACCGTTGAACCGGGTACGTCCACTGAGGCTGTAGGCGCCGATGCTGCCAAACTCTATGTAATCCCCGGGTGCAATGTCCGCGGGCAGCAGAAACGTCGCCGGCAACACATCGGTGGAATCACAGGTCGGTCCAAAGAGGCGAAACGGCAGGGTCGCGCCCTGCAACGGCAAGCCGTCGCGGAAGGTGCGGAACGGATAACCATCGTGTTCCCTGAAACGCAGTTCCCAGAAAATGCCATACATGCCGTCGTTCAGGTACAGGCGATCATCGCGACGCAACAGCACTTCTACCACGGCGGATAATCCCGGCGCCGCCAGTGCCCGGCCGGGTTCGGCCATGATCACCGCACCCGGCGCCAGCGGCAGGGCTAGCGTGGCTTGCTTCACAGCGTGAAAGTAGTCCCGCAGTGGTGGCACCGAAATCCCGGGATAAACATAGGGAAATCCTCCGCCTATGTCGACCATGTTCACCCGGAACGGCAACTCTGCCAGAACGCCGGCGGCGACGCTCATGGCGTAGGTATACGCTTCGGTGCGCATGACCGATGAACCCACATTGAACGCCAGGGCCGGCTCAGCCCCGCGGGCCGCCAGTGCCGTCATCAGACCGGCAACCTGCTCCGGTGGCGCGCCAAATTTTGTGGACAGGTCCATCTTGGCTGCCGCATGGTGCACCGCCATGCGGGTAAACACCACGACCTGCGGCAGATCCACTTCCCCGGCAAGGATGTCGATACCGGAGGCGTGGTCAATCATGAAGTGCCGCACACCGTATTGTTCAAACGCTTCGCGAGCCGCGCCACGCAAACGGCTCGGAACCATGAAATAGCAACTGGCCCCGGGGCAATGCTCGGCGACCAGCGCGACTTCCGGCACGGAAGCGCAGTCAAAGTGCTGCACTCCCCCGGCATGGAGCAATTGCACGATAGCCGGGTGATCATTGGCCTTGACTGCATACAGGACCCGGCCGGGGAAACCGCTGACGAAGTCGTGTGCCGCACGGCGGTAAACCTCCGGGTAAATGCAGTACACGGGCTGGCGCGGACGCTCATGCGCGAGCAAGCCCGGCACGTCGGGATAATCGGTGATAAGCCTGTCGCCAAGGTCGTTCATAGATTTTTCGGCCGTCCCGCTTCCCTGCCCGGCAAACCCGTGGCAGCGCAAGCGCGTGATCATAACAGGCACTACCCGCTCCGGCACCTTGAAAAATTGCTGCTGGCGTTGACGTCTGGGCCGATGACCGCTACCTTGCAGCTTAGAATTCGCCCAGTGCCCAAAGCTTTTATGCAGCCAGATAGCTACGATCTACCCATTCGCAGTAATGCACTGAGCAAAACCGCCCGCGCCTGGCTGTTGCTGGGCCTGACCTCCCTGGTCGGTGCCGGAGTGTTCTCCATTTTGCTGGTACTGGCGCGCACCCCGGGCGTGCAGGAAATGATTCCTTTGCTCGACTTTTTCCGCACCGCGCTGGTGGTGCACGTGAACCTCTCGGTATTGATCTGGTTATTGAGCATGGCAGGCGTGTTCTGGAGCCTGGCCTGTTCGCGCGATGCCCCGGCCTGGGACCGATTGTCGTTTTTGCTGGCCGCATCGGGAACTGCCATTGTCATCGCATCGCCCTTCCTTGGCGCCGGCAATCCGCTGATGAACAACTATGTGCCGCTGTTGCGGCATCCGCTTTTTTACACCGGCCTGGGCTTGTTTACCGCAGGAATTACCTCGCACCTCGTGCGCTGCACCCTGGACAGTATCCGGCGCGACCCACACAGGCGGGGCCAACTCAGTGGCGCAGATGCTCTGCACATTGGCAGTCGCCTGTCGGCCGTGGTCACTGGCATCGCAGTGTTTGCATTCCTTGCTTCCCTGGCTGCCATGCCGCAACAGGTAGCTGGAGAAGTCTACTTTGAATTCCTGTTCTGGGGCGGTGGACACGTATTGCAGTTCACCCACACCTTGTTGATGATGCTCGCGTGGATTCTGCTGGCCAGCCAGAGCGCTTGCCGCTTGCTACTGACACCGCGAATTGCCGTGATCCTGCTGATTTTTATTGCATTACCCTTGCTCACAGTGCCCTTCTTCTATTTTGCCTACGAGATTGTATCTCCCGGACACCGCCTGGCCTTTACCGAGTTGATGAAGTTTGGCGGCTTGTCCTGCCTGCCGTTGGGCCTCGCTGTGGCGGCCAGCCTCTGGCAGGCGGAAAAGCCAGTGGGCGAAGCGCGCTACCTGCGCTCAGCGCTGCTTTCCTCCATCCTTCTTTTTGCTACAGGCGGCGCACTTGGCTTTATGATTTCCGGGCTGGATATCGTGATTCCTGCCCACTACCACGGCTCCACCGTGGGTGTGACCATCGCCTTGATGGGAGTGTGTTTTTATTTGCTGCCGCGCCTGGGATTTGCCGCCATTCCGGCGCGGCTGGCATTTTGGCAACCCATAATTTATGCCACCGGGCAGTTGCTGCATATCACGGGCCTCGCCTGGAGTGGCGGTTACGGCGTGCAGCGTAAAACGGCCGGGCTGGAGCAAGGCGCGAATAGCCTGGGAGAGATTGCCGGAATGGGCCTGATGGGTCTTGGCGGCTTGATCTCGGTCATTGGCGGCTTGTTGTTCCTGCTGGTAGCCTATCAATCCATCAGCAAACGCAAAGCCCCCAGCAAAACTTAATCAGGAACACCATACTCGGTCTGCCATGTCTGACTTAATTCTTTTCAGCCTCAACGGCATTATTGTCTACTTGCTTTCTGACTGGATTTTGCGCCTCCTGGAACGCAAACGCGGGGCAGTCATCAAGCAGCGCCAGATCGTATTTTTTGTGATTTTCCTGGCCCTGGCCATGTTGAGTTTTTCCCTGTTGCGAAACCTGTTTGGCACTGCCTGATCCGGGCATACTCGCTTTCAGCAACACCTATAGATGCAGGTGCAAACGTGCGTCAAAAGTCGCAAAGTGCAGGCCGAACCAGTTTGACAGGGATTCCTGCAGCAGCGCCCGCCCGGCAACCGGGTCAGCCGAAAATGAGTCCATCAGGTCCCGGATCTGGTCCAGCAGTTGCTCGTGGCTGTTCTTGTGCTCCGCATATTCCTGGTAGCCGGCAGTGCGCATCAGGCGTTCCTCCAGCGCAAAATGCGCAGAGATCTGTGCGTGGATTTCCCCCAGCACCCTGTTCACTTCCAGCTCGCTGCCCTCGTCCTCCAGCGTTGCGTAAACGCTGTTGATGGTGTTGATCATGTCGCGATGTTCCGTATCGACCGAAGCGATGCCCAGGGTAAATGACGGTTTCCACTGCAGCAGCTGCATCACGTTCTCCTAGCGGATCACAAAAACCTTCCGGTCACCGTCAAATTCGACTACCACATGCTGCTCCGGACGCAGCACTACACGGCCCTCAAGTTCGTAATCGAAACCCTCTTCCCGGCCCGAGTCGGTCATTCCAATACGCAGCACATGCTCGCCCTGCGGAACGGGGAAGCGGGCGTAAATCGCGGACTCACCATCGCTCCATATTCCGCTGGGAAGCGCAGTGTGCTGATACACAATGGCATCATCGACCCTAAACACGACGTCCACGGGCCGGCGCTCGCGCGGGCAGTCCGTAGGTTTGCGCATATTGGGTGGCAGTTTGTTCAGTTCCTCCTGGCTGAAGCGGTGGCATTCCCCCAGCCTTTGCCCGGCGTGGGAGAACGTCAGGGAAATCACGGCTTCGCCCGGCTTGATCAATTCAAATACGGGCCAGGCGGAAAAAGCGCTGGCTGCCAGGGCAAACAGGCCATAGGACAGCGCTCGTAAGGGCATGCGCAACAGCATGCGCTTGGGCCAGCGATTGCGTTCATCTTCCCAGCCCAGGGCCACGCGTCCGAGATCAATGCGATTGCGCAGGTAGGGGTCCCGCTCGCGGTGGATGCGCAAGCGCGTCCACTCGGCGCCCAGACGGTAGTGGCAATCGCCACCTTTACAACCGGCCAGAGAGACCCTGTCTGCCAGTCCCCGGCTTAGAATAAAGTCAATAAATGGAGGCGGTAGCTGCGCCATGCAACGCAGCGTAATTACCGCGGTTGCTGCGGCATTTACCGGCCGCAAAGCCGGGCTGCTGGCGCAAGCAAAAGCCATTACCCGGTTCTGGCCCACGAGGCCGGCAGCGGCCAATTCAATTTCGGAGCGCAACATAGCCATGCCAAGGTCAGGCAAATCAATGCCCGGTACCAGGGCTTTCGCCTGGCGAAAGGGCGTTGCCGTGGGACAGGCCCCTACGCAAATACCACAACTTACGCACAATGCCGGGTTAACTACGGCTTCCTGTTCATAGTTCTTGCCGTCGCTGCGCGGTTGCATATTGATGGCATCGAAAGGGCAGTCATTGGCGCAGCGCTCACAGCCATTGCAATTGTCCAGGTTCACCACGGCGATCGCCGGCGCCTTCGCCGGCGGCAGCCAGGGGGCAAGGAACAGCAGCGCGCTGAAACCGGTGAGCAGCAGCCACAACCCGCCGGGAGACCACGCCTTCATCACGGGATACAGCAGCAGGTAATACCAGTCCAGTGACACGCTCTGGGGTGCCACCGCCAGGTCGGCTACGCCCTGGCTAAGGGCCGGGTGCAGCAAGGACAGCAGCACGAGCGTGAGCAAGGTACCAATCATCAGCGCACGCGGCGGATTGATGCGGGGCCCGCTGATGCGGAATACATGCAGCCAGATGGCGAACACCAGGAACAAGGGCAATCCAATCAGGTGCAGGAAAGCCATCAGCGTAAAAAACCGATCGCTCAGGGCTGTGGCACTGAGAAAATTTCGTGCCATGGAATCAGTGAAGATGGGTAAGCGGTCGAGCAGTTCCGCCGAGGTCAGCGCCACGTACTGGGCCAGCTTGTCCCATACCAGCCAGTACCCGGTAATGCCCAGCGGAAAGATGATCCACACCAGCGGAATACCGGTAACCCAACTGAACCAGTGCTTGCTCCGGTGGCGATCAAACATCCATTCCTTGAGCAGGTGCAATACCAGTGTGACGACTGCAGCATCGGAAGCATAGCGATGCAGGCTGCGCATGACTCCGCCGAAATACCACTGGTCGTGAGTGATGTGCTCTACGGATGCATAGGCTCCGTCCACGCTGGTCTGGAAAAATATGAACAGCCAGATGCAACTGATCAGTACGATCCAGAAGAAGAAAATGGTAAGTGCACCGAGGTAGTGCAGCGGATTCAGGCGGCTGCCGAAACCCCATTCCAACGCTGTGCTGGCGCGCTCAAACAACCAGCGACCGGGTTTTTGCAAGGCTGACAGCATTAGCTGCCCGCTTGCTTGCGTCGTCGCGAACGGAGAATTTCCAGCAACAACCAGCCGCCTATGCCCAAAATGGCCAGAGCACCCACTGCAATCTGTACGAACAGGGAATAATCGAAGCGATAGCGGCCGGTACTGGGATCGTACACCGTGCAAAACAGCATGATGCGATCGACCAGGCCGGCAGCAAAATGCGCTTGCGCCACCGGCCGGTTAAACACCAGCTCTTTCAGTGGTTCAACCAGCGCGGGAAGTTCAAATGCTCCACCATAGACCTGCCGGTAAACCACGCCCTCCCGGTCAACAATCGTGACCTGGTTAATGTGGTCAAAGCCCCGGGGCGAGGGAAAGTAGTCAAAGCCAACGGCAGTGATCAAGTGGCTGATCGTGTTTGCATCGGCACTGACAAATGCCCAGTTGGGGTCATCGATTTTCTGTTCCTGAGCAAAAACACGCATGGCCTCAGGCGTGTCATTGGGCGTATCGAATCCAACAGTCAGTAACTGGAAACTGTCTTCTCCAAGCGCCTCACGGGCCGCCTCTGCTGCATTGGCCAGGTGACGGGTGATGGCGGGGCACACGTGGTAGCAGGAAGTAAAAACCAGGCTGATCAGGAGTGGCCGTCCGCGAAAACCCGCCAACTGAACCGGCTCACCCTTGCTACCGGTAAACACCAGATCTTCCAACCTGGTGCCAATGGCCGCCTGGGATTTCGCCAGTGACCGGTCGGCATCGTACTGGCCCGGCACTTCACCTGTGGTCTGCGCTTCGCCGGCAGCCTGGGAAAGAGGGGCGACAGCCAGCAACAGCAGGAGCAGGTAAGGATGCAGTAAAGGACTCATGAGAGCAGCTTATGCAACAAAACGCCGGGCAGAACAGCGCCCGGCGTCAGCTTGCGGGTTGATAAAACTCAGGACATCGGCCATACGGACGCCAGGTATTTCCAGTTCACCCAGTAATACACGACGAATATGCTCAGGAAGAACAGCGCAAACACAAACGTTCCAGGGGCTGCAAAGCCCCACAGTCCGGCCGCTCCATGGCCGCCTGCTGACAACACTTCGGGCTCAGCCCGCAGCAATCGCGTGGTAGCCGTTCCGTAGCTGGATGCAGAGCTTACGCGCTTGCCGAAAAACACCGACAACACCGTGATCAGCACAAATACCGCACCACCCACAATGGCAGCTACGCCACTGATGCCGACTATGCCCATCAGGGTATAAGCACTAGCGGGATAGTCAAAACCCATCAGGGAATCGGTAAACGTCATATCCCAATGGCGACGCTCTACGCCCAGCGTACCTGCACCCATCATGGACAGGGTGAACACCATCATGCCTCCGCCAAACAGATAGGGCTGCCACTTCGCCAATGCCGGGAACATCACCTGCCGGCGGAACAGAACCGGGATGAGAAAGTAGGTGAGCGCCATGAAGGCCAGGGTCGTGCCCAGTACCACGGTTGCGTGGAAATGGCCTGGAACATAAATAGTGTTATGGATGATGATGTTGATTTGTTCCGTGCCCATCACCACGCCGGAAATACCGCCAATAAAGCCGAACCCGATGACCGAGATGAACATTCCGGAAAAAGTCGGGTTACCCCAGGGAGCCTTGCGCAACCACTCGAACATACCGCGGCTGAAACCCTTGGCGCGCTGGGCCACTTCAATCGAACCCGGCACCGTCAGGCCATGCACCATGCTGGCCAGCACGGCCAGGTACATGGCATAGCTGGTGTTGAAGATTTTCCAGGTGGAACTCAGTCCCGGATCCACCAGCAAGTGATGGGCCGAAGCCAACTGCAGGAACAGGATATACAACAGGAAGGCCCCACGGCTGACTTTCTCCGACAGCGGCTTGGCGCCGAACACGATGGCAGCAATGGCATACCACACCGACACATGCGCGGCTACGTTGATCTGTTGCGAGGAATGTCCGAAAGCCCACCACACCAGCCGATACATGGCGGGATCAATCGTCGAAATCCAGCCCATCGACCACATGTAGGTAGGAATCAGGATGATCGCGCCGGCAGCAATGGTAAAAACCGCGATGATGCACGCCGTCATGGCGCCAAACGTTACCAGCGGGATGGAACCCTCATAGGTCTTTTCCTCCTTGGCTATGACCAGGGTGCCCATGAAAATAAAACAGCCGATCAGGGCGCCCACCGCGAACAGGATCAACCCGAGGTAGAAATTCGGCTCTGCCGGCATGGGTACGTAGGACGTCATCATGACGGAGGAATTTCCGCTCAGCACCGACAGGTTGTTGATGACTGCGCCAGCAACCATCAGCGCAAAAGCCAGCCAACCCAACCGCGGGGTTGCCAGGCGCACGCACAGCAGCGTCGAGCAACAAAAATAAAGCACGGCAATCTCGAAGAATATGATCCAGAAGATCAGCATGTTGATGCCGTGCAGGGTGAGTATCTGGTAAAACTTGTCAGCCGGCAGCAGATGCACTGCCGGCCAGCGGGTGAGCACTACCGCCAGCGCGGTGACGCCGCCAATCAACAGCATCACCACTGCAGCCACCGCATTGGCCCGCATCAACCACTCGGCGGAGCGGTGGAATTGCAGGCCGGATTCCGGGCAGGTTCTAAATAATTGCTGGCTCATGATCCATTCTCCGTGATCAATATTTTGCCCACCATGGTGTGGTGGCCGATGCCGCAGAATTCGTTACAGATGATGGTCTGGTCGCCATCCGTATCCGGCGTGATGGTCAGCACCATTTCGTAGCCGGGCAAAATCTGCGTATTGATGTTGACGGGCTGGAGTGAAAAACCATGCTGGTAGTCCATGGAAGCGATGTGCAGGCGGTAGGTCTGGCCTTTCTGCAACTGCAGGATGGGCCACCATTGCCACAGGCGGGCAATCAGATACACATCGCTGCCGGGTGGTGGGCTGACTACCGGAATCTGCTGATCGGTTTCGGTGCGCACCGTATACTGGTTGACCATGGCCATGGTCTTGACCATATAGGCTTCGGGGGTAGTCCGGTAGGCCTCGTTAGACAAGTTCTGTTTGCCGTAAACGTGCCACAGAGGCATCATCACGAACATGATGAGGGACCAGGTCAGCGCGATAGCGATCCAGGTACCTTCCACGCGGTCCAGTGGCTGCTTCCACCAGAGTAGTTGAGCAGGGGGTTGAATGGCGCTCACGTTGTCACCTTTTTGAGTTAACTGTTATTTGGCGAGGGGGATGGTAACCAGCTCCATGATCCCCCAGACGATGTAAAACACGGTTGGAAAGACCACCCCGAGAAACAACAGGAGAAATGGGTTGTCGAGAATTTTCTGCATGACGGGAACCCGCTCGTTAGCTGGTTCGCCAAGAGTTTCTTGATTCATTTTGGGGGATTCTTGATTCATGTGGAGGTTTCCTGATTCATTTTTATCCACCTTTAGGGTCATTAAAGGAATCCGCACCGGCGCGAGTCCACCGGCAACGGCAGTCTAACAACAGCAAATTCGGGTGGAGTTGATGCAGATCAGATACTTCTATTATTTTTGTCCTGTAGCATGCACTTCCCGCAGGACCTGGATTGAATCATGCCGTTGAACTGCCACCGCTGGGCCTTGCTTGGCTGCCTGCTGCTGCTCACAGGTTGTAATGGCAAACCCGCCGTCGGGCCGGAGATCCATGACACCAAGTACCGCGCCGTGAACCAGGCGGAGGAAGCGCTGGACCCCTCCATGGCTCCGGGGGCCTGCGCGCTGGACACGTTCACCGGCCTGACCTGGGAAGTGAAATCGGATCAACCCGGATTGCGTAATTTCAACCATACCTATAGTTGGTATGACCCCGCCGAAGCACACGACACCGAACTGGACTACCGCGGTACGGCTGATGGCGGAGAGTGCAGCGACAGCGCCTGCGACACCAACGCGTTTGTCGCTGCGGTTAACGCCAGCGCGCTGTGTGGCTACAGGGATTGGCGCATGCCCACCCGG
>JANLTO010000026.1:0-2352 GCA_031362985.1 Lysobacterales bacterium | reverse complement strand
CATTGCTGGTGAAGTGATCATGAACCGCATTCGTGACGTAGCTGGAGTAATCACTAGCTTCCTGGGCGTCATCCAGGTAATTCTGTGGAAAAGCAGTCTGGCTTTCCAGGCTGAAATCCTGTGCCACGCGGAAAAACCCGTCTTTGCGCACCAGGCGGCAGGCCTCGATATAGTCCTTGCCGACGGTTGCTTCAGTCAGCACGCCGTTCTTCCGGCTGTAGTGCTTGTGATCACCGTTCGCAGAACTTGTGTCTGGCCGGTAGGAGTCCGGGCCCCGGCTGGTGTCATGGTGGTCCTGACAGCAGACATCGCAATACTGGCTCTGCGAGTTGGACGCGCTTACGCCGAAGGGTTTGCCGACTTTTGCCCCTTCGTCGTATTCGGCTCCGTTCCAGGTTGTGGGTTGCCTTCCATCCGCATTGGAACCCGATGCAGCGCGCAGAGTGCATGAACAGCTAACGGAGGCAAACTCCTCGCGCCGCAGAAATACTGCATCATTTCCGGTACCGCTATAGGTAATGACATCAAACCAGGTTTCGATCAGTTCATCATTCCGAATCACCTCTGGATCGGGGGTGGTGGATTCCTTGAACTTGTTGTTGCCGAGGCTGATGGCGATGATTTCCGGCTTCGCACCGGGCGTGTAGTCGACCGGCGGGTAGCCCAGCTTGCCATCGTCATCCGCAGCGACCCTGGCATTGTTAAGCGATAAAATAGCGGGAATGATGCTGGCCGTTTTGATGCTGCCGCCGCCCATGTCCTGGGCGGTGATAGATTGACCTTGGTCAATTTGGAATTTAATGGTTTTATTCGGGTCAGGGTCTCTGTTCCATGTGACGGTTACATCGGCTTGCTTGAAACTGGACGCGGTGACACCTGTCGGAGCGGTTTTGCTCACACTGACCCGGTCGGCGAGGAAATAGTAAGGCTCAATATCTACAGCAACTGAGTAGACCACTCCCCCCCGCGTAACGGTAGACGTTTTATCCACGATGTCGTCGTAGGCTTTTTTTCCAACTGTCGTGTTTATCACCTGAAAAGCGCGCATGCCCTCAATGGTCTCTTCGGCGATGTTGGCGGCCACCGTACGCATATTGGAATCCGAGCTGGATCGGGTCAGGTTTCCTTGCAAACTGGCCAGCGCCAACATGCCAACTACGAAAATGACAATGGCCAGCACAACCTCCAGCAATGTCATGCCGGATTCATGCGATGGGCGAAAGCGTGTTACTTTGCATACACAGTGTGTGTTCATGGGTTTCATTCCTATTGCCAGCTAGCGTGGAAGTCGGTCCAGCCGCCCTGGACAGCGCCAAAAGCTCCGGTATCAACCGCCTGGTTTACTACGTTGTCCAGATAAACGATCTGGAATGTGCCATTGAAATGATCCATCTCGGCATCCATTACGGCAGCACCATAAATGGTGCCATGGCCATTGCCGCTAAACTCGGCGCCTGAATCCTCCACATCGGTGACGAACAGGATGCCGAACATGTCGCCGTGCATCTGCATCTCACCTGAAACAATGAGAAACACCGGCGCATTGACGGAGCCTATCGTCGTGTTGCTCTTGATGTCACAGTCTCCGGTGATCCAGTAGAGACCAAAAGAATTTACCCCCAGGCTGGTGCAGCTGGTCAGCTGGTTGGATGGGGGTACCATTGCTTTGACGGTTTGCCACTCAGTCTTCGGCACGCCAAATGTGTATTTGAAAATATCGCAGGGGAATTTTGGGTCAATCACAATATCGATGCCGAGAACCTTGTTATTTCCTTGCGCGTAGCTGAGCAGCTTGTCTTCCCCTTTTTTACAGGCGCAGTTGCTGGTCGGGCATTTGAAGTCGGCTGGAAACTCAGACACACCATACCACTCGTGCCGCTCACACGTAGAGTATGAGCCGCTTTGCGGATTGATCGGGTCTCCCACTGTGGGGCAGGCCGTATTCGCATTGATCCAGGTGGATATCGGCACTCCAATGCCGCCTCCGTTGGGGTTGGGAACAATCTCTACAGTCCCCAGCAAGGGTACTGCTGTTCGCGCAGCCAGCGGTACACCGGGGCCACCGTCTCCTCCACCCGGGCCAAAGCTACCGATTTTGTCGGATATCAGCGCCTCGGCCTTGCAATTTGTGCCATCGGTCAGGCAGTCGGCTTCGCCACGTGCGGCCAGGGTCACCATGAAATAGCGGTTATCCTGCTTGGCCAGATTGGTGGTGCAACCCTGCACTACAGGGTCCTTTTTGCGATCGACCTCCAACATGCACAGCAAGGCATACAGGGTCACCTTCTGGGTGTTGGAACCACCTCCCGCAGCCAGGCCTTTTGGATTCAGCGGCAGCGTGTTGGAGTTATT
>JANLTO010000156.1:0-15078 GCA_031362985.1 Lysobacterales bacterium | reverse complement strand
AGCGCGGGAGAAAGTTCGCGTGGCGCACGCTTTGAAAGTTCTACCGCAGATCAGCGAGGCGTTTCGTCATGGCCGGGTGAGTTATTCCAAAGTGCGGGCCATGACGCGGGTAGCCACGCCCAAGAATGAAGACTACCTGCTGATGATCGCACTGCATGGCACGGCAGTTCACGTCGAACGGTTGGTGCGCAATTACCGCAAAGTCAAACGCATTGAAGCACTTGAGTCGGAAAATACCCGCCATGCGCAACGTGAACTGCATTGGTATGTGGATGACGAGGGCTACTGGGTGATCCGTGGCCGTTTGACCTCTGAACAGGGAGCGCTGGTACAGAAAGTATTGGAACAGGCGATGGAAGAAGGCTTCCACGAACAACGAGGCGTTCCCGCGGGAATTTCCGCGGAAATTTCTTTGGCAAGCTCAACTCATGAAATTCATCCTCATCCGCACCCTGTTGCTGTGCGCCGCGCCGATGCGTTGGTGCGGATAGCGCAAGGTTATTCCAGCACTGCAATTACCAGCAGCGCGGATCGCTTTATGGTGCATGTGCATACCGATATGGAAACTCTTAAGGCTGAAGGAACGGGAGGGGAAGCCGAAGTGGAGGAAGGTGGAAATATTTCCGCTGAAACCGCCCGGCGGGTGTCCTGCGATGCAGGACTGGTGCATTGGGTGGATAGTTCCAGTGTTGAGCGCCCCGGTATTGGTCAACCTGGCAGCGAACCGCTGAGCATTGGGCGTAAAAGCCGCACCATTCCACCCGCGATACGCCGCGCCTTGCAACGACGCGATGGCGGTTGTCGTTTCCCCGGTTGCACTAATACGCGCTTTGTCGATGCGCATCACATCCAGCATTGGGCGGATGGTGGCGAAACAGCAATGGAAAACCTGATGTTGTTGTGCCACCAACATCACCGTCTGGTGCATGAAGGTGGTTTTGATATCTGCACATCACCTCTTGGCATGATCGAATTCACCAACCCGACCGGCAAGATCATTCCAATCGGTCCGGACACGCGTTCCCGCGGGAACGTCTGGTCACTTTTTGAACAGCACAGCAAATCTGGCATTCACATCACCCCCAAAACCGCTCAAAGCCAGTGGCTGGGGGAAAAAATGGATGACGATATGGCCATTCAGGTGATGTTGCATCTGGAATAGTGATCAGGCTAGCCCGCACAGGCTACCCACTACAATTGGGGAAGAGCCAGATATTATTTATGAACCAAACAGCCCATAGTGCGGTGGCAGTAATCTGCAAGGGACTTACTATAGAAAACTTAATGCGAACGGTACATTGCTTTGTAGTGGTACTGCATGAAAGGCAGTGACTTTATGATCACTGGTTTCCGACTTTATCGCCAGTGCAATACGGTATCGATCTGCCCCGGATTGATCAGTCCCGTCTTGATCGGCCCCATATTGATCAGCCATGGCTATGCGCCAAAACTGCCAGCAATCCGCATTGTCCTGTAAGTCGGGTTCTACCCTGAATTCCGTCAGCTGGTTCCCCGTGAACAGAAAGCTGAATTTGCTCAAGGGAATGGCAAGACCCTCACCGCGTGCCTTGATATAGGATTCCTTCAGTGTCCAGTAGTCAAAAAACCGCTGTTGTTGCTGGTCCGCGGGCAAATTGCACAAGTCCTCAATTTCTCGCGCCGAAAAGTAGCTGGCCAGGTGGCTAAAGCCACTTTGCGTTGATCTTTGCGGGTTTTCCACGTCCACGCCAATGGCGTAATCGCGTGTGATGGCGCACACGGTCAGGCCTTGCGTGTGGGATAGATTGAAACGCAGCGGCAGCGCGGTGTCCGGGTGGGTGATCCCGGGTTTGCCGTAGCGGTTGGTGCCGAATTGCCATGCAGCGGGATCCACCGGATAGCAAGCAGACAGGCTGGAGCGAATGAGTGCGCGCGTTACCAGGTACTGGTGGCGGTTGCGGGCGAAATGGAACCGTGACATGCGTGCCCGTTCATCCGCTGACAGCAGGGACTCGTAACGGCGCAGCAGTGCCGGGTCCGATATCTGCTCCGGCCAGGAAAAATAGAGATGGACCTGCTGCCCGGACAGTTGACTTTCCTTCGGGCCGGGGCGGGAATCCAGAGAATTACATGATTTTCCTGGGTTCCGGCTCGCGGGCCTTCGGCCCTTGGCCGGAATGACGGAATTAATCAGAGTTTCCTTAATTCATCGAGACAACGATCTTGCCGAACACCTGGCGATTCTCCAACCGCTCCAGCCCCTTGCTGATCTGGTCCAGAGGAATTTTCAGGTCAATCACCGGCTTGACCTCGCCCTTTGCCAGCTTCTGCAGCGAGGTTTCAATATTCCGCATGTTGCAGCCGAAGCTACCGATCAGGCGCAATTGCCGCTGGAAAAGCTGGAACAGGTTGATCTCTGCCTTGATGCCTGAGGTGGAGCCGCAGGTCACCAGCCGGCCGCCGATCTTCATGGAGAACATGCTGCCTTCCCAGGTATCCACGCCCACGTGTTCAAACACCACATCGACACCCTGTTTTTTGGTCAGCTTGCGCAGGCGCCCTTCAAACCGGTCGGTCTTGTAGTTAATAGCATGATCTGCCCCCAGCTCAAGCGCCTGGCGTGCTTTGTCGTCGTTTCCAACCGTGGTGTACACCGTACAGCCTATGGCCTTGGCCATCTGGATCGCAGCCGTGCCGATGCCGCTGCCGCCGGCGTGAACCAGGATGCTCTCGCCGGGTTGCAGTTTGGCATTGTCGAACAGCATGTGTTCCACCGTGCCGAAGGTGATCGGCGTCAGCGCAACCGCCACCGGGTCAAGTCCCTCGGGCGCAGGCACAAAAAGCCGCGCGGGGAAATTCATCCTCTCCTGGGCAAATCCGTCAATGTGAAAACCGAATACACCACCGACGTTTTCACAAAAATTGTCGCGGCCTTCGAGGCAGGGTTTGCATTTGCCACAGGTATTGGCGCCGTACAATGCCCCGACCTGGCCCACCTTCAGGTGTTTGATATTCTTGCCGAGCGCAATGATTTCACCGGATGCCTCGGCACCAACGGTGATTGGCAGTTCGCGCTTGGCGAATGCCATGCCGCGCCAGCCCCAGACATCGATGTGGTTCAGCGCAATGGCGCAAATGCGCAGCTGGATTTCGTCGTCGGCCGGTGGTGCGGGATCATCGATCTCGACAATTCTTAAATCGCGTTCGGCGAAGTTTCTGAGTGCGCGCATAGTGTGTTCCTGCCTGATGTTGCTACTGAATGTTGTTGCCTTTGGGATTGAAAAGCGGGCTTCTATCGTCGCATCGACAGACCGGCGGATACCCCGCCATCGATTGGAATAACCGCGCCGGTTATGTAGCCCGCAAGCGGCGAAAAGAGAAAACTCGCCAGCGCTCCTACTTCTTCGGGTTGACCAAAGCGCCGCAAGGGGATCTGCACTTCCACCTTGTCGCGGTAGGCGGCATAAGGGGCCATCATTTCAGTATCCACATATCCCGGTGAGATAACGTTGGCCGTGACACCTTTGCGTGCCAGTTCGATGGCCAGCGTTCTGATGTAACTCATCATTGCGCCTTTTGACGCTGCATATATTGAGTTGCCCTGCACGCCCATCTGGGCGGTAATTGACCCGATGACCAGGACGCGCCCCGACCTGGCGCGCATCAGGGGCTTTGCTGCAGTGCCAGCGAGGCGGGTCAAGGCCCAGAAATTTACCTGGAATAGTGCCTCGGCGCGATCCTGGTCAACCAGTGCGGCCAGTGTGTCATAGGACCGACCGGCATTGTGGACCAGCCCATATAAAGAATCGGTGTCGCCGATCAAGGCGGCAAGTTCATCTACCTGCGCACGATCACCCAGGTCGAAACAGTAGCTTTTTATGGATTGTGCCGGGTGGAGGACCTGCAACTCGTCACACAATTGCGCTGCTTCATCCGCTGAGGCGCTATAAGTGAATGAAACATCAAAACCATCTGCCGCCAGCGCAGCGACGATGGCCTTGCCAATGCCCTTGGCACCGCCGGTCACAAAAACTGTTTTTCCGCTTGCGCTGGATGTCATGTTCTTGCCTTCACGCCGGCTCGCCGGAAAAGATCAGGCAGACGTTTTGACCACCGAAACCAAAGGAGTTGGACATAACCGAGTTAACGGCCTGTACCCTTTTAACGTTGGGCACCACATCCATAAGGATATGCGGGTCCTGCTCGACGCAATTGATGGTTGGAGGAATGATGCCGGCGCTGATGGTCAACAGCGAAAACGCTGCCTCAATGGCGCCGGCGGCGCTCAATGTATGACCGATCATCGATTTGTTGGAGCTCATGGGAATGCGGTCCACATGTTTGCCAAGAGCTGCGGACAGCGCCAGGAACTCCATCTTGTCGTTTTCCGGAGTGCTGGTGCCGTGGGCATTAATACAGTCGATTTCCTCCGGCGCCATGCCGGCATCCGCCAGCGAACGCTTGATTGTATCGATAATCGCTGACCCATCCGGCTTTGAACGAGTGCGGTGGAAAGTGTCGGCGCGCTCGCCGCTGCCACGCACCACACCCAGGATTTTCGCTCCACGCGCCTTGGCCGCGTCATAGGACTCCAATACCAGGGATGCTGATCCTTCCGCCAGCACAAAACCGTCGCGGCTCTTGGAGAACGGCTTGGATGCACCCTGCGGGTCGTCGTTCTGGGTGGAAAGTGCAGACAGCAAATTGAAACGAACCACCGTTTCCTCGCAAATAACACCATCGGTTCCAACGCACAAAGCGGCATTGGTGTCACCGCGACGTATGGCCTCTATGCCAAGCTGGATGGAGGTCGCGCCTGAAGCGCAGGCAGTGGTCAGGGAAATCGGCTGGCCCCTGGTGCCGAATTCGTCTGCCAGGTGTTCGGCAATGCTGCTAAATTGGTACAGGGCGTAGTAGTGCTGAAAGCTGCCGTCCAGCACATTCTTGATCAGCCGGTGGTAGCCGGAGTCGGGTACTTCGGCCTTGTTATAGATCTCCATGCGCTGGACCCAGTTGGTTTCAGCAGGAGAAACGGCCAGAAACATGGGGCCCGGAAAACCCCCGACGGAACCAAGGCCTGACTGGGAAATGGCTTCCCGGGCAGATGTCCTGGCCAAGGTCAGCGTGTGCGACGGGGCGCAATACGGGCCATCGCCCTCCCAGTTGATGGTGCCGGCAATCTGGGTCTTGAGTCCATCGGTCGGGAACCGCGATATCCTGCTGATCCCGGACACCCCGGCAGTGAGCTTGCGCCAGTTATCTTCTTTGCCCTGCCCCAGAGAGGTGACGACTCCAATCCCCGTCACCGCTACGATGGGCCGCCCCATATGGTCTTTGGTAACCCGGCTCATGGGTAATCCCTTCCTCGCAGTGCAACATCGGGCGCATCAACCAGGGCCAGGCTTTCGCCGCGCCAGTGACCCCAGTTACTGATCAGCACCCGGTCCGCGTTGCCGGTATATTCCTGCTCGACGCCGGAATCATCAAACGGATCGAAAAAGTCGCCTTTGGAAACAGCCATTGAGGCCAGTACCACGCAGACCGGGAATTGTGCTTCCAGCGTGCTGCCGAGGACAGTGGTCAATCCCCGTATGGCTGGCTGGATACCGCGATCCGAGAGTCCCGCCAGGAACTCGTGTTCTTCGTTTAATTGGGGTTGTAAACCGCAGCACCCCGACAGGACCGCCAATGGCCCTTCGGGAAGTTGGTTGGAAACGCAGTGCAACAAGGCCTCTGCAGTTTTGCGGGCTGCCCCTGCTTGCCTGTTACAGCGGTCGGAAACCACCTTGTTGATGCGTGCATAGGGTTTCACTCCGCGTGCTTCGGCGTGCTGGCGTGATTCCAGCACCAGGAACGCGCTGGCGCTACCCATGATCATGCCACCCTTGCTGTCCCGGCGCGACCAGACCGGACCGTGCTCGCCGTGCCACAGTGCCTGGCCAAACTCCATCAGCAGCATCATGTCCGCACGTTCGGCAATGTAGGCGCCGCCGACCAGGAAAATATCTCCCTGTCCATGTTCGATTTGCGCAACGGCAGTTTCGATGGCGCTCACACCGGCCATTTCCTCGCCCATGAAGGTGCGCGAAGAATCCGTGACGCCGTGCACTATGGAAATATTGCCAGCCATCAGGTTCGAAAGTTGCGCCAGGAACAGGGTGGGCCGCAAATCCCGGTTCAGCGATGCATTGAGCAGTGGCCCCGGATTATCCGACGCGCTGATTTCCTGCATGATGGCTGCATCGACCTCAAGATCACGCTCCCCGCCACCTGCGGCTATGATCATATTGGTTTCGGCCAGTAGTTCCGGGTTGCCGGCAATACCCGCATCGCTCAGGGCCACCCCGGCGGTATAGGTGCCCAGGCGCTGCCACGGCCCCATCTGGCGCTGATCGCTGCGATTGGGGATTTGCTGCATGGCGTCATATTCAACCAGCATATGGACCGGGTAAGGGGCCTGGTTCTCGGTATTGACCGCCGGCACGGGGGTGCGTCCGGAAGCCAGTTGTTCCCAGTGGGTTTCTATACCTTCACCCAGGGAACTAAGCAGCCCGATCCCGGTTACCCAGACCTCCGATTTTTCGAGCTTCATGGTGTCACTCAGTTGCTGTGCGGCTTATTTGCGCGAACCGATCAAGCATGTTGGATTTCAGCATATCACTTGGGAAGGACATTATCCGAAACATGAGCTTGCTGTCACATATCCTGGTGCCGTCGCGCAAGATCCGGGCCGTGGTTGCGGCAAAACCGGATCCATCGTGTTCAAGCTCCGCCTCGACGCGCAGCACCTGGCCTGGTTCGACAAAGGACCTCATCTTGGCGCTGGTGACGTTGGCCAGGAATGGCATTCTTTCAAACTTGAGGCGGGACAAAAGCATGAAACCCGAAGCCTGCGCCATGGTTTCGATAAGCAACACGCCCGGCACCAGGGGTGCGCCGGGAAAATGCCCTTGAAAAACCGTACTTTCCATGGGAACTTCTGACCTGGCGACTATCCTGCCGTTGACGGAATCAAGTTCCTCGACGGCGTCGATCATCTGGAAATACTCGAGGAGCACGGAGAAACGCTAACTTATGCGCTTTTGGCCGCAACCAGTTCGTCTATCCGGTCACACAATTTGCTCAGGACAAAATAGTCATCCGCAGACGCGTTGTTTTCATTCAGTTCTTCGGTCCACTTTTCCAGCGGAATCTTGATGTCGAAACTCTTGTCGATCGCAAATGCGATATCGAGAAAGTCAAGGCTGTCAATATCCAGATCGGTGAAAGCGTTCTTTTCCGGGGTGATTTCATCCAGCGGAATGTCGCTGGTTTCGGATATGATTCCCGCCACTACTTCAAACGTGGTCGCCATTTTTGTTCCCTGTGTTGAATTAATTCGTGGTGTGCCATAGTAGCTTGTGCATAGGTACCATTTCAACGATACATTACTCACCGTCCACTAGATGTCACTACTGAACGAAATCAAACTGTTGCGGGTGGCAGATTTGCGCGGCATCGCCCAACTGGCAACCCGGGCCGTTGCGGGCGTCACCAGTGTGGCGGAAGGCCTGCACCTGGCCGTGTTGAACAGCATGGGCTTGCGCGGCACCACCGCGCCGGAGCGGACCAGTGGCCTTACCGGCTTGGTCTACCGCAGCGTCCACGGTGTGACGCAGGCGACAGGCAAGAGTATCGACCTGGTGCTGGCCGGCTTGCAGGCCGGCTCCGGATCAGCAGCAGATTCCCCGCGCCACAGCCTGGAGCGCGAGGCCGTGCTGGCGGCCCTCAATGGAGTGATCGGTGACCAGCTGGCTGCCAGTAAGAATGTGTTCGCAATCCCCATGTCCTTGCGTTACCAGGGTGAAGCGCTGAACTGGCAAGCCTTGCCGTCCGTGCCTGCCACCTCCGGTAAATTACTAATCATGGTGCACGGTTTATGCATGAACGACCTGCAGTGCCACGCCCGGCACAGGGGCCTTGCGATCGAGCAGGGTGCTGAATTGGCTGCTGCCCTGGGCTGTACGCCGCTTTACCTGCGTTACAACTCCGGACTGCATGTCTCGCTCAATGGCCGTGAACTGTCGGCACAGCTGGAACAACTGCTCGCCCACTGGCCGGTGAAGATTGATGAAATTTCTATCGTGGCGCACAGCATGGGCGGTTTAGTGGCCCGCAGCGCCTGTCACTATGCCAGGCGGGAGGCACTGCGCTGGCCGGGTTGCCTGAAGAGTATCGTATTCCTGGGCACGCCGCACCATGGCGCTCCCCTGGAGCGGGCCGGAAACTGGGTTGATGTACTGCTGGGCAGCACGTCCTACACCAGGCCGTTTGCTGCGCTGGGCCAGCTGCGCAGTTCGGGGATTACCGATTTGCGCTACGGTTTCGTGGTGGATGAGGATTGGCAAGACCGGGACCGCTTTCGCAAAACTACGGACCAACGCCAATCCGTGCCCTTGCCCGCAGGTGTAGCCTGCTACACCGTCGCGGCAACACGCGCAACGCAGCGCAGTGTCATGGCTGATCGACTGTTGGGCGATGGCCTGGTACCTCTGCACAGCGCGCTGGGATACCATGACGAGGCCGGGCTCACGCTGGCGTTTGCGCCGGCCAGACAATGTATTGTCTACAGCACGAATCATCTGGAGTTGCTTGGCAGCTCTGCGGTGACCCGGCAGATAGTGCAGTGGCTGGCGCCCGCAACACCGAAGCGAGTAAGGGTATGACGCACCATGAAGCCCATAAAGCACATCGCATAGGTTGGCTGCGTGCGGCCGTGTTAGGCGCCAACGATGGCATAGTCTCTACCGCAAGTCTTATTATCGGTGTGGCTGCAGCCAGCGCTACCCATGAAGGCATCCTGCTTGCCGGGGTTGCCGGGCTGGCCGCAGGCGCCATGTCAATGGCAGCCGGCGAATACGTGTCGGTAAGTTCCCAGTCCGATACAGAGGCTGCGGACCTGGCCCTGGAGCAAAAATCGCTGGACGAAGACATGGAGTCAGAAACAGAAGAGCTGGCGCATATTTATGAGAACCGAGGGCTTGAACCCGCTTTGGCCAGGCAGGTGGCGGAGCAGTTGATGGTGCACGATGCCCTGGGGGCGCATGCCAGGGACGAAATTGGTATATCGGAGCATGCCAAGGCACGGCCGGTCCAGGCAGCTCTTTCTTCAGCCGGAACATTTACCGTTGGTGCAGCGTTACCCTTATTGACTGCGTGGCTGGTACCGGTGGCACAGCTCATACCCGTGGTCGCCGCCCTGTCCCTGGTTTTTCTTGCTGTTCTGGGCGGAGTTGCGGCGCAAGCGGGTGGCGCGCCACTGGCCCGGGGCGCCATCAGGGTGACATTTTGGGGCGCACTGGCAATGGCTTTGACGGCAGCAGCAGGAAAGTTTTTTGGCGTAGTAGTCTAGCTTTCCAACCCCGGCCCACTTCCCGGATACCCACACAATTTAGGTAGCATTCATCGCTGCCGCAAGTTTCAGTCCCTGCAACACCAGGTCCGGAATCAACACATCGAACAGACCGGTGTCTTCGAACAAGGAGCCGAACCCGCCGGTGGCAATCACCGTGGGTCTTTGGCCGGCAAATTCTTCCGTCACCACCCGGCCTATGATTTCCTGCAAAGCCCCGAAGTGGCCGAAATACAAGCCTGACTGGATGCTGGCGGCAGTGGTCCGGCCCAGGGTTTGCGAGGCGCGGATGATTTCTACTGCGCCGAGTTTAGAGGTGCCCGCATCGAGGGCCTGCATGGACAGGCGCAGACCGGCAAGTATTACGCCACCCTTGTAGTTGCGCCCCTTGCCAATGGCACACAGCGTCGTGGCAGTGCCGAGATCGATAATGAGCAGGTCCTGATCCGGATAGAGGTGGGTGGCTCCAATCGCGTTGGCAATACGGTCAGCACCCACTTCAAGCGGATTCTGATAGCCAATCTTCAGGCCGGTGCGAACCCCGGCCTGCAGGATAAACGGCGCCCGATCGAAGTACTTGCGGCAACCGCCGCTGATTGCATACACCACCTCCGGAACTACGCTGCACATAGCAATGCGGGTGATACGGTCTGGTTCAATGCCGTTTTCGCGCAGCACCGAACGGAAAAACAAACCGTACTCGTCGGATGAGGCGCCTTGCTTGGAGGCTTTGCGAAAAGTCAGCTGCAACTCTTCGCCATCGAATACGCCTCCGTAAATATGGCTGTTGCCAATGTCGAGACAAAGGATCACGGCTGTTCCTCCAGCAGTTGTGCGATGGCAGTGTTCAGTTCCAGGCTGCTGGCGCAATCAATCGCGACTGCTGGCAAGGTGTGCAGGGTATAGCGATGCCTGCCGGGCTGAATTTCACTGAGGTCGTTATGCACCACTGCATCAACGCCGGCAGTCTCAAACAATCCCCTAACGGCTTGCGCCCGGCTGGCCTGATCTGCCGTGGAGGTAAGTTTGAAACCGATAACGCGCACTGCCGCATTGGCTGACCAGTCGCGTAACTGGTGCAGCAGCTTGGCATTGGGTTTCAGGTGCAGGCTGAGTTGGCCCGATGAGGAGAGCTTGCCAGCGGCTGCAATGGTTTTACCGTCTTGCTCGATATGGTCAATGGAGAAATCACTGACTGCGGCTGCATGGATCACCCAGTCGAACTGTTGTTGGCCCAGCAGGCGCCGTAGCTCCTGCTCAAGGTCCGCGTAGCTGGAAAACGATGCCAGTTCGCAGGGCAGGCTTGGGCGCATGGCGTTCACTTCAGCGAGGAGGGTTACCGAGTGTCCCCTGGAGCTGAGGGCGTCGGCGATTGATGCTGCGGTGCGCCCACTGCTGTGATTGCTGATATAGCGCACTGCGTCGATGGGTTCACGCGTGCCGCCGGCGGTTACGAGGACGCGCCTGGGCTGCAAAGTCCTGCCTGGGAAATGCGGGTTGATTGCAGCAAGGATCGCTTCGGGTTCCAGCATGCGTCCCGCGCCGAATTCACCGCAGGCGAGATCGCCTTCCGCAGTGGGCAGCACCCGAATGCCCCAACTGCGCAGGATTTCAACGCTGGCCCGGGTGGCGGGGTAGTTCCACATTTGCGTATTCATTGCCGGCACGATAAACAGCGGCTTGCCTGATCCGTATGCAGCCTGCCACAGGCTGGTTACGGCATCGTCGGCGATGCCTGCAGCGAACTTGTTGATCAGGTTTGAGGTGGCTGGCGCAGCAACCACCACGTCTGCCCAGCGCGCGAGGTGAATATGGTCCATGACCTGGCCGGGCGTAAATGTGCTGCCCAGCACGGGCCGCCCACTGAAGCCTTCCAGCGTGGCGTGACCAAGGAATTCCGCCACGGACGGGGTGCAAGCCACCTGCACCTGGTGGCCTTGTTTGACCCAACTGGAAATCAGGCCACTGGCTTTGGCGCATGCAATAGACCCCGACATCAGCAGGAGAATATTCACCGGGGCGGGGACCGCTTTATCCAAAAGCGACATTGTCTATCAACCTCACATCACCCAGGTGCACGGCCCCAAAGCGGCGCCCGTCCAGGTCTTCAACGTAATCCACGTCGAACCCGAGTTGCTCCAGTTGCTCACGTGCTTGCGCCGCGGAGCCTGCTGCTTGCAGTGTGCGAAACAGGCCGGGGGCTTTGGCGCGTTGCTGCGCATCGAGGCGGGCATTGCGCGAGGACATGGCCAGGCCGTCTGCTTCGCGCACCGTTGGGCAGGCCATGATGCCAACCGGCATAAAGAACGCATTAACCATGCCGCGCACGAGTTTCAGCTGCTGATAATCCTTCTCGCCAAAATAGGCTCGCGTCGGCCGGATGATATTGAACAGCTTCATCACCACCGTAAGCACGCCGTCGAAATGGCCGGGGCGATGTGCTCCGCAGAGGTGCTGGCTAAATTCGGATTCATTGACGCGGAAAGTATAAGCATCGGGATAGAGGCTGGCGTTATCCGGCATAAATACCGCATCGACCTCGCTGGTTTGCAAGGCTGCGAGGTCGGCCTCGGTGGTGCGCGGATAGTGTTCAAGGTCGGCGGCGCGGTTGAACTGGGTCGGGTTGACAAAAATACTCGCCACTGTGAAGTCATTGTCACTTTGGCTGCTTTGCACCAGCGAGAGGTGCCCGGCGTGCAGGGCGCCCATGGTTGGAACGAAACCCACAGATGCCCCCAGGCTGTCGCGAAATGCTCGCCACTCGTCCACGGCCGTGAATACCTTCATGGCATGTTCATCCGGCGTAACGCTCCTCGGGGGCCGGGAAACTGCCGTCTTTGACATCGCGGGCGAAGGCATTGAAAGCGTCCAGCCATTGCTGGCTGCCGTCCGTATAGCGGCGCACAAACCTGGGTCTGAAGTCCTGGTTGAGGCCGAGCAGGTCCTGCATAACCAGTACCTGTCCATCCGTTTGAGCACCTGCGCCGATGCCGATGGTCGGTATGGTAAGCGCAGCGCTGATTTCAGCCGCCAGCGTTTCAGGCACACATTCCAGCACAATGGAAAAACAACCCGCTGCTTCGCATGCGAGGGCTTCGGCGATTAACCGTTCGCGCTCGGCAGCGCTGCCACCTTGTACGCGGAATCCGCCCAACTGGTTGACGGACTGGGGGGTAAGGCCAATGTGGCCCATCACGGGCACGCCCGACTGCACGATGTGCGCAATAGTACCCTCATTGCCAACTATCCCTTCCAGTTTTACTGCTTCCGCTCCCGCCTGCATTAACCGGCTGACAGCATCCATGGTATCGGCCAGGGACTTGCGGAAGGACAGAAAAGGCAGGTCTCCAATGATGAACTTGCGCGGCGCGCCTTTACGCACGGCCGCCACATGCCAGGCCATCATCTCGACGCCGATGGGTAAGGTCGAGCTATGCCCGTGCATGACCATGGCGGCGCTGTCGCCTACCAGGATCATGTCCACATCCGACTGCTCGAGGATGCGCGCTGAGGTGTAGTCGTAGCAGGTAACCACCACGAGTTTCTCCCCAGTGCGTTTGCGTTCCGGCAATTTGAGGATATTCACAGCGCCACCTCCTGCAGGCTCGCCGCCGTTTGGGAGTTTCGGTACAGCTCTACAAAGGCCTGATATACGGGCTGGAGCGGGTCGCCACTCAAGGCATTGAGGTTGCGACGAATGGTATTCACATCGCCGCGGCTGAGTGGCCCGGTGAGCGCTGCCGCGGGATTGGAGACGAAGTTGTGCACGACCTGTTGCAGATACGGCGCAAGAGTATCCGGTGGCAAACCCATCCCGGCGAACCCTTCACTGGCCGCCTGCCACAGGATCTGACTGAAGTTGCCGGCCATGACGCACAGGGCGTGATAAAGCGGCTTGTCCTCCAGCCGGACCGGGAAGTTGGGATTGCACAGACCTGGCAGCAGGGTACTGAAGTCATGTCCCTGGTCCACCATGAACGGAATTTTCCGGTATTGCCCGAGCGCGTAAAGCTCATGGCCAAATGTCATCAACGGGTGCGCACCTGCAACTCCGGGAATACTCAGCGCGCCGGAACAATGCAGCAGGGTTTTCTGATGCAGGAACGGATAGCGGCTGACCAGGTCGGCAATGGCCCCGTCAGAAACCAGCAGCAAGACATGGCTGGCCGGTTTCACCGTGGCTTCAAGACGCGCGCGGGGATTGGAGCGGGAATGCGTGTTTACATGCGGCGTGCCGTCACGTGACCAGACGGACACGGGTAAGCCTGAGAGGGTGAGATAGTGGCGCATATGCCGCGCGAGGCGGCCGCCACCCAGAATGGCGTAGTGTGTCATTGCGGTACCTGTCCTTAAGGATCAAGTCCTTCTGTGTGCCGTGGCTACGGCGATCTAACGATCGGTTGGCCGATCTCCTGTTCCCGCATTCACCCGGTTGCCGTGATCGCTGCCATTCAAGATCGTGGAGATGGCTGAGTCGACCCGATCGCACGGGTACCCACATGCGGGACAGTTATTGTATACGCAGATTCAAGGGAGTGCAGTGCTTCCTTAAGATGCTCTTCTCCAATTGTAGTGGGTAGTCTGGCCACTACTCCAACTGCAACATCCCCAGAACCGCCAGGTCATCATCCATTCTTTCGCCCAACCACAGGCTCTGAGCGGTTTTAGGTGTGATGTGGATACCGGAATCTGCATGGGCGTCGAACAGCGCCAGGAAATTCCCGCGGGAACGCGTGTCGGGGCCGGTTGGAATGATTTCGCCGACGGGGTTGCTGAATTCGATAGCGTCGTCTGTTGGTTTTGCCAGGCCAAAACCTCCTTCATGCACCAGCCGGTGATGATGGCGGCACAGCAACACGAGGTTGTCCATTGCCGTTTCACCACCATCGGCCCAATGCTGGATGTGATGGGCGTCAACAAAATGGCTGTTGGTACATCCGGGGAAACGACAACCGCCATCACACCGTTGCAAAGCGCGGCGTATCGCCGGTGGAATGGTACGGCTTTTACGCCCGATGCTGAGGGGCTCGCCAGCTGAAGTATCCAGCCAGTGCACCAGCCCGGCATCGCACGACACGCGTCTTGCGGTTTCCGCAGAGATAGTGCCACCTTCTTCCAGTTCGGCTGCTCCTCCCGTTCCGTCTTGTTTGAGGGTTTCCATGTCGGTGTGCACATGCACCATGAAACGATCCCCGGTGTTGCTGTCGGCATGACTTGAATGCCCCTGTGCCATGCGTACCAGAGCATCTGCACGGCTCATCGCAACTGGTTCGGGACGGGAGTGGATTTCATCCAGTGGTTCGGTGGAGGAAATTCCCGCGGGAACGCCTTGCTGTTCGCGGAAGTCCTCTTCCATCACCTGTTGCAACACATTCTGGATCAAAGCCCCTTGCTCTGCGGTCAAGCGGCCACGCAGCACCCAGTAGCCCTCGTCATCCACATACCAGTGGAGTTCGCGCTGGGCATGGCGGGTATTTTCCCTATCGAGTGCTTCAATGCGATTGACTTTGCGGTAATTGTGCACCAGCCGTTCAACATGCACCGCCGTGCCATGCAGTGCGATCATTAGCAGGTAGTCTTCATTCTTGGGCGTGGCTACCCGCGTCATGGCCCGCACTTTGGAATAACTCACCCGGCCATGACGAAACGCCTCGCTGATCTGCGGTAGAACTTTCAAAGCGTGCGCCACGCGAACTTTCTCCCGCGCT
>JANLTO010000115.1:0-3530 GCA_031362985.1 Lysobacterales bacterium | reverse complement strand
CAAGCTCACCCAGCGGTATGGCGCCATCTTCCAGCACCAGGTCGTGGAAAGCACGAATATCAAAGCGCTCACCCACGGCAGCCTCTGCGTGTTCCCGCAAACGGCGGATTTCCAGCGCGCCCAGCATGTACGAAGTGGCTTGCCCGGGCACCGCGATATAGCGATCGATTTCTGCGGCATTGAGTTCGTGCGAGTTGGTATTGTGGCTGTCCATGTAGTCCAGCGCCTCCTCACGCGTCCAGCCGAGGCCATGTATGCCGGAATCAACCACCATGCGCGCCGCGCGCCAGGCTTCGTTGGACAGCATGCCGAGGCGATCGAGGTCGGAACCGTAGAGCCCCATCTCGTCGGCCAGACGCTCGGTGTAAAGGGCCCATCCTTCGCCATAGCCAGACAGGAAAAAATAGCGTGACAGCGGATGCAGGTTGGTGCGCTCCTGCGCAATGGAGTACTGCGTGTGATGCCCGGGGTAGGCTTCGTGAAATGCGGTGGCTTCCAGTCCGGCCTTGCTTTGTTTTTCCGCCTGGTAGGTGTTGATCAGGTATTTGCCGGGCTCACTGCCATCCGCCGAGCCGGGATTAAACTGGCCCAGTGGTGCGGATTTTTCCTGGAATGCCGGGTAGGGTTCGACCACCACTTCCGCCCGGGGCACGCGGCCGAACCATTCGGGCAAGGCCGCCTCGGCGCGCGCCAACGCTGCCACGGCGTAGTCCACCATTTCCTGTCGGCTGGAAAACAAATACTGCGAATCGGTTTTGACCCGCTTGAGCAGGACCAGCGGGTCGCTCTCATTAAAACTGCGGGCGCCGATTTCACTGACTTCAGCCATCACCCGGTCCATTTGCGCCAGGCCGATGCGGTGGATTTCTTCGGCGCTGAGATCGACCGTTGCCCAGTAGCGCACGGAGGCGCGGTAGCACGCCGTGCCATCCGGGTTGGCATCCACGCCTATGGCCGGCCGGGCCACCGCTGCATACTCATTCCGCAAGTAATCCCTGTAGCGCGCCACCGCCGGCAGGATGCCTTCTTCCACCACGTGCGCGACTTTTTCCTGGTATCCGATATCCTGGTCCTGTGCAGCAATGGCAAACGGGGTTTCCGCCACGGGTAAAGCCAGGAAGGAATCCAGCAAATCCAGCATGGCGCGAACGCTGTTGGCCGATGCGGTGTAGCCGAGTTCAACGCCCTCTTTGAGGTTTGCACCCTCCGTATCGACATAGCCGGGCATCTGCGCCAGGCGGCTGAGGGCATCGGCCTGCTGCTGCGGTGTATCCATTTTCATTGCGGCAGCCAGGTCCGTGAATGCTGCCAGCCAACCGGTAAAGGTAGGGCTGACATTCCACAGTTCCATGCGGCAAATGCCCAAGTCGCGGGCGGACTCGAGTTGGTTGCTCAGGAAACTCGCCGTATGGAGCGCGGCGGGATCCTCTATCACCGCAAGATCAAGGGTATTGAGCCGGCCCAGCAAGTCCTGCTGATAAACCTGCCAGTGCGCGAGTGAATCGATGGAGCGATCGCTGATGCGCGCCGGGTCGGGATCGGGTGCACCGGAGAGCAGGGCCTGCTCCGGAAAAGTATCGAAATACGCGGTGACGTATTCATCCGCCAGTGCGTTGACCGCCGCCGCGGGGTCGATGGCAGGAGCGACCTTAGCCTGTGCGCCATCCAGCGCCGCCTCATCACCTGAATGGCAGGCGCCCAGGCCAAAGCACACCAGGCCGAGGAACAAACAGCGCAGCCATGCGGTTGGGAATTTTCCTACCATTGGAATCCGGCTCCTCTTCGGTTCGTGGTGAGGGTCATTTTGCCACGTCCGGGCCACAGACGGGGGTCAAAGCCAGGCCAGAATGCGATATGATCAGCACCATGAGCGACTTAAGTCAGGCGCAAGCACAACTGGAACAGGCCAAAGCAGAACTGGAAGCAGCCATTGCGCAGGCCGGTGGAAGCACCCCACCCACTGAGCACGAAACGAAACTTCCCGGCACTGCGCGCGGCATCGAAACCATGTTCCGCAGCGTGTATGCCGTACAAATGGATCTGACCGGCCTGGCCGATAACAAGGCCAACATGATGATCAGCATCAACGGCATCATCATGTCCATCATCATTGCAGCCGTTGCACCCAAGCTGGATGCCAATCCCTGGCTGCTCGTGCCCACTGCGGTGCTGTTGATCGGTAACCTCGTGTCACTGGTTTACGCCGTCCTGGCTGCGCGTCCGCGCATCAGCCGGCCCGTGTTCGATTCGTCCGCGCCGCGTCGCAGCGAAGGCAACCTGCTGTTCTTTGGCACCTTTGCCAATATGCGCGAAGACAATTACGTGCTCGCGATGGAAGAGCTGATGAAGGACAAGACCCTGGTCTATGAATCCATGATCCGCAACATTTATGGGCTGGGTAGTGTGCTCTACCGAAAGTTCGTCCTGCTGCGCTATGCCTACAGCAGTTTCATGGTCGCGCTCATTCTGGGCGTTTTCTCATTTCTCGGGGTTTTTGTCTGGCTGTCGCTACGAGGTCACTAGTCCACTAGGCGGAATCTGACTATGAGCAATACCGTCACCATTAACGGCAAGACTCAAGCGGCCGATGCCGACCCGACCATGCCCCTTTTATGGTTCCTGCGCGATAGTTTGGAACTCACGGGCACCAAGTACGGTTGTGGCATGGGCTTGTGCGGCGCTTGCACCGTGCACCTGGATGGCCAGGCAGTGCGTGCCTGCCTGACACCGCTCAGCGCGGCGTTTGGCAAACAAGTCACCACCATCGAAGGCTTGTCGGCGGATGGCAGCCATCCACTGCAGATTGCGTGGGTGAAAAACAATGTGCCGCAGTGTGGCTATTGCCAATCCGGGCAGATCATGGCCGCGGCCGATTTGCTGGCGCGTAACCCGGCACCCGGCATTGCAGAGATCAATGCCGCGATGGAGGGCAATATCTGCCGTTGCGGCACCTACACGCGCATTCGCAAGGCTATCGTTGAAGCGGCCGTCCAGATGAAGGGGGCCGTGACATGAGCATGCTGGATTCCAGTCAGCTGGCACTCAATCGCCGGGAGTTTCTCAAGACCTCCGGGCTGGTTCTGGGTGGTCTCGCCATAGGCGTATCGCTGCCGCGAGGGTTGTTGGGCAAGATCGAGTCCACCGCGTTCGAGCCCAATGCCTTCGTCTACATCGACCGCAGCGGGGATACCACGATTTACTGTGGCCGCTGTGAAATGGGCCAGGGCATCAGCACTGCGCTGCCTGCCGCTGTCGCAGATGAGCTGGAAGCTGATTGGTCGCGCGTTACCGTGTTGCAGGGCGATGCCAATGCAAAGTATGGCCCGCAGGGTACCGGCGGTTCACGCAGCATCAACGTGATGCTGGAACCCATGCGTAAAGCCGGCGCGGCCGGCCGGGAAATGCTGGTTGCTGCCGCAGCCCAAACCTGGAGTCTGCCGGTAGAGGACTGCTACGCGAAGCTGCACACGGTTTACAACCGCATTGATGACCGCCAGCTCGCTTACGGCGAACTTGTTGCACTGGCCAGT
>JANLTO010000079.1:0-6152 GCA_031362985.1 Lysobacterales bacterium | reverse complement strand
CCGGCGCACGCAACATCGAGGTCATCAGTTCCCGGGTTTGCGCCAGCGCAGCGCTGAAATTGCCGCCGTTGTAGTCGATATAGGTGCCGCTGCCCCCGCCATAGAGCTGGATGGCAATGTCACCTACCTCGTGGCCGAGGGCGAAAGAGGCTTCGGTGGACCTGGAGAAGTGGATCAGCTCTTTGTGGTTGACTTCGAGATGCACGCGCTTCAAACATTGCAGCGAGGACATGATGCGGGATTTGGAGAGGGATTTGGAGCGTCTGGCCATCTGCATAGTGTCGCGCAGAACGACGGCCAGATACACTAAATCGAAAATGTATCCGGCCCCAGGCGACCATTGCCAGCGTAACGGTTATGATAATAAAGCACTCTGGCAAACACTGTGGAGCCTGACATGTATACACTTTTCATCGCCAACAAGAACTACTCGTCCTGGTCGTTGCGGCCGTGGGTACTGATGCGCGCCTTGGCTATCCCGTTTGAGGAGCAACTCATGCCGTTTGGGGAAAGCGTCAGCTCGGGCAAGTTCCGCGTCTTTTCGCCCAGTGGCCGCGTTCCGTGCCTGCACGATGGAGCAAGAGTCGTGTGGGATTCGCTGGCCATTATTGAATACCTGGCGGAACGCCACGCGGGCGTGTGGCCAGGGAGCGACGATGCCCGCTCCTGGGCGCGTAGTGTCGCCTGTGAAATGCATTCCGGGTTCACGGAACTGCGCAGCCATTGCACCATGAACTGCGGCTTGCGCGTGACGCTCAACGAAATCGCCAGCCCACTACAGTCCGATATCGCCAGAATCGATGAGATCTGGTCCGAAGGTAAAGCCCGGTTCGGCGGACCCTACTTGGCCGGCCCGAAATTCAGCGCTGCCGATGCGTTTTATGCCCCGGTGGTCTTCCGCGTGCAAACCTATGGATTGTCCTTGAGCGATTCGGCACAGGCGTATGCAGAGCTCATGCTGAGTCACCCGGTGATGCACGAATGGTACGAGGCCGCGTTGACCGAACCCTGGCGGGAAGAGGGTCATGAGAAGGAAGTGGCCCTGTGGGGAAATGTGCGGGCCGATTACAGAAAGTAGTTGGGAATTAGCGGGGCGCGGCCGGGCCGCAGTTGAGCCGCAGTTAGTGGGGGGACAAACTCAGGGTCTGTCGAGGAACAGGTGCAGGATCTTGCCGGACGCGGTCTTCCTTGGCAGCTCGCGCACGATGCGCAATACGCCGCCTGATCGCCATTGCAGTTCCATGAGGCGCTCACCGCCAGTCCCGCCGCCAATGGCGTTGAAGAACACATCGGAAAGTGCCGCGGAGTCGATATCACCCAGCACCGGATTGACCAGTAGCCGGACTTCCGGCCTGGCCCGCGCGCCATCGAGTGTTTCGAGCAGTTGGTAGTCGGTCGGGCTGCCGCCGAACCGTGCGGGCAGGGCTTCTTCGAGCACGCGGATGACATCGATGTCGAGCAGCGTGATGCCGCCCGCGGTGAGCTTCTCGAAACTCCGCACTTCATGGATGTGCACCCCCCAGCCGTCACGCTCGAGGCCGCAACCACAGCTGCGGCGGATGATCTCGGCCTGGTCGCCCATGCACACATTGAGCAGCAGGATCGGTGCGGATGGCAGCAGCGAGCTCAAGAGCATGGCCTTGGCCGGCAGTGCCGGGCCACCGCCGAAGACGGCGTCTGGTCCGTTGACACCCGACCCAGGCTGGATGAGCGCATGGCGGTCATCGAAAAAGTGCATGTCGTCCGGCGCTTCCGGGTGCACACAGGCATAGGCCAGGATGTCCGTTTCGGTCGCGCCCATGCGCGGCAGCAATACGGCACCAACGCCTTCAACCACCGCACGACGCGCGGCGGTAGTGGGTTCGCCACCAGCAGTAAATCGTGCTCCGCGGATATCCAGCCCGGCAGCGTTCGCAGCCTGGCAGATCAGCACAGCTGAACTGGCAAACGTCCACACGTGGGGGATGCGCCCGTTCTTGAGTTCATCGGCCAGCCAGCGCGCAACGGGCAATGGCGCATCCAGCGGCGCCAGTGTCGACGTGGGCAGCGGCACCCCGGCCAACAGGCTGCCAAGGCGCATGGCGCGCGCACCCAAACGGTAGCGCGCATCCAGGTCCGGCATGGCGGGATCAACCGGTGTAAACCAGCGCACCGGCGGCCGACCGCCGCGCGCGAACTCAAGGGGGTTTGTAACTGCCGTGCCACCCGGCGCTCCGTAGTGGGCATGCTGCCAGTTGCGTCCGCCGTGCGCAGCTAGCGTGAGATGGGTATTGATCGCGTGGTCATGGATGAACGCGAGGTCAACCGGCACCGGCGTGCGCGCACCGCGACTGCCGCTGGACTGCGAAAGGCCATGCACCAACGACTGCAGATTCAACAGGGTCAACGGGTCAACAGTAAATTTGAGACTGCCGCGAACCACCGGGCGCCTGCTTTTGAACTCATCCCCGCTGAGGTAGACACCGGCCCGCAGCAGTTCCTGCAATGCGCCCTCCACACCTTCGCGTGCCACGCGGTCGCGCAAATCCGCCAGCGTGCAGCCAACATGCTGCAGCAGTTTGGCATAAGGGGAGTGCGGCACACGGCAGACCTCGGTGACGCGATCAAGGAATCGGGCTGCCCGTTGCGCGAAGCGCAGTTGCACCTCCGCGCGCGCCTGCTCCAGGGAAAACGGGGAGCGCAGGAAGCGCGGCAATGCTGCGAGGAAACGCAGCCCAACGCGCAGATCGTCACCCGAGAGTCCTGCCATCATCATCGTATGGTCATCCTATCTGTATGATTTGACGCGAGCCATGAAAATCCGCCAAACTGAAGCCCGGAAACGGGAGCCATCATGAACTCAATGAAAACACTTTTGCTATCGCTAGCCATCGTCGCCACGTCCACTTTTTCTGTCAGTGCACCGGCCGCCAGCGCGGAGGATGCCGCGGTAGAGGAAGTCATCAAGCATGTCGTGGCGTTCAACGGCGCCTATGAACGCAACGAACTCGATGCCTATTTTGCCTACTATGCCGAGGACGCCACGCTGTGGTTTGACTCGGGACGGGTAAAACTGGCGGACTATAAGAAGGACTGGCACAAACTCATCGAAGATGGCGGCGGTGTCGTGAAGAACGCGATCTCCGACCTGAACGTCCAGATGGGACCGGGAGACACCACCGCCGTTGCAACCTACCGGCTTGATGTAGAGACACGCCAGCCCGATGGCAGCGTCACCAAGGAACACGCGCACGAGACCGATGTGTGGTTCCTGGGTAACGGTGAGTGGTTGGTTGCGCATCTGCACTACACCGTGGAACCGCCGCCAGGCGCGCCCGAGTAATCTCAAAGAAGTTTCCGCGTAAGCCCAAAAACACTGTGTCCAAGCCCGGGCTCTTAGCCCGAATGCAGGAGTTTTGACATGTTGAATGTACTGAAACGCTTGAAGTTCGCTGCTTTTGTGATGCTTTTGACAGCACAAAACGCCAGCGCTGATCTGCTGTTCTCGAATTTCGCTGGAGACCCCTCTGCCAATGCTCTTTATACAGCGGGCGGTCCATGCTCCTTCGCATCCTGTTTTGCCGTAGGGGACAACTTCAGTAACGATGCGCTGTGGCACGTGACGAATTTCACTTTTTATATCGCATCGGCGCTACCCGTGGAGACGGTTGGATCGGGTTCGCGCTGGGCGCTGTTTACTGGCGCCGGCACTCAAGTGGTGGCTCCAACCGATGTCGCGCCGACGGTCACGGATACCGGACTAACGGGTGCCAACGACACTCATATTTTCAAGTTCGAAATCTCGGGACTGAACATCGATCTCGTTCCCGGCCAGTACCAGCTCAGATTCACCAACGCGGGAGTGCAAGGTCAGGATGTTTACCCCGGGCTTGGCAACGCCTCTGCGCAAACCATCGACCCTGGGTTTTTCCAGCTTACGGGTTCTCAGAGTGTGGAGTCCCTGTTGTCGACGGACGTGACGCCACGTACAGAGAACTGGGCTTTCCATGTATCCGGCACCAGCGACAAAGTTTTCAGTAGTGGTTTCGAGGCGCCATGAGTTCGGGGTTCGCGTAAGCGGGACACGCGGGACCCATTCACCGCCGTGCCTGGAGTTCCACGTTCAGGTCCATGGCCGATGGCCTCGTGTACGCACTGTTGACTGCGGGCACGTTTGGCTGGTTGTGGCCTGCGTAAAAATCGCTACTGCCCCGTTCCCTCAAGATTTTCCTGCTGCCTCCATGCCCCAGGCAAGGCCATGAAAATTTACCTGGTCAGGCATGGTCAGGCCAAGCACTCCTGGCACGAAGCGGATAACCCGGGGCTCAGCGAGCGTGGCCATCAGCAAGCGCTGGCCGCGGCCCGGCAACTGGCACTCATTGTTGAACCGCAAGTGCAGCTCATCAGCAGCCCCATGGTACGCGCACAGGAAACGGCACAACCACTGGCCCAAGCCCTGGGCAGGCCGGTATCCATCGTTGAAGTCTTCCGGGAAATTCCCACGCCGGTGCCTCTGGACGAACGGCCGGGCTGGCTGAAATCGATTTCCCGGCAAAACTGGAGCGAACAGGAAGAAATGGTGCGCGCCTGGCACCAGGCGCTGCTGCAGGAATTGCGGCAGATCCGCCAACCCGCCGTGGTGTTCACCCACTTCATGGTATTAAATGCCATCGTCGGCGCCCTGACCGGCGATGACCGGGTGGTATGTTTTCTGCCCGACAATGCCTCCGTCACCACGGTGCAGTGGACCGATCAAACCCTGCAGCTGGTGGAACTGGGCCAGCAGCTGAAAACTGTGGTTCATTAGGTGTCAAGCGCGATGATCCGCGGAACTATTTGCGCTCCACCATGCGCGCGCGGAACCGGGAACTGGGCTTCCAGTGCCAGCGGCGAAACTCTGGTGGCCCGTCACGCACCACGCTGCAGTCGAAGTTTTCGGTCACGGCCGATATAAAACAGGTGGCCAGTTGCTGCGTCAGGTGCACCCCAAGGCAGGCGATGCGCGATGCGCCGAATGGCGAATATTCCTTGCGTGTTGGCGCAGGGTCGAGAAACCGGTCGGGGTTAAACGCATCGGGCTGGTCAAATATCGCTGGATCGCGGTGGTTCTCGCGCGTACAAAAACGCAGCCGCCAGCCTTTTGGAATGGTGAAGCCGTCGAAGGAGATATCTGCCAGCACCGTGCGATTCAGGTACTCACTTTGGTGCAGCCTGAGCACTTCTTGTACGAAACGCAGGCTCAATGGCGTAGTGGCTGGTGACGACCCGGAGAGGGCTTCCTGGCGCAGTTGTGCCGCCCAGGCAGGCTCCTCGCAACAGGTTTTGAACAGCCACGCCAATAGCCCGCTGAAATCAATCCAGGATGCCTGGGCCATGTAGATCAGGTTGCGCAAGGTGCTGATGTCGCGCAGCGCTTCCATGTCGACCAGCGCTATTTCCCCGAGGAAGGACGGCGCCGGAGTGGTACCCCGGGGCCCTGGGTCGAGGTAGGTTTTGGCTAGCTCCAGGACAGTGGCGCCCAATTCATTCAGCGCCCCTTCCACCTCATTGTCGTTGTCGTTGGAAATGTCGATCCTTGCATACAAATGCCGCATCGATTGCATGCGAACATCGCCGGGGGAGAGACCGAAAAACAGCAGCATGAACCAGGCAAAGGCCAACTCTGTCAGGGCTTCTTCCGGCGCCAGTCCGCGCTCGCCCAAATCGATAGCAAGAGCGGGGAGGTGGCTGCGCAGGTGCTGGTCAATCAACGGCATGTTGGCGTTGATCACTGCAGGTTTGATCGCCTCCTGAAAAATCTTTCGGTAACGGGCATGCTCCTGATGGGGCATATAACGCAGATAACCCCTGGGAATAAAGCGACTGAACGGTGCGATCGATGGCAACAGGCTGGCGTCATGCTCCCGCAATAAGCTCAGCGCACGATCCATGCCCATGACACACACCACGGGCTGCCACAGTCGCAAACGAGGGTTCGGGCCAGCGCCCGTGCCGAACTGGTGCAGTTTGAAGGTGCGGCCGTAGCGGTCAGCCTGTTGCTGGATGAAGAACGGGTTGCACAGGTAGCCAAACGGCGTCAGGGACAACGAACCCGGAGGCAGTCCACGCGCGCGCCCGGTGTCCGCACATACGTCTCCACGGCCTGAATGTCCGCGCGTAGTGTCGGTAACAGC
>JANLTO010000074.1:0-7069 GCA_031362985.1 Lysobacterales bacterium | reverse complement strand
GCGAACGTGGTGCGCAAGATTTTGCTGGACACCCCCGTGGATCCCGCGAGGCGGGATTTCAAGAGTCTGAAGGAGTTGGTAGCCTTCGCCTGGAAGTATCGAAAAATTGGCAACAGGTTTTACCGCCTGGTCGACCTGATGACCATGAGCGCCAATGACTACCTGGCGCGTTGGTTCGAGCATCCGGTGACTCGGGCGGTATTGGCCTACTACTGCTCAGTTGGCACCTTTGCCGGGCCGAAATCTCCCGGCTCGGCCTATGTGGTGCTGCACCACATCATGGGTGAACACGAAGGCGCCGGTGGCTGGGGCTTTATCCGTGGCGGCATGGGCGCTATCAGCGAAGCCATCGCCGAGTGCGGACGACGCCACGGCATGAGCATACGCACCGATGCGGAAGTCAGTCGCGTGGAAGTAGTCAATGAACGGGTTTCCAGGGTGGTCACTAACAGTGGTGATGAATACACTGCACGGGCGGTGGTATCCAATGCCAGCTGCAAGGTGTTGTTCGAACAACTGCTTGAACCGGAGCATTTGCCTGCCGATTTCCTCAAGCATATCCAGGACTACCGCACGTTTTCGACGGCTTTCAAAATTAACGTGGCCGCCGAGGCGCCGCCCCATTACGCGGCATTCGACGCGGCCAAATGTGGCTTCGCCGAGCCCAATTACGCTCACATAGGTCCGGATATCGACTACCTTCAGGCCGCGTACGAAGACGCTTTCCATGGTCGCTACTCCAGCCACCCATTCATCACCGCGGTGGTTCCCACCACGGTTGATGATACTTTGGCGCCGCCGGGCAAACACGTCATCAATTTGTTTGGCGGGCATGCCCCCTACGATTTGGGCGGCAAAGCCTGGACGGAAGAGGATCGCGCCAGCTTCGTGAAAACGGTTTATACCACCCTCGATGATGTAGCTCCGGGATTCAGCTCCGGCATCATCGATGCGCAGGTGCTGCTGCCAACGGACATCGAGCGCATCATCAACTCGCCCCACGGCCACATCTTCCATGGCGAACTGGCGCTTGAACAATTGTTCTTCCAGCGGCCGGCTCCGGGTTATGCGGATTACCGCTCACCCATCCGCGGGCTGTATCAGTGCGGATCATCCACCCATCCGGGTGGCGGTGTATCCGGCATACCCGGGCATAACGCGGCGCGGCGAATACTGCAGGACTGGAAGTCTCTGCCGGTATAAAGCCTGAAGAGTGTTCCGAGAGGAAAATGGATTGGCCGGCTGATTGCCGTATGGCAGCCCGGCTTTTCCAATGCCGGCCTTTCGAATCCCGTGACCGCCACTGCATAACGGCACCATGGGCCGGGTGCTCGCCCACGGCATGTTGCCGTATACTCGGTCCTGTTACATGAAGCCGGAACCGATGCCCGGCATGCGGGCCCGCAAGCGATGAAAACTACCACAGCCTGGTCCAAGACCGCGGCGTCCATCGCCACATTGATGTTTATCTGGATGGCCGCGCTCCAGCTGAACGACCCCGACCCGCTCTATTGGTTTCTGGTTTACGCGGCCGTGGCAGTCGTCGCAGCAGCCGCCGTCTTGGGCCGCCGTCTCCCTCGCTTCGCACTGGTCACGCTCGGGGCGGTGATTGCGGGCCTGCTGATCGCGGCGCCGGGCTTTGTCGACTACCTGCAAGCGGGTGACTGGGGCTCGATCGCCGAACACATGAATGATGAAGAGCCCTACATCGAGCAAGGGCGCGAATTCGTAGGACTCTTAATCGCCGCGGCCGCGCTCTTGCTGCTGACCCCACGTTCCAGCCAGACAGGCCACTAGTCCCTCAGAGTCAGGGCCCCGGCAGTGGAAAGAACTGGGCCGAGTTCGAGTTCGGCCTTCATGCGGCCTGCGTTGGTATCGGCCGTCAGAAGCCACACTCCCGCCGAGGCTTCCGCCGCCAATTCCCACGAGCGCGACCCGCCGGCCAGGAGAGTGTCCGACATGTTGCCTTTAAAAATTGTGTGACCCGCCGGCCCCAGCAGGCTGGCCGAATTGAGGCGAACGTGCCCTTTGCCGTTGTTGCTGGCGTGCAAAATCACCGCTCCTTCCTGATTGCGCTCGAACCTCCAGGTTATCCGTGGATTGGCCTCGCCCGGCGGCAGCAGGAATACCGGCACGCTGCCTCGCTGTATGGTGCGGCGCGTGGCTGAGTGCGCGCCTGAGTGCACGACTTTCGCGCCCACATCGGGAATTCGGGGCGACTCAGAAACCAGGATTCGAAAAGCTTCCTCTTCCCACAGCGGCGCAGAGAGCCTGAGTACCACCTGAACCTTGGCGGAGTCTCCGGGCTTCAGCTTGATGCTCTCCGGATGGATTAACAGCGTGCTGTCGGGCGTCAACAGTTCCCGGCCGCCTTCCTGCCGCCACGCGAGGATGTTGAAACGCACGGTGGTTTCCTCCGCTGAGGAGTTTCGCACCTGAAGATCCACAACCGGTCGCGTCGCGGAAAGGCTGAGCTGTTCGGGCAGCACGACGAGCCCGTCCGCATGGGCGGCGACGGCGAACAGGGAAAGTATCAAGGCCATTCCGAAAGTGAAGCGGGAAACACGAGAAATTTTGGGCAGGCTAAGCATATTCCCTCCTGGATGCATGCTTTGAAGCGTTGGCTTGCAGGCCACCGACAGGAACCCATCATGGATGCCTGGTCCGGGGACTTTTTCAAATCTACTGAAGTTAATGCAATTGGCGTGCCATCCAGGGAAAAGCCACGAAAGGGACGGCAATCCGCCACTTGCCGGACTGCCACAGCCGACGACCAAGGATGTTACTGGGGGATGTCACTGACGCATTACGTCAGTCTCTGACGTTCCGGGCAGCGAGAAATTTGGGGTCAGAGTAAAGTGCCAGGGTAAAGAAGCGGCGCCGGCACTTTGAACAAGTCTACTCTGGCACTTTACTCTGACCCCGGTTTCGCCCAACCTCACCCGTAAAAGTCCAATGACCAGACCAGGAGCCACAATGACGAAAACCTGGCTAAACCTGCTGCTTACGTCCTTCTTCCTGCTTGCATGTAGTCCCGAGCAGCAGCCTGTCAAGCCCCTGGATGAGCCGAAACCATTGCTGGAGCCGGTGTCTGCTGCACCCGCGGCGTCCTATTCTGCGAAGGAGCTGGTCGACATCCACTGTGTGCGCTGCCACCAGGGGATAAAGGGGTCAGAGCCCTTTTTTGATGCGCTCAAAAGCATGCACCGGGAAGTCGCAATGCCCTTTTCCGAGAACGGCAATGCGAGAAATACAAGGCATGCCCCAAGCACACCCACCTCCCCTCGCCGCATACGATCCAATTCACCCCTCCCCGCGCCTGAAAAGGGCTCTGACCCCTTTATCGGACCCCTTTATCGACCCCTTTATCTCCGGTGTGGCGCGCGCTGGGCATTTCCGGCGGGCGGCGGAGTTTCCTCGAGGAAATCGAGCGGCTGGAGAACCTGAAAGCCGGGAAGTGATAGCGCACACGGGTCTTGAGAAACCAGTATAATCGCCCGTTGCCCACCAGGACCCCACCCCATTCCCATGCTTAAATCCGCCCTTGTTATCTTGCTGGTGACACTGCCTGCCCTTGTGCATGCCGATGGCACCATTTCAGGCTGGGTGCGTAAACACGGCAACATTTACCCGCTTCACCCCGTGGCCATAGAAGTGCTCGATCCGCTGACCGGTGCCGCGGTGCCCGGACTCCGGACCGTCAACAACCCAGACGGAACCTACGAACTCTCGGGCATCCCGGAAGGGAATTACAAGCTGTATTTCGACGCATTCGGGGAATCGAGGAAATACATCGACGAACTGTCTGGCGACTTCCAGTGCGACAATGGCGACTGTAACCGTGCCAAGTTGGGCACCGTGGTGAATATCGACAGCGGCATAAACACGGCGAACTCCAACCTGCTGGAGGGCGCGATGCTCAAAGGCACGGTGACCGATATGTCGAACAGACCGCTGCCGGGCGTGACCATCCAGTTCTACGACCTTAACGGCCAGCCTTATTGTTGTACACGGCAGACCGGCGCAGACGGCAAATGGGAGCGCCCCGTTTCAATTTTCAGTACTTTCCATGCACTGGCGCGCTTTACTGAGCCCTCCGGATACCAACCCCAGGCCTACAACCAGGTCCCCTGCTCAGGTTGTGACGTCGGGGCGACCAGCAACCCGATTTATGTCGAAACCGGGAAAGGTGGAATCGACTTCAAGCTGCCGTTCATCCAAGCCCCCGCCGATATCGAGCGCGAGGCGGTCGATTCGCAGAAATTCTCGGGTTCCTGGTTTGTGCCGGATCGGAGTGGCGAGGGCTTCATCATCGAAATCCTCGACCGTGAAGGTCCGAACGGAGAAGAACAGGCGGTGGTTGTCTTTTGGTTCACCTACACACCGGATGGCAGGCAGGCATGGATGGTCGGAAATGGCGGAATCAATGGAGGAGTGGCTGAAGTCGAATTCGAGATGACCGAAGGCGCTACCTTCGGTGCGGATTTCGATCCGCAAGACGTGAGCCGGAAAACCTGGGGTTCGATCCGCTTCGATTTTCTCAACTGCAGCCGCGCCCAGGCCGAATACGCCGGTGAGTATGGCTCAGGGCAACTGACCCTTACCCGCCTCACCGCTATTCACGGCCTGGGTTGCGATGATGCCACTGATGTCGTGGTATCGGGTAACCCGGCTGTTTCTGGTGCCTGGTTCAACCCCTCACGAAGCGGCGAAGGCTTCATCGTCGAGACCGTCGACGAGACCCGGGTTCTTGCCTACTGGTTCACCTACGACAGCGAGGGACGGCAGATGTGGCTGCTCGGACTGGGCGATCTGAATGATGAACTCAAGGCTAACATCCCGATGCAATCGACTTTCGGTGGGCACTTCGGCGATGCATTCCATGAGGAGGACGTCATTCTTGAAGATTGGGGTAATGTCACCTTCCAATTCGGTGAATGCGACGATGCCTCTTACACCTGGGAAGCACCAGCGCCCTTCCACACGGGTGGGTACGAACTGATTCGGCTCACCGCCCTAAAAAATATTTCCTGCTAAAGGAAAAAAGTACAAAAAAGGGGCCGGATACATTTTCCTGGAATTGTATCCGGTCCCTTTTATTCTTACTCCGGCAGCGTGAATCTCCAGGAGACTGTTTCTTCGCCGCCTGTTCGCGGCACGCTCGAGCTGCCCGAGATGGTGCGTGGGCCAGTCAAGTCACCACTTCCGGCTGCCGTTATTGGTGCGGCCGCCCAAGGCGTCGTTTCCCGATTGTTCGGACCGTTGCAACCGGAATCATCACGGACCGTGTCGTTGCTGCCGTCGACCCCAGGAATATTTACGTGGAACTGGTAGAAGCCGTCGCTTGCCTCGAGGCCACCCTCGACCTCCACCGAGCCCATCGCAGTCGCGTTGTCCGTGTAGTGAACGTTGCACGGCCCGAGGGTCGAGGTCTGGTTGCTCCTCCAGTCGCTGGTGTACGTTGAAGAGACGCTCGCCGGACCGCTGATCGTCCAAGCACCCTCCTCGACCTTGGTCAGCGACACGCTAACGACGGCCGCGTACCGCTGGGTGATCACGCTCGATGTCCCACTGCCGGTTTGCGTGACGCTTTCGCTCCATGTGCGTGTGATAGAGCCGTCCGGACCGCCCCCTCCAGTCGTCCCGGATCCTGCTGCGCCTTGTGGACCGCCCGCACCCGTCACACGCAGGCACGTGGGCGGGGATGACGAGGGCTCCGCCTGCTCCGACGCCGGCTCCTCAGGATTCGGACATGGCGGTAAACTCGCAGTCTCTGTCGCCTCGTCCGTCGGTGCCTCGTTTCCACAGCCGGAAAGCGAGACACCAACCATCAGCAACAGGCCCAGAATCAGCGTACGCATCGACTCCTCCCGACCGAGGACGCACAGGAAGTGCTCACCGGCGAACTATAGACCGGCGGATGGGAAAGATACACCCCGCAACGAAATAGGGGCCGGATAGGGATCGTCAGCAACCTTCAACATTGACAACACCACTGCATGGTTCCATTATGGCTCCATATTGAAGCCACGTTGAATGACCATGCCCAATCTGTCAATCAAGAATGTTTCGGCCGAAGTGGTCGTCAGCTTGCGCGAACGCGCTTCAGCGAACCACCGGTCATTACAGGGCGAGCTCCTTGCGCTGGTGAGCCAGGCTGCGGGTGGAACGTTTCCAAGGGATGCTGCCGGCGCTTCCCAGCGGGCCAGAAAAGGACACAAGTCCATAGAACAGATTGCTTCCGAGCACCGGCAACACATCAAACGCCCTGTCAGCAAGGGCCAGCGATCGACCGAGTTGATTCGCCAGGATCGCGATGCCCGGGAAAAGTAGTTAGTTCATGGGCGGCACCCCGCTCTTCATCTCGGAACCGGCCGGACAGTACACCCGGTACCCGCCCCTGGTGGTTGATTGCAGCGTGCTCGCGACCGTGCTGTTCGATGAACCTGACAGAGAAGCTGCATTGCTGGCCATGGCCGGTAAAGAATTGTTTGTCCCCGACTTGCTCGACCATGAAATGGTGAGTGTTGCGCTGAAAAAATCCAGCCTGGGAATGCAAAAAGCTGCAAAGCAGGCGCTTCAGGATCTGTCCGATTTGCGCTTAACCCGTTGTGCCGTCGATAGCGCGAGCCAGTTTGAACTCGCCCGTCGCATGAAACTCACCGCTTACGATGCCGCATACCTCCAGCTTGCCATGGACCTTCGTGCACCGCTGGCAACGTTTGACCAAAAACTGGGCCGGGCAGCAAAATCAGTACTATCGCAGGTGTGATCAGCAATGTTAAAGGGCTCGATATGATCAGATTCCCGGCTTGGACAGGAACTCCATTGCATCCGTTTCGTCTGCACCTTTTCGGCATTGCAGGTTTGCTTCTGGGCTTGATTCTGGCGGTGTTGTTGTTCTGTGCCGGCGCGCTGGCCGAGGAGGCCGACATCGGGCCTCCGCCAACAGCCAATGCTCACGCCGCTCTTGACGCTCTTCCCGACTGGAGCGGAACCTGGATTCCGGACATCCCGGACCAGAACCAGCAGATCAAGAGTAATCCCACCCCCTGGAATGCCGTCGCCC
>JANLTO010000073.1:0-19009 GCA_031362985.1 Lysobacterales bacterium | reverse complement strand
TGATGGCAGCGATGAGCACGCTCAACTCCACCAGGACCTCGTTCAGGGCCATAAACGTTTCCATGCGACTCTCCCACTGGAATGAGTGCAAGGTTACTCGAATGCCTTGCGAACACCAACAACAGCAAGACCAAAATTGATTTATCCAGGGCTATTTCGAGCTCCCCAGCTCAACTCATTGGAAGTAATTAATCCTTAACTACCAGCACCGTTTGCAACATTGGGTCGCCGCAATAGGCGATGCGGGTACCGCTGGCAGCTTCTGCTTGCAGCGCGGCCAATACATCGGCCTGGATGCGTTCGCCCGGTGCCAGCGCCGGCACGCCGGGCGGGTAGGGAGCTGCTGTTTCTGCCGCGATGCGGCCGACTGCTTGGTCTGCCGCTACCCGTTCGTGATCCGCGAAGAAAGCATCGCGGGGGGACATGGCAGTTTCGGCCTTGACCGTCCAGGCCATTATGGGCACCATCGGCCGCGGAGTACCGCGGTGCTGTTCTACGGCACGGATGATTTCAGTGACCATGAGATCGATGTTTTGCTCCGTGTCAGCCAGCGTAATCACCGGGCAAAAAGTATCCCGATCGGCGAATTCCAGGTGGATGCCACGCTGCTCCAATACATCCGCAACGACATGACCATCTGCACCGGTGCCAAACAAGGTGAGCACGATCTTGCTGGGATCGTGCATGTATAAGGCAGGCGAACGTGCGGCGATCTCACTGCCAATCACGCCCAGCCCCGGCACCTGCCGAAATCGCCGGCGGGCTTTTTCGGCCCAGCCGATGGCATAGCCCAGTAGTTCCTCACCCCGTTCCTGCAACAAGCCACGGGCGCGGTCAATGGAAGCCAGTATGGCCCCGGACGGGCTGGTGGTGTGTAAACCTTCGAAGGCAGCTTCAAGTCGCTCCAAGTTCAGATACTTTCCTTGCGCCAGCACCATCGATGACTGTGTAAAACCGGTGAGGTGCTTATGCACGCTGGTCACCAGCACATCAGCCCCGGCCTGGATGGCATGCGGCGGCAGTGCGGGATGGAAACCCAGATGTGCGCCCCAGGCGGCATCCACTACAAGAGGTATTCCGTGGCTGTGTGCCAATTCAGCAATCGCGCCTACATCTGAAACGCCGCCCACGTAACTGGGCTCAACCAGCATAACGGCGCGTGCATCCGGGTGCCTGTGCAACGTTGCCCTGATGCGCTCCACGGGCATGCCGGCAGTAAGGCCGGTTGCGGCATCGATGTCCGGCCGTACCCATACCGGTTCAAGTCCAGCCAGCACCAGGCCAAAGAACATGGACTTGTGCAACGTGCGCGCAACAATCACTTTGTCTCCGGGCTTGCCAACGCTCAAGGCCATGGCCTGGTTGCCGTGGGTGGAACCTTGCACCGAGTAGCGGCACCAGTCTGCACCCCACATGTCAGCGGCAATGCGTTGGGCGCCTTGCAGGCGCTTGTTAGACGCCCGCCTGCCCTCGACACCTCCCCAATGTGGGACGTCCTGCGCCAACAGGTCGTCGACCAGCGCGGGATTGCGTTTGTGTCCCGGCGTGGTGAACGGTGTTCCGGAATTGGCCAGAAAATGCCGGTAGGCATCGTACAGTGGGGTATTACTCATTCTATGGAGGCTCAATTTTCGCTGTGCAAGGATTTTGCATCTTGCCACATGGCTTCATTCACCTTCGATATTCATTTTTCGACGGTGCTGCGGCGTGCTGATGGCGGACCAGGTGTGTGATAATGAGGCATCCTACAGGGCGTTTTGCAGCGGAACAAATGCTGAACGGTAGATGCGAAACAATTCAAACGTATACCGCGAGTTGGAAAAATCACATGATGCCGTCGCCAGCGTTCGTAACCAATGCCACGCCCGAAGGAATGGTTCCTGCGCTCCATATCGGGTTGCCGCGCACCGGGACGAAATTGCTGCAGTGGCATCTGTTTGCTGCCCATCCGCAGCTTTACTACCTGGGAATTTTCGATGGCAACCCAAATGTTCGGGATTCCAGGCGCTACAGCAGCTGCCGCGACCCGTACATAGAAGAGATGATGCAGGGCCTCATCCTGGGCGATCTTTCCAAACCCGATCTTGGGGCAAGCCGGCGTTTGGCGCAGGAGCGCGTGCTGCCACATCTCAAGCAGGGGCGCGTGCCATTGTTGTCACTGGAAACGCTTTCCTATGGCACAGAGCAGCTGCGCCGGCTGCGTGCGGAGAACTTATGGCGGATTTTTGGGCCTTGCCGGGTGGTGTTGACCCTGCGACACCCGGTCGCATTGGTGCAATCGGCGTACCGGATGATACTGCGGCGCGAAAACATCCGCCTTGCCAGCGGGCGTGCCTGGTATCAATCAGTGGATGACTGGTTTCAAGACCAGCTTGAATACGAAATTTTTCCTTACCTTGATTATGCACGCACCTATAAAATGTATTCCGAACTGTTTGGCCCTGAGTCCGTGAAGGTCATGTTGTTTGAGGATCTGCGGGCCGACCCGCAGCGTTTTGTCAGAACAGTGTGTGAGCACCTGGGGATTGATGCAGGTGCGGTGGGGCCCTGGCAACAGCAGCGTCACGAGAATCGACGGCTTTCCGACCGACAGCTGGAGTTAATTCAGCGTGTGGCGAAAAACCGGATGGCGCAGACCCTCGCACGCGCCACCACGCCCGGAGTGCGCGCATGGTTTCTGCGTCCACCCCGCAGAGCATCCGAACATCGCAGCCCGGGGCTTTCAGCGGCAAACCAACGGCGCATTGCCGCCATTACGGCAGCCGGCAATCGGGAGCTGGTCGAGCTGACGGGTTTGCCGCTTGGAAGCTATGGCTATCCGCTGGATGAACCCTGAAGGTGCAAAAGCACTCCGCTGGCGCTAACTGCAGTTCATTCTGCGGGTAATAAGCGTATGGGTGTTTTCCCGGCGAGATGGTTAAATTCGGCAATGATTTTGCAGCTTGCGTTGCGCCACTGAAAGTTTTCGTGGACACTGGCAGCGGCTGCGCAGGACAGGGGTTGCAGCGCATCCCGTCCGGCCTCGAATGCGTCTCGCATGACTGTGGCCAGCCGTGCGACAGGAATTTCGCAGAAGTCGACCTGCTCCAATTCAACCGCGAACCCAAGGGTATTGTATGGCATCGTTTTTTTGACCGGGAGCTGGATGCGCTTGGGCTGTACCAGGATGGCATTTTCGTCATGGCAATAATCGAGACAGGCTCCAAAACGGGGGACAATGCAGGGCGTCCCGCAAGCCATCGATTCAAGTATCATCATACCGAACCCTTCCGCGCGGTAAGGATATACACAGAGGTCACAACTGCGGTACAGGGACGCCAGTTCGATGGCCGAGAGATGCTCACGAATGTACACCAGGCTGCCGCTTCCAAGGTGGGCCTGTTGACGCCGGATTTCATCGGAGTGATCGAGCCCTGCATAGAAAATATCCGCCGGCCGGTCTTTTACCACCAGGCAGGCGCCATCCTCCGGCGAAAATTCGGAAAGATAGGCGCTCAAAGCGAGATCGAATCCCTTGCGCCGGATGGTCGCGCCGGCAATCAGAAAATAAAACTGCTTGTTGTCCGGCAGAGGGTAGTGCGGACCTTGCGGGGAGAAAATCTCCGTGGACACACCATGGGGGATCACGGCAATTCTCTCACCCGGGACACCGGCAACAATGGCCTGCTGCCGTATCCAATCGGTATGCACCCAGAGACGATCACATTCGCGCGTAATCTTGCGCACCCAGCTCGGTGGGAAAGGCCCGAAATCCCAGGTCCGGACCGCAATAAACTGCCCGGCCGCAGGCGCCTGGAAAGCCTCGAAGTCGTCTTCGTAACTGTGCCAGATAATGAAATCCGCTTCTTCGGACAAGTCTTCCTGCCGCTCGACGCAGCGGACCTGGAGGCCGTTGACTTGCGCGAGACCGGCCAGCCAGTGCCGATTGACCATTGCAAACGCTGTGCTGTCATCGGCCCGTCCAAAAATCTCCACCCTGACCGGATGCCCGATGGGAGCCTGTGCCAAGAGCGGCTCATGGGCAGCGCAAGACGCCATCATAAGGGGCCCCTGGTGGTCACAGGCGCCCGCACGCGGCGCTGGCATCCAGCTCCAGGCGCACAGGTTTCCGGATAAAACATGCCTGGTGTAAGGTTCATCGCACCTGTCTTCGAAGCCAGTGGTTACGCCGCGGCGGCGCGGAACTATATTCTTGCACTTTACGAACAAGGATATCCGGTCACCGTTCACCCCGTAGAGTTTACCTGTCCCAAATCGGACTTGGGCGCCGAGGGGGACCTGCTGCGTACGCTGGTGGATAAAAAAATTGTCTACGATAAGGTGATCGCCCACTGTACGCCGGATTCCTGGCGGTCCGTTCTCGAGCACGAAAAGGGCAAGTACATAATCGGCCTGACAACCTGGGAAACGGACCGGCTGCACCCCATCTGGACGAGTTCCTGCAACCGCGTGCAGGAAGTCTGGGTGCCTTCTCAATGGAATGTTGATGTGTTCCGGGAATCCGGAGTGGAAGTGCCCGTGTACCGCATTCCCCACGCGCTGTCTGCGCATGAAAGCCGGGCATTGAAGCCGCTGGCGATTGACGGTGTGCGCGACGACGACTTCGTGTTCTATGCGATCTTCCAGTGGCAGGAACGCAAAAACCCTGCAGAGCTACTGGAGGTCTACCTCTCCACTTTTGCCGGAGAAAATTCGGTGGTGCTGGTGCTCAAGACCTATCTGCAGCATCCTGCCGAAAACCCTGAAGCAATCAAAGCCAGGTTGAACGAAATCAGGGCGGACGTGAATGTCATGCGTTATCCCAGGGTGGTGCTGATAGTGCAGAACCTGTCCCAGCTCGATATGCAGCGCCTGCATCGCCGCGGAGACTGTTTTACGCTGCTGCAACGTGCCGAGGGCTGGGGCCTGCCACATTTTGATGCTGCGGCGAACGGCCGGCCGGTGATCACTACTGGTTACGGCGGTCACACGGACTTCCTCAACCCTGAAAATAGCTACCTCATTGACTATCAGCTCCGGCCTGTCACCCGTATGCGCTGGACGCCTTACTACAAAGCCGATGGTCGCTGGGCGGCTCCGGATCTGTGCCAGGCGGCGAAGGTCATGCGCCATGTGTTCGACCATCGCGAGGAAGCCAGGGAACGTGGCCGGCGCGCTCAGGCCAGGGTCGAGCAGGAATTCAGCCGCTCGGTGGTGGGGCGGTTGATGGCCGATCGCCTGAGTACGATCGACGGGAGAATCACCACGAATTCCTGAGCCGGCCAGTGCAATGTATCTGGTGCACTGTGTCCGGTCAGGCCGTCTCCCTGTGGTGATACTCCTTGCCGTCCTTGACGAACGCCACCAGCTTATCAAGGTCGTTCAAATCCTCGCTGAGCGTCAGATTCCAGATTTCCGCAGAGCCGAGAAAATCGCCGACAAAATCGAGGAAACGCTTGCGGTCCTGGGCGCCTGAAAAGCGCAGACGCTCGCGCGTCATGTTCAGGATTTTCGCCAGGGCTTCAGCACCATTCATTTTTTCGAAGGCCAGGGTTCTTCCTACGCTGGAAAAGAATATCCGCCCGACCAGGACATCTTCAAAGGGCGCACTGCGCACATGATCCGCCAGATTGATTTCTTTTTTCAGGACACCTGCGACGTCTACGGGTGTAGCCGGCAAGGGTGAGGTAAAAAAGTGCCCCTCGCTTTTTGCTGTAAGGCGGCTTTTTCCATCGCAACCGCTGACAAAAAATTTCCCATGCCTGCGGCGCAAAATGATGTGGTCTTCACCCAGCACACGTCCGCCGGCCAAACCGAGACGGAAACTCACCGTTGACTTTCCAGCGCCCTTATCGCCGATGAAAAGATTCGCTGTTTCCCCAAACTGGATTGCGGCGGAGTGCAAGGGGAGGCATTCCAGGGAAAAAAGCGCCCGATACAGCACCACCATGACGCAATGTAACAAATGGTCGTATTCCTGCGACGCCGAGATGACGGGTATGACGAGTTTCAAGCGCTCACCAGCCCGGGACAGAAGGCAACAGGCGGCATCGCGGTGTATCTCGATGATGCCTTCAAGCGTGCGGTCCACGAGCGGCTGGTCCGGCTGCGGAATGATTGCGCGAAACGGTTCTTCCGCGACATCAAAAAGTAGCAGATGGTCTTCCTCACTCCATGCCCATTTGTCATCGTCAACAGGTAGTTCTTGCAATCGAAAAAGTTCTGCCAGCATGGCGAGGTATTTCTTATCTGTGTAGTACAGGCGCAGCGTGAGGCTGCCCAATCTTACCTGGCACTGCGCGATCGCGCGGGGATCGCCTCCCAGACCCTTGATGAGGTCTTGCGGAGAATCCCACAACCCGGCCGCTACCGGGCGATGCCGGGAGCCCGGGTTGGACTGGCCGAGCTCTCGATGCCGCAAGTTACCGGAAAAACTCTTGCCCAGGCCAAGCGCCATCACGGGTAGCGACATGGCCCAGGTGGTCAATGCAGACAGGAGGGTTTGATCATACTGGCGCAATGCCCAGGTCTTGGCGGTGCGCAAGGTGGTACCGCCCAAAAGCTGCAGATAACGATTGCGATCCGGCTGCCATACAAGCGCTGTCTTGCGCTCCTGCAGTAGCCGGGTCAACTCGGGATAGCGGTCGGTACTGCGAAAAATCGTCAACAGCATGGCGAGCACGTTGAGTGTAATGCCAAGAGTCCGGTCCCGTTCCCGATCGGACAGGAAAGCAGGCCAGTCAATATCATTGCTGCACGTTTCCACGACGCGATCCAGATCCAGCATCAATTTGAGATTGGCAAGTCCCAGGCCGACGTCGGCGTGGATCGAGAGTATCTGAACCAGCAGCGTCAGATCATCAGGAAGGACCCGGCAGGAAAACACCCCAAAGTCGAAATGGCAAGTGCGAGCCCAAAGCGCCTCCTCGGAAATCCGGAAGGTTGGGTGTGCCCGCAGTGTATGGTGCAGATCCAGGCTTCTGCCGTCTTTCTTTAGCTCAACGTGGTGCAGGAAACGCCGTGTCCAGCCAGGAAGTTTGAGCGGAGAAACCGCCGCATAGCCTTCGGCCTGGAGAAGATCGATAGAAGCAGCCAGGCAGTCTGACCTGACCAGAATATCAATATCGCTGAAAGCGCGCCGATCAATGCCGCCAAAGAACCGTTTTGCAAGGTAGGGCCCTTTCATCACAATGAGTTCCTGCCCGTTCTGGCTAAAGCGGGCGTGCAGTGATTTTAGGTCTCGCAACAATCGCTCCGAGCGTTGCCATTGATCGAGCTGTGCGAGTTGAAACCCCTTGGCCACAGCGGGGTCAAGGCTTTGTGCAAAACCGGATTGTTCAAGTAAACCCCAAACGTAGGCGGTGACCTGATGCCGCTGGCAGAACGAGAGGAACTCCCTGGGAAAATGTGCGAGGGTCCGCTCGCGGGCAGGGCCATTTTGCCGGGCATGCAGGGCGAGCACGGTCTCGAGTAGGGTGAGGTCAAGCATAGAATGGCCGAGGGCCCGCGTGGAGCGCGATTATCTCCCGCGTGTGTAGCGGCGGAAGATCTTCAGGAAGTTTTTGCGGTACGACGCGCTCCAGGCAGCCCAGCGCCAGCGGACAGAGGTTCTGTGCAGACGTTTGCCGTCGCGTAACCGGGCTTCCACTCTTCCCAGCAGGGCTGTCGCCGGTATGCAAAATAACCTCGCGGGCGTGTAATCGGCCTGGATGAAAAACTCTGTCCGGGCCGGGTTGAAGCCCACCACCCGGCGCGTCGGGTACTTATCTTGCTCGCGGTAGACGACGATGTCGCCAAGTTGAATCTCTTCAGCGCGCACTGGAACAATCTCCAGGCCGTCGCCATCGCGGAGTAAGGGTAGCATGGTGGGGCCGTGAAACAGCACCGGCCTGGAAGCCGATCTTTCAAGCTGGAGTTCGCGCGCAACTGAACGCGCATGTTCCTTGCCGACGATCGTTGATCCTCCCGTGCTTCTACTCGCCACAAACGACCAGACTTTCCAGGGTATCGTAGCGCGTGATCCGGGGTGTATCCCATGCGGATGCAGAGATCGGGCCACTGGGGCGGCCGTTCAGGATATCTTCGGCAAGCACAGGGGGATTGCTCAGCTCCTTACCGGTCAAGAGTTTCTCCTGAGCCAACTCCTGTAAAAGCGCGTCGACGCTTTGACTGATTTCCGCGGAAGTTTTGTTGAAGTCCGGTGCAATCCGGCCGGAAATTTCTGCCCCGGTTAAATCCTCCTCCAGCAAAAGCATCCAAATCCGGGTCGCGGTGGAATTCAAGCCGTAATAGAAGGTTGTTTCGGCGTTTATTAACACCGCTTCCCCGTCGACAATCCGCCAGGCGCTGTTGTTCTGGTCTATTGAGTACTGCAAATTCAAGGAATTGCTCCAGCTGGAAAGTTTCAGATGTCAGAAGTGGAATTTAAATCGTTCATTTTAATTCTGGTGGGTAGTTTATCCGACCGGCCCTGAGTTTTATAGACGCCAATTCCATCAAGGAAATTTCCAGATGAAGGGTTCGGATACATTTTTGCGACGTTCCCGCAGAAACGCGAGCTCGATTTCACTTTAAGAGTGAGAGGCAAGTGCAGCGATTTTGAAGATGGGAACGCTGGAATGGTGGCCAGGGGCAGAATCGAACTGCCGACACGCGGATTTTCAGCAGGGCGTGGGATATATCGTGCTTCCTGGCAATGGTTTTATACCCACCCTCGCCATTCAAATAGGCCCGGACAAGTTCGAGCTTGAACGTCGTGCTGTGCCGCCGGTATCGCGTTGGTCGCATTTTGCATGCTCCTGTTTACGCTCCAGACGGTCAATTTAAGGGTTAACGCTGTTTCACTTCCAGGGGTTCACTCCAAGACCGGGTTAATCAAAAATGTATCCGACCCGGCTCGCAATCTGCAAATTGGGTTAAATCCCGTTTCTTGCGGAAATTCTGCTTTTATACCCCAAATATTCAGAATCCCTGAAGATCGGCGAGGCATGAAGGCATAAAAAGGCCCATTTTTTCTGTTAAATCCCATTTAATGCCAAAAATACTTTCTTAAATCCCAAATATTCGGCATAATGGTTTGAGGAGATAGTCTTAATGCCCGAATTTCTCATTAGCGCAATGCCAGAAATATTCGTATCGGATACGGCGATATCCAAAGTCGTGTCCGAAGCCGTTGCGCGCGGGCAGCTCCGAAAACTCGGGTCGCGCCTGTACACACGTAATCTGGAGGAAGAGCCGGAACGGCTGGTACGGCGTAACTGGTATTACCTGATTACAAGCTATTATCCCGATGCGCTGATTACAGACCGGACTGCACTGGAAAATCAGCCCGCCGCAGACGGCTCTGTCTGCCTGATTTCAAATAAGAAGCGCGATATCGTTTTGCCGGGGGTCGTTTTTCGTCCGCGCAAAGGGCCCGGACCACTTGAAAGTGACAGGCCGTTTATCGGCGGCGCAAGACTGGCATCGACCGCACGGGCCTATCTTGAAAACATGCGCCCGTCACGCGCACGCAGAGGGTTTTTGCCGCGCACTTTATCGCGCGAGGAGATCGAGAACCGGCTTGACACCATCATTCACCAGAATGGTGAAGACGCTCTGAACCGGATTCGAGATGAAGCACGCGCTATCGCCGCTCCGCTCGGGCTGGAGCAAGAGCTCAAAGAGTTTAATGACCTTGTTGGCACGCTGCTGGGCACACGTGATGCGAAGACGCTTAGCCCGGTCGCGCAAGCGCGTGCTGCCGGTAAACCGTTCGACCCTGACCGTATCCGACTTTTTGAAGCATTGTTTGCAGCGCTGCGCGAGACTGTGCCCGCTGAACGCCCGGTTCGGCAGCGAACGGGTGAGGCCAATACTAACCTTGCTTTCTTTGAAGCCTATTTTTCGAATTTTATCGAAGGTACAGAGTTCACCGTCGAAGAAGCTGAGGAAATCGTCTTTGGGGGCGTGATTCCGCAACAGCGCCCGGATGATGCCCACGATATTCTTGGCACCTACCGCATTGTCTCTGATGAGGCAGACATGAAAACGCTGCCTTCAGATTTCGAAGACTTTCTTGCGCTCCTGCGCCGTCGGCACGCCACCATTATGGGCGCGCGTCTGGACAAGAACCCAGGGATTTTCAAGACCAAAGCCAACCGCGCCGGGAATACGGTTTTTGTGACCCCGGACCTGGTTACAGGGACGCTTGAAAAAGGCTTCGCTTTCCTTCAAGGGCTTGGAGACCCGTTTCACCGAGCGGTCTTTATGATGTTTTTAGTGAGTGAAGTTCATCCCTTCGCCGATGGCAACGGCAGAATCGCGCGCATCATGATGAATGCAGAACTGGTTGCAGGCGAGCAGGAGCGCATTGTTGTGCCGACGGGGTATCGCATCGACTATCTAACCGCATTAAAAGCCCTCTCTCAATCCAGCCATCCAACCCCGCTCATTCGGATGATGAACTACGTGCAACAATATACTCATCTCATCAACTGGAATGATCTTGATACCGCGCGCAAGACGCTGGAGCAAAGTGGAGCCTTTGACGAAGGGCAAGGTGCAAAACTTCGCATGCCCAAAGGACATGCTGCCTAACCAATTGGTTAAGAGACACTGCCGGCGAAGGCAGCGGTGTTGGCTTGCAGGCTTCCTCAGCAAAACTCGCGGTCGACCCCAGTACGCCGACGACCACGATCCAATTAACTCCTGTTTTCATGAGATTGCCCTTCTGAGCAGTGGACGGGATCAGTGGGTTGCCTCGAACTCCTTGAGCAGCGCGGCGTCGAACGTTGCCTCGACTTTCGGCCCATCGGCCTCCGTGTCGTCAATGTTCAGCGTGCCTGCGACTCGTCCGGGTTCGTCCTGTGTCGCTTCCAGTGCAGTGGGCTGCTCGGTTCCGGAGTACTGGACGAGTTGGTCATTAAGGACCACCCAATAATTGAGCCGCGGACCGGCGTCAAGGTCCACGGTTATACCTTCGGTGAGATTGTTGGTGCAGCACCCCAGCGTCGTGCAGGCCTGGATATCCGCGGCGATATCGGTCTGAGAGAGGATGACCCGCCGGATGATGGTTTCTTGGTCCATCTCGTCCGGTCCTTTGACGAGATACGCGTACTTCAGTGTCGCCGTCCTGCCCTTGTAGTTCACCGTTCCCGTTGCTTCGTCTGCCATCGCCACTTCCACCAGTGTCAGCGCCGCAAGGGCCAACACTACGACACACAAATACTGACTGCCGTTGCTTTGCATCATTACTGCTCCTTGGTTAGAGAGGATCTGCTTCTGGTTTACTAGACGACACTGGCTCTTGTTAACTCTAGTATATACGCGCGCTTCAAGCTGGCGACGATTGCCAGTCGATGCCGGATGCAATTTTTGACGTTCCCGCGGCAACGCGAGCTCGAATTCACTTTAAGAAAGACAGGCAAGTGCCGCGAGTTTGAAGATGGGAACGCTGGAATGGTGGCCAGGGGCAGAATCGAACTGCCGACACGCGGATTTTCAGTCCGCTGCTCTACCAACTGAGCTACCTGGCCGTGGTGGGATGAGGCCGCGTATTAAACCTTTTGAGGCTGGTCAAGTCAACCGCGACGGCCATAATCCTACGCCTGTTGTCGGCGTTCTCCCGGTTCACATTTTTTCCAGCGCAATCAGACTGCAAGAGTTGCCTTTTCCCGGGCTTGGGCTTGATCTTGATTTATTACTATCATATGATAGTGAATATAAAATACTATACAATATGAGAGTTACATGAGAAAGTCGGCGCTCCAGCACAAGCACACTACTTCCGTCAGTGATGACAGGATCACGCCGGCCTTGCGCACGGTGTTCAACATCCTGCAGGCGTGGGAAGTGAAGGTGAAGCATTTTGGAGTGCTGCTGGGTGTCTCCCAGCCTACCGTGCACCGCTGGAAGGCCAATCCCGCCTCTGCGGCAAAGGCAAACTCCAGGGACCTGGAGGAGCGCCTGTCTTACATCCTGGGCATCTACAAGGCGCTGCAGATTTTGCTGCCGGATCCCCAATCTGCTGATTCCTGGGTCAACCGGCCGAATACTGCGGCGGTTTTTGCGGGGCGAACCCCGCTGCAGCGAATCCTGGGCGGACACGTTGCTGACCTGTACGAGGTGCGCCGCTGGCTGGATGGTCAACGCGGGCCCGCATGACCCCGAAGACTGCGTTCGTTGAATGGCGCAAATCCGCGCGCATTGTTCCCAGCCGCTACCCCCCTGCCGGAGTGTTTGATCGGGTCGCTGAAGCCAAAGACCTGGAAGCTGTTGTGGCCACCGAAGGATTGACCAACGATAGGCTGCGCGATGAATTGGGCGAGATCCGGCTGGTGCCGGAAGAGGACAGGATTTCGGGGGCTGGCACGACGCCAATTATGTCGGCCTTCACTCACCCGAATCCGGATGGAAGCCGCTTTTCCGATGGCAGTTTCGGTGTGTACTACGCCGGCGAAAGCCTTGCAACCGCCATCGCCGAAAGCCGTTTTCACCGCGAGCGATTTCTGTCCTATTCATCCGAACCGCCAATACGCTTACAGATGCGCACCTATTACGCCCGTATCGGCGGGGATTTTCACGACCTGCGTAGCGCGCAAAAATCGCACCCGGAATGGTTTAATCCGGACCCCGCGCGGTATGGCGGCAGCCAGGCTTTGGGCGCCACCCTTAAAGGCGGCGGCAGCAACGGACTGGTTTATCGCAGCGTTCGACGGCCGGCAGGAGAATGCCTTGCGGTGTTGCGGCCACGCCTGGTTTCTCCGGTCACGCAGGGCCCGCATTTTGAATACATTTGGAATGGACGCACGATTGCCGACGTGCTGCAGATCAAGAGGTATGAAGTTCACGCTGGGTAATCCAGCGTCGCGGCAAGCGATCTCCTGATATACACTTCCAAAAACCACAAACCGCAAATTAATTCCTGGAGGAGCACTCGCATGTCGACGATTTCAATCAATGGCCAGAATCACGAGTACGGTGGCAGTCCGGATATGCCGCTGCTGTGGTTCCTGCGTGATGTCCTTGGGCTGACTGGCACCAAGTTTGGCTGTGGCATGGCGCTGTGCGGCGCGTGCACCATTCATATCGATGGCAAGGCGGTGCGCTCCTGCGTAACGCCGGTCTCAGTGGCTCTTTCGGGCGGCAAGATCACGACCATTGAAGGACTGTCTGCGGATGGTGAACATCCTGTGCAGCAAGCATGGAAAGAACTCAACGTTGCGCAGTGTGGCTACTGCCAGGGTGGCCAGATCATGCAGGCTGCATCCCTGCTCAGTGACAAGCCATCGCCCAGCGATGCCGAGATCGATGCGGCCATGTCCGGCAACCTGTGCCGCTGCGGCACCTATACACGCATCCGTTCGGCCATTCATCTGGCCGTAGTGAAGAGCGGAGGTGCAGCGTGAATTCCCTGTTCAGATTAGCTGGCGATAACGCCCTGCCGGTGGCATGGGCCGCCAGTCGAAACCACTCAATTGACACCATCGAAAACGAAAGTCGCCGCGCCTTTCTGCTCGGAGTCAGTACCGGCGCGCTGGTACTGGCCATCGGCGCCTTGCCACTCAGGGCGCTGGCTGAGGAAGCGAAATTATACGGTGGCGCTGGCATGCCCGGCGGCTTGCAGGATGATCCGCGGGTGTTTATCGCGATTGCTCCGGATGGCAGCGTCACCCTGATCAACATTCGCGCCGAGATGGGCCAGGGCGTGCGCACCAGCATGCCGATGATCATCGCCGATGAACTCGATGCCGACTGGGGTCGGGTGACGGTGCAGCAGGCGAATGCTGACGAAGCAAAGTACGGCAACCAGAATACCGATGGCTCGCGCAGCGTGCGGCAAGCCTTCACATCCCTGCGCCACGCAGGTGCGGCAGCACGGCAGATGCTCGAAGCTGCTGCTGCGGCCGCCTGGGGGGTGCCCGTCACCGAGGTCAAGGCCAGCCTGCATGAAGTCGTGGACAGCAAAACCGGCCGTCGCGGTGGTTATGGTGAATTCGCTGCTGCCGCCGCCCTGCTGCCGGTGCCTGCTGCAGATCAGATCAAGCTGAAAACCCCTCAGGAATTCCGCTACATCGGCAAAGGCCTGGTTGGAGGCACAGACAACAACGACATCGTAACTGGCAAGGCGCAGTACGGTATCGATACCCGCCTCGAAGGCATGCTGTATGCGGTCATTGCGCGTCCGCCGGTGTTTGGTGGCATGTTGAAATCACATGTTGCGACCGAAGCTCTCAAGGTTCCGGGCGTGATCAAGGTGGCTGTGCTCGATTCCTCGCCAATTCCTTCGGCCTATATGCCGCTGGGCGGCGTTGCAGTCATTGCCAGCAATACCTGGGCGGCGATTGAAGGTCGCAAGAAATTGGTGATCGAATGGGAAGGCGGGACGAATGCAGCCTATGACTCGGTCGAATACCACAAGCAACTTTCAGCTTCGGCCGCCAAACCGGGCGAAATGGCGCGCAATCTCGGTGATGTTTACGCGGCACTGGCCTCCGCCGAACGCAAAATTGCGGTGGAGTACTACCTGCCGCATCTCGCCCACGCAACCATGGAGCCACCTGCGGCCGTAGCACGCATCAGCGATGGAAAATGCGCGGCCTGGGCTTGTGTGCAGGCGCCTGAAGATACCCGTGACCTGCTGGCCGGGGTGCTGGGAATTTCGAAAGAAAACGTGACTGTGCACATGATGTTGCTGGGCGGTGGCTTTGGTCGCAAGTCGAAACCTGACTTCGTAGCAGAGGCTGCGTTATTGTCAAAGGCTGTGGACGGCCAGCCGGTAAAGGTCACGTGGACGCGCGAGGACGATCTTGCCCACGATTATTTCCACACCGTTTCGGTCGAACGCATCGAGGCTGCCATCGATTCCTCCGGCAAGCCGTTGGCGTGGTTGCAGCGCTCCACAGCGCCGACCATCATGTCCACCTTTGCGCCGAGCCAGGTGCGCGAGAGCGCGATGGAACTCGCACTCGGCCTGACCAATCTCCCGTTCTTCGGTGTGCCAAACTTGCGCATCGAAGCTCCGGAAGCGCTGGCGCACACACGCATCGGATGGTTCCGCTCGGTATCGAATATTCCGCACGCGTTTGCCACGCAGGTGGCCGCCGACGAATTGGCCCATGTGGCCGGGCGCGATCCCAAGGACTTTCTGCTTGAACTTATTGGCCCACCGCAGAAGGTAGATCCTGGCACCTTGGGTGATACGCAAAACTACGGCGAGGACCCCACGCTGTATCCGGTGAATTCAGGGCGTCTGCGTGGAGTGATCGAAACAGTCGCCAAGGCCGCCAGCTGGGGCCGCACAATGCCGGCGGGTAGCGGACTCGGTATTGCCGCGCACTACAGTTTCATGACCTATACCGCGGTAGTGTTCGAGGTGGTGGTTGCTGCAGATGGCAGCCTCAGCATTCCGCGCGTCGATATCGCCGTGGACTGCGGCCCACAGGTTAATCCGGAGCGGGTGCGTGCACAGATGGAAGGCTCCGTAGTCCAGGGCATCAGCCTGGCGCTGCTGGGCGAGATCAGCTTCGCCAAGGGTCATGCCGTGCAGACCAACTTCCATGAGTACGAGATCCTGCGCTTCGATGCCGCGCCAGGGGAAATCCATGTGCACAATGTGGGCGCCAGTGATTTCTCCGTGCAGCTGGGTGGTGTGGGCGAGCCTGGCGTGCCACCGGTCGCGCCAGCTCTGATCAATGCGATTTTCGCGGCGACCGGCAAGCGCATTCGCAACCTGCCGGTGCGGGAACAGTTACGCGCCGTCTGAGCCCACCGCAGCAAAGGTTTTCAAGCGTCATGCCGGACCCAAGTTACGTCATGCCGGACATGATCCGGTATCCATGGATCCCGGGTCGAGCCCGGGATGACGATGGTAAGGCAGAGCCCGGGATGACGATGGTAAGGCAGAGCCCGGGATGACGATGGTGAGACCTGGATCTGGGTGACGTATCGGTCAGGCTTCCGGTGGCACATAGCCCTGCGGCTTCGCGGCACCGCCGGTAAAGAAAAACTTTTCCATCTCAGCCTCGATGAACTTGCGGTGCTCGGGGTTCAGCGGGGACAGCCGGTGTTCGTTGATCAGCAGGGTCTGGTGTTTCATCCACTGAGCCCAGGCCTGCTGGGAAATATTTTCATAAATGCGTTTGCCCAGTTCGCCCGGCCAGGTCTGGAAGGTCAGCCCTTCGAGTTCTTTGTTTAGCAGCAGGCAGTGCACCATTCGGCTCATGCGTTTTCTCCGGTACTTAAGTCGCGCAGCAGGTCTGCCACGGGCTTGGGAACCGCCGAAGCGGGTTCCTGCCTGGGCGCGATCCAGCAGTGCCCTGGGGGACAGTTTACCTGCAGGGAGCTCACGATGCCGAACGGTCATGACTGAATGGGTAAGCGCAGGTGACGCAGATGGGGCCGGAGAGCGGTGCTATCATTTGTGGCAACGTATGGCGCGAAGGCGGCTTTCGTGGATTCTGATTTCTCGACCAAAGGGACAAGCGCGTGACCCGTGCACCGGAAGAGGGGCTTTGGACCAGACTGAGCCGCAGAAAGGTAGTGCAGTGGGGCATCGCATACGCCGCAACTGCCTGGACCCTGCTGCAGGCCCTCGCTTACGGAGTCGATACATTTCACTGGCCTGAGCCAATCCGCCAGTGGGCTACGCTGGCTGTCCTCTTCGGCCTACCGGTGGTTTTGGTTATTGCCTGGTATCACGGGGAACGTGGCGAGCAACGGGCGACCCGAACCGAACTCATCATCATTACCCTTCTGTTCCTGGTGAGCGGAGGCGGCTTTTGGCTTTATAACCGTGCCGGGGAGAGCACCACGGTGTCGGACGCATTGACCGCGACTATCCCGTTGGCGAATCCAGTCGCAGCCGTCGAAAAATCCGTTGCAGTACTGCCTTTTGCCGTGCTCTCTCCCGGCGCTGATGACAGTTATTTCGCGGACGGGTTGACGGAAGAAATCATCAATGCCCTCACAGCGCTTCCCGATCTCCTGGTCACAGCCCGCACGTCGTCATTTTACTTCAAAGGCAAGGACCAGCCTGTCCCTGAAATCGCTGCAGCACTGGGTGTGGCGCATATCGTTGAGGGATCGGTGCGCCGGTTCGAGGGCACCGTGCGCATCACGGCACAGCTCATCCGTGCTTCGGACGGATTTCACCTCTGGTCCGAAACCTACGACCATTCGCTTGCCGACCCCTTCGCCGTTCAGACCCGGATCGCGGAAAGCGTCGCCGACGCTCTTGGGGTCCTGCTTGACCATGACAAGCGCATGTCAATGGATGAAGTCGGGGTGCGCGACGTGGAAGCATTCATCGCCTACCAGCGTGGCGTGGAGCTTTTCAATCGCGCGCACAACGAAGGTCCGCTCATCCCCTTGCTGGCCCGGGCAAACCTTGAATTCGAAGTGGCGATTGCGCGCAAGCCGGACTTTGCGAACGCTTATTTTCAGCATGCGGATTATTACGCCCACCTTCTCATCGATGCGGCGCCGGGCAAGGGTCCGGGATTCGTTTCACCCGAAGGGGTATCCGTCGACGCGGCGCTACAAGGTCTGGCAGCGGACTTCGACGCCGCCTATCGCTATGAGCGTGACGCAAGCCAGCGCCTCGTGATACAGGCAGTTCGGACGACGGTTTCCGCCGACTGGCGTAACCTCAAGGACCAGATTGTGCGTGCGCTTGAGGCGTGGGAGGCATGCCGTAATGGCCTCTGGATCGACCAGACTGCGATTGCGTTCGGCTACGGTGAGGCGGCGTTGGCGCACGACCTCAGGCGCGAGCGCTGTGACCCGCTGGGCGGCAACTGGACCCGCACAGCGATCACAGCGGTGTGGTTAGGTCGCCCACAGGACGGGCTCAAGTATGCCGATCGAATCGAACAGCAGCGGGGGCAGGACCGCGACGTCATGCACGCGCGCATCCTTGCCTATCTGGCCCTCGGGCGGCTGGATGAAGCCGAAGCACTGTTCAGTGCGGGAAGTTTTGATTCCGCGGATGTTTCGGCAGCCATGTCGCTCCTGGCGCTGCAGATTCCGGCTGCTGCCGGACGCGGCGCTGAGTGGGGGCGGCTTCGACCGTTGCTGGAGAGCGATCCGGGCCGCCTGCTCGTGGGCGCGGCGGTGTTCGGCGACCGTGCGACGGCCAACCGTGCAGCGACTGCGATCGATGGTATGACGCTTGGGCCGGCGATCCTGTTACGCATTACCGATCGCTGTGGCTGCGGCGCGCCGTTCGATCTTGATGCGACCCCGAATTTCGCCCGCCTGCTGCATGCGGGGGATCTTCCCTGGTCGCCACCGGCGCCGATCAAATTTCCCCTGAAGGACTGGTGAGTAATTCACGTAGCAGGTCTGCCACGGGCTTGGGAACCCCCAGGCCAGCTTCCTGATTGAGCGTTACCCAGCATTGTTCGGGCAAGGATTTTACCTGCCTGGCGTGCAGCTTGCGCGCCCTCACCGGCTGGATCAACAAGCGCTGATGGCTGAGACGGTGTTCGCGTGGCGGCAGGTATGCGCAATCAGAAAGGGTCAGGCCGGATTGTTGTTCCAAAGCTGCCAGACTGTCAGCTTCAGGCAACGACCACAGTCCGCCCCAGATGCCCGAGGGCGGCCGCTTTTCCAGCAGCACCCGTTGTGCATCGTCCTGCAGGATGAGCATGAACACGGGGCGGTCACGCACTTTGGTTTTGGGTTTTGTCGCCGGATAGTGGTCAACCCGTGCAGCCAGCCTCGCCCGGCAATCGGACTGCACCGGGCACTGCCTGCAGTCGGGGCCAGAGCGGGTGCAGAGCAGGGCGCCAAGGTCCATGATCGCTTGCGTGTAGTCTGCGCCGCGGTCTGCGGGCAGGCGTGTTTCTGCTTCCTGCCAAAGGGTTTTCTGCACTGCTGCCGAACCCGTCCAGCCGCCCACCATGGCATGGCGCGCCAGTACACGGCGGACATTGCCATCGAGCACCGCTGCGGGCTGGTCCGTGGATTGGGAAACAATGGCATTGGCGGTGCTGCAGCCGATGCCGGGCAGTTGGGCGAGGTCGGCGGCTGCCAGGGGTAGGCTGCC
>JANLTO010000067.1:0-9975 GCA_031362985.1 Lysobacterales bacterium | reverse complement strand
TACGTAGGGGTCATTGGCTCGCTCAACGAACTGGGCGTCCTGAGTAACAATGGCGGCCCCACACAAACTGTCCCCCTCGTTGCGCCGAGCGACATGATCAATGCAGTTCTCACCACCTGCGATGGCCCGGACAACCTACCGCTCACCACCGACCAGCGCGGCGCTCCGCGTGTTTCCAGCGGGTTCTGCGACATCGGTGCATACGAATATGGAGCAGTGGTGAGCGAGGTCGTGTTCGCTAATGGGTTCGAGTAGCTGGATGGCAAAATGCCACCCTAAAGAACCGCTTCCAATCCCTTGCGCTCCAGCAGACTGAGCAATTTCAACGATGGGCCACTGGGATGCTTCTCTCCAATTTCCCATTTCCTCACAGTAGACAGGCTGGTATTCAAAACAGCAGCAAGCACCGCCTGGCTTACCTGAAGATGGTCACGTAGCGCACGAATTTTCGCGCTGTTGTATTCCGGCACCGGATCGAGACACAGCACATCGAATTTGCGCATCTTGCGTTTGTCGATAAATCCAAGCCGATGCAGATCAATGGCAGTTTGGTGCACCGCTTCAAAAATTCGGCTCTTGGTTTTAGTCTTTGTGGTCATGGCAAATCTCCTGTAACGAACCATCCTCAATCGCTTCCTCAAGTTGACGGCCTGTTCGGGCCAACAACTCTTGAGCAATTCCCTGCAAAGCATCCAGTTCATCGTCGGTGATATTGGCCCGATCATTTTTCTCGAAGCCATAAACGAAGAACCACCTGTTTCCCTTGTTGGTTGCAACGAGTGTCCTTGCGCCACTGCGCTTGCCATGACCTGAAAGTCCAACACGTTTCTTCACAACGCCGCCACCCAGATCGGCATCAATCAGACCTTGGGCCATTTCCGCAACAGCGCTGCATAATGCGCCATCGGTCAGTTCCGTTTTGCGCATCCAGCGACTGAAATGGCGGGTTTTGAACACTCGTCTCATTGGCTTACTATGCCACTAAGTGGCATAGAATGTCTAGAAGCCTTAAATAAGAGGGAAGGCTTGCTTTTTGGGCCGTACAATCCAGTGAGCGAGGTCGTGTTCGCTAACGGTTTCGAGTAGCTGGCCGGCAAGAAAGAGGGACGAAGAAAGGGTATATACTGATTTCCCGCCTTCACATCCACATCCGGATGGAGGTTCGCCGTGAGATCTGTTTTCAACGCACTTTGCAGGATAACTCTGGTAGCTACCGTTGCTGCCGCAGCCGCCTGTGCCACTGAATCGCACCGCACCGTGCAGCCCGAGCAAGTTGCCTCCGCAGGTACACCCTATTCAGGGCCGAAGAGTACCGTGATGGTCGGCTCTTTCGACAATCGTTCCACCTACATGAACGGGCTTTTTGCCGACGGTGTTGATCGCCTCGGCGGACAAGCAAAAAGCATTCTCATCACCTACCTGCAACAGACCGGCCGTTTCATTGTGGTGGATCGTGACAACATGAACGCGACAGCGCAGGAGGCCGCTCTCAAGGGCCAACAACAAACCATAGAAGGCGCTGATTTCACCATCACCGGCGACGTAGCGGAGTTTGGCCGCAAGGAAACCGGCGATACGCAATTGTATGGAGTCCTGGGCGCCGGGAAAGTGCAGGCAGCGTATTCCAAGGTGAACCTGAACGTAGTTGATGTCGGAACCACGGAGGTGGTGTATTCCGTTCAGGGCGCGGGTGAGTATGCCCTGAGTAACCGCGAGGTGCTGGGATTCGGCGGCACTGCGGCATACGACTCCACGCTCAACGGAAAGGTCCTTGACCTCGCCATCCGCGAGGCGGTCAACCGTCTGGTAGAGGGTGTTGAACAGGGCAAATGGAAGCCTGCCACGCACTAACGTGAGGCACGCATGAGGCACTTACGGCCGCTGTTGCTTGCCACGCCCGCCCTGGCGTTGTTGCTTTCCGGCTGCGCTGCTCCCACGATCTATTACTGGGGTCAGTACGAGGACACGCTTTTCGCGTCGTACGCAGCACCTGGCGAAATGCCACCGGAGCGCCAGGTGGAACTGCTGGAAGAGGACCGGCAGAAGGCCCGGTCTGAGAACACGCCACTGCCGCCCGGATTCAATGCTCAATTGGGCTACCTTTATTATCAACTGGGCATGACCGACGAAGCGCGCCAGTCGTTTGAAATCGAAAAAGCGCTGTTCCCGGAATCGGCTGTGCTCATGGATCGCCTGCTCGCGAGCATGGTCGTGAAATGAGTTCTCGCTACTTATTCCAATTCCCGTGCGCCCCTTTGTTCCTGCTGGCGCTCTCTGCTTGCGTAACTCCCCAGCCTTATGATTACTCGGCTTACCGGGAACACTTCCCCAGGTCCATCCTGGTGCTTCCGCCGCTAAACGAAACCACGGATATCCAGGCGACTTACAGCTGTCTCTCCACGATTACCATGCCGCTGGCCGAGCGCGGCTATTACGTCTTTCCCGTCGCCGTGGTGGATCAGCTGTTCAAGGAAAACGGCATGCCCACGCCCGGGGAAATGCACCAGGCGCCGCTAAACAAGATCCGGGAGATCATCGGCGCCGATGCGGTGCTGTACATCACGATCAAGGAATACGGCAGCAGTTACCAGGTGATCAACAGTGCCACAACTGTCACCGCCGAGGCCAAACTCGTTGATACGGTCAGTGGCACGGCGTTGTGGCAAGGAACGGTCTCGGCCCAGGACAACTCTGCCGGGACCGGCAGCATTATCGGCGACCTCGTTTCTGCATTTCTGACACAAGTCATCAGTGAGTCCACCGATCACGCCTACGAGATTTGCCGCCTCGCCAACATCCAGCTTGGCACCAGGAGCGATGGTTTACTTCCTGGCCCTTACGATCCTGGATACGGTACGAACTGATTTTCGGGCAGCGCGGCGGTGGCGACAACAAAACTCCAGTAATACCGATTAACACGGGGTGGGGTCAAGTCCATTGTTGCTACTGCGGACTGGCGCAAAATGAATCCACATTTACCTGCTGCCCGGACTTGGATAACGCATGACTCCCAACCTCGGATTCCAAATTGCTTAGGTAGTCCGGCTCGAACATTTCCAGTGGGCGCGTCGACTGGACTTCCCGTAATAAGCCTTCGAGTATGACCAGATCATTGAATTCGAGTTCGCCCCACTGGATGCGCAGTGCCGCGTCCAGGAGGTGTTCCGCACCTGAGGGATCACCTTCCCGCAAAGCCGCCAGTGCGCCGGCCAGGTAGTCCTTGGGTTCTTTGGCTCGAACACCTGCGAAGTGTGCGCCGGCCAGGTCATACATTCCTTTGTTGAGCGCCTGGTAACCAAGAAATCGCTTGCTTGGGTCCAGCCAGTCTGCTGATTCACTTGCCTCGACCAGGAATGTCTGCTGATCGCCGGCCTTTGCATAATTCGTGACCATGTCCAGGAATGGAGTCAGTGGGGAGGCCGGTGGCAGGTTCAGGATGGCAATGCCAAGCTCTGTCGATGCTGCTCCTGCCAGTCCGGAGTTCCAGCAGTACGGTTGGCCCCAGAGAAAACCGGCTGCAGGAAATTGTGCCCCATCCCGGGCGTACAGGAAATACCTCACGTCGGCGTAGTCCAGCTTCAATGATCCCGCTTGCGCCATCAGCCGTGCATTGGCCGACGAATTGCTGAGTATGGCGAGGTTGATGTCATATTCTTCGATTTCCGAGCGCATGACCTCGACGGATTTCTTCGCGGCCAGAAATCGCTGGTAGTGTTCAATTGGGTAAAGGATTTCAGTCCGGCCGTCGATGTACACCTTGCTGTCCGGTGCCAGGTGGTAAATCAGGTAACCGCCCTGCTCGTACTCGTTGAATATTCGACCGTGTTTTCCGACGTCCTTCATGTACTGGACCATCTGGGCGGGGAAATAGCCTGTCATGGCCATGTTTTGCTGGACGAATGCACGTGCCGTCAAAACATCATTGAGCAAGGGTACGAGAAATACCAGCAGCGCCGCCCAGCCCAGAAGCTTTCGCTTACGCCGGGAAGCCTGGGACACGGCTGCTCGCAGGTCCTGGGAGCTCAAGGCCTGGGCAAAAATGCACAGAATCAAGATGCCAGCTGGCGTCACTATTCGAGCCATTGACACGGCATAAAATGACAGAACGCCTACCACGACGAAATATCCCGCTCGCCGCTGGCGCACCAGTAACACCAAGGTCGTGAGGGTCATCAGCGCGAAGAGGTACATGGGTGGCACATTCTTGTACATCAGCGGCGACTGATACTCCATGATCAGGGTTTTCCATTCTTCGGGAAACACCAGCATGCTGATCAGGGGATGGGCGAATCCCGGGTTCAGGAATCCCACGCCGACGACTATGCCACCCCAGGCCAGCCACTTGCCCCATTGCCCAAGCGGTGCGCGCTGTGACACCAGCTTCACGCCGTAATCCAGAAAGACACCAAAGAAAATCACGTAGCCGAAAATAGCTGAATGATAGTTGGTCCATACCAGCATCAGGGCGGCTATGGGGAGCATGTTTCTGGCGTTCAGGCCGGAGTTTGTGCGGTCGTACAGCATCAACGCGATCACGGACAATATGTAACTGATGAGTTCCGGCCTGGCGCCGGCACGCATCTGCAAGAATGCCACCAGCATCGGCAGCACCAGGCAGTACACCAGTACCGGAGCCTTGACCCGCTTCAGCCATGCCCCGACCAATACAAACACCAGCAACATGCATGCGAATGTGAATACCTTGAAGCCGGTTTCCAGGCCGAGCCAGTCAACCGTCTTATACAAGCCCAAATCAAAATAAGCGGCGGGCGATCTGATATCAGCGCCGTCAAAGGTGAAACTGAAATGGTCCTGCCAGGGACTCAGGCTGTTTTCCGCCCAGTCCTGGCCCGTTCTGAGGTGCCAGAAAGAATCGTAGTCGATAGGGTTTCGCATGGCCGTGACCGCCAGCGTTGCGATCAACAGCAGAAAAACGACGAAAAGGGCAAGGCGCTTGCGCTGCTCCAGATTCGTGAACCAATCCATGGTAGCTTTTCCCCGATTGCGATTTTGTGGGAAATGTAGCAGAAATGTGCTCCTGCAGCGATTTCGCAACTGAAAGTCGGGCTACACCTTGCCGCTTTGGGAGGACAGTACCGCCTTTGAATGGGGCACTGTCCGATCCCACACGAATTGAAAGGTTGTGATTATGAGCTGGATGTCCGAAGATTCGACACTGGTTCTCACGAAGGCAGATCTTTCGCAGCACATGCGCACCATCTCGATCGTCATACCGGTCTTCAACGCCGAACTAACCCTGCACAAACTGATCGGGCAGTTGACTGCAGCCTTGCCCGCAATGGCCGAAAGTTTCGAGATTATCCTCGTTGACGACTACAGTCGGGACGGTTCCTGGAAGCACATCAAGGCACTGAAGGCGAATCATAAATGCGTGCAGGGAATCCGCTTGAGCCGCAACTACGGACAGCACAACGCCTTGTTATGCGGTATCCGGGCGGCGAATTTCGAGACGCTGGTTACCATGGACGACGACCTGCAGAACCCGGTAAGCGAGATTACCAAGCTGCTGGAAAAGCTGGAAGACGGTTTCGATGTAGTCTACGGCACTCCCGAACAGCTGCAGCACGGAATTCTGCGTAACCTGGCATCCAGTCTGACGAAACTGGCGCTGCAGAGCGTGATGGGTGCAGAAACAGCCCGGAAAGTCAGCGCGTTTCGCGCCTTCAGAACGCGCCTGCGGGACGGCTTCCAAAACTACAGCAGCCCGTATGTCTCGATCGATGTGCTATTGACTTGGGCCACCTCCAGCTTCATTTCTGTAGCTGTCGCGCACGCACCGCGAGAAGCAGGCACGTCGAATTACACCGTCGGCAAGCTTATCCGACACGCGTTCAACATGCTGACAGGGTTCACTACTTTTCCTTTGCAGCTGGCCAGCATGATCGGCTTTTTCTTTACGCTCTTCGGTGCCGGTGTGCTGGTTTGGGTGCTCAGCAGGTACCTCATTTACGGTGCCAGCGTACCGGGCTTCGCATTCTTGGCCTCGATCATTGCCATTTTCTCCGGCGTACAGCTTTTTGCGTTGGGGATTTTTGGCGAGTACCTTGCGCGCATCCACTTTCGAACCATGGATCAGCCGCCTTACGTAGTGGGTGAACGCCTTGAGAAAGTGGAGCCGATACCTGATTAGGCATTTGGCCTGTTAGCTTGAGCACCCATGGATTTTACTTACACTCCCATCAGTCTCCACTCGCCGGCGTTGGAAATGCAGTATTTCCTGGTGCCTTGGGACTCGGAAATTCTGAGTCGGCCCGTCGCTCAAATCAACCGGATCAGTGTTCTTAACGAAGTGCACGCTGACGATGGTTTCAAGATATTTGAGGAGTGGTGCCAGTCCGAGCAAGTGCAGTTGTGCGCTTGTCGCATACCCCACGATCGATTGCCGGAATCCATGTTCCTCCAACGGCATGGCTTCCAATTCATCGAGTTAAACTACCGTCCATACCTCACAGGCTTGCAACAACGGCAATTTTCAGCCGATTCAATTGAAGTTTTGCTAGCAGGACCGGAGGATGAGGATGAACTGGCGCACATGGCAAGCACTGTTTTCCGGCATGGACGGTTTCACCAGGACCCGCGCTTGGGGACAGAGCTTGGTAATCGAAGGTATGAAATCTGGTCGCGCAACAGTTTCTCGCTTCCCACCCAGACACCTTACAAGTGTTTGCATGATGGGAAAACCGTGGGCTTTTTCATAATTGAATATCCCGAATCCAGCACCTGCCACTGGGCCTTGACCGCTCTGGCTCCAGGACTCGAAGGTAAAGGATGGGGAACCCGTGTATGGAACGCCATGGCCTTGTTTCACCAAAACGAGGGCATGAAGAAAATCCAATCCAGTATTTCTTCCCACAACGCAGCCATTTTCAATTTATATGCGAAACTCGGATTCAGATTCCCGCTGCCTGAAATGACCTTCCATTGGCATTTATGAGAACAGATCACGCCAGCTGAGATGGCCATCCACAAGCAATTCTCCAAGTTTGTGGTCGTTGGTCTTGCTTCCAATGGGTTGCTTTACATCTCTTATTTGTTGCTGACTGCACTGAGTATGGGGCACAAAACCGCCATGTCTGTTCTGTATGTGGCGGGTGTGTGTCTCACCTTTTTTTTTAACCGTAATTGGACATTTGCCCATCGCGGTTCTTTCAGTAGGTCACTTGTCACTTATTTTTTGATATACCTGATCGGGTACTTGGTAAATTTTTCAGCTCTTTACGTCTTCGTGGACAGGTTTGAATTCAACCACCGGATCGTCCAAGGCATCATGATATTCATCATCGCCATCCTGCTGTTTTTTTTACAGAAGACCCTCGTGTTTAGAGAGAATGCGTCCAACATTGGTCAGGCTGAAGGGGCAAAGAAGTGAAAATCTGCCAGGCGTGCACATTCGCGTTTGACACAGAGGACTGGACTTGCCCCAGCTGTAATTGGCGGCCGGAAGATTTCAACGGTTGCCTGATTTTCGCTCCCGACTGCGATGATCTGCACGCGGGCTTCAATCCAGAGGCTTTCGAGGGCCTGTATCATGCTGAAAAGGACAATTTCTGGTTTCGAGTCAGAAATGAGATTATTGCCTGGGCGATGGAACGATATTTCCCGGCGGCGAAGCAATTTCTCGAAATTGGTTGTGGCACGGGCTTCGTGCTGACGAATCTCGAATCGAAATTCCGTCACTTGAGTTGCGCCGGTAGTGAACTGCAAAGCCGCGGCTTGGGCTTCGCCAGGCAGCGCGTAAAAGAGGCGTCGCTTTGGCAAATGGACGCAAGAAACATCCCGTTCCAACATGAGTTCGATGTCATAGGCGCATTTGATGTTCTGGAGCACATCGCCGAAGATCAAAGGGTTCTCGCCCAGATGAACAAGGCCTTAGTGCCAGGGGGAGGGATTCTGCTGACTGTTCCACAGCATCCCATTCTTTGGAGCGCGGCGGATGACTATGCTCACCATGAAAGACGATATAGGGCCAACGAGTTGAAGCGAAAGCTTGCCGACGCTGGTTTTCGAGTGACGAGAAGCACCTCCTTCGTTACCTTTCTGCTGCCGTTCATGGTGCTCTCGAGGTTTGTAAGCCGCTTTTCAAAGTCAGCCTATGATCCCCAACGCGAGTTGGTCTTGCCACGCTGGCTTGACTGGCTTTTTGAAAAGGTTATGAAACTCGAGTTGGGTTTGATTCGTGCGGGGCTGTCTCTGCCGCTGGGCGGCTCACTTTTGCTGATTGCTCACAAAGTCGAAGACAGATGAAAATACCCTTCAACAAACCCTACATGACCGGCAAGGAACTCGACTATATCCGGCAGGCGCACGAAAATGGTCACTTGTCCGGTGATGGCATGTTCACCAAGAAATGCCAGGCCTGGCTCGAAGAAACCATTGGCTGTGACAGGGCCCTTTTAACGCACTCCTGCACGGCCGCACTCGAGATCGCAGCCATCCTCGCCGAAGTAGGGCCAGGTGACGAAGTCATCATGCCATCCTTCACGTTCGCTTCAACAGCAAACGCCTTTGTGCTGCGCGGCGCTACACCGGTTTTCATCGATATTCGACCCGACACCATCAACATCGATGAGACCCTTATCGAGGCAGCCATCACGGACAAGACCAGGGCGATTGTCGTAGTGCACTATGCGGGCGTCGGTTGCGAAATGGACACCATTATGGCGATCGCCGCAAAACACGACCTGCTGGTCATCGAGGACGCGGCGCAAGGCATCCAGTCCACATACAAAGGCCGGCCGTTGGGCAGCATCGGGCATCTGGCCGCACTCAGCTTCCACGAAACCAAGAACATCATTTCGGGCGAGGGTGGGGCGCTGCTGATTAATTCGCCAGAATTGATCCAGCGCGCGGAGATCATTCGGGAAAAAGGCACCAACCGCAGCCAGTTCTTCAGGGGGCAGGTGGACAAATACACCTGGGTTGACATTGGTTCTTCGTATTTGCCCAGTGAATTAATTGCAGCGTTTTTGTGGGCGCAGATGGAAGAGGCCAAACAAATCACCCAGCGGCGTCTGCAAATCTGGGGTCGCTATCACCGAGGATTTGAGGAGCAAGAAAGGGCGGGCAAACTGAGAAGGCCCAAGGTGCCGGCTCATTGTGGGCACAATGCACATATGTACTATCTGCTTTTGTCCGGACTGGAGGAGCGGAGTGAATTTATTCACTTCCTGAAAGATCGAGATATCAACTGTGTATTCCATTACATACCTCTCGATTCGGCTCCAATGGCCAGACAAAAGCGTTGGGAGAACTCGAGACTGCCTGTCACGCAAATGATAAGCGATAAGTTGGTCAGGCTGCCGTTGTGGTTGGGTCTGGAAGAGTTTCAGAGCAAAGTGGTTCACAATGTCTGTAAATTTATGGGCAGTCCGCAAGAAACAGATGCGATGTAATGAGGTGTATTAGCCGAGACTTGATCTGACACTGCTCTTGAAACAAAAGGTCTTCCCAAGGTCGATTGGGTAGCCTGGCCACTACTCCAACTGCAACATCCCCAGAACCGCCAGGTCATCATCCATTCTTTCGCCCAGCCACTGACTCTGGGCGGTTTTGGGGGTGATGTGGATGCCACAATCGGCATGGGCGTCGAACAGTGTCAGGAAATTCCCGCGGGAACGCGTGTCCGGGCCGGTTGAAATGATTTCGCTGGCGGGGTTGCTGAATTCGATGCAGCCCTGAACTGAGTTGCGGACACCGAAGCCCCCTTCGTGCACCAACCGGTGATGATGGCGGCACAGCAACACCAGGTTTTCCATGGCTGTTTCACCGCCATCGGCCCAATGCTGAATGTGATGGGCGTCGACAAAGTGCGTATTAGTACATCCGGGGAAACGGCAACCGCCGTCACGGCGTTGCAGGGCGCGGCGTATTGCCGGTGGAATGGTGCGGCTTTTGCGTCCGATGCTGAGGGGCTCGCCGTGAAGTTGCCCAACACGGGTACTATCCAACCAATGC
>JANLTO010000049.1:0-8104 GCA_031362985.1 Lysobacterales bacterium | reverse complement strand
CCCGCCGGCGCTCAAAGCCATCATCGCGGTGGATGCCACGGACGATATTTATGAAGACGATGTGCATTTCACCGACGGCATCATGCATGCCGATTCCTACGAAATGCGCCAGGACATCGAGAATGCCATACCCGGTGCGCCGGCCTACCTGATTGATGAGGCTTACTTTGCCAATCGCTTTGATACGGAGCCCTGGTTCCTGGTCTACAAACGCCAGCAGCGGGATGGTCCGTTCTGGGATCGCGCTTCCCTGATCGGGCGCTATGAGTCCATCCGCATTCCCACCTACGTGGTGGGGGGCTGGTATGACGGCTACCGCGACAGCATCCCGCGCATGCTGCAGCACCTCGACGCACCGGTAAAAGCACTGTTGGGACCCTGGTCGCATACCTGGCCCAACGAGCCGTTTCCCGGGGCAGGCTTTGAGTGGCGCGCAGAAGCCGTGCGCTGGTTCGATCATTGGCTCAAGGGCGTCGATAACGGCATCATGCAGGAGCCGGCCTTCACAGTGTTCATCCGCGACTGGCATCCTCCGGGCCTGAAAGTTGATGTGATTCCGGGCGAGTGGCGCAATGAAGCCGGTTGGCCATTGCAGTCCACGAGGAACGAAGTGCTCTACCTGCAGGCCGATCACGGCCTGGCAAGCACCATGCCGCAGGCGGCATCACACCAGTTGCTGTACAAACCCGATGTCGGCATCGAAGCCGCAGGCTCGGTCATGTGGTGGGGTGATTTGCAGGAGGACCAGCGCGCGGTTGATGCCTTTAGCCTGGTGTATGAAACGCCGCCCTTGCAGCAAGCCGTCACCATCCTGGGTTTCCCCGAGGTCAGCTTGCGCGCCTCGGCCGATGCACCGCTGGCGCATTGGATGGCCCGGCTGTCCGACGTAGCGCCCGACGGCAGGGTCACGCTGATCACCGGCGCGGCCTTGAATGGCGCACATCGAAATTCGGCGGAACATCCAGAGGCCCTGGTGCCCGGCGAAAGCGTTGACCTGGATATCGAGATGCATTTTACTTCCTGGGTTTTTCCTGCAGGACACCGCATCCGCCTCGCGGTGAACAACAGCATGTGGCCGATGTTCTGGCCTACGCCTTCGGCCATGACCACCAGGCTGGAAATCGGTGGCGAAGGGGACAGGAGCAGGCCCAGCCGGTTGGTCCTGCCGCTGTTGCCGCCGGCCACACTGCCACCACCGCAATTTACCCAGGCCACGACCGCGGACCCCGGTCCTCCGGGTTTTGGGGAATCCACCGCAGAAACCGAGTCCGGCTATGCGGAAATATCCAGGGTAACGCACGATTTCCGCGCCGACACGACTCGGCTGATTGCAACCAACAGCGGAACCACCGCCTACCCCTGGGGACAGGAGCACTACAGCGACTACCTGGAACATTTTGTCAACGTGGTCGAGCCCGACCACGCGGGGGTGAACAGCGAATACAGCAACGAGGTCGTGCTCGATGGCCGGGTTCTGAAGTGGACCGGGCAGTTCGACTTCACCAGTGATGCCGGTTTTTTCTACTATCGCTATACGCGCAGGCTGGAACAGGATGGGCAGATCATCCGGGAGAAGCACTGGGAAGAAGCGATTCCTCGGGATTTCAACTAATGGACTAACGTCATCCCGGCCTCCTTTCTTCGTCATCCCGGCCTCCGAGCCGGGATCCATGCGACCCCAAAGAACATGGATTCCGGATCAAGTCCGGAATGACGGGGTCCGCTCGGAATGACGGGATCCGCTCGGAATGACGGGGTCCGCTCGGAATGACGGGATCCGCTCGGAATGACGGGGGAAACGGGGCCGGGATGACCACCGGTAGACGTCATGCCGGACTTGATCCGGCATCCAGCAGGCAAAAAAAGCCCCGCGTGAAGCGGGGCTTTTTGCGGTCGACTTCTTTAGCTTTAGCGCGACAGTACGATCAACTCCACGCGGCGATTGAGCGCACGTCCAGCGTCGGTGTCATTGCTGGCTAGCGGTTGTGCTTCACCGTAGCCGCGAGCGGTCAGGCGCGTGGCAGTGATGCCTTTGCTTTCCAGATAGTCCTTCACTGCAATGGCGCGGCGCTCAGACAGCTTCTGGTTGTACTCCTCGGAGCCCACACTGTCGGTGTGACCGGCCACTTCCACCACGACCTTCTCCTGTTTCTCGAGCAGGCCAGCGGCCTTGTCAAGAATGGTCATGGCTTCCGGGGTCAGAGTGGCTTTATCGAACTCAAAGTGCACGCCTTCCAGGGAAATAACCGCTTCCACTTCACAACCGTCAAGATCTACGACTGCACCGGGACGGGTATTGGGGCACTTGTCTTTCTCATTCAGCACGCCGTCGCCATCCAGATCCGGATTTGCCGGAGCCGCGGGTGGTGGTGGCGGTGGTGGCGCTGCCGATGGAGCAGACATCTCGTCGTGGTCGAATCCAAGTCTGCCGCCAAACTCTATACCCCAGTACCGTGGCGGTCCGTAGGAAGACATGATCCACAAGGTGGCCACGGACAGTGAACCGGTGCGATAGCGGTCATCCAACAGGTTGCTACCGAGCAAGCTCAGGTAGTAGCGATCCTTGGAATCGCGGAACGTCAGGTTCAAATCAACCAGGGTCTTCGCATTCAGGAAGGGGTCATTTGCGCCTGCCACATCGGTATAGCTGGCAATCGATTTACCTTCATAGGCAACCCGCAGGCCAAACTCGAGGTTATTACCCTTGTTACCAATCGGGTGGGTGTACGTGCCACCAACGGTTCCCATCCACTTGGGAGCACGCGTTACCGGTTTGTCACTGAGGTCTACGTCGATGATGCCGTCATAGTTCGTGTCAGCTTCGAACGTGCCAAACTGGGCGTGCATATAAGAACCGTTCCAACGCAACATGAAAGAATCGGAGACAGCCCACGCGCCTTCGGCTTCAATACCCCAGACATCCAGGGTCGCCGCATTGAAGAACAATGTTTCCTGTTGCCCGTCGGGGAAAGACACGTTGAAGGTTTTTTGTGCATCTTTGTATTTGACGTAATAGGAATCAATAGCGAAGCTGGCGGCGCCATCCTCAGACGTGGCTTTGTAGCCAACTTCAAACGAGTTAGCTATTTCAGGCCTGGTGGGTTCGGCGGCAAGGTCCGTGATCGGATCCAGCGTGGTGCCGAGTTGATCATTGTAACCACCACTCTTGAAGCTGTGGTTGTAACTGAAATATCCAAACTGACGATCGCTGAAGTCATAGCCCAGAACCAGGCGATAGCTCGGTTCGTTCCAGCTGTGGCTGTTGTACACCACACCATCGGGATATTTATCAAAGTCGGCGCCGTCAAGCCACTCGTCCAGATCTCCTACTGGCGCCCCACCCAGGAAAAACCGCATCGGGCGACCGGCCCAATCCTTCTTCTCGTCGCTGTAGCGATATCCCGCCGAGATGTGGAAGGCTTCAGTCACATCGTACGTGCCATCAAAGTAAAGAGCCCATGCCTTGGCGTCCTGGGTGTTGCACAGCAGCCTGGGGTGGTCATTGAAGAAATCCGTTGGCGTTGGGAGGCCAAATCCATCCAGGAAGCCGACAATCTGTGCTACGCAGAACTCAGTATCATCGCTTTGGTAAAAAGCACCGGTGGTGAAATTGAACGGACCATCCAGGTTTGAACCGATACGGGCTTCCATCTGTTGGGTTTTGCGGTTGTCGTCACGGCTTGCGTCAAACAGGGAGATTGGCCCGGTTGTGCCAACATAAGAGCTAGGCAAACGCGATTCCTGCTTGCGGGTTCCGGCATTGACATAGAGCGTGTAATTATCAGAGAACGCCCAGTCCGAGTTCAGGTAGTAGCCATCGATATCAACCTGGTGGCCGCCATTCAGGTTCAGGATGTCATCAACACGGTTCGATATGCCGGCCCTCTTCAGCGGATCGCCGGTTCCTACGGGGTAACCCCATGCTGGAACAACATATCCGTTAACAAAAACAGGGGAAAACTGCAGCGCGGGCACGGATTCCTGCACAATGGGCGGGGTATCCCCATTGTCGCGCACCATTTCATACTGGAACAGCAGATTGAAATTGTCGGTGGGAGCCCACAGCATCTTGGCGCGCCCGGTGAACACGTCGTCACCACCGATACTGCTGCCATCGCCTGCGCCAGATTGGCCTGTATAGCTGGAATTGATCGGCAGGGGCGTACCGATGGGCCCATAAACGGCATTGTTCTTGTAGTAACCATCAGAGTTCAGGTACATGCCAGCGAAGCGGAACGACAAGGTGTCGCCTACGGAAAGATTCAGTGCCGCATTGGCATTGGTAGTGCCGAAGCTTCCATACTGCAACTGGGTGACAGCGTAGTTTTCGGCCAAATCCGGGCGCTTGGTGCGCACGCTGATTACGCCGCCGGTGGTGTTTTTACCGAACAGCGTACCTTGCGGGCCGCGCAGAACTTCGATGGTTTCAATATCGAACAGGTCCAGGTCGGCCGTCTGGATATGCGGGATTACGAAATCATCCATCATCACCGCTACGGGCGATTCCTTGTAAAGGATGATCGTGGTTTCAGACACACCGCGCATGGCGAACTGGGCGGAACCGAAGCCGGCAACCGAGCCCGAAGATAGCCCTGGAACATCAGCCGCTATGTCGCTGAGGTCATCGACGGCAAACGTCATTACCTCGTCCCCGGTCAGGGCGGTAATAGCGACCGGTGTAGTCAGGATGTTCTCGGCAGTGCGGCGTGTGGCCGTGACCATTACCTCTTCCAGCACGCCATTGTTTTCGCCTTGCGGCTCGTCCTCTTGTGCAAAAAGCACAGGGGAAGTGCACAGCAAAGCGAGCGCTATGCTAGCCCTCAGAACCTGATTATTTTTCATACTGCCGCTCCGGATGAATTGACATTGCCCGCTCTGATGGCAGGACTGCCGCCATTAAAACGCTCTTTTAACAAAAAATCAAGTTGTCCTGTTTCTTAACTATATTCAATTGTTGATGCACCAATCCACCCGGTCAGTTTCCGCCTGCCCACGGGACAGCGCCGTTTCCCTCAATTAATCGTTCATAATATCCACAACCCTAGTCAATTCGGGAAGCTCTCCATGCAATTCTGGACGTGCCATGAATAGCTCGCTCATCAGTTTACTGCTGGTGATTCTTTTGCTGGCGCTTAACGGATTTTTCGTCGCTGCGGAGTTCGCGCTGGTCAAGGCCAAGGGGGTCCGTATCAACCAGTTGGCCGAGCGGGGAGTCCGCGCGGCTAAGTTGACCCGCAGGATCATGAATGACCTCGAGTCCTACCTCGCTGCTTGTCAGTTGGGAATTACTATGGCCTCACTCGGCCTGGGCTGGATAGGCGAGCCCGCGGTAGCCAACTTGCTCGGGCCTTTGTTCCAACGCTGGAACATGTCACATCAGACCTTGCATACCACCTCCTTTATCGTTGGTTTCCTGGTGTTCTCTTCATTGCACATAGTCCTTGGCGAACAGGTGCCAAAGACGTTTGCCATCCGCAAACCGGAACCCGTGTCGCTATGGGTGGCCTACCCACTGCGGGCTTTTTACCTGCTGACCTACCCGCTGAACCGCTTGCTGAGTAACAGTACTTCGTTTGTATTGCGCAAGTTTGGCGTTGCGCAGTCGTCGCACGCCGATGTCATGACCAGCTACGAACTACAAGACATGATCGTAGCGTCTGATGAGCACGGTGAGTTGGCCGCCGGCAATGCCGTGATGCTGCAAAATATGTTCGATTTTGGCGAACGCACGGTGGAGGAGGTCATGATTTCGCGCACTGAAATTGACATGATGGACTTGCATAAATCGCCGCAGGAAAATATTGACCTTGTATTGAACACATCGCATTCACGTTTCCCGGTCATTGACGGCAGCAGCGATCAGTTGCTGGGCATGATCCTGACCAAGGACTTGTTCAATGCCGCCCTGATGGGTAGAGAAAATCCGTGGGACAACCTGCGCGAGTACATACGGGAGCCATTGATCGTGCTGGATACCCTGCCGGTTGCGCGCCTGTTTGAAAACATGCGCTCCCAGCGGGCGCACATGGCATTCGTAGTGGATGAATATGGTTCCCTGGCCGGCTTGCTGACCATGGAAGACTTGCTTGAAGAAATCGTGGGGGAGATTGCCGATGAAACAGACGAGCGTGAATCGCAATACCCGATTGCAAAAGTGTCCGATCGGGCCTGGGAAGCACACGGTCTTATACCGCTGACCGATCTGGAGAAAACACTGGCCATAGACCTGCCGGATGATCTGGACGCCAACACGCTGTCCGGCCTGTTCATGGATACCTTGCAGGACATGCCGCAGGTCGGCGCAACCATCACCTGTTGTGGTTACCGCATGACGGTGCTGGAAATCGAAGGGCACCGCGTTGAAAAAGCCCGGCTGGAGAAACTTCCCAACCATGAGGATGCGGAAGATGTCGATACCCGGGACTGATAAGACTGGAGTTCTGCAATGAACCTTGAAACCTGGGAGTTACTGAGCTACGTGGTGACCGTGATTGGTTTGCCCCTGGCCATAGGCGTGTTTGTTTACCAGCAGCACAAAGAACGCAAGAACGAAGAGGAATTGGTGTATGAATCCATTTCCGACAACTACCAGGAATTCCTGCGCGTAGTGCTGGAGCATCCCGACCTGCACTTGTTTTCAATGAACAAGACCCCGGCGCTGAGCGACGAGCAACACGAACGCATGACGGTGATTTTCAGCATGCTGATTTCATTGTTCGAACGCGCCTACATCATGCTGTACGAGGAAGGAGTGGACATTGAAAAACAGCGTCGCTGGAGTTCCTGGGATGACTTCATGCGCGAATGGTGTGCACGTGAAGATTTCCGCGACTCCCTTGATACGCTGTTGGTCGGTGAAGACCAGGATTTCTGCAGGTACATCAGAAAAGTGGCAGAAACCACGGCCATTGGCCAGGGATTGCCAGCTACCTCGCCGGGCAAAGCCTGAATTTTCCCGGCAGGGAACTCCCGCTAATTTACTCCAGCCACCCGCCCGCTGCCTGGATCGGTGTCAACGATGACTCAGTCGCTACCCAGGCTGCCAGGGCAATCCGCGGCGCTAGTGCCAATTTATGGGGCCGTGATCCCGTGGCCGTGTACACGCCGTTTTCAAGCCGAAGGTCCAGTTGGGCCAGGTCCAGAACAATGAAGTCATTGGTCAATTGCCTGCCGCGATTCTCGCCCGCATCAATGCTCGATTTCAGGCCGAACCCAAGCCATGCGACAGTAACCAGCAGCGGGTGTTCGGTCGGATGCGCTGGCGTGAACTTTGCCAACCAGTGATCAGCATCAATCTCAAGCTGCAGTTCGCCCGCGTTGAGTGCGGGAAGCTGCGGCAGGGTGCCGCGTCTCCAGCCCTGCCAGGCCTTGCCATTGAGCAAAAGGCCCGGAGTGTAAACCGTCGTTAGCCCGCCCTCTGCAGCATAGCGCCGCTGGCGTTTGCCAAAATCGGGTTGCGCGTAGGGGTCCTTCCAGCCGATATAGTCCCAGTAGTCCACATGGAATGCCACCGGCACCACCCGGATCCACAAATCGGAATCCTGCTGGAGTGCGCTGAGCCACCGGTCGGCCGGCGGGCAGCTACTGCACCCCTGGGAGGTTTACAACTCAACGAGGCTGAGCTTTTGTGCACCGCTGCTGATCAAAGTTTGGGCCTGGCATGCACCACAGAGCAAAAGACCCGTGATTGCTCGCCGCAAAGCCTTGCGCTGACCTTGCCACATGCGCTTGCCCTCACGTTATTGCAGTTGATGTTCAAGTGACCCGGGGCACAGAAAATAGCTTACAGCCATCGCAGGTCTTATCTTGAAGAGGTCTCCGCCAATCCTAGTGGGTTAACCGCACCTCAATACCAGCCGGCTACATGTTCCATCTGACTGAAATTCTGCATCAAAAACCCAAATGAAAACTAACTTAACTCTATGAATATGATGGACTAATAGCCTATAATACTGTATATTATTAAGGCCTATCCTATTAACTCCAGCCAACACTATATCTTGTGTTTGGCACCACCAACTATTTGATCATAGGTGACCGGCTCTGTCACAACAGCCTGTTCCAGCAGTCGGTAAAACAGCAAGCCGCGTGAACGCGAAGTGCG
>JANLTO010000040.1:0-34907 GCA_031362985.1 Lysobacterales bacterium | reverse complement strand
CGCCCTTTGCACATCTGGCCCTGTAGGAAATCATCCCCGGTATGCAAAGGCCTGATCAATTTCTATTCCGGCCACTTGCGGCTATCCCTGGAAGCCCGAGCCAAAACCGGCACGAGTGAAAGCCCTTCGTGGGTTAATCACACCTTAATACCAGCATGGATTTATCAATTGACACTCACCCTTCTGCCGCCTGCATAAACGCCCATTACGCCCAGGCGAATCTGCGTCAGCACCATATTGAACACCTGGAAAATCAGATCACCGAGTTGGCGGCACATATCGACGCGGCCATGTTCCGTTTGCTGGAATTGGTGCGCGAGTACGACGAGTGCGAGGGCTGGGGTGGCAAGGGTTTGATTTCGTGTGCCCATTGGTTGAACTGGAAATGTGGCATTGATCTGGGTACGGCGCGGGAGAAAGTGCGCGTGGCACACGCTTTGAAGGACCTGCCGCAAATCAGCCAGGCGTTTGGTCACGGCCGTGTGAGTTATTCCAAGGTGCGTGCCATGACGCGGGTGGCAACTCCGAAGAATGAAGACTACCTGCTGATGATCGCGCGGCATGGAACGGCAGTGCACATCGAACGGTTGGTGCGTAATTTTCGCAAGGTCAAGCGTATTGAAGCACTCGATGGTGAAAACACCCGCCATGCGCAGCGTGAGCTGCACTGGTATGTGGATGACGAGGGTTACTGGGTGATACGCGGCCGCTTGACCGCAGAGCAGGGCGCCCTGGTGCAGGCCGTCATGCAACAGCTAATGGAAGAAGACTTGCGCGAACAACGGGGCGTTCCCGCGGGAATTTCTGCCACCCCATCGCTGGATGAAATCCACGCGTACCCCGAGCCTATTGCTTCGCGCCGCGTCGATGCGCTGGTACGCATGGCACAGGGGTATTCAAGCTCCACCGATTCCAACAGTGCGGATCGCTTTATGGTGCATATACACACCGATATGGACACCCTCAAATCGGATGGAACGGGTGGGGAAGCGAAATTGGAAGAAGGTGGAAATATCTCCGCCGAAACCGCAAGGCGCGTGTCCTGCGATGCCGGGTTGGTGCATTGGCTGGATAGCTCCAGTATTGATCACACTGGTGGTGAGCCGCTCAGCATCGGGCGTAAAAGCCGCACCATTCCACCGGCCATCCGCCGTGCCTTGCAGCGGCGCGATGGTGGTTTTGGTATCCGTACATCAACCCAGGGGGTTATTGAATTCAATAACCCCGCTGGCGAAATCATTCCCACCGGCCCGCCAGGAAATTCCCGCGGGAACGTCTGGTCACTTTTTGAACAGCACAGCACATCCGGCATTCACATTACGCCAAAAACTGCGCAAAGCCTCTGGCTGGGAGAAAAAATGGATGATGACCTTGCGGTTCTGGGGATGTTGCAGTTGGAGTAGTGGCCAGACTACCCACTCCGATTGGGGAAGAGCCTTTAGTTTAGAGACATGCGCCGATGCGATGCATAGTCACGAATTGAGCCGACCCCGACCCCGACTACTCGGGCATTCTGGTGCCTTGTCAAGCCAACATTTCAAGAAACGCGAGCAAGCCCATCGCCTCAATATTGTTCGAGAGTGGGAAGCACTCGGTGCCTGGATAGATCAGAAATTTCCTGGTCGCCACGATATCCGCACAGGCATAGTGAAACCCCTTGGTAACAGTTGGTGCCGAGGAGCGCTTGATCTCAACCGCCCAAACTTGCCGGTTCGGGCCTTCAAGCACGAGGTCAACTTTCGCCTGGGCGCTGGTTCTGTAGAAGCTGTGCTGCCACTTGTCTGAGATCGTCCTCAGGATGTTTTCGATGACGAAGCTCTCCCAACTGGCGCCAATGGTGGGGTGGCCCAGCAAGGTTTCAAAATTCGGGATATTGAGCATGCGATGGGCCAATCCGGAGTCGCGCACATAAATCTTCGGCGCCTTGACCAATCTTTTTTTGCTGTTCCCGGCCCATGGCTGTATCTGTCGCAACATGTAGAAATCGGTGAGCGTGTCGATATAGTTTTTGACCGTTTTGTAGCTGACTCCCAGACTTGCCCCCAACTTCGAGTAGTTCACTTGCTGTGCATTGTTATGCGCCAGCATCGACCAAAGCCGCCGCATGGTCGTGGCTGCAACTCGCGGCCCCATGAACGGAATATCTCTTTCCACATAGGAGGAGATGAAATCACTTCTCCAGGCCCAGCTGTCGTCTTCAGTCTTCGACAGGTAACTGTCTGGAAAGCCACCTCTCAACCAGAGCTTCTCCAGTCCCGCGTTGCGCTGCGGGTGTTGATGAATTTCCAGCACGGAGAGAGGGCTCAATTCCAGGAAGCGAATTCGCCCCGCCAGGGTTTCAGAGGAATGCTGAATGAGATCACGTGAAGCGGAACCGAGCAGAAGAAACTGGCCGGATTTTTCTCCAGCCCTTTTTCTTATGTCTACCAGGCCACGCAGTAATCGAAACAAATCAGGTTTACGTTGCACTTCGTCGATGATCAGGAGCTGGTTTTCGAAGCGGCGTAAATAGGCTTCCGGATCATCGAATTTTGCCAGGTCGGAATCGAGCTCAAGATCGAGATAGGCGGTTTGTTTGTCAGCGGCTTTGGCAACTTCCAGCGCAAGCGTAGTCTTGCCGACTTGCCGTGGTCCCAACAGGGCAACCACGGGCATTGCGGCCAGTGCCGTCCGCAGACTGGACTCGAGTGATCGTTTAATCATCCTTGCAAAATAGCATTTACGTTTCTAATATGCAATGTTGCATTTTCCGCGACCAGAATCGGTAAACCGTGTAAGAATTCTCCGCTACTTTTCAGCTTGCCCTCGACTCATGCAACGAAGCGCCGTATATTGAAATCGGGTCATCGTTAAAGGGGTGAATTTTTTTTAGAGGTGAAATTTTCTTGAGGGGGAAAATCAATGATCCGTTTGTTGATCGTGGACGATCATGAACTCGTCCGAGTCGGGCTGCGGGAGATACTGGGGGACTACCCGGCCATAGAAGTAGTAGGGGAAGCAGGTACAGGTGAGACTGCTTTGCGGCTTGCGCGGGAACTCGCGCCGGATGTCGTCCTGCTGGATATCTGCATGCCGGGATTATCCGGGCTTGAAACGACCACGCGCCTGAAACACATTCATCCGGCGCTTGCGGTCATTATCCTGTCCGTACACGAAACCTCACCATACCCCGAGCGCTTGATGGAAGCGGGTGCGGCCGGGTACCTCACCAAGGGCTGCCCGGTGACGGAACTGGTACAGGCTATACGCACGGTCGCGAACGGTGGTCGCCACATAGGTTCAACCGTGGCGCAGGTCATGGCCCTGGGCATGTTGCCCGGCGCTGCGAGCTCGCCATTCAGTGAGCTGTCTACCCGGGAAATGGAAGTGATGCTGATGCTGGCAGACGGATACCGCGTAGCGGACATTGCGAACACCATGCATCTGAGCCCGAAAACAGTGGCGACCTACAAATACCGCATTTTTGAAAAGTTGGACACCACCAACGATGTAGCCATGACCCGCCTGGCCATGCGCTACGGAATCGTTGCGCCTGCCTGATGGTATGTCCGGGTGGTTCAGGCAACCGGGCGCTTTACGTATGAAATCGCCCGGTTGCCGGATGCATTAACTCCCAGCCACTATTGCTCCCCGCCAGATTGCGTCGATAGTTGCGGGGAAGAGCGCTCAACCGGGCTTGAATTTGCCGCTGCGGGACTTGCCTGGGCGGGGCCAGCCGCTGTGACACTCGCCGGAGTTGCACTTGCTACAGCAACACTTGCCGGGGCGGGGCTGGCAGGCGCGGCAGATTCTGCCGGTTTGAGGGTATACACCCCGCGGTCATCGCGCGATACAGCAACCACAGGAGTGCCAGACTGCTGGGGCGGTGCTGCGGGTCTTGCAACGTTGCCGTCGGGAACTGGTGGTGCATCATTTGCCGGCCGTGGTTGATGCATGCCTGGGCTGACATCCGCGCGCGGCTCTGAACTTGAGTCTGCGTTTTGCTGAGGGCCATCATTAGCAGACCCATTGGGACTCTGGTCGTCGCGGCCTTTTCCCCCACCTGTTTTGTATCTCGAACGGCGCCTCCGGCTCTTTGCCGGCGGCCTGCTGTCGCGGTCGCCAGCTTGTACTTCTGGCCCACCACCAGTTTCCGGCGGATGATCAGCCTGCGGTTGTGGACGGGGCTGGTCCGCTGGAGCAGTGTTTCCATCTGCCTCCCGGACATTGACTGTCCGATCGACGCCGGAAGGTGGTTTACGCACGCGCTTTTTCTTGCTGGCATTCCGTCCCGCCGGGCGTGGCTGGTCTTCCTTGCCATCGGCTGAAACTGCCGGTGCGGGCTTGCCCGGGTTGCGCCGTCCGCGATTGGATGGTCGGTCACCGGAAGGCCTGCTGGCTGAGCGGGTTCGCGCTGCTGGTGCCGCGCGTGTTGCCGGGCTTGGTCCGGTCTGTACCGATGGCCGAACCGCGGGTGCCTGTTCTGTGGCCGGGGTGGCAGGGCTTGCAGGCGCGGAGAAAATTCGGGAAAGAAACTGACCGAACATACCAGCCTTCGGTTTTTTGACCAATTCTGGAGCCGGTTCTTCTTTTGCCGCACGGGTTGGAGCCGGCCGGGTGGGGCTGATAGCAGAAACCGCTGGTCCGACCACTGGCTTTACGGGTTTGCCGAGTTCTGCCAGGGCTTCTTCCTCTTCCGGGTCATGCACGTGCGAGTAGCTGGGCTCATCGCTTACATCGGCTTTGCGCAAGCGTTCGATTTCGAACTTTGGCCGCTGCATGTGTTCATTCGACAGGATCAGGATAGGCACGGAATGGCGTGCTTCAATGCCCGTCAGGTTCTTGCGCTTTTCGTTCAGTATGAAATTGGCCACCGAGGTCGGGGCCTGCACAATCACCTGGCCGGTGTGTTCCTTCATGGCCTCTTCTTCCAGCAGGCGCAAAATGGACAGGGCCAGCGATTCAATGCTTCGGATAGACCCATGGCCGTCACAGCGCGGGCAGGTTTCCTGGCTCGACTCACCCAGTGAAGGGCGCAAGCGCTGGCGTGACATCTCCAACAAGCCAAAGCGAGAGATTCGCCCTGTCTGCACGCGCGCCTTGTCAATCTGCAGCGCATTTTTCAACTGCTCTTCAACGTCGCGCTGGTGTTTGCGGTCCATCATGTCAATGAAATCGATGACAATCAGTCCACCGAGGTCACGCAGCCTTAACTGGCGGGCAATTTCGTCCGCCGCTTCAAGATTGGTCTTGTAGGCAGTGTCTTCGATGTCCGAACCTTTCGTGGCGCGCGCGGAATTGATGTCAATCGACAATAATGCCTCGGTGTGATCGATGACCAACGAACCACCTGAAGGCAGGTGCACAGTGCGGGAAAATGCGGATTCAATCTGGCTTTCGATCTGGTAGCGGCTGAACAGTGGCACATCGTCTTCGTACAGCTTGAGCTTGCGCACATTGTGCGGCATTACGTCTTCAATAAATTTGCGTGCATCCTGGAAAACATTGATGTCGTCCACCAGGATTTCGCCGATCTCATTGCGCAAATGGTCACGCAAGGCACGGATAAACAGGTTGCTTTCCTGGTAAATCAGGAACGGCGCCTTCTTTTCGTGGGAGGCCTTTTCAATGGCATGCCACAGTTGCAACAGGTAATCGAGGTCCCACTGCAATTCATTGGCCTCGCGGCCAACTCCGGCCGTGCGCACGATAATGCCTACGTTGTCGGGGGTCGTTACGTTCTGCAACTGCTCACGCAGGTCCTGGCGCTCATCCCCGCTGATGCGACGTGATACGCCTCCCGCCTTGGGGTTGGTAGGCATCAGCACGAGGTAACGGCCGGCCAGGGAAATGTACGTGGTGAGAGCAGCGCCTTTATTGCCCCGCTCTTCTTTTTCGACCTGGACAATTATTTCCTGCCCTTCATTCACGGCTTCCTTTACGGATACTTTTCCTTCCTTACCACGCGCTGAAGCCTGGTAATACTCGGGGCAGATTTCTTTCAGCGGCAGGAACCCGTGACGAACCGAACCAAAATCAACAAAACACGCTTCGAGGGAGGGTTCAACGCGGGTGATACGCCCTTTGTAGACGTTTGATTTCTTTTGTTCTAAGGAGGGGACTTCAATATCCAGGTCAATCAGGTTCTGGCCATCAGCAATGGCCACACGCAACTCTTCAGGCTGAGTTGCGTTTATCAGCATTCTTAACATTCTATTTGTTCCTCAGGCATCCTGGCCTGAACCCACGGGCTCACAGGGCTCAAAAACCCTGGTATCACGCGTTTCAAATTCCCGGCCGGTCTTTATTCTGCCGATCCAGGAATGCCTATTCTAATGTGTGTTAGCCGGCGCGCTTTTCAGCTGCCGGACCGTTACAACGGCCAAAGGCTGTTGTATGAATTTCAATTTTTTGCCTGACTCAGTAAGGCGTTTCCGATCGAAACGCTATAAACCAGTCGCCAGATGGTCCAGTTCCGGGTTGCGCATGCGCGCAGATCAGGCGTATTCGGATAAACTGAAGGGCGGGGACCATGGCCCGAAAAAACCAGGCTGGAGCCTTTCCTAATGACACCTGCCGATAACATCGCCCGGTGTGACTGGAGAGACAGATGATGTATTCGCTATATCCAGCGCGACGATCCGAAGGCTGGCAATATAGCAGCCTTTTCCCAATCTATCAATGAGTTGTCTTTGAATACTGAAGCGAATAGAAAGAATGGTGTCCGGCATGTCGAAGTCTCTGCGGACCACGCGGGGCAACGCATCGACAATTTCCTCGCGCGGCAGCTCAAGGGCGTGCCCAAGGCGGGGGTTTATCGCATGATTCGCACCGGGCAGGTCAGGATCAATGGCAAACGCTGTAAACCGGAGCATAAACTGTCTGCCGGGGATGACGTGCGACTGCCGCCTGCCCGTACCCGGGAGGACGGCACCGCGCGGATTTCGGAAGCCGTGCTGCAGCAGGTCAGGCAAGCGGTCTTGTATGAAGATGCGCATTACCTGGTCATCGACAAGCCATCGGGCATGGCCGTGCATTCAGGCAGTGGTCTACCGTGGGGCCTCATCGATGCCGTGCGCCAGGCCTGGCCCGGGCAATACGCCGAGCTGGCTCACCGCATTGACCGCGAGACCAGCGGCTGTGTCCTGCTTGCGCGCAGCGGTGATGCGCTGCGCCACCTTTCCGCGCAATTTCGCGAAGGCAGCATCACAAAGCAATACCTGTGCCTGCTTGACGGTTTGATGCAGGAAACGCAGGTGACGGTCACTGCGCCTGTACTGAAAGTGCGCTACGACCAGGACCACAGTGTCGAGGTGGATGAGGAGGGCAAAGATGCCTTGACCCATTTTAGCTTGCTGCAGGCTTTTGCCGACGCGAGCTACGTGGAAGCGGACTTATTCACAGGCAGAACACACCAGATCCGGGTGCACGCTGCTCACCTCGGGCTGCCTTTAGCCGGAGACAATCGCTATTCCAGCGAAGAATCGCAAAAAAAGTGGCAGGCACGGGGGCTCAAGCGGCTATTCCTGCACGCGCATCGCCTGGGCTTCCGGCCTTTGTCCGGGGAGAGCATACATTGCCACGCTCAATTGCCCGTGGCATTGGGTGCAGTCCTCGATGCGATCGAGCCTTGAGTCCGATGACGCATAGTAGATTGCCTACAGGCAGGATGGGCTTTGGCCGCTGGTGGTAGCCGGCGGCCTGTGTTTTAATTCGCGCCATGTACCGACCCCTGGAAGCCTTTATTGGCCTGCGTTACCTGCGTGCCAAGCGGCGTAATCACTTTATCTCCTTCATTTCCCTGACCTCGATGCTCGGTATCGCGCTGGGCGTGACCACCTTGATTACCGTGATCTCGGTAATGAACGGTTTCGAAAAGGAATTGCGCAGCCGCATACTTGGCGCAATCGCGCATGCCACTATTCAACCGGTTAACGAAACCCTGCTGGAGTGGCAGCCCATCATCAAGCAGGTGGAGCAACACGAGGGGGTGCTGGGGGCCGCACCTTATGTTGCAGAGGGCGTTTGGCTGCAGGGAGTTGGCTCATCTGGAGCAATGATCCGCGGAATTGACCCGGCCTATGAGGAACGCGTATCTGAAGTCGGCGAGAAAATGATTGCGGGGTTATTGACGGATTTGCGTCCGGGCGAATACGGCATCATCCTCGGCGTTGGCTTGGCCGCGCAACTGCGCGTTGGCCCGGGCGATCGTGTCACCGTCATTGCCCCCAGGCTCAAGGCCACGCCGGTTGGCGCCAGTCCACTGATGCGGCGCTTCACCGTGGTCGGCGCTTTCGAATTCGGTGAGTACGAGAACGACAACACGCTTGCCCTCATGCACATCGATGATGCTGCCAGGCTGTTACGCATGCAGCCTGGCAGTGTTAGCGGTATCCGTCTCAAGCTGGCTGATATGGACCAGTCATGGCGTACGGCGCGGGAAATTTCCAGCGAGTTGACCGGACAATACCGTGTCCGTGACTGGACCGAAGAGCGCGGCAACCTGTTCCAGGCGGTGCGTACCGAAAAATCGGTGATGTGGGTGATCCTTTCACTCATCATTGCGGTGGCGGCCTTCAACATTATTTCCATGCTGGTGATGGTCGTGACGGACAAACAAGCTGACATTGCCATCCTCAAGACCATGGGCGCCCGATCGGGTGTCATACTGCGGATCTTCGTTATACAGGGTAGCCTGATCGGTATTATTGGCACTGCTTTGGGCGTTCTGGGCGGAATTGTACTGGCCGCGAATATCAGTTCCGTGGTGCCCTTCCTCGAGCAAATGTTTGGTTTCAGCCTGTTCCCTGAGGACATCTACTACATCACTGAATTGCCCTCCGATTTGCGCATTGACGATGTCGTCAAGTTCGCCCTGATGTCCCTTGCCATGTCCCTGTTGTCCACGCTCTATCCGGCGTGGCGGGCGTCGACCACCCATCCGGCGGAGGCTCTGCGTTATGAGTAATATGCCGGCGGAACTGGTGCTGGATGCGCGCAACATCAGTAAATCCTTTCACCAGGGTTCGAAACAAATCGATGTGTTGAGCGATGTCAGCCTGCAACTTCGTGCCGGACAGTCCATGGCTGTTGTTGGCACTTCCGGTGCCGGAAAAAGTACTTTGATGCATATCCTGGGGGGCCTCGATCGCCCGGACCACGGCGAAGTGTTGATCGAAGGACAGTCCCTGTGGGCGCAGAGCGAGGCGGACCGCGGGGCCATGCGCAATCGCACCCTGGGGTTTGTGTACCAGTTTCATCACTTGCTGGCTGAATTCACTGCGCTGGAAAATGTCGCCATGCCCTTGCTCATACGCGGGCTTGCCGCGTCCGAAGCCAAGAAACGGGCGACCGAAATACTAGGCCGCGTTGGTCTCGAACACCGCCTGGACCACAAACCGGGTGAACTCTCGGGCGGTGAAAGGCAGCGGGCAGCGGTTGCGCGCGCCCTGGTCGGCGGCCCACGCGTAGTACTGGGTGACGAGCCAACCGGAAATCTGGATGAGCGCACCGCGGGCAACGTTTACAGCCTGTTGCTTGAGCTCAACCGTGAGCTGCAAACCAGCCTGTTGTTGGTGACGCATGACACCCGCCTGGCAGCGCGTATGGACCAGCAACTTGAGCTGCGCCTCGGGCAGATCCACACGCTGACTTAATTGTGTCGGCGACACGCTGGCGTGTTGCTTTTGGTATTCCGTCGGGCTGTATTGCCGGTGTTTTCGCCGCCTACGTTCTGTTTATCAATGCCTGGCATGTTTGGCCGGTGGCAGCTGCCACCCTGCTGTGTGCCGTGCTGCGTAAGTCCCCATGGGCTGCGGTGATGCTGCTCAGCCTGTGCTGGTCGAGCGTGGCGTTTCATCACCGTCTCGAGGACCGCCTTGCCGCTGAACTCAACGGCCACACGGTGAGCGTGCACGGGCACATCGCGGACCTTCCGCAGCAGTATCCCGAGTACACCCGTTTTCGCTTCCGTCCGGTGCAGCAGACGCCTGCAAAAGAGCTGCCTGACACCCTGCTCGTCTACTGGTATCGCGACCCGCCGGCTGTCGAACCCGGGCAGGCCTGGCAATTGGAACTGCAGATCAGGCCGCCCTGGGGTCGGGTGAATTTCCAGGGATCAGATCGCGAACGCTGGATGTTTGCGGAAGGAATAGGTGCACTGGCCACGGTGCGAAGTGGAGTACCCACGGGTGATGATGGCTCGGTGAGTTCCAGCTTGAACCAACTGCGTCACCAAGTGCGTTCCCTGATACTCGAGGCTGTGCCTGATGAGCGGCTCCAGGGAGTTGTGCTGGCGCTTGCGATCGCGGATCTGAGTAAAATTTCACCCCAGCTGAACCGGACTTTCGCCCGCACTGGCACTGCTCACCTGTTGGCCATTTCCGGACAGCAGGTCAGCCTTGCTGCGATGTTCGGCTTCTTTCTGATGCGTCTGCTGCTGTTGTCGGTTCCTGCGGCGTGGATGCGTGGCCAGTCCTATCCGCTAGCTATGTTCGCCGGGCTATTGCTCGCTACGGCCTACGCGGCTTTGGCCGGCTTTGGTACAGCTACCGTACGCGCCTTGGTCATGTTGGCGGTCGGCATGTTGATGCTGGCAAGCCGCCGCACCAGCCACCTCTGGCAAGCCTGGCTGGTGGCCATGGCAGCAGTGCTTGTGCTCGACCCACCGGCCATGCTGGGGGCGGGATTCTGGATGTCATTTGCCGCAGTCGCCGTGCTCCTTTTACTGTTTTCCAACCAGGAAAGCAACGCAGAGCACTGGTTGCGCAGCTTGCTGCGGGCGCAGTTGGCCATCACCCTGTTCATGCTGCCGCTTGGCGCATGGTGGTTCCAGTCCGTCAGCTTGTCAGGCCTTGCGGCGAACCTCCTTGCCATACCCTGGATCAGTTTCATCACGGTGCCCCTGATATTGCTGGGCCTGCTGCTCCTGTGGCTCAACACGAACCTGGCCATCTTGGCATTCCAGCTTGCGGGCGCAAGTTCTTCTTTTCTGTTACTGGCGCTGGATTGGCTGGCGGCATTTCCAGCTGCCGCAATTGCCTTGCCGCAACCCTCGCTGTGGGCGCTGTGCGTGGCTTTGCTGGGTGGCTTGCTGTTGCTGCTGCCACGAGCTCTGCCGCACCGCTGGCTGGGACTGCTCCTGTTGTTGCCCCTGCTCGCACCTGCTGCGCGCCCCGCCAAGGGTTCCCTGCGTATTGATGTGCTGGACGTGGGGCAGGGCACAGCAGTGCTGGTGTCCTCCAGTGAGCACCTGCTGGTTTACGACAGCGGCCCGGGTGATGGCGAAGAGTTCCAGCTCGTAGACCAGGTGGTGGTGCCGGCTATTGTTCAATCTGGCTATCACTCTCCGGACCGAATTCTGATCAGCCACGGCGACCTGGATCATGCCGGTGGCTTGAACCGGCTAAAGGAACTGTTTCCGACTACACCGGTGTATGCCAACCTGTCGGCCGCACAAGTTGAACCACCGTTGTGCAGACAAGGCATGAATTGGGCATGGGACGGCATCAGCTTTCAGGTGGTGCACCCATCCGCCTATTTGCCTTACCTGCGCAATGACAGTTCCTGCGTGGTGAGCGTTAAACTGGGTGAATCCTCGGTGTTGTTACCCGGCGATATTTCCAGTTCCATCGAATCCCGCCTGGTGCAACGGGGAATAGGCAGGCACCAGGTATTGCTGGTGCCACATCATGGTAGTAAATCCTCCTCCAGCGCGGAGTTCCTCGAGCAGGTGCAACCGCTGATTGCCGTCGCAACGACAGGCCTGGGAAACCGGTTTGGCTTTCCGCGCCCGGAAATCCAGCAACGTTACCTTGAACACGGCATTCCGTTGTGGTCGACTGAGGCCTGCGGAGCTGTCCGCATCGAACTGGCAGCTGATGGCAGTATGCGCAGCACCAGTGCGCGACGAGTAAAGGCTGCGCCGTGGCGCTGGCCTCCTGCGGATTCCTGCCCCTGACCGGCGCCTGGCCTGATGCGGCTGTTAATGGCCTATGCCAGGCACGGCATGTATCATTCGAATTGCCTGCAATCAAAGGAGTGAAAAAAACGTGCTCGAAATCATCTACGCTGGCGGTTGGGTCATGGCGCCTATCATTCTTTGCTCCATTCTTGCCGTAGCCATAGTTGCCGAGCGCTTCTGGACCTTGCGGGCCAGCAAGGTCATCCCGCGCCACCTCTCCGCCCAAGTGCAAGAATGGGCGTCGCGGCATGAGCTGGACAAACGGCACATCGAACAACTGCGCGACGGTTCGCCCTTGGGGCGTGTCCTCGCCGCCGCACTGGCAAACCGGCATCGGCCCAGAGAGCTGATCAAAGAATCCGTTGAAGACACCGGGCGACACGTGGTCCACGAACTGGATCGTTTCCTTAACACGCTGGGAACCATTGCCGGTATTTCACCTTTGCTCGGTTTGTACGGCACGGTACTTGGCATGATCCAGGTTTTTTCAGCTATCGTTAAACATGGTGCAGGCCATGCAGACCAGTTGGCCGGCGGAATTTCCGTGGCATTGATTACTACGGCCGGTGGCCTGACCGTCGCCATTCCAGCTTATTTTTTCTACCGCTACTTCAAAGGCAGGGTGGATGAGTACGTGGTGTCAATGGAAGTAGAGGCGATCAGCCTGATTGAAGCGATTGAGCAAGGCAATGTGGCACAACTCAGCAGCCGTGTTCCGGGCGGTTGACTCGTGAACTTCCGTAAACGCACAGGCGAGGAGCTAACTATCGACCTCACGTCGCTGATCGACGTGGTATTCATTTTGCTGATTTTTTTCATGGTGAGTACCACGTTTGAGCGCCCCGCTTCAATGAAAGTCACTCTGCCTGGAGCCAGCGCAAAGGCAGAGCTGGCGGACCCGGCTGACCGGCTGGAACTTGTTATTGATAAAAATGGCAAGATGTTTTTAAACGACCAGGAACTGGTTGACGGCAGGAAAGACACTTTGATTGCTGCTTTCACGCAAGAAGTCGGTGACAACCGTAAGGTGCCTCTCGTGCTGCGCGCAGACCGTGAAACTCCCCATCATTTCGTGGTCAGGGCAATGGATGTGGCGGCGCAACTGGGTTTCACAGATTTGTCCATTGCCACTGATCGATCTGACGGGACGGACTGATGACTGCAGCACCCCCGGCTTCGTCGATGGCGATCTACCGTCGGCTGTGGGGCTATACCCGGCGCTATTGGCCGATGTTCCTGCTGGGTTTGGCTGGCGTCAGCGTGGATGCGGCTATGCAGGCGGCTTTCGTGGAGTTCATGGGCCCTCTGATCGACCGTGTCTTTGTCGGCAAAGATTCCGCATTTGGCCTGTGGCTCGCCGGTGTCATCGCCCTGATCAGCATTGGACGCATCATCGGTAACTTTGCCGGTGTGTATGGCATGGAATGGGTGGGAAGAAGAGTAGTTGCGGATCTGCGCCACCAGCTGTTTTCCCAGTATGTCGCCTTGCCTGCCTCTTTTTATGACAAGTACAGCTCGGGTCAGTTGATCTCCAAACTGGCCTACAACAGCGAGCAGGTTGCCAATGCCGCTACCAACTCCATCGTATCGGCATTCCGGGACGTGGTGCTGGTCGTCTTGCTGGTGGGAGTGATGGTAAGTAACAGCTTGAAGCTGACTTTGGTGATGCTGTTGCTCGTACCTATGATCGGTTTGCTGGTGACAGTGATCAGTCGGCGCTTTCGTCGCATCAGTCATCGCATCCAGGACTCCATGGGCGATGTGTCGCACGTAACTGAAGAGGCTGTGGCAGGGCACCGGGTGGTAAAAGTATTCCAGGGCCAGCAGGCGGAAATCAGGCGCTTTGCAAAGGTCAACGAGAAAACCCGGCGCCTGCATATGCGCATGGAAGTTACCCACCTGGCGGGCTCGTCCCTGGTGCAGGTCGCGGCAGGTTTGGCCATTGTGTTATTGATGGTTTTTGCCACGCGCCCGGAAATGCTCAACGATATCTCCGCCGGCACGTTTACCACGATATTCTGGGCCATGGTAGGCACCATACCACCGCTCAAGCGCCTTACCTCGGTGCAGTCACAGCTACAAAAAGGGATTGCTGCAGCCGACAGCATTTTCCAGGTGATAGACCTGCAACCCGAGCAGGATACTGGTAGCTATTCGATTGCGCGGGTGCGCGGCGAGATTGAATTTCGCAACGTCAGTTTCAGCTACCCGGGCGGCGATACACCGGTTCTGCACGATGTCAGTTTTACGGTTGCTGCCGGCAGCGTAGTTGCCCTGGTGGGGCATTCCGGCAGCGGCAAGACCACCCTCGCAGGACTGCTGCCTCGCTTTTACCCCTACAGTGAAGGACACGTTTTACTTGACGGTGTTGAATTGCGCGAGTACCGCCTGGAAAACCTGCGCAGCCAGATTGCGTTGGTCAGCCAGGACGTGGTGCTGTTTAACGATAGCGTAGCCGGCAATATAGCCTATGGTGCTTTGTCCGGCGCCAGTCGCGGGGCCATCGAACAAGCCGCGAAGGCGGCCCATGTCACCGAGTTTGCTGATCGGTTGCCGTTGAAGCTCGATACCCTTGTGGGGGAAAATGGAACCCTGCTATCAGGTGGACAGAGGCAACGCCTGGCCATCGCGCGGGCACTGCTGAAAAATGCGCCGATTCTGATTCTCGACGAAGCCACTTCCGCGCTGGACAGCGAGTCGGAGCGTGTCATACAGGACGCGCTGGCGGAAGTCATGAAGCACCGCACCACGCTGGTCATTGCGCACCGCTTGTCCACCATTGAAAATGCCGATCTGGTGATAGTATTGGATAGTGGCAGAGTGACAGAAATGGGTACACACAAAGAGCTACTGGAACGGGGCAGGGTGTATTCCACGCTTTATCACCTGCAATTCGGCAAGGAAAAAGCGAACCATGCGGCAAAAGCTTGATCGTTGGCTGAACCGCGTCTGGTACGCGGACCGGCAGGCTCCAGCCTGGCTGAGGGTACTCGTGCCTCTGTACCGGGCGGGTTTCTGGCTGGATCGGAATTTCAGATACCGCTGTCAACCCCGCGGACTGAAGCGTCGCACCATAGTGGTAGTGGGGAACATAGTCGCGGGCGGTAGCGGCAAGACGCCCCTGGTCATCCGTTTGTGCCAGTTGGCCCGTCAGGCCGGCTATAAACCCGCGGTTATAAGCCGTGGCTATGGCCGATCATCGGGCGCCCTGGCCGAAGTGAGCAAGGACTCGTCTCCGCTGGATATCGGCGATGAACCTTTGATCATTGCACGCCGCAGCGGCGCCCCTGTTGTGGTGGCAAATGACCGCTGCGCTGCAGCGCAATTCCTGTTCGATCGGGGTGCTGACCTGGTCATATCAGATGACGGTTTGCAGCATCATCGCCTGCCACGCACTGTTGAAATTTGCGTTGTAGATGGTGAACGGGGTTTCGGCAACGGCAGCTTGCTGCCGGCAGGACCTCTGCGCGAGTCGCAGTCGCGCCTGAAAGTAGTCGATTTCGTGGTGATAAACGGCGCGGAGGATGAACTGCCAAACCGTTTCAAGTCTGGTCAATTGGAGCCCGGGCAACAGGAGCCTGAGCTGCACGACGCGGTACATATGCAACTCGCACCGGGCCTGTTGCATGCGCTCAATGGCAGTGAAACCTGGCGCCTGTCGCAATTCTCCGGGTGTCGTGTAAACGCCATTGCCGGAATTGGTAATCCGGATCGTTTTTTTCGTGTTTTGCAACAAGCTGGATTGCAAACGACGGGGCGGGCTTTCCCCGACCACCACACGTTCTCCGCGCAGGATTTCAACGCCCTGGAGCCAGGCCTGCCATTGATCATGACCGAAAAAGACGCTGTTAAATGCCGCGGACTGGGCCTGGACAATGCATGGTTCCTGGCGGTAGAGGCAGTACTTCCTGCTGCCTGGGAGTCCCGTTTCCTCGAACGCCTGGAGGCAGGCCTCGCACAACACCGTAAGCATGTAGCAGAATTTGCAGAGCCATGATGGTCACCTACCACGTGGTCATACCTGCGCGGATGGCAGCGCAGCGCTTGCCGGGTAAACCACTTGCCGACATTGCCGGAAAGCCCCTGGTGCAGCACGTTTACGAACGGGCGCGGCAATCGGCCGCAGCATCCGTAATCATCGCCACCGATGACGAGCAGATACAAAGGGTGTGCAAATCGTTTGGGGCAGAGGTAGTTATGACCTCGGCGCAGCACGCCAGCGGCAGTGACCGCCTGGCTGAATGTGCAACGCTCAGGGACTGGCCGCAGGACGCAATCATAGTCAACCTGCAGGGTGACGAACCCTTGATGCCGCCGCAGTGCCTGGACCAGGTTGCCGGACTGCTCGCAGCTAACCCCCGTGCGGATGTGGCAAGCCTCTACTGCCCTTTGCGTAGCTCGCAGGAAATTCTCGATCCGAATATTGTAAAAGTGGTCACTGCCCTGGATGGTTCCGCCATCAGTTTCAGCCGCTCAGTGATTCCATTTCCGCGCGACTGGGCAGGGCTTGAGGCTGCCCTTGAGCATGGTTGTGAGTGGAAGCGGCATATCGGGCTTTATGCCTGGCGCATGTCAACCTTGCAGAGATTCAGCAGCCAGGCAACCACGCCGCTTGAACACGTCGAAAAACTGGAGCAATTGCGGGTTCTGGAACATGGAGGACGCATAATCATGGCCCGGGCTTGCCGACACATCCCTGCAGGGGTGGACACACCCGAAGACCTGGAAAGGGTGCGTGACATAATAAGGTAAATAATTAGATTAGTTATCTATATTATTGTTTTATTTGTTAATTACATAATTCATGTCAACTGAAAACCCCCTCAAACCTCAATTCGAAGGCAAGGCTTTCGTGGCGCGACTGCCCACGAGCCCCGGGGTATACCTGATGCGGGATGAAACCGGCCTCGCGCTGTACGTGGGTAAGGCCAGGAATTTGCGCCAGCGCGTAGGGAGTTACTTTGATGCCAGCCCCAAGGTGGAACGCATCATGCGCATGGTGGCGCGCATCCAGTCCATCGAGATCAGCATTACCCGCAGCGAAGGCGATGCATTGTTGCTGGAAAATGAGTGGATCAAGTCACTCAAGCCGCGCTACAACATTTTACTGCGTGACGACAAATCCTATCCCTGGATCGTAATCACTAATGGACACGAATTTCCACGCATCGCTTTTCACCGCGGCTTGCGTGACCGCGCGCATCGCTATTTTGGCCCTTACCCCTCAGCTGGCTCAGTACGCGAAAGCATCAGCCTCATCCAGAAATTGTTTCGTTTGCGTAACTGCGAAGACAGCTATTTCAGCCATCGCCAGAGACCCTGCCTGCAGCACCAGATTCGCCGTTGTACGGCTCCTTGCGTAGGCCTTGTGAACGCCGGCGACTACGCTGAACAAGTCAGTGATGCCAGTTTGTTCCTCGCTGGTAAAGACCAGAAAATCATTGAGCGGCTGATTCGCCGCATGGAGTTGGCCGCAGGCGAACGCGAGTACGAGGCAGCAGCGGTGTACCGGGACCAGATCAATGTCCTGAAGAAAATGCACGCACAGCAGTTTGTTTCCGGCGGAAATGGCAACCTGGATTTCATCGCTGTAGCCCAGGACCAGGGCAAGAGTTGCGTGCAGGTGGTGTCATACCGCAGCGGCCGAAACCTCGGACAAAGAAGTTTTTTTCCCAGCCAGGCCGAGCAACATGATGCCGCCGAGGTGCTCGATGCCTTCCTCGGCCAGTATTACCGTGAGCGTATTCCACCGGAGCAACTGGTCCTGTCCCATCCCGTCGCGGATCCTGCGATCCTGCAAGCCGTGTTTTCCCTGGCGGTCGGTCGAAAAGTCTCAATCCAGTCGCGCCCACGCGGGGCTCGGCGCAAGGTACTGCAACTGGCAGCGCACAATGCCAGGGAATCATTGGGACTGCGCCTTGCGGGGCAAGCGAGCATAACGCGGCAATTTGAAGCCTTGCAGCTCTTGCTGGGTCTGGAGGACCAGCCGCGGTCCATCGAGTGTTTCGATATTTCGCATACCTCAGGCAACCAGACTGTGGGTTCCTGCGTGGTGTTCGATACCAGTGGCCCGGTCAAATCGCGTTATCGCCGCTTCAACCTGAAAGACATTACACCGGGAGATGACTACGCTGCCATGAAGCAGGTGCTGACCCGGCGCTACGCGCGCGTACAGACGGGAGAGGGCGCACTTCCTGACCTGGTACTGATTGACGGCGGCAAAGGCCAATTAAAACAGGCTATCGACGTGCTGGCAGAACTGGGTTTGACAGGCATCGTGCTGGTCGGCATCGCCAAGGGGTCTTCGCGCCGGCCGGGTTTCGAAGAATGGGTGCGCCCTGCGCCGCAAGCCTCGCTGTTTCCCGGCCCGGCATCGCCAGCATCTCATCTCGCACAGCAGATCCGTGATGAAGCGCACCGCTTTGCCATCACCGGTCATCGCGGTCGTCGCAACAAGTCAAGCACGCGATCGACCCTGGAAGACATTCCAGGGGTAGGCCCGAAGAGGCGCAGGCAACTGCTCAACCATTTCGGTGGCTTGCAAGGCGTGAGTAAGGCCAGCATCGATGAATTGGCCAGCGTTCCCGGCATCAATCAACTGTTGGCGGAACAGATTTTCAAAGTCTTGCACTAATTTCCGGTTGCAATTAACAGTGCAAGTTCGATGTCATTATCACCGGCAGTCTGCAATAATGAGCCGCCACCTGTTCACGCTGACATGTACCTAATGGTCATTTCCTTACCAACCGCTTTAACCTTGATGCGCATTGCGCTGGTGCCAGTGCTGGTGGTGTTTTTTTATCTGCCATTCCACTGGGCGAATGTTGCCTGCGTGGTGGTCTTTGTACTGGCGGCAGTGACCGATTGGGCCGATGGGTATGTGGCGCGGCGCATGGGACAGATGTCAAGATTTGGAGCCTTTCTGGATCCCGTTGCAGACAAGATCATGGTAGCAACAGCGCTGATTCTGCTGGTGCAAAAACAGGAATCCTATGAAGTCATTTTCGCGATCGCTTCTGCTGTCATCGTGGGGCGTGAAATTGCCATATCAGCATTGCGGGAGTGGTTGGCGGAAGTAGGGCAGCGGTCCCTGGTCAAGGTTTCCTGGCTGGGGAAAATGAAGACGGGCTTCCAGATGACCGCGATCGGGTTTCTCCTGTACCACGACAATATCGGCTGGGTTCCCATGGCCCTGCTGGGCGAATTGCTTTTGTACACGGCGGCGGCTCTGACTCTTTGGTCCATGTGGACCCACCTGACGTCTGCCTGGCCGGTGATCAGCGACTCGAAGCACCATGTGCATTATTCGCAGGAAGAATTCGCCAGTGCGGATGCCGCACAAACAACCCGTTCAAGTTACCCGGATTGAGCCAGGCATCAATGACTGCTCTTGCCCAGCGCCGGGAAACGCCAACTGTTCGTATTGAAAAAGTCCTTGTTGGCAGCCTGCACCCCATCGTGGTGCAATCCATGACCAATACCGATACTGCTGATGCCAAAGCAACAGCGCAGCAGGTTGCAGAGCTGGCGCGGGCCGGCTCTGAACTGGTACGGATAACGGTTAACACTCTCGAAGCAGCAAAGGCGGTAGTGGACATCAAGGAACGACTGGACATGATGTCCTGTGACGTTCCCCTGGTAGGTGACTTCCATTACAACGGCCACCAGCTGCTGACTGCGGTCCCGGATTGTGCGCGAATACTCTCCAAATACCGTATAAATCCCGGCAACGTCGGATTTGGCCGCAAACGGGATGACCAGTTTGCCACCATTATTGAAATCGCCCTCAAACATGACAAACCGGTGCGCATCGGAGTCAATTGGGGCAGCCTTGACAGTGCATTGCTGGCGCGATTGATGGATGAAAATGCCACGCGTAAGGAACCGCTGGATGCACGCCTGGTTATGCGCGAGGCACTGATTGTTTCTGCTTTGGAAAGCGCCCGCCAGGCCGAAGACCTTGGCCTGGGTCATGACCGCATCATCCTTTCGTGCAAAGTCAGCGACGTGCAGGACCTCATCGGGGTATACCGTTCACTCGCTGCGCGATGCGACTACCCCTTGCACCTCGGTTTGACCGAAGCCGGCATGGGCAGCAAGGGTATTGTTTCTTCCACTGCAGCCCTGGCGGTCTTGCTGCAAGAAGGCATTGGCGACACCATCCGAATTTCTCTGACCCCGGAGCCCGGCCAATCGCGCAATGATGAAGTCACCGTGGCACAGGAGCTGTTGCAGAGCATGGGGTTTCGGGCATTTTCGCCCATGGTCACTGCTTGCCCCGGATGCGGACGCACCACCAGTACGTTTTTCCAGACCCTGACCCAGGAGGTTCAATCATATGTGCGCGAGCGCATGCCGACCTGGCGGACCCGGCACCACGGCGTTGAAAACCTTTCGCTGGCCGTCATGGGTTGCATTGTCAATGGTCCCGGCGAAAGCCGCCATGCCAATATTGGCATCAGCCTGCCGGGCACCGGCGAGGCTCCGGTTGCCCCGGTGTTTATTGACGGACACAAGGCGGTGACTCTGCGCGGTGACTCGCTGACGCAGGATTTTTTGGTATTGATTGAGCAGTATGTGGAACAGCACTACCTCCCTTATCAACCTAAACGTGAAACAGATAAACCATGAGTTTGCTTCGAAAGCGTAAACTGGCCGAGCAGGCCGACCGGCACGAGCTCTACGAGCGCTCGGTGCAGGATGCAGAAACAGAAATCAATTTTATTCTCGAGACCTGGAACGGCCTGCGCCGCAGACCAGCGGAATTATTGCGTGAAGATTTTTGCGGCACTGCCAATACTGCCTGCGAATGGGTGCACCGCGACGACAGTCACTTTGCTTTGGGCATAGACCTTGATAACGAGGTATTGCAGTGGGGCGAGCAGCATAATGTTGCACAGTTGAGTCCCGAGGAGCAGCACCGCCTGGAATTGATCCATGGCAACGTGCTGGATGATCTGCAGGAACGTGCAGATATCGTTCTGGCGATGAATTTCAGTTATTTCCTGTTCCGTACCCGTGACGAGTTGCGCGAGTACTTTAGTGCCGTGCATACAGGTCTTGCGGCCGACGGAATGTTTTTCCTGGATGCCTACGGCGGCTACGATGCACCGCGTGAGCTCGAGGAAAGCCGGGAGTGTGACGGGTTTGTTTACGTCTGGGATCAGGCTGAGTTCAATCCCATAGACTCCTGCATGACCTGCCATATTCATTTTGAGTTTCCTGACGGATCACGGATCAATAAGGCCTTCAGTTACCACTGGAGGTTGTGGACCTTGCCGGAGATCAAGGAAATCCTCCTGGAAGCCGGCTTCAGCCAGGCGGATGTCTATTGGGAAGGAACGGACGAAGAAACTGAGGAAGGCAACGGTGAATACGCACCTCGCGAAGTCGGCGAGGCAGATGCAGGCTGGGTTTGCTACGTGGTTGCGCAGGCCTGAAGCCGTTGCGCAGGCCAGGACCGGTCACCCGAGCGGAGCGCTGATACGGCATCAGCATCTTTCAGTGCAGCTACCAGAAGTGCCACGCAAGGCTGGTCCGGAAAGCACGTGAGTTCAACAACAACCGCTTCGACTTCCTGCGCGTTGCCCAGCACAAAGCACGAGTCACCAGCGCGCAGATCCGGACGGCCTTCCAGTTGCAGCAGCAATGGGTGGCGCTTGAGTTTTCCAAGGTAGTGGGTGCGCGCAACGATTTCCTGACCAGTGTAACAACCCTTGGAAAAGCTCAGGGCGCCAAGCGCGCCCAGTCCCAGCATTTGGGGCAAAAACCGTTCACTGCTGGCAGTATCCAGCCAGGCCAGGCCATGACAGATCTCATGGCGCCGCCATGCGAGCACTTCATGGCCGGCGCTAAGTTGCGGAGTCCTGAGCAGGTAGTGCAGGGTGGTTCCCGGTGGCGAGAATGCTCTCGCATCTTCGAGGGGATGTTCCAGTGGCATCAGACCCGCAGCTTGTAGCTCCGGGCAATGATCAATAATGACCTTGGCGCGCAGCACATACATCTTGAGCCGGGTCAGGATCGCGTCGGCCAAGTTTGCTGCCAGGACCATAAACCAGTCTTCGCCGGATCGGCACACCATCACGGTGGCAATGACCTGGCCACGCGGTGAACAATAAGCTGCAAACGTTGCCGCGCCGGGCCCCAGCGCAAGAATATCGGCTGTCAGCTGCCCCTGCAAAAAGCTGGTGACATCCGTTCCGGAGAGTTTCAAAACGGACAGATATGGCAAATACGTCATTTTTCTGGCAATGCGAAGTGTGACCAGCATTGTACCCGATGCGTCCCGGAATCACTGTACAATTGAGCCTGAGAAACCATAGTGGACACTGCAGGCTTTCAAGCCGTCAAATTGTATGAAAATAGAACCCGCGTCCGTGCCAAATGAACATGATCAGTGCCGTGAAAAACCACCCACGCAGGGTTTAGCAGACCATGCACGCAGCCCCGCAACGCCCCCGGACCAGCGCGAAATTGGGGGGCGCAAGGGCGCGAACCCCACACGCTACGGCGATTGGGAAAAGGACGGCCGCTGCATTGATTTTTGACGAATTTTTCAGGGTGGTATGCATATGGCCACCGACCACCGGGAAACTGTTCACGTGAAACCCAGACCACTTTCACCCTTCATGCTTGGCCCATATTACCGGCTGCAGCTTACCTCCGTGCTGTCTTTCACTCACCGTTTGACCGGCATTATTCTTAGCCTGATTGGAGCGCCGCTGCTGCTGTGGTGGATAGTTGCTACCAGCGTAGGGGTCGAGTCGTACGGAACAATGATCAATTGCCTGTCGGGCTGGGTGGGGAAATGTCTTGCTATCGCCGTCCTATTCAGTGTGAGTTTTCATTTCTTCAATGGCATCCGCCACTTGATCTGGGACAGCGGACACATGCTGGACATCAAGGATGCCTACACTTCCGGGTGGTTGGTTCTGACCGTCAGCCTGCTGACAACTGTAATTCTGCTGGGGGCATTGCTATGAGTCAATTGAAGCATCCCCTGGCGAACGCACGTGGCCATAGCAGCGCAAAAAGTGGTGTGCACCACTGGCTTATGCAAAGGGTTTCAGCCGGTATGCTGGTGTTCCTGCTGCCGTGGCTGATTTATTCTCTGCTGCATCTCACTGGCGCCAGCCATGACCAGGCGCAGGCTTTCATGGCTGAACCGTGGAACGCGACTCTCCTCCTGCTGGCGCTGCTGCTATTGCTCTACCACGGCATGCTCGGCTTGCAGGTCGTGATCGAAGATTACGTTCACCACCGTGCCCTGGAGTTCTGCCTGCACTTCGCACTGCGTGCTGCCACCTTACTTGCCGCCATGCTGGGCGTGATCCACGTTTTAAAGCTGATGCTTGGGGCCTGAAGAATGAGCAAACCATACGAGATCAAGGAGCATCACTACGATGTGGTGGTGGTGGGTGCCGGCGGCGCCGGACTGCGGGCGACCATGGGCCTGGCAGCCACCGGTCTGAGCACTGCCTGTATTTCCAAGGTATTTCCTACGCGCAGCCATACCGTGGCAGCCCAGGGCGGCATGTCTGCTGCGCTTGGCAACATGGGCGAGGACGACTGGCGCTGGCACATGTATGACACGATCAAGGGTTCCGATTGGTTGGGCGACCAGGACGCGATCGAGTACATGTGCCGCGAGGCTGTGCCGGCAGTAGTGGAACTGGAGCACTTCGGCGTGCCCTTTTCCCGCACTGAAGGTGGACGCATTTACCAGCGACCCTTTGGCGGTATGACCACGCACTACGGGGCAGGTATTGCCCAGCGCACCTGCGCTGCCGCGGACCGCACCGGGCACGCCATACTGCATACGCTCTACCAGCAGTCGCTCAAGCACGACGCAACGTTTTACATTGAATATTTTGCCACTGACCTGCTGATGGACGACGATGGCAGTTGCCGCGGGGTGTTGGCCTGGAACCTGTCAGACGGCACCTTGCACCTGTTCCGATCACATGCGGTAATCCTCGCTACCGGCGGTTATGGCCGCAGCTACTTTTCCTGTACGTCCGCACATACCTGCACCGGTGACGGCAACGGCATGGTCCTGCGTGCCGGCCTGCCATTGCAGGACATGGAATTCGTGCAGTTCCATCCCACCGGCGTCTATGGCGCGGGCGTGCTGATCACAGAAGGGGTTCGCGGCGAAGGCGGTTTCCTTACCAACTCCAAAGGCGAGCGCTTCATGGAACGTTATGCACCCAATGCCAAGGACCTGGCTTCGCGTGACGTGGTCAGTCGTTCGATGACCATGGAGATCCGTGAGGGCAGGGGGGTCGGACCCAAGGGCGATCATATTTACCTGAACCTGCAACACCTTGGCCCCGAAGTCATCCAGGAACGATTACCCGGTATTTCCGAAAGCGCACAGATTTTTGCCGGTGTCGATGTCACCCGTGACCCCATTCCGGTACTTCCCACGGTTCATTACAACATGGGCGGAATTCCTACGAATTATCACGGTGAAGTCGTAACCCTGAAGGACGACAACCCGGATACCGTGGTGCCAGGCTTGTTCGCTATTGGCGAAGCGGCCTGTGTTTCTGTGCACGGCGCCAATCGCCTGGGTTCAAATTCCTTGCTGGACCTTATTGTTTTCGGACGCGCCGTAGCCCACCGCTGTGCCGCCACCATCAAGGCGGACACAATGCACGCCACCATGCCTGCGGACAAGGTTGACAAACTGGTGGGTGAGTTTGACCGGTTCCGCTACGCATCCGGCGACCTGTCCACTGCCCACATCCGCGCCGAAATGCAGCAGGTCATGCAAAACAACGCGGCCGTATTTCGCACGGGCGAAATCCTGCAGGAGGGTTGCGCTTTGATCGACACGGTGTACCAGTCCTTCCAGCAGGTGAAAGTCAGCGACAGATCCCTGGTGTGGAATTCGGATTTGGCCGAAACACTGGAACTGCGCAACCTTTTGGGTTGCGCTGTCACCACCATGGTCGCGGCAGAAAATCGCAAGGAGAGCCGCGGCGCGCACGCCCGGGAAGACTACCCCGACCGCGATGATGCGCAGTGGATGAAACACAGCCTGACGTGGATGGACGATGCAGGCAAGGTCAGCATCGACTATCGGCCTGTGCACATGTACACCCTGAGTGATGATGTTGCGGTTGTGCCGCCCAAGCCCCGCGTGTATTAGTGTGCAGCGCTGTATATTGGGCAGCTGTTTTCAACGACAACGCCGGGCAAGGCAGGTCTCGATTGAATTGGAGAGCAAGTAATGGCTGAGTTTCGTTTACCGAAAAACTCCCGGATTGAAAAAGGCCAGTCGTTTCCCGCTGCCGCAAACGCGGGCAATACGCGTACGTTTCATATTTACCGCTGGAGCCCCGATGACGACCGCAATCCGCGGATGGATACCTATGAGGTAGATCTCGATCACTGTGGGCCAATGGTGTTGGACGCCATTATCAAGATCAAGAATGAGATCGACCCCAGCCTGACGTTTCGCCGTTCCTGCCGGGAAGGCATTTGCGGTTCCTGTTCCATGAACATTGACGGCACCAACACCCTGGCCTGCATCAAACCTATCGCCGAGGTTAAAGGCGATGTAAAAATTTACCCGCTGCCCCACCTGCCCGTGGTCAAGGATATCGTTCCGGACCTCACGCACTTCTACGCGCAATACGCCACCATCAAGCCGTGGATCAGTACGCAAAGCTCTGCCCCTCCTGACCGCGAGCGTTTGCAGTCCAAGGAAGACCGGGAAAAACTGGATGGCCTATATGAATGCATCCTGTGCGCCTGCTGCTCTACAGCTTGCCCGAGCTACTGGTGGAATGGTGATCGCTACCTCGGCCCGGCCATTTTGCTACAGGCCTACCGCTGGCTGGCTGATTCGCGTGACGAGTCCAGCGGTGAGCGGCTGGACGAACTGGAAGACCCGTTCCGGCTTTACCGCTGCCATACCATCATGAACTGCACCCGCACCTGCCCCAAGGGATTAAATCCCGCCAAAGCCATAGCAGAAATCAAGAAGATGCTGGTTGCCAGGAAGGGGATCTGAGCAGGCCTCGCCCATGGAAACCACGCTGCGCGTCAATCGGCTGAAATGGCAATGCCGGCGTGGCATGAAGGAACTGGATGTGCTGCTGGAGAATTTCGTATCCGGTTTTGAACAGGAACTGTGTACCGGAGCCTGGCCGGAGTTCGAATTGCTGCTGCAGGCAGAAGACGATCGCATCTGGGACTGGTTGCAGGCTCCTGACCGCCCGGATGCCACAGCTTATCATCACCTGTTATCAACGATACGCCATGGAACAGCCCGGCAGTATTGAACTTCGGATCGGCCCGGACTGGCGCTACCGCGTTGCGGCCACGTTGCTGTGGTTGCTGGCACTCGTGAATATCCTCAGTTACGCAAATGTGCTGGCGTGGCCGTGGCTGGCAGTGGCTTTCCTGTTGCTTGCAGTGCTGAACCCGCGGTTTGGATACGCTGCCGGGGCAGAGGGCCACGTGCGAATCTTTCGCGACGGCAGTTTTACCAGCGATCAGCGGCGCGGGAGGTGGCGCGGGCGTTGCTGGTCGAGTGGATGGGCCACCGTTTTGTGCCTTGAAGCTCATTCCGGTGCGGCACCTGTCCCGGCGGCACGAATTCTGGTCTGTGCCTCGCGCAATTCGGCCAGGGATTATCGCCACGTGCTGGTTTGGAACCGGTGTCCACCCCACGGACCGATCCGTGGAGCCTTGGGTACACGCCGGTCAGTCGAGGCAAGCGCATGAAATCCACCCAGCCCGAAAATTCCGGATTCTTCGAAACCCTGCTCGATTCCGCAGTCGACGCCATCATCATCATCGACCAGGAAGGTACGGTCCAGCGCTTCAACAGCAGCGCCCAGCTTATGTTTGGTTACAGCGCCGCGGAAGTGGTGCAAAAAAACATCAGGATGCTGATGCCTGAACCCGCGCGTAGCCGGCATGACGGGTACCTCGCTCGCTACAGTGAAACGGGAAAGGCAGCCATCATAGGCAAAGGCCGGGACGAGCATGGATTGCGCAAGTCCGGGGAAATATTTCCAATGCGGCTTTCGGTGGGTGAATCGCGGCAGGGCGGGGAAGTTTATTATGTTGGCATCATTCATGACCTCAGCCAGCAACGTGAAACCGAAACGAAACTTAAAGAACTGGAGATGCAATTGGTTCACGCCGACCGATTGTTGACCCTGGGAGAGTTAACCGCAGGCATTGCGCATGAAATCAATCAACCCCTGACAGCCATCGCGGCCTATGCAGACGCAGCGTTGCACCTGGCTGAAAAAGCGTCGGTTACCATCGACCCGGCCGTGCGCGACATCTGTGGCCGCATCGGCGAGCAATCCCGACGAGCTGCCGCAGTGGTGACCAGGCTGCGCATGCTGGCGCGCAGCGGATCCTCAAAAAAAGCAGATTACAACATGATTCATATTATTAGAAATGTACTGCTTCTATTTGATTTTGAGATGAAAAAAACCGGCATAGCTATACGTATTTTTGCTGCTGCAGATCTCCCTGATGTATTCGTTGATGAAATCCAGATTCAACAAATCCTGGTCAACCTGGTAAAAAACAGCATGGATGCAATCCTGGAATGTGGGCAGAAAAATGGCCAGATTGATATCCGCGTTGAACAGACTCCAGGCGAGTTGCTCGTGTCCGTACAGGACAATGGCGGGGGCGTTCCCCTGCACAGCCTGCCGCGTCTGTTCGAGCCTTTCTACACCAGCAAGCCACAAGGCGTCGGCCTCGGACTCAGTATTTGCACCAACATTGCCAACGCTCATGGAGGCACCCTCATTTGCGTGTCCCCGCAACCGGGGGCGACTTGCTTTATTCTGAAGTTACCGCTTTCATTCATAGGCTGAACCAGCCATGAGCACGGAAAACCAGGTCTGCATCATTGACGATGATGAAGCCATTCGCGAGGCACTCAAGTTGTTGCTTTTTGCCAGTGGCATACCCTGCACGGTATTTGCTTCTGCAGACCAGTTCCTGGCCAACGAGAGGGATGAGGGGTTCACCTGCATGTTGCTGGATATACGCATGCCGGGCACGGATGGGCTCTCGCTCTTCCACAAACTGATCCGCGAAAAGGCACCGTACCCGATTATTTTTATCACCGGGCACGGCGATATCCCACTGGCGGTCGATGCCATCAAGCAAGGGGCTTTCGATTTTCTCACCAAGCCCTTTCAGCATGGGGAATTGCTGGGCAAGGTCAAGGCAGCTATTGGAGTGTGTCGCAGGGAACGGAAAAAACTACAAAACCTGCATGAACTCAAACATTGCTACAACACCTGCACGCCTCGAGAGCGTGATGTCATGAAGCTGCTGGTTGAAGGACTGCCCAACAAAGGAATTGCGCAGACTCTGGCCATCAGCCCACGAACCGTTGAAATTCATCGCGCCCATGTCATGGAAAAAATGGCGGCTGAGTCTTTACCGGACCTGGTGCGCATGGCGGAGTTGCTAAGTAATTTCCCTGATGGCAATGCCGCCCAAACCGAATACCCTGAGGCACGAGACTAGGAAGCTGCTCAGGACTTAAGTAAATGCGGGGAACAAGCAAAACCAACGAGGGGTCGGCGGCCGGTAGCCTGGTTTTGATCGAGCCTGATGGTAATGTTCTTGATGCTTTGAAAAAGCTTTTGCAGGGCTTTGGCTGGGTGGTCGAATCATCGCCGGGGCTAGACCGCCTCAGGCAGCTGCTGGCGAAACAGGAAGTTACTGCAGTCATCAGTGAAGCCAGCGTGCCCGGTTGTGCAGCAGCTGAAATTTTGTCCAGCTGCAGCACGCAACATGTCCCGGTGATTTTTACCGGGCATGATGTTTCGCCGCAAGCGGCAGTAGACCTGATGCAAAAGGGAGCACTGGATTTCCTGGAGAAGCCGTTTGCGCACAAACGCCTGTTGGATTTGCTGAACCGGCTCGGAAACAGGCACAATGAGTGAGCAAGTCCCGTGTATGAATGCATATAAACCCATAGTGGAGGCAGTCGTGAAAAAAGTGCAAAAGCTGGATCGTCGGAGTTTCCTTAAAATTGGCATGCAGGCCGGTGGCGGCATACTGGCGCTTACGGCCATTCCCATGCAATTGGTTGCGCAGGATGCGGTTGCAGAAAGCGATCCGCTGGCACAGGCCATGGGCTATAAAGCTGATGCCAGCAAGGTGGATATCGCCAAGTTCCCGAAGCGCGCAGGTGAAGCCGGCGCCAAGCAATTTTGCCATAACTGCGCTTTGTACAGTGGGGAAGCGGACAGCGCATCTGGGCCCTGCAGTATCTTCCAGAACAAGCTGGTCTCAGCCAACGGTTGGTGTAATGCCTGGGTAGCCAAGTCCTGAACCAAAGACTGGCTTAATCCAATGACCGGCTTAGCCCAAGGGCTGGCTCGGCCAAAACAGTCCTGAGACTCTGCCTGGTGTTGGTTGAGACGTTGCACGGACTGCTGTCTGATCGCAGCTTCCGGCGTTATGTCAGGCTTGGTCTGCTCGTCCTCGCTGTGTGGATGGCTTACACGCTTGCGTTTCAACACGAAACATCGCATTTGCACCACTGAACAGGCGTGACCGGGCATGCGTAACATTCCTTTTACTGTCTGGCGATTGACACTGGCCTACTCCCTGATGATGTCGGGGACATCCATGGTGGTGTTGATCGCCGGCATCATCGGAGTGGCCATCGCACCAACCCCGGCGGTGGCAACACTGCCCATTGCCCTGGCCGTGGTGGGCCTGGCCTGTTCGACCTTGCCCACGGGAAAGCTGCTGGGGCGTTTCGGGCGTCGCAAGGTATTCATAGGCTACGCAGTACTGGCCATTGCTGGGGCCTTGTTTGCATCAGCCAGCCTCGCCCACGGCAGCTTCGCTGGATTTAGTTTTGCCTCCTTTGTCCTGGGCTGGTCAACCGCAGCTGGACATCAGTACCGTTTCGCAGCACTCGAGGCGGTGCCAGCAGAACTCGCGCCCCGGGCAACTTCCGCGTTGCTGCTGGGAGGCTTGCTCGGAGCCTTCGTCGGTCCGGAACTGGCGGTGCGCGGTCACTGGTTGCTGGAAAAGGAGTTTGCCGGTTCCTTCCTGTTGCTGGCAGGAGCTTACGTCGTGGGTTTGCTGATTATCAGCTCCCACCACGATGCTAAAAATCTCCCATCCCCCCACGCAGGCAGGGGGCGACCGCTGCTATCCATAATGCGTTCACCTGTGGTTCTGCTGGCCGTTGGAGCAAGCGCTGTTGGCTACGGCTTGATGAGTCTGATCATGAGCGCAACCCCCATCAGTATGACCCAACATTCCCATCACAGCCTGGAGGCAACCAAGTTCGTTATCCAGTCGCACATTGCGGCCATGTTCCTGCCCTCCCTGGTATTCAGTTCCCTGTGTGCGCGCTTTGGATTCAAGGGCATGCTGTGGACCGGGGTATTGATTTACTTTGGCTGCCTGCTGGTGGCATTGATCAATACCGACCTCATGCATTATTGGCTGGCGCTGGTGTTGCTGGGCGTGGGCTGGAATTTCCTGTTCCTCAGCGGCACCAACCTGCTGTCCTACGGCTACGAGCCTGAGGAGCGCTTCCGCGTGCAATCCGCTAATGATTTTCTGGTGTTCACTGTCCAGGCCCTGGTGTCCTTAAGTTCGGGCTGGCTGCTGTTCCATTGGCAGTGGCATGGGCTGTTGTGGGCCTGCGTGCCCTTACTCATCCTGTTCATGGTGCAACTGGCACGCACGGATTTTGTGGCTTTGACCCGGGAAAAATCACCGTGAAAAGCATGGCCGCACCGCTGTGGGCTTTGGGATTGCGTCCTTTCTACCTGCTCGCGGCTATTTTTGCACTGCTGGCCATACCCTTGTGGATTGCTTCCTATGTCGGGCTGTTGCAGTGGAGTGGATATTTGCAGGGCCCAGCCTGGCACAGCCATGAAATGGTCTTTGGTTTCGCCGCAGCAGTCATTTGCGGATTTCTCCTCACCGCAGTGCGCAACTGGACCGGCCAGGCCACGCTGAGCGGTACAGGATTGGCGGCACTAGCCGCGTTGTGGGTAACCTCACGGCTAACCGCTTTGACCGGTCCGGCAACCCTTGCGGCGATCCTTGACAGCGCATTTTTGCCGGCGTTGGCCATCGCTATCGCCATCCCGATCCGGCGCAGCAGGAACGTGCGGAATTACAAAATACTGCTCGTGCTGGCCGGGCTATCTGCCGTCAATATTCTGTATCACCTGTCCTTTTTAGGCGTGTTGCCGGGCGAGATCAGCCAACTGGCCATCCGGGTGGCGCTGGACATGATTACCCTGCTCATGGCCATTGTCGCCGGCCGGGTCATCCCGGCGTTTACCGCCAATGCAGTGCCAGAGGCGCATCCCCGCCACATTAAAAGCATTGAATTTGTCGCGCTTGGATCACTGCTGCTCATCCTCGCGAGTGACATTTCGGGATACTGGTTTTCACTGGCTGGGGCAGGGTGGGGCATGCTGCTCGCGCTTGCGGCAGTAGCTCACGGCATCCGTTTGTTCTTGTGGCAGCCGCAGCGCACCATGCATAACCCGCTGCTGTGGATGCTGCCGGTGGCCTACAGCTGGATTCCCATCAGCCTGGCCTTAAGGGCCGTGGGGCAGATCTCGGGAGTGCCCGCAGCAGCCGCTGTCCATGCGCTGACGCTCGGCGCCATCAGCAGTTTGATGCTGGCCATGATGGCGCGCAGCGCTCTGGGACACACCGGGCGTGAACTCAGGGCCGGCTGGATAGAAATCAGCGCGTTTCTACTCATCCAGCTGGCAGCGATCATGCGCGTGGCAGCAACCCTGATCCCCCCGCTTTATTACCGCGACGCATTGATTCTTTCCGGCACCCTGTGGTCACTGACCTTTGCACTATTCCTGTCACGCTACTGGGGTTTTTTAACCCGGCCGCGCATCGATGGCCGGCCGGGCTGATGGTCGGGGTGAAAATCCGGACCAGGCTTTCTAATCAAGGTTTTGCCGGGGTTCTGAACGCAGCCACGATGCAGGCGTGTGTCGAATTTATGCCATCCACAATAAACGAGCCACCAAGTTCTGCTTCCCATAGCAGTCCTTCACCCTGGGTCAAATAGCACCCTGCCTATAAAGTTGTTGGCATGAGTGAGGCAAGGGTCTACTCTCTGAAGCACTAGAGGCAGCGTAGAGCCTGGCCTGTGTCCTTATTTACCGAACTCAAGCGCCGTAACGTGTTACGGATAGGTGCAGCCTACCTCGTCGGCGCTTGGCTCATCGTGCAGGTGGCGGGCACGGTGCTGCCGATGTTCGAGGCGCCGGCCTGGCTACCCCGCACCATCGTCATTGTGCTTGTGATCTGCTTCGTCCCGGCGTTGATCTTCGCCTGGGTATTTGAGATCACCCCAGCAGGCCTGAAACGCGAGAGCGATGTCGATCGCAGCCAATCACTCGCTCCGCATACCGGCAAGACGCTCGATCGCATTATTATGGTGGTACTGGCGCTCGCGCTGGGCTACTTCGCATTTGACAAGTTCGTGTTGTCAGAATCCCGGGAAGTCACAATTGCCGAGGAGGCCCACCAGGCAGGCCGGACCGAAGCACTGGTGGGAACTTACGGCGAGAAATCCATCGCGGTGCTGCCATTCATCGACATGTCTGCGGATAAGGACCAGGAGTACATGTCCGATGGCATTGCCGAGGAATTGCTCAACCTGCTGGCCAAGATACCCGAGTTACGGGTGATATCGCGTTCCTCGGCGTTTTCCTACAAAGGCAAGGACATCAAGCTGAGCGATGTGGCCAGGGAACTGAATGTGGCCCACATCCTGGAGGGTTCCGTGCGCAAGGCCGGCAACCAGGTGCGCATCACCGCGCAGTTGATCGAGGCGCGTTCCGACACCCACCTGTGGTCGGAAACCTACGACCGCACGCTGGACGACATCTTCGCCATCCAGGATGAGATTGCCGCCAAGGTGGTGGAGCAGCTTAAGATCACGCTGCTGGGCGAAGCACCGAAGGTCGTGCACACCGATCCCGAAGCCTATGCGCTATTCCTGCAAGCCCGTTACCTGAGTCTGCAGTTCACCTCAGAAGGCTTTGAGCAGTCCAATGCGCTCTATCAGCAGGCCCTGGCCATCGATCCCAACTACGCCGCCGCCTGGGCCGGGATGGCCAGGAACTGCATCAACCAGGCGGGGAATGGTTTGCGCCCCATTGACGAAGGCTACCCACTGGCCCGCGAGATGTTGCAGAAGGCGCTGGCCATCGATCCGGACTATGCACCGGCCCATGCCCGCCTCGGCTGGATCGCGATGTCCTACGACAACGACCTTGCCACCGCCGCGCGGCACATGGAGCGCGCCCTGGCGCTGGAGCCGACCAACCTCGACATCATCGGTAACGCCGCCAACCTGCTCGTCAGCCTTGGCCGCCTGGACGAGGCCATTTCGCTGCAGCAATACGTGACCGCCCAAGATCCGGTGAACCCGTTCGGCCACGCCAATCTGGGCTATTTCCACAGTTTGGCCGGCCACTGGGAGCTGGCTATCGCATCGAATCGCACCTCGCTGCGGCTGAGCCCGGGCTCTATCGGCGACCACTATGGGATCGGTGTGTCGCTACTGTTCACTGGCAAGGCAGAGGCAGCACTGGAAGAGATGCGACAGGAGCCGTCTGAGCCTTTCCGCCTGGCCGGGCTGGCCATGGCCCACCATGCGCTGGGCCAAACAATCGAGTCCGATGCCGCGCTGGAACAACTCATCGCGAAGTACGCGGTGGAATGGGCCTACCGCATCGCCACCGTGATGGCGTACCGAAATGAGTTTGATCAAGTTTTTGACACACTGGCCAAAGCGGCGGAATATAACAGTTCTAACCCAGATATCCCCTTCGATAACCTGTTGGCTAACGTCCATGCCGACCCACGCTGGCTGCCGTTTTTGGAAAGTATCGGCAAGTCTCCGGCGCAACTGGATGCCATCAAGTTCAGGGTCACACTGCCCGAATAGGGTGGGTCGACGCTACGCTTAAGCCGTCCAGCGTGAGTAGCCGCTTGTGAAAGCGGAACTCGAAGCTGGGACGGATGTGTATCAGTCTGACCCGAAAATACCCGCTTTTCTGACCCCATTGGTTGGGGCAAACACTTCAGCGCTCAAGGCTTCAAACCCACCGCACTTGTCTCTCATTGTTAAAGTAAATTCGAACTCGCGTTTCTGCGGAAACTCGCAAGCGGTTTCAGCCGCCTGAGGGGACGGGGTGCTGCCAGGGCTAAGGCCGTTTGCGCCCGGTAAACATGGCGCGAATAAGGTTTTCCTTGTAAACGTAGCTGGAGAAAAGCCCGCCGGCGATGTGCAAAATGACCAGCGCCAGGGTGAAGTCGGCGAAAAAATCGTGCAGATCTTCCCAGAATTCCTCACGGGGATCTTCAGCTTCTTTACTACCGGCCGGTTCTGAGACGGCAGACTCCGTGGCAAACCAGGCCGCCAGCGGGCCGGCATGGTCCTCAATGGCATACAGCGCCACGCCGGTGTACACGGTAACGGCAACACTGATAAGCAGCGCAATAATCATGGCGCCGCCAATCGGGTTGTGACCGATGTAGCGTTTGCCACTCTTGTTGCGCAGATCACGGACGTGCTGCAAAACAGCGGCCGGAGAAACGACGAAATCTTTGAAGCGCGCATGCTCGGTGCCTATAAAGCCCCACAACATCCGGAAGCAGACAACGGCTCCGACCACGTAGCCCGCCCAAACGTGCTGGGTCATGAGATCATCATCAGTGAAGTAGGCAATAAAAAATGCCAGCACCAGGGTCCAATGACCGATCCGTACAATCGGGTCCCAGACTTTTATCGTATTTTGCGTGGGTTTCATGTTCAGGTCCTTATTGTGGTTGATGAGCACAGTTTGTCTGGTCAGTTTGTCCGGCCAGCCATGCAGTTACAATGACTGGAGACAATTAGAAGCAATATGTAAGATGAGTTAATGTGCGTATAATGTATATTATG
>JANLTO010000019.1:0-5927 GCA_031362985.1 Lysobacterales bacterium | reverse complement strand
ACCTGCTCTACCAGTTCTGGGTGCATACCCAGCATGTGGCAAAGCTGGGCTGGCTGGAATGGATTATCGTCACCCCATCCAATCATCGCGTGCACCATGGGCAGAACCCGCGTTACATGGATCGCAACTACGGTGGAGTGTTCATTGTCTGGGACCGTTTGCTGGGGACTTTCCAGGAGGAGCTGGACGAAGAGCCCGTGGTTTACGGCGTGACCACACCGCTGGAGAGCTGGAATCCCTTGTGGGCCAATGTGCAGTTCTATGCCCGCCTGTGGCGTGATGCCGTACACGCTTCGTCCTGGTGGGACAAGCTGCGCCTGTGGTTCATGCCCACCGGTTGGCGCCCGAGCGATGTGGCGGCAAAATGCCCTTTGCTCAAACCGGAGCTCGGCAAATTCCTTAAATACGACGTGCCGCTGGCTCCTGGCCAGAAGCTGTATGCCGCACTGCAGTTCAGCGGTTACGTGATTGGCACGACTTGGCTGCTGGTGATTGCCGGTGGGCTCGATTTGCGTGAATTAGTGATTGGCTGGAGCTGGTCGGCATTCGGCCTGTACACGATCGGTATCTGGCTGGAGAACCGCCCCTGGGCGCTATGGCTGGAACTGTCGCGGCTGCTGCTGAATGTGCCTGCCTTGTGGCTGATGCAGCATTACGCGTTGCTGCCAGGCGGAGAGGCGGTATGGCTGGCGCTGTTGCTTTACAGCTTGCTCAGTGGTTTTCTCCTCTTGCGGGCTATTTCTGGCGGCAGGGTGAAAGTCGCGGTGCCGCTTTAGTCATTGCAGGCGGTCGTTTGAGTGAGGAGTTTCTGAAAAAAAGAGCCACAGCCCTTTATTTGGGTAGTTGTAGGCCACGGCGACGACCTTCGAAAAGGGCTCTGACCCCTTTTCCCCTTTTCCAATTCTCCATTCAAGGAAATTGTTCCTGAGTATAGCCAAACGAGGGACTCTTGCGGGGTGCATTCAGGGTACAATTTGAGCCACTGTCGTTGAAATAAACTAACCTTTCAAATTCCCGGCCTTCGCTATGAACTCCATCGTTCCAGAACAAGCCAGCCAGCCTTCGCACGAACGGACGATTAACCAGGTCACGGACCTGATCCAGCAAAACCAGTTGGCCAAAGCCACTGAGTTGCTGAATGGCCTATTGCGCGAGCAGCCGGAAAACCTCATGGCCCGGCACCTGTTGGGCATGTGCCAGCGAAAGGTGGGTCAGTTGGAGCAGGCCATGCAGACCCAGCAGGCCATACTCAGCGCAGCGCCGGACTTTGCCGCCGCCTACCAGGAACTGGGTTTGAGCCTGCGCCTGGCGGCGCGGCGCCGGGAAGCACTGGAAGCGTTTCGCCGCGCCACTGAAATTGATCCACGCCTGCTCAACAGCTGGAAGTTCCTCGGCGACATGGCGGCGCAGTTGGGCGACGAGGAAACTGCAGTGCATGCCTATGCGCAATGCCCTGCCAGGCCCGATACGGACCCCATGCTGGAGCGCGCCCTGAATCTGATCGCGGGGGACAAGCTGGGATTGGCGGACATCGTCATTCGCATGTACCTGAAACGACAGCCACAGGATGCCCGCGCGCTCTACGCCCAATCTACCATTGCTGTTCAAAACGGGGCCATTACCGAAGCCCTGGAGCTATTGGAATCCGCGCTGGCATACGCGCCTCAAGATCAGCTGGCACGGCTGGATTACGTCAACCTCCTGTCGCGACGCCAGCGTTACGAAGAGGCTTTGATGCATCTGGACCGACTCATAGCGGCGGAGCCAGCCAGTCGGCCCCACCGTTTGCTCAAATCGTCTCTGCTGGAGCGCAGCGGGCAATACGAGGCGGCATTGGGCATTGTTAAAGCTGTGCTCAAGGAGGACCCGACCCAATCTGCAGTATGGGCAAGGCTGGGGGCATTGCAGCGCATTGTGGGTTTACGATCTGAGTGCATTGCGTCCCTGCACCGGGCCATAGACTGCGATCCGGATAACGGCCAGCCATGGTATTTACTGGCAGATCTGAAGACATTTGAGTTCACTGCAGGGCAGGTGGAGGCTATGCGCCGTTCGGTGGAGCGGGCACCAAGAAACTCCGATGACGAGGTGTACTTCAGCTTTGCCCTGGCCAATGCATTGGAGGGCAGAGGGGCACTGGAGGGCAGGGGAGTGCTGGACGAAGCCTTTGCCTATTACCTCAGGGGCAACAAGGCGCAGGCTACCCGTTCGGTGTTTTCACCGGTGCAGTACGCGAATTATATTTCGTCGCTGAAAACCTCCACCACTTCCGACGTGTTTGAGGATCTGGAAGGATCAGGCTGTGATGACGCATCGCCGATTTTCGTAGTCGGGCTGCCGCGTGCCGGTTCAACCCTGGTGGAACACATCCTGGCCAGCCACAGCAAAGTGGACGGGATGATGGAACTTGCCCATCTTTCCAGCCTGGTCAAGGAACTCAATTACCGTCAGCAAAAGAAGAATCGCTCTATTTATCCGCTGGCGCTGGCGGAGATCGACAGGTCTGAGTGCCTGGAAATAGGCCGCGAATACATCAGGCGCACGCGCATCATGCGGCAGTCTGCACCGTTCTTCGTGGATAAAATGCCCAACAATTTTGAACACATCGGGTTGATCCACCTCGTTTTACCCCGCGCACGAATCATCGACATGCGGCGTGATCCCATGGCCAATGGCTTCAGTGCCTTCAAGCAACTCTTCCAGTTTGGTAATGAGTGGAGTTACAAGCTGGAACATATTGGCCGTTACTACCGTGCCTACCTTGATCTCATGGCGCATTGGGATCGCATGTTGCCCGGCAAAGTCTACCGGGTGAACTATGAACAACTGGTGCAGCAACCCGAGGAGGAGATCCGCAAGTTACTGGCGTGGCTGGAACTGCCTTTTGAGGAGGCCTGTGTCACCCCGCACCAGAATGCCCGGGCAGTGCGAACCGCGAGCTCGGAGCAAGTGCGTCAACCCATATATCGGGACGCGGTGGAACATTGGAAATTGTTTGAGGCGGAGCTTGAACCGTTGCGGCTGGCCTTGGCAGCGCATCCCTCATCGCCATGACAGGGCCGTATTGGTTGAAAAGTTCTGGCCAAATATTTCGTGTATGATCTTTGCTGGGTTGAGAGAGTTCACATGAAAACACTTTTCGCAGAAGTTTTATTCGGTGTGTTACTTTACCTGAATACTGGATTTGCTCAATCCGCCAGCCTGCCCGATCCCGTTTTTCGCACTGGTTTTGAAAACTCAACTTGTTCCAATAACATTTTGGAAGATGGTGAGCAATGCGATGATGGTGACAGCGACGGTGGCGACGGTTGTTCTGCCACTTGCCAGGTGGAACCAGGCTATCAGTGCGTTGGACTGCCAAGTACCTGTGAAGCGATCTGTGGTGATGGCTTGATCGTGGTACCTGAAACCTGCGACCAGGGCTTTGGCAATGTCGGAGATGCCGACGGTTGTTCCAGCAGCTGCCAGCAGGAACCAGGTTATGTGTGTACCGGCCTGCCAAGTATCTGCGTGCCGCTTTAAGGGGGGGTTACTGCATTAGCGTTGCACCCTGCCTGAAGCATCGCCACCCATCAGGCTACGAATTTCGGCCAAACCGACGCGATTGAAGTCACCCAGAATGGAATGTTTCAGGCAGCTGGCGGCTACGGCAAACTCCAGTGCTTGCTGTGTGTCGGTGTAAAGATGTAATCCGGCGATCAGCCCGGAAGCAAAGCTGTCGCCACCGCCCACGCGGTCGACGATGTCGGATATTTCGTACCGCTGTGACACTTTGAAGCCTGCAGCATCGCGCAGGCAGGCTGACCAGCCATTGTGGTCCGCGCTTTTGCTTTCGCGCAGGGTAATGGCCATGTGCGTAAGATTCGGGAAATCCTCCATCATTCGGGCTGACAGGGCTTCGTACTTGACGGTATCCAGCGCGCCGCTTTCCACGTCAACGTCCACCGTGATGCCCAGAGACTTCTGGCAGTCTTCTTCATTGGCAATGCCGACGTCGACGTATTTCACCAACTCGGTCATCACTTCAGGGGCCGTCTTGCCGTATTTCCACAGCTTGCCGCGGTAGTTGAAATCGCAGGATACGGTCGCGCCCAAGCGCTTGGCTGCCCTAACTGCAGCAATGGACATGGCAGCTGCAGAGGGGCTCAGCGCCGGGGTAATGCCGGTGATATGGAACCACTCACACCCGGCAAAGACCTCGTCCCAGTTAAAATCATCCGGGCCGGATGCGCAGATGGACGATCCCGCACGGTCGTATATGACTTTGGATGGCCGTTGGTTGGCGCCGGCTTCCAGGAAATAGATACCCATGCGCTCGCCGCTGCGGCGGATTTTGGAGACATCAACGCCGAAGCCGCGCAGTTCCCGGATGCAGGCGTCGGCAATATCGCTGTTCGGCAAGGCTGTCACGAATCCTGTGTCCAGGCCGAAGTTTGCCAATGCCACGGCGACATTGGCCTCACCGCCTCCAAACGTAGCTTCAAAACTGGAAGATTGAAAAAAACGCTCATGGGCCGGGGTTTTAAGCCGCAACATGATCTCGCCCAGGGTGATGAATTTTGACATCGGGACTTTTATCCTCGCTTTACCTGATCGGCAAACCAGCACACGAATAGTCGTTGCAGCACCGGCGTGCCATGATTGCTCAAAGAATGCTCTTACCCAGGGCGCTCAATATCAACTGCAAAGTGCGCTCAGCACTGATATTGCGCTCATCCACAAAGGGATTGAGCTCAGTCACTTCCATGGAGGTTAGCCGTCCGTCGTCGGCGCAATACTCCAGCAGCAAATGGGCCTCGCGAAAGCTCACGCCGCCCGGCACCAGCGTACCGGAACCGGGAATAACTGAAGGATCACAACCATCCACGTCAAAACTGATGTGAAACCCGGCAGTGCCATTATTTACGGCCTTTAGCGCACGCACGGCAATCTCCGCCATGCCCAATTCGTCAATGTCGCGCATGGTGAAGGCATGAATGCCGGATTCTTTTACAATGCGCCGTTCGCCGGCATCCAGGTCGCGGATACCGATCAAGGCAACGTTTTCCGCCTTGACCTTGGGGCTGAAACCCATGATGTTTTTTAAGTCTTCATCACCTTTGCCGAGCAAGTGTGCCAGCGGCATGCCGTGAATGTTTCCGGAAGGAGACACACCGGGGATGTTCATATCGGCATGGGCGTCGAACCAGATCAATCCCAGTGACTCTTGGCGCTCCCTGAAGTAACTGGAGATGCCCGAAACGGTGCCCATGGCAATCGAATGATCTCCACCAATAACAAGAGGAAATTCATTATCTTCCAGTATATTCTTAACTCTATTTGCTAGATTAGTGCACACCTCCAGGATTTCGGGTTTGAAGCGGGCCTTGGGGTCCTCGGGTGAGCGGGTCTCCATGGCAGGGGCCGGAATGTCTTCTTCGCGGCCAACTTCATAACCGAGTCGGCGGATCGCAGCTCCAAGTCCAGCGATGCGCAAAGCGGAAGGTCCCATGTCGGTACCGCGGCGGCTGGCGCCCAAATCCAGCGGCACACCAATGATGCGTACGGACTTAGCGGATGTTTGGTTCATTGTTTGAGGTTCCTTTCGCTGACTGCATTTTTGACCGTTATGTTTGGCTTATGGTATGCGCAGGGGATGATAGCAAGACTGGTGGATGGATAATGCCGTGGCGTGGATATGCATTAAATTTAACATAATATACATTATACGCATATTAATCACTCCAGCCCCGTAGGCACTTCTGTCACATTTGATGTCCCCGGTCAATGCAACGCTGCATCTAAAAAGGCACACTGTGCCGATCAACCACAATAAGGCCCTGAGCATGAAACCCATACAAGACACGATAAAGGTCTGGGATCCGATTGTACGCATCGGCCATTGGACCCTGGTGCTGGCATTTTTTATTGCCTATTTCACTGAAGAC
>JANLTO010000102.1:0-56713 GCA_031362985.1 Lysobacterales bacterium | reverse complement strand
CTTCGCGTTCACGCGGCTTGCTGTTTTACCGACTGCTGGAACAGGCTGTTGTGACAGAGCCGGTCACCTATGATCAAATAGTTGGTGGTGCCAAACACAAGATATAGTGTTGGCTGGAGTTAATAGGATAGGCCTTATATTAATACAGTATGTTTTCATATCAAGCCCACCTGCCCAACTATGCTGAACTGGTCTGCACCAGCAACTTTACGTTCCTGAGCGGCGCCTCCCACCCGCAGGAATTGGTGGCGCGCGCGGTGGAACTGGGTTACCAGGCCATTGCGATTACCGATGAATGTTCTCTGGCAGGGGTGGTGCGGGCATTTGAAGAACAGCGTCGCTGTGCTGAACGGGGACAGCAGATACAGTTAATTCCAGGCAGTAGTTTTCACCTTGCGAACGGATCACGGCTGATACTGTTGCCACAGGACCACGCCGGCTACACCCAGTTGTGCACCCTCATCACGCGCGGCCGGCGCAATGCCGCCAAGGGCACATATGCCCTACCCGACTCTGCTTTTGAACACGGACTGGAGCACTGCCTGGCCATCTGGCTGCCAGTCAGCGATAGCGATGTATTGACCGGGCACTGGCTGGCAAGTTTTTTCCCCACGCGGTGCTGGCTGGGTATCAGCCTGCACTTGGGTCCGGATGACAGGCGGCGGCTTGCTTCTTTGCTCACGACTGCCCATACAGCCGGACTGGGCATAACGGCTTGCGGCGATGTACGGATGCATATACGCAGTCGGCGCATGCTGCATGATGTGCTGGCCGCAATCCGCCACGTTTGCCCGGTAGCAGAGCTTGGATACCGCTCCACGGCCAGTGGCGAACGACATTTACGCTCACGCAAAAACCTGGCGGAGTTGTTCCCTGCTGCATTGCTGGAAGAATCTGCCGCCATTGCCCGACGCTGCAAGTTCCGACTGGAGCAACTCCATTACCGCTATCCACGCGAAGTGGTGCCGGAAGGCCTCAGTGCAATGGACCACCTGCGTAAATTGACGGAAGCCGGCATTAAGCAGCGCTGGCCCCGCAACACAGATGACGAGGGAACAGGCACCACTATCAGCGCCACCCTGCGCGCCCAGATCGAAAAAGAACTCGCCCTGATTGATGAACTGCACTACGCCACTTATTTCCTCACGGTATATGACATCGTGCTTTTCGCCAAAAGCCGCGGCATCCTCTGCCAGGGGCGTGGCTCGGCCGCCAATTCAGCTGTGTGTTACTGCCTGGGCATTACCGAGGTAGACCCGGCCCGCATGAACATGCTGTTTGAACGCTTTATCTCCCGTGACCGGGATGAGCCACCTGACATTGATGTAGATTTCGAGCACGAGCGGCGCGAAGAGGTTATCCAGTATGTCTACCGCAAGTATGGCCGTGACCACGCTGCGCTGGCCGCCACGGTCATCACCTACCGGCCCCGCAGTGCAATCCGGGACGTGGCCAAGGCACTGGGGTTTTCGCTGTCGCAGGCGGACTTGCTGGCGCGTAATACGGCGTGGTGGGAAAACCCCGAAGGTTTTGCCGGGCGCATCGCCCAGCTGGGTTTCGAACTGGATAACCTCAAGATACGGCAACTGATCCACCTGGTGCAGGTCATCATCGATTTTCCGCGACACCTGTCACAGCACGTGGGTGGCTTCGTTATTTCGGAAGCACCGCTGGCCAGCCTCGTCCCGGTCGAAAATGCAGCCATGGTGGACCGCACGGTGATCCAATGGGACAAAGAGGACCTGGAAACGCTCGGCCTGCTGAAAGTGGATTGCCTCGCTCTGGGCATGCTGACTGTGATCCATCGCTGCCTGGACCTGATCAGGGGTCAGAGTAAAGTGCCAGGTCAAACAGACCTGGCACTTTACTCTGACCCCACCATTGCCACCATCCCTGCCGAAGACCCCGCCACCTACGCCATGATCCAGCAGGCCGACACCATCGGGGTCTTCCAGATCGAATCGCGTGCGCAGATGGCCATGCTTCCACGCCTCAAGCCAGCTTGTTTTTATGACCTGGTGATCGAAGTGGCTATTGTCCGTCCCGGGCCTATACAGGGCAACATGGTGCATCCCTACCTGCAGCGGCGCAGTGGCTCAGAACAGGTCAACTACCCCTCCGAGGCCCTCAAAACCGTGCTGCAGCGCACGCTGGGCGTGCCTATATTCCAGGAGCAGGTGATGCAGATTGCCATGGTGGCTGCGGGTTTCAGCGGCTCCGAGGCGGATGTACTGCGCCGTTCAATGGCGGCATGGGCACGGCGCGGTGGCATGGAACATATGCACCAACGCCTGGTTAGCGGCATGCTGGAGCGCGGTTATACCGAATCGTTTGCCGAGCAGATTTTTCAGCAGATTCGCGGCTTTGGCGAGTACGGTTTCCCCGAGTCCCATGCGGCCAGTTTTGCCTTGCTGGTCTATGTTTCTGCATGGCTGAAGCGCCACCACCCCGCAGCTTTCACCTGTGCCCTGCTTAATGCACAGCCCATGGGCTTTTATCAGCCAGCGCAACTGGTGCAGGATGCCCGGCGTCACGGCGTAAACGTTTTGCCGGTAGATGTGCGCTACAGCTTCTGGGATTGTACCCTTGAACCAGGCCGCAGCATGCAGTGCTTACGGCTGGGGTTGCGCATGGTCAAGGGCTTGCGCCAGGATGCAACACATCGCCTGGTGCAGGCACGACATGAAAACCCCTTCCACGACGTTCAGGATTTTGTTACCCGCACCAACATGAGCCGCCGCGACCTGACGATAATGGCTGAAGCCGCTGCCCTGCGGGGACTTGCAGGTCACCGGCACCGGGCGCAGTGGGAAATAGCTGCCAGCGAAAAACCAGGAGATGGCCTGGCTCTGCACGTCAATCATCGCAAGGAGCTTGTCAGCATTCGTCCACCTTCGGAGGTAGATGATACGCGTGCAGATTATGCCAGCACCGGCCTAACCCTGGGACGCCACCCCATTGCATTACTGCGACCCATGCTGCAGCGCAGACGAGCCAGGACTGCATCCGAATTGCAGGGCATGGAGCACGGCAGCCATGTGCGTGCCTGCGGATTGGTTACCATGCGCCAACGCCCCATGACGGCCAGCGGCACCATCTTTCTCACCCTGGAGGATGAAACCGGGTACGTCAATGCAATAATTTGGCCGCGCCTGTGGGAACGCCAACGCGCAGAAATCCTTGGCGCAACGGTACTGGCCGTGGACGGCATTATGGAGACTGACGGCAAGGTGCACCATCTGATAGCCGACCGGGTGCACGATTTCAGCAACCTGGCTCAGGGCTTACAGAACAAGTCCAGGGATTTCTGCTGATGTCTGCAATGGCGCAGGTCAGACGTGCTCCTGCCCCACCTTTTCCGGACGCCAAATGCGGCGCACCGGGCTGGCCAGCAGGCGTTTGCCAGCCAGCAACCAGGGCTTCAGAAAGTGCACAGTATTTGCGGGCCATACCCGCATTGCATCGAGGCCGGTATAAATCGTTGGCAGGAAGACCAGGCTAACCACGGTGGAAAACAACAGGCCTCCAACTATGGCCCTGGCCATTGGAAAATACGGCGGCCCGTTTCCGCCCAACTGGTTGGTACCAAAACACAACGGCGCCATGCCCAGCACGGTGGTGCCGACCGTCATCAGGATAGGACGCAAGCGGTCCTTGCCTGCCCGCACCAGGGCTTCGTCCCGATCCATGCCCTGGTTGCGCAGGTAGTTGACGTGATCAATCAAGACTATGCCGTTGCTCACCGCCACGCCTATCAGGATCAGTATCCCGATCATGCTCATTATGGAAAAAGCAGTACCGGTCAATAGGAAGAACCAATAAACGCCCACTACCGAAAACAGGATGGTGCAAACCATACTGACGGGAAGAACAAGAGATTCAAACTGCGCCGCCAGCACGATGTAAATGATGGCAACAGCCAGGACCATGTTGAACACCATTTTCTGCACGGCTTCCTGGTCCTCCTCGAAGCCACTGCCAAAATCCCAGGTGTACCCCGGGGGCAAAGTGAGCAAGCCCATACGTTGCTCGATGATTTCCTTGGCGCGTTCTGAGCTGATGCCATCGAGCTGTGCCGTTACCTGGATTCCCGTCTGTCGGTTAATGCGTTGGATGCGCGCTGAGCCAGACTGTTCGGACACGTCGACCATCGCCATCAGTGGAATCCTTGAACCCGCTGAGTTACGCAGCTTCAGGTCACGCAAATCTGCCATGCTCTGGCGGTCCTCTTTGCGGAATTGCAAGCGCACAGGAATTTCCCCTTCCTCGCCCTTGAACTCCCTCAGCTCCACTCCGCGCATTGCAATAGCTACTGCTGCGGCGACGTCCTGGGTCGAAAAACCCAGCGAGTTGGCGCGCGCGCGGTCAACACGTACTTGCAGTTCTTCATCCCCGATTGCTGCAGTAGATGCAACACCTGTCAAGCCTGGTTCTGCGGCCAGCAGGCGCACTGCATCAGCGGAAAGCTCTTCCAGAACATCACTGGAAGAACCCGTCAGGGTAATGCCAAGGTTCTCACCACCACCGGCCCGCTCGAAGCTGAAGTCCGGCCTGCCAATCGCAATTTTTGGCAAGCCCTCCAGGATATCGTGGGAAATTTCCTGGGATGACCGAATCGCTTTGTCATCGTCAACGAGCAAAACCGAAGACTGCGCCTGGCCTTGTTCGTCGAAATAGGTATACACCGCACGGATTTCAAATTTCTCCTGGTTGGCGTACAGATACGTCTCGATCTCATCTACTGCCTTGGCGACCACGTCCAGCGGGTAGTTACCGTCCAGGTGATAACTCAAAACCAGGTTGCGCGTGAGATTCTGCGGAAACATGTCGGTCTCCACCACACTCATGGGTATTGCGACAGATGCCATCGCAAGTACTACTGCCAACGCCGCCAGCCAGCGATGGCACATGTTCCAGCGCAGCAGGCGCACATAGAGTTCCTTGAGTCGCTCGATGGCGCTGTTGGGCCGGTGTATAGGTGCCTTCATGCGTGATGCCATCAGGGGAATGAGGGTTTGCGCAATCAGCAGGGAGATGGACAATGAGACGACGATGGCCACCGCGACGTGAGTAAGAAAAATTGAGATCTCATCCTTTTCACCAAAGATGATAGGCAGGAAGACCGAGGCACTGGTTATAGTGCCGGCCGTGATGGCCAGTCCCACACTGGTAACACCACGCAGGGCTGAGCCCCGGGGATCATCCGGGGCACGATACCGCTCGGTGTGGATGCTTTCGCTGACCACCACCGCGTTATCAACCAACATGCCAACGGCCAGCATCAGTCCCATCATGGATAGGATGTTCAGCGACAAGCCCATGAAGTACATCACGCCGAGGGTTATGGTGATGGCCACGGGCACTGCCATCGACACCATCAGGGTGGTTGGAATGTCTCGCAGGAAAAAATACAACACGAACAGGGAAAGTAAAGCTCCTACCAGACCGGCTTCGAGCAACGCGCTCAATGAACTGGTAACCCCTTCAGCCTGGTTCTCGAGGAAAAAGAGCTTGATACCCTGCATCTCGGCGGTTTCACTGATGCGATTGACCTCGGCCAGCACTCTCGTACCGACTTCCACCAGGTTGGATCCGTTCTCCTTGAACACGCTAACACCAATGGCGTACTCGCGGTCCAGGTGGCGCGCGTAGTTACGTTCCTTGCTGACATAGTTAACTTCTGCAATGTCACTTAGCCTTAAGCCACCATCAGTGATAACCAGGTTGCGAAACTCTTCCACCGAATGAAACTCTGCGCGCGGATTAACGCGGTAGCGAGTGGCGTTATCCCTGATCAGCCCGGCAGACTCGGAAAAATTCACCTGCTCCAACCGGGTTTGCAAATCGATCAGGTCGATGCCATGTCCCGCCACTTTGCTGGCATTCAGTTCGATGCGGATTTCGCGCGGCTCGATTCCCTGGAATTCAACCCGCGCCACACCGGGAATGCGTTCCAGGGGCCGCACTAATTGTCTCATCAACATATCGTAGGCGCTGGAGAGATCTCGCTCACTGGAAATCCGCAAAGTCAACAGCGGTTGATCGGTAAAATTAAACTTGAGCACATTGACACGCCGAATATCTGCCGGCAACTGATCGCGAATGGCCTCCACGCGTTCGCGCGCTTCAACTGCCTTGACAGCAACATCGGCTTCCCAATTAAACTCAACCTGGAATTGGGCTCCGGTTGCAGAAGAAGTGGATTCCAGCCGCTTGATCCCGCTCAGCGTGGCAATAACCTCCTCCACAGGCCGGGTGATTTCTCGCTCCACTTCCTTTGGAGTGGAACCTGCGTATGGAATGTCAACGAGAATAAAGGGAACGTCGACCGCCGGAAAATACTCGAGCGGCAGCATACGACTGGAAATCAGTCCTATGGCCACCATTGAAACGAAAATCATGACGATGGAGACCGGACGATTGATAGAAAATTGTGCCGGCGACATGGCTCAAGCCTGCGTGGGTACGTGACTGGCTTGCAGTTGAGCCTCGCGGGAATCCGGCCCCGGGAGCGGGAATTGTGCATTCCCGGCTTTTGCATCCGGACGTCGATCGAGCAAGCTATACATGACGGGCACAACAACCAGGGTAAGAAGAGTCGACGTGATCAGCCCGCCGATCACTGTGATAGCCATGGGCGCACGCATCTCGGAGCCTTCACCCAGGCCCAAAGCCATCGGCAACAGACCCAACAAGGTGGTGAGCGTGGTCATCAGGATGGGGCGCAGCCGCGATTTCGCGGCCTGGCGAATGGCCTCTACCCGCTCCACTCCGCGCTCTCTCAATTGGTTGATCATGTCCACCAATACAATCGCATTATTGACCACGATGCCAGCCAGCATGATCAGGCCGATGAAAACGATCACGCTCAAGCGTGTGTCAGTGAGCCATAGAGCCAGTGCCACACCTATGGATGCAAGGGGAATGGAAAACAGGATCACAAAGGGGTGCAACAACGATTCGAACTGTGAGGCCATGACAAGGTAGACCAGGAAAATGGCCAATCCCAGCGCAAACAGCAATGAATTGAACGAAGCCTCCATCTCCGCGCTTTGGCCGGTGATGCGAATGGACTGACCGTATGGTATATCCAAGCCTGACAATAACCGATCCGCTTCTTTCGTTGAGGATCCGAGATCCCCATAAGCCAGGTTCGCCTGGATCAATGCAATCCGCTCCTGGCCGCTGCGGCGGATTTCGGCTGGTCCTTCAGCAACGCGAATATCTGCCACTGCAGACAAAGGCACGGGACGTGCGCTCATGGGATTGATAATCAGTTCACGCACGGCGTCTATGGATTGCCTTTCTTCCTCCGGCATGCGCACCAGCACATCGATTTTGCGGTCGCGCCAACTATAGCGCGTGGCGACCTTGCCACGTATTTTGCCGACCACCTGGTCGGAAATCTCTTTGACAGTCAAACCCAGTGCAGCTGCCCGTTCCTGGTCGAAGTAGATCTGTACTTCAGGATGTCCCTGCTCCATGCTCGATTCCACATCGGCGAAGCGGTCGGAACCGCGCAGGCGCCGCAACACCTCGTCGCTGGTCGTGCGCAAGCCGGCCAGGTCATATCCCTGGATTTCTATTTCCAGAGGCTTGTCAAAACTCAGCAACTCCGGAGAGGCAAACGTAGCTTCCAGACCGGCAAACTTCCGCACCTGGTTGCGCAGCGTTTCAATTAGCGTAGCCTGCTCTGCGACCCCTGCCCCAGGTTTCATGGCAATTAGCATGCGCGCGATGTTTTCACCACTTTCCGTAGGATTTGCATCGATACGATTACCGGATCCCGCCACTCCGTAAGCCAATTGGACGGCCGCATTATCTGCCGCAGTTTGCTGCAAGGAAGCCTGGACCCGGTCAGTTGATTCCAAAGGTGTTCCCGGTGCTGCTTCCACGGTCACATCGAAGGTCCCCTGCGCAAGTTCCGGCACCAGTTCGGTGCCAGTGGCCTCTAGCATGAATGCGGAAACGAGCAAAAGCCCGGCGGCGACCGCCAGTGTCGTCATGCGGCGGCGCAATGACCATTCCAGAAGCGACGCATAACGCGATTGAACCCATTGCCCGGAGCGGTTGGTGCCCGGCTCCATGATCTTGTCATTGTGTCCACGCAAGGAAACCATCATCGGTATCAGGGTCATCGCGACAATGAGCGAGATAACCAGGGAGTAAGTAACGGTCAGTGCCTGGTCGCGAAACAACTGCCCGGCGACTCCTTCCACAAAAGCCAAAGGCAGGAAAACTGCAATAGTCGTAAGCGTTGAGGCCGCAACAGCGCCACCAACTTCGCTTGCACCTTTAAGCGCAGCGCTTACCAGCCCTTCGCCTGCGTGGTGATAGCGCGATATGTTCTCCAGCACCACGATCGCGTTATCCACCAACATGCCAGTTGCCAGCGCCAATCCACCCAAAGACATGATGTTGAGAGAAATACCGCTTTGTCCCATGAGGAAGAACGTGGCGACAACGGAGATGGGAATCGACAAGCCAATGATGAAGGTAAACCACCAGTTGCGCAGGAACACAAAGATCACCAGGATGGCCAGCAATCCACCCTGCCAGGCTGAGCTCACTACTTCGCTGATTGCGTTGTCAATGAACACGGCCTGGTCGTCCACTTTTTGCAGCGACAGTCCCGGCGGCATCTTGTCGTTCAAGGCTTTGACCCGCGCCTCGACGCCGCGGGAGACCTGCACGGTGTTGGCATCACCCTCCTTATAGACCGCGATTTCCACGGCTTCGCGACCGTTCATGCGGATAATCGCCAGGCGCTCGCTATATCCGGCAGCGACGTTGGCAATATCCCGGAGGTACACCGGCCGTGATTCGCCGGTTGCCACCACCAGGCTGGCGATATCTTCTACCGAACCAAACTGGTTTATGGTGCGTACGAGATAGCGCTGGTCACCTTCCTCGAGGCGCCCTGCCGAAAAATTAATGTTTTCCTCAGCAAGGCGGGAAATTACTGCGTCAAGGGAAAGATTCAACTGGGCCATCTTGCGCTGATCAATGGCAATCTGAATTTCATCTTCAAGACCGCCACTAACCTTGATGGCGGCCACACCTTCAACCGGTTCGAGAAGTTTCTTTATTTCCTCTTCGGCAAAACGGCGCATTATCTTAAGCCCCGTTTCGTCCTGCCCCCTGGCATCGTCTTGTTGAATCAGGCCATACCTCATGATCGGGTCGGTGGCCGGATTGAATCGCAACAACAGGGGGCGGGAAACCTCCAGGGGCAATTGCAACAACTCCAGCTTTTCCCGCACGTCCAAACCCGCGCGGTCCATATTTGTGCCCCAGGCAAATTCGAGCAAGACGTCTGACTGCCCGGCGCGCGATACGGATTTCACCGCCAAGACGTTTTTGACCACGCCGACGGTTTCCTCGACCGGACGCGTGAGCAGTGTCTCGATTTCCTCCGGAGCGGCGCCCTGGTACTCGGTGCGGACCGTCAGGGTCGGGTAGGAAAGATTCGGCAGTAGATTGACTGGCAATTCCCGCAAGGAAATCAAGCCGAACAACACCATTGTCACTGCGGCCATGGAAATTGCGACGTGGCGCTGAGTGGCAATTTTCACCAGTTTGTTGGTTTTTACTTCCATTGCGCGCTCGCAGCTGGCCGCGATCAGGTCCGGGGAGTGTCTGCAGGTACTCCGACGACCTCGACGCGACTGCCGTCACTTAAGCTACCCTTGCCTGAAGTCACCACGCGGTCGCCTGCACCCAGCCCTTGGACAATTTCAACCCGTCCATCACGCTCATAGCCAAGCTGCACATCCCGGCGAGTCACATTACTGTCCTCGCCAATGACAAACACATGGCTGCTCCCATCTTCGGTGATCACCGCAGATCGCGGCACGACGGGTACGTTCTTGCGCAGGTCGTAAACAATATCCACGCGGCCGAACAGGCCGGGCTTGACCAATTGCTCCGGGTCCTCAATTTTAGCGGTAACGCGAAACGTTCCGGTTGAGGGATCCACCACCGGGCTGATGCGAATAACCGAGCCGGAGAATATGTGCTGCGGCAGTGCGTCCAGGCTTACCAATACACTTTGCCCACTGTGTAGCACGCTCAGCTCTCTCTCTGGTACGTGCAAAACGGCCAACAACGGGTCGTAACTGGTAATGTTGTAGACGGGTTGATGCAGTTCAACGAGGTTGCCGACACGGATCATGCGTTCGGAAACGTAGCCAGAAATGGGCGCTACGATGGTAGTGTACCTGAGGTCCAGCTCCGCCAGCCCGACAGCTGCTTTTTGCGCGGTGTAGTCGGCCGCAACCCGTTCAATGTCGTCAGCACTCACAAGCTGTTTGTCGAACAATTCCTTTTTGCGCTGGTATTCAGTCTCGAGGCGCTTGAGCGCTGCAGTATTGCGTTGAACTTCCAACTGGTAACGATCGGTTTCGACGCGGGCCAGTACCTTTCCTGCCTGGACGAAATCACCCTCTTCGGCGCTGATTTCCAGCACAACCCCGGAAATCTGGGCAACGACGGTGGCTTGTTGGTCCGATTCAATAGTCGTTGTGCCCGAATAAAATGCCGCCACATCGTCGATTGTGACCACTGCTACTTCTACGGGTATTGCGGTATTTTCTTCTTCGCCGTCCGGGCTGATGCTGCCATTGGCCTGCCCCATGCAGCCCTCAAGCACAGCGAATGCAAACAAAAGCAACCCGAGTCGAACCCCAGGCCATTTAGTGTTGATAAACGTGAAGGTGTTCATGGGCTTTGTACCTCAGTGTTTTATCTTTGTATTACACTAACACAGTACCCGTAAAACGCTCCATGTGCCAAACGTCACACGACGATACCAACCGTAGTCTTGCAATTTTCGGGCCAGCTGCCCCTGAGTCGATTGCAGAAACCCATCCAACATTATTAGACGACCCATACAAGGCCAAAGTTACACTCTGGTGCAGTCCAAGCTCTCAAACGTGGTTGGCCCGTGCCAGCTTAAAACGCATGGACCCAAGGTACCGGCGAAAGTGCTATCAGGCGTAAATAGCTACAAGTTGGTCGGCCACGCCACGCCTGCACAGGGCTGCCACTCGCACCTTTTGGGTCGTTGGTTTGCCATGCATCAGCAGGTATAATTGCCGCCTGTTGATCCTGACCACGAGACTTTCATGCGTTTGTTTATACTGATTCCACTGTTTGTCGCAGTATATTGTGGGGCTGCGATGGCAGATGGAGATCCTGCTGCCGGCCAAACCAAATCGAATACCTGTGTCGGTTGCCACGGCATTCCCGGTTACAACAATGTCTACCCCACGTATCACGTACCCAAGATCGGCGGCCAGAATTACCAATACCTGCTGGCTGCTCTCGTGGGGTACCGGGATGGCACACGCAGCCACCCAACTATGGATCAGCAGGCAGACAGCTTGTCCGATCAGGACATGCAGGACGTCGCTGCCTATTTCGCAAGCATTGGAAGGAACCCGTAATCACGCTATGAAAATTGTGCTCAAGACACTAATAGCAATTGCCGCACCCTTGCTGCTCGTTTTGCCCAACATTGTAGTTGCCAAAGGCAACGCAGCGACCGGGCAACAAAAATCCGCAACGTGCACTGCCTGTCACGGAGAAACTGGTCTCAGTGCCGACCCAAACTACCCCGTGCTTGCGGGGCAATACCGGGATTATCTGGTCAAGGCACTCGGCGATTACCGTTCTGGCAAGCGCACGAATGTCATCATGGCAAATTTTGCCGGGCAGTTGAGCAACCAGGATATCGAAGACTTGGCTGCCTGGTATTCAAGTCAGCAAGGCCTGCAGGACTTAAGGAGCAAATAAGGGCGCACACTATAGAACGAGCGGATCACGCCGCTCGCTCTCGACGTCAGACTGCGGATTGACCCTTGGCACCGCGTGCATAATACGGGTTCTTTCCACTGCGGTGGTCGGTAGCGTCAATTACCGCTGTAATCTCGGGGATTTTCTGCATCAGGTTCTTCTCAATGCCCTGCTTGAGCGTTACATCTACCATGCCACAGCCATGGCAGCCGCCCCCAAATTGCAATACCACTTCCATGCCACGGGTTATTTCTACCAGCGACACACGGCCTCCATGCGATGCCAGCGACGGGTTTATTTCTGACTCGAGCAACCATTCAATTCGTCTTTCAAGCGGCGCCTCTGCAGCAGGTTGGGTTCCTTTGATTCCGGGCGCTCGTATGTTGAGTTGGCCCCCGGCGGAGCTCTCTTCAAAATCAATTTGAGCTTCCTGCAGCCAGGGTTCGCTGGCCGCTGCCACGAACAGCTTGAACGAAGGATAGTCAACGACATGATCCTCGTCTTGATGCTGCCCCTGCGGACAAAATTGCAGATCACAGTTCGCATTTGGCGTGCCTGGCTGGTTTACAGATATACGCAACCCCAGGCCGCTTTCGTTTTGCTGGGCCAGCAGCTTCTGGAAATAGGCCTGTGCCGAAGTGGTAATCTCAATCATGACTGCTCCTGTTAGTCACTACTTGGCAGCGAGGAGTGCTTTTTTCAAGACCCTGGCCAGGAATGGCAGAGAATGATCCAGACGCCAGTCCATGCCCGAATGACTGCCTTCAAACTCCTCGTAGAAAAATTCGACTTCCAACTTCTTCAATATATCCACGAGCACTCTGCTGCCAAATTGAATGTGATACTGATCATGGCGACCCACATCCAGGTACAGTCCATGTAAGGAATGCAAAGCCTCGGCATGGCGCTGCACAAGGTTTACCGGGTCAAAAGACAACCACTGCAACCAGCGCTGCTGATCCATCGTACAGGTTCGCCAATCAAACGGCAGGCGAATAATGCCGGGGTTTTCCGGGTCCGGGTCGTAACTGGCTGCCATGGCCAGGGTCATGAGTGCAGTATATTCACGTGCGCATGGACGATTGCTGGCCCAAAACGCGTGAATGAACTTTTCAATGTCCCCATCATATTCAGCCAGAACCGAACAGGTTTCAGCAAACGCAGGGCGATAGACCAGATCAAAACCGACATCGCCAGCATGACTGGCCGCGGCCCCCCAGCAATCGGCGAACTTCATCGCCAGGTAGAGAGCTCCAAAACCACCCGAAGACTTGCCAAACACACCACGGCCATTGCGATGATTTACCACATTCAGCCGGGTGCTCACCAGCGGAACCAACTCGTGTACCAGGTAGTCTGCATAGTTTCCAACCGAGGGCGAGTTGACGTATTGGTTTCCTCCAAGGGAAGTAAAGCAATCCGGCATAACGACTACCACTGAGGGCATACTGCCCTCGCCAACCAACCTATCGAGGCGCTTGGGAAGGTTTTCTCCATGATTCTGCCAATTCAGATGACCGGGACCGGAATTAGTGAATGCTGCGAGGTCCCACAGGCAAACGTAAGGCTCATCCTGCTCTGAATAGTCGGGTGGAAGGTAAATATGGACCGCACGATCGGCTGGGTCGCCCCACGGGTTGCTGAGCAGGACAGAAGACTGGTGCTCAAAACTGACTATCTTGCCACTCGGCCAGTGGGTCCGAGCACGCAGCCTGGGCACTTAGTCCGGTCCGACAGACTTAAGAACAGCGCGGATATGGGCCAATACAGCATCCCGAAGATCGTCCAGTTCAAGAGCGTGATCGATGGTTGCGCGAACATATCCTTCCGGGCTACCGCAGTCGTAACGCACGCCCTCAAAAGGCAGGGCCAGAACCTGCTCTGTCTGCAACAGCCTGGCGATTCCATCGGTCAACTGGATTTCACCACCTACACCCGGTTTGACCTCATGCAAATGCTCAAAAATTCTTGGCGAAAGAATATAGCGACCTACTACGCCCAGGTTCGACGGAGCATCACTGGGCTTTGGCTTCTCCACGATGGTGTGAATGGATTGCAAACCGTCGGGGGAAACGTCTACGCCAACAACACCGTAGCTACTGGTGAGTTCAGGAGGAATTTTCTCTACACCCAACACACTGGCGCCGGTGCGATTATGCAAGGCTACCATTTGTGCCAGTGCTCCGGGTCCACGATTCAACACCATGTCATCGGCAAGAATAATGGCAAAAGGCTCATCTCCGACCACCGACTCCGCGCACAGAATCGCATGTCCCAATCCCAATGCCTCCGGCTGGGTGATGTGAACCCTGCGGACCGAGTCGGGAATGATATCGGTTATCCGTGAAAGCAGGTCATTCTTCCCGGCATTGGATAAACGTGTTTCCAGTTCAAATGCCGTGTCGAAATGGTCTGAAATGGCATGCTTTTTCCTGCTGGTAATAAAGATTAGAGTGTCGATACCTGCCGCGAGAGCCTCTTCCACTGCGTACTGGATCAGTGGTTTGTCAACCACCGGCAGCATTTCTTTTGGGATTGACTTAGTGGCTGGAAGAAAACGCGTACCCATCCCGGCAACCGGAAACACGGCCTTCCGCACAGGTTTCAAAGCGGGATCATCCCTGGCTCAAACGGGCCTGTGCAAAGGCACAACAGCAGGAAATTCCTGGCCCGCGCCTAGCGATGATTTCGCCAACTCCGGCACCAGCTTCAACAGGACCTGCTGAATTTTCTTGGTGTCGTAACGTCGGATCGCAAGCTCAGCCTCGCGCAGATCGTGGCCCAGGCTTTCCCAGTTTGCCTCCCGCGGATGTGCGAGGAATATCTTTTCATGCTTGGTTTGTGCATAGGGCTCATGCTCGTGAAACAGTTCCTCAAACAATTTTTCGCCGGGCCTCAAGCCTGTATAAACAATTTGAATATCCCGTCCCGGAATTTTCCCGGACAAGCGAATCAGTTGTTCTGCGAGGTAGGTAATTTTCACCGGCTCGCCCATGTCGAGAACATAAATCTCGCCGCCACTGCCAAGCACCGCTGCCTGCATAATCAACTGGCTGGCTTCGGAAATCGTCATGAAATACCTGGAGATTTCCGGATGGGTTACCGTGACCGGGCCGCCACGCGCAATTTGCTCCTTGAACAAGGGCACCACGCTGCCATTGGAATTGAGTACGTTGCCGAAGCGAACGGTGATGTAACGGGTGCGTGAGCGCGAGTTCATGTTCTGGCAGTACATCTCTGCAACTCGTTTGGTCGCGCCCATGATGTTGGCCGGGTTCACTGCCTTGTCAGTGGAGATCAGTACAAACGTACCCACGGCATGACGCTCTGCCGCTTCCGCAAGGCGCATGGTGCCCAGCACATTATTCCGGAAGGCTTCGCGCACCTGGGTTTGCAACATCGGGAGATGTTTATAGGCTGCTGCGTGGAAAATCATGTCCGGCTTATACTCGCCTACCACTTTTTCCACGGTTGCGGAATCACAGATGTCACCCAAAACGCTGCAGAACACAAGGTCGTGGAAGTCACTGCGCAGCTCACGGTCAATTCGGTACAGGGCGTATTCACCGTTGTCCACAACGATCAGTTCAACCGGGTTAAGACGCGCAATTTGCCGGCACAACTCAGATCCAATCGAGCCTCCACCACCCGTTACCATTACGCGTTTTCCTGACAAGCCGTCCCGGATTGAGTCCCATTCCAATGACACTGGCTCACGGCCAAGCAAATCGTCAATAGCTACACGCTTGAGGTCATCAATTCGCGTGGCCTTGCTGCCCAAATCATTGAGCGTTGGCAGAGTCCGGAACTCGATTTCGCTCCGTTCACAGATCTCCACGACCCGTTGCATCTGTTGATTGGTGGCAGAGGGCATGGCGATGATGGCCAGTCCGGCGTTCACTTCGCGAGCAAACCGTGGCAACTTCTTTATAGGCCCCAATACAGGTATGCCGTGCACCTGTGCGCCACGCAAACGGCGATTGTCATCCAGAAATCCAATTACATTGAAGTTACCACGGCGGCGAAGCTCGCGCTCCAACAAAGCACCGGAACGACCCGCTCCGAGCACCAATACCCGCTCCAGTTCGCTGATTTTTCTCTTTGCAGGCATGCGCACATCCTTCCACGCTCGAAAACAGATGCGCGGCACGCCCAGGGCGAGGAATAAGGTGCCCGGGAATACCAGGATGACGCCAATCATCTGGCGAATTTCGGCAGGAAACGAAATGGCCAACGCTACCAGGATCAGTGCCGTGCCCAGCAAGGCAGCGCGAGCTATGTTCCATAGGTCGGGAAAGCTGGCAAAGCGCCAGAGGCCTTTATACAAGCCGGTTAACCAGAGTACGAAACCCTGAATTACAAGAACCAGGCTGAGTTCCGCCCAAAGCGGGAGCGACTCGACAATGCCAGGAAAAGACTCGTAACGAACACAGAGTACGGCAGCCAACCAGGCGGCCAACATCATCACGAGGTCATGCACCACCACCGCGGCCCGTGGATGGCGCAGAATGTGAATTACGTTCATGTGTGTATCACGCTCAAGCACGCACTCCAGTGTTTCTTCTTACCACCAGCCACGCGACTACAATTACCAGGGTGGCGAAAATAGCCACAACCACCGCAACTGCAGGGCGATTGACTGCAACTGCAATCGCCGGCACGACCAGCACCAGGTTGACCGATTGATACGCAGAAAGCACACTGGCGTGCGACCATCCCCGAACTATCAGTTGCTGGTAAAGGTGTTGTTTGTGGGGATTATACCACTGCTCCCCGCGCAATACCCTCGCCAACAGAGTGAGGGTGCTGTCGCACAGGAATACCAACATCACCAGCCAGGCCACAGGCAAAGAAATCCCCTTATTCTGAACTCCGTAGATCAGCAGGGCTGCTATTGCAAACCCCAGTGAGCCGCTGGCGACATCACCCATAAACACCTTGGCGCGGCCCAGGTTCCATGGCAGGAACCCCATGCAGGCTGAGGCCATGGCCAGGCTCAATACTGCGGCCGCGTAGTCACCTCCGCGGCCAAACAGCCATGCAAGCGTCAGCCCCGCAAATACACCCTGGAATCCAGCCATGCCGTTGCTGCCATCCATGAAATTGTACAAATTGATCATCCACAATAAAAAAAGAAACGCCACTATCGCGGCGATTGGACCGAGGTTTCCATCCATGTGGTGAAATGACAGTATCAGGTAGCAGCTGACCAGCAGCTGAATGAAAAAACGCAAGCGGGCCGAAAGTGGCTTTTTATCGTCCCACCATCCGAGCAGGCCGAGAACCACGAATCCGGGAAGCGCGCAATATAGCCAGAAGGGCAGGACACTCCATTGCTGCCCCCAAGGCAGGCCGGCGAGAGTGAGGGCCACCACCAGCCCCGCCCCACCGCCCCTGGGCGTGGGCTCTATGTGGCTGTGGCGGTCGCCGGGAAGATCAATCATTCCATGCTTGCGCGCGTACCGGGTAACAAGCCCGGTCAAAGTAAGTGACACGGCAAAAGTGGCTGTCAGGAGCGCAATTAGTGTGACCACGGGTTTGTTCTGGCTGCTTATTCGCCCAGAACCCCCTGAATGGTTCGTGTTGTGCCCCATTGCCGACAACCGGGGCATTGCCAGTGGTGGCTTTGTCCGCTGAAACCGCAGTGCGTGCATCGATAACCAGGCTGGCGTGCCATCAAACGGGACGTAAGTACCTTCAGTATGTCGTCACTGGTTTCCGCCGGCAAATACCCGGCTGCACGATATTCAATCAATCGATCCAGCCCGCGCACTGAAGGCTTCTTATGCAAAGCTTCAACCAGGAACGCACCTGCCGCTTCCGGGCCTTGTTCCTGCGAAATAAATTCTGTCAATCTCAATACCAGGGATATCCCCTGATAGCGTTCCGTCCATTCACCCAGCTTCAAACGCGCCCGGGGCATTGCGCCAGCGGCAAGCGCAATTTCAAGGTAGTGGTCCATCAGATTCGGCAAATAATCAGCTTCCAGCTCCGCAACTTCCTCATATGCGGACATGGCTGCCTCCAGCTCATTTTCCGCAAAGGCCATGCGAGCCTGGATAAGCAAGGACCGAATGCTTTGCGGGTCATGGCGCCGTGCCTGGCGCAAATACTTGCGGGCAAGCTGTCGGTCATCCTTAGCCAGCGCCTGCTCAGCCAACTCACAGCAAAACTGAGCGATCAGCGCACCGTGGTGCGCACCTTCCACCTGTTCCAGGCGTTCTGCCTGCGCCAGGGCCTTGGCCCAGTCTTTCTCCTGCTGGTAGATTTCCAACAGGCTGCGCAGCGCGGAAGGTGTCTGGGCATCACTCTCGATCAATTCGGAAAAAAGCAGTTCGGCGCGATCCAGTAGTCCAGCCCGCATGTAGTCCTCACCAAGCTCCAACAAGGCCTGGGTGCGCTGAGCGGGCTCCAAACCGGATTTCGCAATAATATTTTGATGGAACCGAATGGCGCGATCCACTTCTCCGCGGCGCCGAAAGAGGCTGCCCAAAGCCATGTGGGTTTCGACCGTGTCCTGGTTGACTTCGGCCAATTCAAGAAATACCTGAATGGCCTTGTCTTGCTGTTCGTTGAGCAAGTAGTTCAACCCCTGGAAGTACTGATCACTAAACAGCCGGTTTTTTCGGCGGGTGGCGCGATGACCATAGTTCCTGGCTATCCACCAACCAAAATAAACCGCCACTGGTAGAAGAATGAAAGGCAGGTAGGCAATCATATTACGGTATCAGGGTACCCGGAGTCACTTGTGCTTTTGCGGCCAATTCTGCGTAACTGTGCCCGCAGGGGGAGTATCTTGAATAGCCAGACAAATGCCAGTCCAATGATCAGTCCGGCGGATAGAGCTGCCAACAGCATCAGGCCCAGGGGCCAGCTAATCTGCACCCAGAGCAGGTCCACAGAGGTCATTTCGTGGTTGAGAGTGCCGACCAGAAGCCCCAGCGCGATCGCGAGAACCGAAATAACGATAAAACCGATGCGAAGCAATCCTTACCCCCGACTCCGGCTGGCGGAGTTCCTGTTTATCCGCGCTGCCTGGGTGAGCAGGCATTGACTAAGTAGGCTCAGAAAGTTTTTTTCAGGCTTCCACGCAATTACTTGTTACGAGTTTGGAATATCAACTCGCTCGCGCAGTGACTTGCCGGGTTTGAAATGAGGCACGTGTTTTCCCGGCAAGGCCACGGAGTCTCCCGTTTTCGGATTTCTACCCATTCGCGGTGCACGAAAGTGCAGAGAAAAACTACCAAAACCACGAATCTCAACCCGATCACCATTGGCCAGTGCGGTGCTCATTTGTTCAAGAATCGATTTGACCGCCAGCTCTACATCCAGATGGGCGAGGTGTTTTTGACTTTCCGACAGGAGGTCAATGAGTTCTGATTTTGTCATGTGAGTCTCGTGTAAATCCCTGGCAATCCTGCTTCTTGGAACCAGAAAAAGGAGCCGGCTGCATGCCGGCTCCCGACTTCCGATCAGTTCTCTTGATCGAGTTGCTCTTTCAAAAGTTCGCCCAGTGAGGTTGTTCCACTTGACGCATTGCTCTGTTGATACTCTTCCAGAGCTTCGGCAAGTTCGGCATCATCCTTGGCACGAATGGACAAGCTTAGAGTCCGGTTCTTGCGGTCAATGCTGATGAACTTCGCTTCGACTTCATCACCTACTGCAAACTCTTTGGTGGCATCCTCGACGCGTTCCTTACGGATGTCTGATGCCCGCAGGTAACCTTCAACGCCTTCCGCCAGGGTGATCACAGCACCGCGGGCATCCACTTCCTTGACCACGCCCTTCACCAGGCTGCCCCGGGGATTTTCCGCCATGAATATGGCAAAAGGATCCTGATCAAGCTGTTTAATGCCCAGCGATATTCTTTCACGCTCAGGGTCAACTGCCAATACAACTGCCTCGACGTCCTCGCCCTTGCGGAAATTGCGCACCGCTTCTTCACCGGTATCGTGCCAGGAAATATCCGACAGGTGTACCAGGCCATCTATGCCACCGTCGAGGCCAATGAAAATACCAAAGTCAGTAATCGACTTGATGGCACCGGAAACCTTGTCACCCTTGTTGAACTGGGTGGCAAACGATTCCCAGGGATTGGGCTGGCACTGCTTCATTCCCAGCGAAATGCGCCGGCGTTCCTCATCGATGTCCAACACGACAACTTCCACTTCCTGGCTGGTGTGAACAACCTTCGCCGGGTTGACGTTCTTGTTGGTCCAATCCATTTCTGAAACGTGCACCAACCCTTCCACACCATCTTCGATTTCCACAAAACAGCCGTAATCGGTGATGTTTGATATCGTGCCGAACAAACGCGCTCCTACCGGGTAGCGCCTGGCCAGATCGCTCCAGGGATCTTCGCCGAGTTGCTTCAGGCCTAAAGAGACCCGGTTGCGTTCGCGATCAAATCGCAAAACGCGAACATCCAACTCGTCCGCAACGTTCACCACTTCGCTGGGATGACGGACCCTTTTCCAAGCCATATCGGTAATATGCAACAAACCGTCGATTCCACCCAGGTCAATGAATGCACCGTAATCGGTCAGGTTCTTAACTACGCCCTTGACAATGGCGCCTTCTTCCAGGCGGTCCAGCAAGGCCTCACGCTCAGCGCTAAATTCCTTCTCAACTACTGCACGTCGGGAAACAACAATGTTATTGCGCTTGCGGTCCAGTTTAATGATCTTGAACTCAAGATCCTTGCCTTCAAGGTAGGTCGGGTCACGCACCGGACGCACATCGACCAGCGAGCCAGGCAAGAATGCCCGTATGTCTTCGATGTCGACTGTGAAGCCGCCTTTGACCTTGCCACTGATCTTGCCTTCAATGGTGAGTTCGCCTTCAAATGCGCCTTCCAGCTTGTCCCAAACCATGGACCGCTTAGCTTTGTCGCGCGACAAGCGGGTTTCGCCGAAGCCATCTTCGATGGACTCCAGAGCCACCTGCACTTCGTCGCCTACGGCAACTTCCAGTTCTCCATTCAGGTTTCTGAACTGGGCGATGGGAACTATCCCTTCAGATTTCAGGCCGGCATTCACCACGACAGCGTCATCGCGGATTTCCATTACCGTGCCAGTTACGATAGAGCCGGGTCTCAGATCACGCGAAATGAGGCTCTGTTCAAATAATTCCTTAAAACTTTCAGTCATGTTGTTGTTTTCTCTCAAGTGAACTGCTTTTAAACAGCCACTCACCCAGGGTTGATGGATGCCACACGCACCCGGTTGCAAAAGCCACTCCGCTAGGGAGCGGGACCAGTTTCTGTAAAAGTAACGCTTTGAATCACAAGTCTTTTCTCAAGTAATCCAACTATCTCTTGAAAAACTTCTTCAATGCCCATTTCTGAAGAGTCAATGACATGTGCGTCTGCGGCGGGTCTCAAAGGGGAAATAGCCCTCGTGCGATCGCGTTCGTCGCGCTTTTCAATGTCCCGGAAAAGGCGCGAGAGGTTAACACTTTCCCCTTTTTCTTTCAACTGCTTATAACGTCTTTGGGCCCTTTCCCTGGCGCTGGCGGTGAGGAATATTTTTAATTGGGCATCCGGAAAAACAACCGTTCCCATATCCCTTCCATCCGCTACCAGGCCAGGTTTCTGGCGAAAGGCCCGTTGCCGCTCAAGCAACTCCGCACGCACGACCGGAATTGCCGCCACCCGGGATGCCAAGGCGCTGACTTCCTCCGTACGCAGTTTCCCCGACACATCCTGGCCATCCAGCAAGGTAAGTAGTTCATTTCCCTGCAGAAGAAAAACCACGTCCAGTTCCCGTGTCAACCTGCCCAATTTTGGCTCTTCGTCAATTTCGACCCGACGACCCATCGCCGCAAGAGCAACCAGTCGATAAAGTGCACCGCTGTCCAGAAAATTCCACTCCAATCGTCGCGCGAGACGCAGCGCGATGGTCCCTTTCCCCGAACCACCGGGTCCGTCTATGGTTACAACTGGTACCGTTGATCCTTTCACGGCCTACCCGGGCACGGAGGCCGGCTGAACTGTGATGTTGCCACCGAGTGACAGCAGGTGTTGGGCAAATGCAGGGTAGGACGTGTTGATTTGGCGTGCGCCTCGCACCAACACCGGTTCGCTGGCCACCTGGCCCAATATGGCAAAACTCATGGCACATCGATGGTCGCCCAACCCATCCGTTTCGCCGCCGAGTACAGCGCCCCCGGTAATGTCTATTCCGTCTTCATATTCCTGCAAATGGACACCGAGTCCGGCCAAACCCTGGGCCATAACCGACAAACGGTCGCTTTCTTTGACGCGCAATTCACTTGCGCCACGAATTCGGGTCGTGCCGGAAGCCACTGAAGCCATGGCCATGATGACTGGCAATTCGTCAATAAGCGACGGCACCCAAGCTTCGGGTATATCAATGCCCTGAATAGAACGACTATAGCGAACGCGAATATCGCCGACTGGCTCTGTGCCAAACAAGTGGTGATTGCCAACTTCGACGTCCGCTCCCATTGCCTGCAGTACACGCAAAATGCCATCCCGAGTAGGATTCAAGCCAACATTGCGTATCAGTATGTCTGATCCGGGGACAATGGTGGCTGCCACCAGGAAAAATGCCGCAGATGAAATATCCGCAGGGACTTTGACATGCGCGGCAACCAGCTTACTGCCGCCCGTAACACAACAAGGCTGTTCCAGGGGAACGCCAAAAACCGGCAGCATTCTCTCCGTGTGATCCCGGCTTCTCAGCGGTTCAATCACGCAGGTACGGCCGCTTGCGTAGAGGCCCGACAGGAGCAGGCATGATTTAATCTGGGCGCTGGCGACGGGTAAGTGGTATTCGATACCGCACAAATCCTGATTTCCATCGATACGCAATGGCGCTGTTCCGCCAGAGGAAGTTTCAATACGAGCGCCCATACGGGTTAAAGGACCCACAATTCGGCTCATGGGCCTCTGGCTCAAGGAATCGTCACCGATCAACTCGGATTTGAATGACTGGGCAGACAGCACGCCAGCCAACAATCGCATCGCGGTTCCTGAGTTTCCCATGTCAAGGGCATGGCTGGGCGCCTTGAGACCGCTTTCACCAGTGCCCAGCACCCAAGTGCTCCCCCCGTCTTTCCGAAGCACTGCACCCAACTGGCGAACGGCGTTTGCCGTGGCCGTGACGTCCTCCGCATTGAGCAAGCCTTCAATATGGGACTCACCACGAGCAAGGCTTGAAAAAATCAGTGCCCTGTGTGAAATAGATTTATCACCGGGTGGAGTGAACTCGCCCAGCAAAGGCGATTGACTCGGTGTAGTCAGCAGGATCACGTTTGTTCCCTTTCTAAATTAATGAAAACACATCGCCAGGCAGTCGCTCAGACGGGTGGCTAATCTCATGGGGGTGGAGATTCTCTAGGTTTCCTTGCTGCCGGAGGCCGGCTTGGCCTCCTCCGGCAACAACGCACGTGGGTATGAGCCGAGAACCCTGAAAAACTTGGCAACACTTTTCAGTTCCTGCAGAGCAGCTGCAACTTTCGGCTCCTCAGCATGGCCTTCAACGTCAACGAAAAACAGGTACTCCCACTTGCCCATGCTGGATGGGCGCGATTCAATCCTTGTCATGTTGACGCTATGTGTCTCAAACGGTTGCAACAGGCGGTACAACAGCCCTGGGCCTTCGTGCCCTGCCATCAGCAGCGTGGTTTTATCTTCCCCCGACGGTGCAAAAATACTTCGTCCAATGACCAGGAAACGCGTGGTGTTGTCCGCCCGGTCTTCAATGTTTGCAAACAGCACCGGTAAACCGTAAATTTCCGCTGCTGTCCGCCCCGCAATTGCCGCAGCGTCGGGGGCGTTGCGGACGCGCCTGGCTGCTTCGGCATTGCTGGCCACGCTGATGAGTTCAGCGCGTGGCAAATGGCCCCGAATCCACGCTTTGCATTGCGACAGTGATTGCTCATGCGAGTAAATCCGCTCGATCTGGTCGAGACCGCGCGCCTGGGTCAGAAGGTTCTGGTGCACCAGCAGCTCAATCTCGCCGCAGATTTTCAGGTCGGAAACCAGGAACATGTCAAGCGTATGGCTAACTATTCCTTGTGAAGAATTCTCCACTGGTACAACCCCAAAATCTGCATCGGCTCTTTGCACTTGCTCAAAAACACTGTCGATACTGCCATAGCTCAGGGCATGCACTGAATGCCCGAAATGCCGGTTGACGGCTTGCTGGGTAAACGTTCCTTCAGGCCCCAGATAGGCGATTTTCAAAGCTTCCTGCTGGGCGAGGCAAGCCGACATGATTTCGCGGAACAGGCGCACCATTTCTGCATCACTGAGCGGGCCCTTGTTACGCCGGATAATGCCGCGCAGCACCTCGGCTTCACGTTCCGGCCGGTAGTATTCCACTGCGTGCGTTAACTCACCTTTGCTTTGACGCACCTCGAATGCAAGGTTGGCACGATCACTGATCAATGCCTGGATGCGCTCGTCAATGTCATCAATCTGTGCGCGGACATCACCGAGCTTTTGCGAATCTTGGTCGTTTTTCTTTGAGGGCATGATTTTTCGCGTAAGTTGTGTCGTGGCAAAACTATTGTATATGCATCGTGTGCTTTGCGCCCGGACAGAGTAAATCTCTAGGGACTGAACCCTGGAATGTCCGGGCATGCCAACTCGTCACCAACTTCCAGCTTCACGTTGCGGGCCAGCGCACCCATATAGTTGGCGCTTCCCACGTGCAGTACCAAAGACAAAGCGAATGGCAATTCTGAGTCGCCGGCAGTGCCGGCAAGAAGGAGTGCGTTAATCGCGTCCAGATCCAGTTTGTCGGATGCAAGCGCCAATGAAAGCCCGGGTGGTTCTGCCAGGCGGTAACAGCCAGCACCAGCAACAAACTGCCCTCCCCATTCCAAAGATACCTCGGGAAGCTCCAACTGGTCGTCCCGCAAAATGAAATGCGCTTGAGCGCCCGCCCCTGGTGTGGTCGGTGATTCGGCAGAACGAATGCGCAAGTCTCCAGAAACCGGTTCTCGAAGGATGAATTCCATCTCTGAGTGAGTAACATATGCGCCATGAATCCAGTTCATATCGCCGGATAGTTGCGAGCTTGATTGATTCCAATCCCAGGACCCTGACAAATCGGCGATTTCGGAGTCAGCGAAAATTATCCGCAGACCATTAACCCTGAGTCGCGCTGATTCAATTGCCTGCCCGATTTGCAGACTCCCATCAAGCACGACCCGAGCCAACTCAATACCTTCGCTGGACCAGCCGGCATCCACCTCGAGCGGCGCCTCACGACCGCTGGCAAACTTGTCCAGCTTGACTCTTTTCAGGGTAATGATGCTGTTCTCATTGCCGAATACCAGGGAGAAACTCTCGATTATGAGCGACCGGACTTCGGGCAAAGAAAATTTCCGTGGCGCCACAGCAGCAGAATGACTGCCGAGGTTCACGAATGCTCCAAGGTCCAGGAACCCACCGCGCAGAGTCACGGATGCAACTTGGACTTCACTCTGCAAGAAGGGCAGCAGATGGATGGATACAGAATAGTCTTCAGCCCTCGCCAGCAATCGCCGGATTTGAGGCGCCTCAAGTTCGAATCCGGAGCCCTCGACGGCAATCCTTGGAAACAGGCTGATTCTGAAGGTTCCTGTCAACCGAACCGCATAGCCAAAACTGGCGGAAAATTTCTTTTCCAGCAAGCTTCTTCCTCCCGCAGACATCAGCCAGGAATTAGCCAGCACACTCAGAATCCAGAAGACTACTGGCAAAGCCAGTGGCAGTGTCCAAAACAGCAATCGGCGTGATTTCTTCAATCACCGGCTCCATGACGCCCCTGCTGGTCGTGTGCAATGCGGCAGTCTAAACTGGGCATCGGGTAATCCAAACCGTGAGTGTCATGTCCACTATTGATATCTGTGCGTCCCACCAAATGAACAAAAAACAGGCGCAGCAGGCTGCCGACGGCCTCGCCAGCGAGTTGGCTGATAAATTTTCCATTGATTATGGCTGGGATGGGGACGTTATTCATTTTGAGCGCACCGGAGTTTCGGGCAGCATAACGGTAGGGAAAAAGGAGATCCGAATTGTTGCGCAGTTGGGGTTTCTGCTGATCATGCTGAAGGGGCGGATTGAAGATGAGATTCGTCAGTATTTGCAACATCACTTTGACTGTACCTTTGATTGACGACACCCCCACCCCGCCACGGTCGCGGTCGCGTCAATTACTTCTCAGGCTGCTGACTCCTGAAGCCCGGCGATTACTTCCAGTAGTTCCTGACGGCTGCGACTGAATACTGCGAGAGATTCAACGTGTTTGTAACGGATCACACCTTCCTCATCGATCAGAAAAACCGCTCGCTTCATCCCCATTAATCCTTTGCTGTCGTAGCGTCCGGCAACTGCCAGACCACTATCCGTTAGCAGAGTAAATGGTAATTTATGTTTTGCCTTGAACTGCCGGTGTGAGTCTGCACCATCACTGCTAATACCAATGATGCGCACACCCAGCCCGGCAAACGCTTCAATGCCATCCCGGTATTCACACAATTGACGCGTGCACACGGGCGTGTTGTCGCCCGGGTAGAATACCAGCAACAAGCGCTCGCCACGGTGCTCCGAAAGAGAAAACACCTCACCCTGCTCATCCTTCAAGCTAAATTCCGGTGCTACATCGTTCGCATGCAACATATCGTGCCTCGCCTTTTTATTGCTACCAGTGAATTCCACGCATCAGGCTCGCAAATGCCAATTGCTCCTGCGATGCTTCCACTTGCGCGTCGTTGACTCCTTGTGCTGCGGCTGAATCAGGGAACATCCGGAACGCGCTGTTCATGACGATCTCTGCCACCTTGGGCGCAACGGCATGCAGAACTTGTGAAAATATCCCCAGTCGCGTCGCTATGCGTTGTGGCTTGTAAATAACTGCCTGCTTTACCATGTTTGCGGCTTCTTCCGGACTGATGGTGGGAACGTTGTCATACATACGTGTAGGCGCAATCATGGGTGTCCGCACCAGAGGCATGTTGATCGTTGTGAAATGCACACCTGCATCGCTAAACTCTGCAGCAGCACAGCGTGAAAACGCGTCAAGCGCTGCTTTGGAGGATACGTAGGCCGAAAATCTCGGCGCATTTGAGAGCACACCAATAGATGAAATATTGATCACATGCCCGTCGCGTTTCTTTTCCATCATGGGCAATACCCCCATGATTAGTCGCAGGCTGCCAAAATAGTTCAACTGCATGCAGCGTTCAAAATCATGGAATCGATCGTAAGACGAAGCAATGGCACGACGAATGGAGCGACCGGCATTATTAACCAGGACATCAATGCTGCCGAGTTCCTGTGTGATCTCGCTTAAAACCCGGTCACAGGCTGCAATTTCCGCCAGGTCAGCAGAGTAACCCCAGGCTTTTCCGCCATCTGCACTGATCTCTTTGACCACGTAAGCCAGTTTTTCCTTATCGCGGGCAACAATTGCGACCCTTGCGCCGGCCCGGGCCATCATCACTGCAGTGGCGTGGCCAATGCCGGATGACCCTCCGGTAATTACCACCACTTTGTCTTTTACGTGGCCGCGTAAGCTTCGATCGATGAACAAGTCCGGATCGAGATGGCGTTCCCAGTAATCCCAAAGCTTCCAGGCGTAATCCTCCAATGGTGGAACCGCGATGCCGGTACCTTGCAACACCCGCTCCGCCTCGCGTGAGTCAAACTTTGTAGGATAATTGATGAATTTCAAAACCTCGGCTGGCATACCAAGATCGTGCAGAATCTTGCGGGAAATGCGCCTGACTGGGGACAGCATGCTTATGCCTTGCTTGATCACTGTCGGGATAAAGGCGAATGCGCGTGAGTCGATGCGCATGGTCATCTGCGGCGCATGCGCTGCTTCCGCAAAGAGATTTAAAACCTCTCCAATTCGCATGGGCTTGGGGTCGGTCAAATGAAAACACTTTCGATCTTCACCGGCCTTGTGGGCGATGTGATCAAGAGCCTTGACCACGTAATCCACGGGAACAAGATTCAGGCGCCCGCCTTCCAACCCTATGGCCGGCATCCACGAGGGCATGGCTTTGCGCATTTTCTGGATCAGTTTGAAAAAATAATAAGGTCCGTCAATCTTGTCAATTTCGCCTGATTCGGAGCTGCCGACGACAATTCCAGGCCGATAAATTCTCCACGGAATAGAGCACTTGGCCCTGACCGCCGCTTCAGCCTCGTGCTTGGTGCGAAAGTATGGATTATCCATCCCAAGGGCTTCTTCAAACATATCTTCACGAAAGGTGCCAGAGTAAAGCCCTGCGGCAGCAATCGAACTTATGTGATGAAACCTCTTGGCCTTGATGGCCTCAGCGAACCTGATCGCATTGAACGTACCCTCAACGTTGGCAACTTCCTGCGATGCCGCATCCGCCTTAAGGTCATAGATGGCCGCAAGGTGAAATACATGAAAAATCCTCCCTTCAAGTTTCTTGCGCTGGGCGGGGGGTACGCCTAGCCACCCCTTGGACAGGTCGCCACTCACTGCGATTACCCTCTTCCCGTCCTCTCCCCAGCGCTTGCGCAGGGCCTCGAACTTGTCCTTTGACCCCGAGCGCACAAGGACGTACACGTCCCCTTTGCGTTTCAACAACAGGTCGATGAGATTTCTGCCAAGAAAGCCGGTGCCACCGGTCACGAAATAGTTCATGCGTACACTCCGGAAAAATTGTTATAGCGCAGTCTGAATCCAAAACGCAGGCCGCAAAATCGTTGGCACCAAATGAAGGAGCCACGTGGCCGGTCGTGATACGATCTTACCAGAACCCGGGAGCCGAGTGCCGCAACAGGAGGAACATATGAAGCTCGATGGAAAAACCGATTTCGACAATGCCGTGGTCGCGGCCAAGTCCCTGCAGGACCGCCCTGATAACGAGAACATGTTGCTGCTCTACGCCCTGTACAAACAGGCAACTGCCGGGGACATAAATGTGGCAAAACCCGGCTTCTTTGATTTTGTCGGCATGGCTAAGTTTGAAGCCTGGGGAAAACTGCGGGGAACTTCCCCGGATGAAGCGAAATCGTGTTACGTAGAAATGGTGCGAAAACTCGGTGGCGCCGTCTGATGGTTGCCCGGCGAAGACACATGTGTTACCAGGCATGGTGAAGCGCAATACCCGTGAATTGATTCTCCAAACCAGCCTTGCCTTGTTTAATGAACTGGGTGAAACCAATGTAAGCACCAACCACATTGCGGATGAAGCAGATATTAGCCCGGGCAATCTGTATTATCACTTCCGCAGCAAGCGCGACATAGTCGTGGAGTTGTTCACGCGTTTTGCCACCCGGCTCGAACCCGTTATTGCAATCCCCGTATCAGAAACACCGCGCGCCGAAGATCTGTGGTTTCAGCTTCAGTTGTCGTTTGAGCTCAAGGGAAACTATCGATTCCTGTTCCGGAACCTGGCTGACATCACCACGCGTAATCCCGAGCTGAGACGCGCATTCTTGGGTTTGTTCCGACGGGAACGTGCTGCAGTCGCCGACATGCTTGTCAAACTGGAACAAAGCGGCGCCCTATTCATCAGCTCACGCGAGAAGGAAATTCTACTGAACAACCTGATGCTGACTCTGATGTGCTGGATTCCATTTGCGGAGATGTTTGAGGAGCGTGGCCTGCAGGACGGAAATGTCCAGATCACGTCCATTGTCGGTGCTTTGCAAATGGTCATCCCCTACATGAGTGAGGATGCGCGTGCTGAATTGGCCGACCTGGCGATTTTCTATCTCTCTCACCCGAACTGAACTGTCAAACCTCGAATGTCGGATAAAGCAAAGGGCCGGTTACTTCCGGCCCTTTGCGGTGTTGCCTGGTTCAAATGACGGAAACCCAAGCTGACCTATCAGAACTTTGCGAGGACTAAGCAGACTTCTTGGCAACCTTTTTCCGCACTACCTTGCGAACTGCGGTCTTCGTGGCCGGAACATTCTTGGCCACGTCCTTCTTAGTTTTCGCTACAACTTTCACTCTTGCAGTGGCAGTGCTTTTTTTGCCCCCGAGGTCTGAGACCTCACGCGCCAGTTTTTGCACCTTTTCAGCCAGACCGGACACATCGTCCTTGCTTGGAATCCCCAGACGCGAAAGTGCTCGGGCTACGCGATCTTCAAAAATCCTTTCAAGTTTGTCCCAATTGTCATTTGCCTGCTTACGTACGGCATCCGCCTGCTGTCTGACACCTTCAACCCGGTTCTCAACCTCACCGCGGATGCTGCCAATTGCACCCACTACATCCTTACGGGTTTTTTGTTCGATCTTGCCGCCTTCTGCAACGAGCTTCTCAAACAACTTGCTGCCCTGTTCCAGGATGCGGCCACTTTCCTGCTGTGCCACATTGAATGCCCCAAGACCAGCTAACCAGATCTCGCGTGCAGATTCCATTGCAGGAGCCGTTGTATTTTGAACCGCTACCTTGCGCTGAACCTTCTTTTTTAGCACCTTCTTAGCCATAACTTCCTCCTTTTGAAAAAGTGTGTTTACCAGTCGATGGATGTATTCTATGGAAAGGAATTAGAGTAAACACACTAGTTCAGGTGCAGCTTGTGAAACCGGACCAGGAGCCAGGTTATGGCAAAATGGAAAAAATTCCCTTACGCTGACGCGAGCTTCCGGTTCGAAGGCGCTACCCTGAAGAAATCCTGGAAGAAGTTGCACGCAGGTGATTGCGAGCCTTTCCCGGAGGATAAACCTCTCCAGGAAGCGTGGCGTTGCTTTCACCAGGGAGATTTTCAGCAGGCTGTACAACTGGGCGACGCACACGGGCCTGCCGGCCACGCTGTTGCGAACAAGGCCACTGGAGTCTATGCGACGTATATCGAGGACGACGAAGACGAGCAAATTGAGTGCTTCAAGGTTGCAATACGGCGTGCTAAGAAGGCCGTTGAACAATTTCCCCAGGATCCCAACAGCCATTACTTTCATGCGTTTAATTTGGGTAGGTACAGCCAGAGCATTTCTATTATCAAGGCACTGAAGCAAGGATTGGGCGGTAAAATCCATAAAAGCCTTGCTCAAGCGCTAAAACTGCAACCGAAACATGCCGAGGCCCATACAGCCATGGGCATGTACCATGCAGAAATCATCAACAAAGTGGGCAAATTGATTGGATCCGTGACATATGGAGCCAGTGACAAGGAAGCACTGCGTCATTTCGAGACAGCCCTCAAGCTCGCCCCGGGCTCACCTATTGCCCATATCGAGTATGGCAACGGCCTCTATCTTCTTTATGGCGACGCTCGCCTGGACGAGGTCACCGACTTGTATGTGAAAGCTTCCGGGATGACTCCCATGGATGCCATGGAGAAACTTGATATAGAATCTGCTCTTGCGGAACTTGAATGAGCGCAGCTTTGGCTATCCGGTCGGTAGGTCTACGCCCGAATAATTCTCTCGTCGCTAAAGCACAACCTATTAAAGCCAGAACCGGATCCAAGAACACAGCTAAAAGGTAGGGCAAAGTTCACGGAAGAACACTCTGGCATCCTGACCTTTCCCCAAATTTTTTTAAACTCAGAGTCCTGAGGACAGCACTATGGAAATGAGAACGGATCACAGAACGCTGGTGGGCCACCTCGTTGAGGTAACCGGGGCGCAATTTGTTGCCCGCCTGGTTGGCGAGGAGGATGGATTCAAGCCGGAAATCACCTTGGGAAAGGACACTGTTCGGGTCGGGCAAGTCGGCTCATATATGCTGGTTAACCAGGCCGGTTTCCGGTTGCTGGTGATGGTTGAGAGCATGTGGCAGGAGCAATCTGCCGGAGATGAAATCACCAGAATGGTGCGCCTCATCCCTTTGGGTGAACTCAATAAAGATGGTGACTTCAGCCGAGGCGTTACCCACTTTCCAACCACCAGTGCTGAATTGCACATCGTAACTGCAGAAACACTTTCCAGGCTCTTTGCGGAGTTTAACAAGACCAACTACAAGGTTGGGCAACTTAGCTCCTTTGAATCCATCGATGTTGTGTTGGATGCCTCGGCATTTTTTGGCCGTCACGTAGCCATATTGGGGCAATCCGGGTCCGGCAAGTCATGGTCCGTGACCAGCCTGCTGCAATCAGCGCTGAAAGCCATGCCTAATGCCCACATGATATTGCTTGATTTGCATGGCGAATACGGCCAGAAAGCAAACGATCCAAAGTCCCACGAAGTGTTTCCAAGGAATTCTGTTCGATGCCTGAATGCGGATGATCTGGAAATTCCATACTGGTTGCTCAGTTTCGCGGAATTGATTGACCTTCTGATAGATATGGATGACCAAAATGCATCTGTTCAGATTGCGTATCTACGCGGTGCGGTGCTTGAGTTGAAGCGGGAGGCAAATACGCACCTGCGACTGGGACATATTACAGTTGATACTCCAGTATTTTTCTCGTTGCCCGATCTGCTAACCCGTTTCAAGGTCGCCAATGAGCAGACTGCCGGCTTTGGCAAAGAAACAACTGCGCTATTCGGAAAATTCGACCAGTTACTGGTCAAACTCCAAAGCCGCATGAACGATACCCGCTACGATTTTCTGCTCAAACCCAGCAAACGTAAATCCTCGGAAACACTGGCAGATTTGATGAGAGACTTCGTTGGCCTGGGAGTTCCCCGGGCAAAAATCACGGTCATTGATCTCAGTGCGGTGCCGATTGATCTGCATCCCACGGTGACCTCACAGATCGGCCGACTCGCTTTTGAGTTTAACTATTGGAATCCACGTTGCCGGGAGTTCCCGATTTTTCTGATTTGTGAAGAAGCACACTCCTACATTCCTCGAGAGAATTCCGAACACAGCAAGCAGACCCGGCGCGCGATGGAGCGCATTGCCAAGGCGGGCAGGAAATACGGCGTGGGTTTGTGCGTAGTCAGTCAAAGACCACACGAACTGTCTGAGACCGTTCTGTCTCAATGCAGCAGCTTTGTCTGTTTGCGAATTTCCAATCCGGATGACCAGGCCTATGTGCGCGAGCTGGTACCTGAAGCAGCGCGCGGCATGCTTGATGCGCTGCCCTCATTGGCCCGCGGCGAAGCTATCGTAGTCGGCGAAGCAGTGCCTTTGCCTCTGCGAATGCAAATCACCATGCCGCAGCCTCCGCCAAATTCCAGCAACATAGACTATGCAGGTGAGTGGTCTCACGGTCCCGAAGAAATCAGTGTGGATGACGTGGTCGATCGCTGGAGGCGGCAGAAGAGATAGGAGCAGCTCTCAGGTACGCGGCGGCTCTGCCATCACCACTTGGCTGGTTGATCCGGTTCTACCTGTGCTAATGCCCTGGTCACATAGCTTTCAGCCAGGAGGCTGCAGGGGCGGGTTTCCTGGGGCAACATCATGGCGAGAAACATGAGTTTTTCCAGTTCCGGCTTGAACTTCGCAATGATGCGACCGGGCTCCGGGATCAGACGCCGATCCACGATTAGACCAAAGAATACCTGGCGGTTATAGCTCAAGATGCTTACACCCACACCCAGTTTGCCCGATTGAGGCACCCAGAACATCATGTCCCTCACCTTTCCTCCAGCAAGGTAGAGTGGTTCCGCCGGTCCCGGGACGTTGGTCAATACCATACTGGCCTTGTCACTCAGCAGGTCGAGTGCTGGTTTTTGCACAGCTGCAGGGCTCATACCCAAGGCGGCCAGAAGGCCAAAGGCCATGACTGCTTGTTTACTGGCTTTCAGTTCATTCATCCTTTCATTGACACAGTACAGACGCTCAAGAGGATTAGCTATGCTGATCGGCAGAGTAAGAAACACCAGGCCAAAGTGATTTCCCAGCTCCCTGGCATGTTCCAGTGGCCGCAGATTAACCGGCACAGTTGCGCGTATTTCCGCTCCGGCTGAAAGGCTCTCGCCCTCCTCCAGCATATAACTTCGCAACGCCCCGGTTACGGCTGAAATAAGGACATCGTTTACGGTGCAACCCAGTGCTTTGGCAACTGCTGCCACTTCATCCAACGGGATGGGATCAGCCCATGCCACGCGTTTGCGCACACCCAGCTTTTTCTTGAACAACGACTTCGGATCGTTTGGCAGGGTAAGCGCGTGCGACAACTCCCGCACCAATTCTCCCAACTCGGCGAGGTATTCCCCGGTTTTTTCCGGTTGATTGAGCAACAACACCGCCTCTTCGAATAAACGGGTGATGAAGTGAACCACCGAATCAACACCCTCCCTGGCGGGCTCAAGCAAGCGCTGAAAAACGTTTGATTCCCGGGCTCGGCTGCGCTTCCACTTTTCCGGGTTGACGGTCGAAGCGTCTCCCTCTGGCGAAGCATCGGTGAGGGAGAGAAACACCTGCACCAAGGCTATCCCATCTGCATAGCAATGGTGGATGCGCATGACCAGAACCGGTCCTTCTGCAAAATTTTCCACGAAGTGGAATTGCCACAGCGGACGCGAGTGGTCGAGGGCGGTGCTCGCCAGGTCGCTGACGTATTCCTCCAATTCGGCCTGGTCCGCCAAACCGGGCAATGCAACGCGGCGCACGTGCCCGCGAATTTCGAAGTCTTCGTCGAATTCCCAGAAAGCCCCGGAAGGCGTGACGGACGTTTTCTGGCGGAATCGCCTGAAGGCCAGAAACCTCTGCCGGATGGTCTCAATCAAGCGGTCGTATGAAGCGTTTTTGTCCAGCCCCACTACACCGGTGATCATCATCAGGTTGCTTGGCTGCTCCATGCGCAACCATGCGGTATCGACTTTGGACAGGGGCTCCCGCTTCATTATGCGGTCACACGAGTTTCATGCCGCCAGTTGCCCGGCGCACGGAACGCGCCTGATCAGAACGCAAAAGTTGCAGTTTTTCCAGATAACCTTCTCCAACCCCGGTTACATAGTGACCGGAAAAACAGGAGGTATCAAACTGTGAAATGGCCTTATTGCCACCACGACAAGCAGCCACGAGGTCTTCAAGATCCTGATAAATTAGCCAGTCAGCACCCAGCTCTCTCTCAATTTCGCGTTCTGTTCGCCCGTGCGCGATCAATTCCGATGTGGCAGGCATGTCAATTCCGTAGATATTCGGGAAACGAACGGGAGGCGAGGCAGAGGCAAAATACACCTTTCTGGCACCTGCATCGCGCGCCATCTGGATGATCTGCATGGAGGTAGTGCCACGCACAACGGAGTCATCCACAATCAATACATTTTTCCGCCGAAACTCCAGCTCGATCGGGTTGAGCTTACGCCGCACGGATTTCTGCCTTTCTGCCTGCCCAGGCATGATAAAGGTCCGTCCTATGTACCTGTTCTTCATAAAGCCTTCGCGATACTTGACGTTTAGGTCGAAGGCCAGTGGCAATGCCGCAGTGCGGCTGGTGTCCGGCACCGGGATTACAACATCAATGTCGTGGTCAGGGCGCTCCCGCAGGATTTTACGTGCGAGGGCCTTACCCATGCGCAGCCGGGCTTTATAGACGGAGATATCATCCTGCATGGAATCGGGGCGGGAAAAATACACATGCTCAAAAATACATGGAGTCAACTCGCCGGCCAAAGAACTCGCATGGGTGTACACGGAGCCGTCCAGTGAAATGAAAATGGCTTCTCCCGGGCGCAAATCGCGCTCGAGGGTAAACCCCAAAGCGCTCAGAGCCACGCTTTCGGACGCTATAGCGAACTCTTTACCCGCTTCCGTTTCACGTGAACCCAGGACTGCCGGACGAATTCCCCACGGATCACGAAAACCCAACACACCGTGACCGCAGATCAAGGCGATTGCAGCGTAAGCCCCGCGGCAACGGCGGTGCACTGCATCCACAGCCTTGAACAAGTGCTCTGCTTGCAGTGCCGCAGGATTTTGCTCCTGCAATTCATGGGCCAGAACATTCAACAGCACTTCGGAATCGGACCTGGTGTTCAGGTGGCGGCGGTCGCTGTCGAACAACTGCTGGGTCAACTCTTCAGTGTTGATCAGGTTACCGTTGTGTCCAAGCGCGATGCCGTAGGGAGAATTAACGTAAAACGGTTGGGCCTCAGATGAGTCATCCATGCCGGCGGTTGGATACCGCACATGGCCGATTCCCACGATGCCGCTGAGTTTTAGCATTTCATCGGGACCAAACACATCCCGGACCAACCCACTGCCTTTGTGCAGCATCATGCGCGACCCGCTTAGCGTAGCAATGCCGGCCGCATCCTGGCCCCGATGCTGCAGGACGGTCAAGGCATCGTACAAGGCGGGGCCAACAGGTGTTCGGCCGACGATTCCTATGATTCCACACATAATTTGACTCTACGGCGCGCGAGGATGTTAGCTGCGGCGGATTCTAGCACGGCGGGCTACCGCAAGACTGAATCTCATGGAATTAAGGTTGCCGGTGTTTCCTTTCCCACTGCCGGTTTGGTTCTTTCCAACTTTTCCGGCGGGAGGGGCGCGACTGGCTGCGGGTCAAAATCCAGCTGTTCCTGAATCGCATTCGGTAGATACGCCTCCGCCCAATGCAGCATGGGAGTCAGTCTGGTGATCAGTTTTGACTGACTCCACCAGGGATCGGCCGGGATGGGAGTAAAGCCTGCAATCAGCAGCACCACGATGACCAGCGCGAGACCACGTGCAGCGCCAAAAACACCACCCAACAGCCGGTCAGTGCCGCTCAATCCAGTCGACTCCACCAGCCGTGTAATCAGGTAGCTAAGCAAGCCACCTACCAGCAGGACGGAAACAAACAAGCCGGCAAAGCCCATCGCGGCCCTAGCCGAAGGCAATGACACATGGTCTTCCATCATTCCGGCGACTTCGCCCCCGTACTGGTAGGCCACCAGGAATGCCAGGCCCCATATGACGAGCGACAGAACTTCCTTGATGAAACCCCTGAGAAATCCTACGAGGATGGAAATGACGACGGTAGAGATGATGGCGTAATCAGGCCAAATCATATTCGCTTTACCGGCGGAAGCACTTACAGATTAGTCAGCACTCATGACCACACCGTCAATTTTCAGTTGGTCAGATAGCTGCTGTTGAGTTCGGATCGCCTCGTCACGCTCGAGGAAGGGCCCCACGCGGACGCGGTAGGTAGTGGAAGCTGGAGTCTTGATGGTTTCATCGTAGGCCGTCATGCCGTCGTCTCTGAGCTGATCAACCAGCTTTTGAGCATTCGCCTGTTCGTTGAACACTCCCAACTGAATCACCCAACGCACCAGCGGGTCGGCGGGGTTGGTAACTTGCGAAGCCAGGCCGGGTTGCAGGTCGAGCACGCGAGGACTCACGCCCTTGTACTCCTGCCCGATGCGGGCTGAGGCTGCGGCAGCCTCTGTTTCTTTTGCAAATGGCCCGACTCGCACGCGGTTGAGTCGTCCTACGTCCGATTCGATGGTATCCAATTGCACTTCAAATCCTTGCTTTTGCAGCCGGGACACGAGTTTGCCGGCATTCTGGGCGCTGCTCAGACTCGCGACCTGCACAACATACCGGGCGCCTGCTGGTTGATCTTCTACTTTGCTTTTGGGAGCCGTGGGGCTGGTTGCCGGTGCAGGCGTTTTCCCGGTTTGAGTGTCTGGAAGCGCACTGGGTGGTTCAAGCACAGGTGCCGCGGGCCTACCGGCATCCATCGCATCTGGGTCTACCGGCGATGGTGAATTAGCATCCTCGTGGGTATCAACCCCGTTCGACGACGTTTGCTGCATTGCAGCAGGATCAGCTTTATCAGCTTCCGTGGTGACCTTTACTGTGGGAAGGGTTGGTAATTTTTGTTGGGTGGAGTCAGAGCCTGCACTTGCAGTTGCACCCGCATCCTCATCTTCACGCACATCAATCACTGGAAAACGCCGGGTTTCAAATGACAATTCATCGGGGCGTGGCTGAATCTCCATTTTTTGGGACTGCTCTGAGCCACTTTCGGGTTTTCCGCTCAGCAGCATCGGTAAGACGATAACGGCCAATGCAATGATTACGCTGGCGCCGACCAGTCGCTGTTTTAATGCTTTGTCCATTGATTAGTGCCGGTGGATGAAGGGTTGCCGAATTCTACCAGTTACTACTTAGAAATGCCGCCGCCCGGGCGGCGTTCGCAAACGATCCAAACACCAGGATGGTCTCCTCTTCTGTTGTATCGTCCAAGGCCGCGCGCAGCGCCGCGGCCACGTCCGGAAAATCTCTGATTTCCTGCCGGGAACTCACCGTGGCCACTTCCCGCGCCAGGGCCGCACCGCTTCTCCCGCGTCCTCCTTCGAGACCGGCACAGTACCAACCCTGCACGCATTGATCCAGGATGACTGTCACTGCGATGGCATCCTTGTCGCACAACATCGCCAGAACGCAGATGCTGGGTCTTATACCCATAGCTAGCAGCGCCTGTGCGACCGCCTCGGCCGCATGCGGGTTGTGTCCGACGTCCAACCACACTCTCTTGCAGGATTCGTGCGCATGCAAACGACCGGCCAAGCGCACAGAACGCAGCCCCTGTGCCATCAATCCAGGCTGCTCAATACAGGCCGGGTGCATGGCTACAACAGCGGCGACAGCGGTTGCCATGTTGTCAACCTGGTGAGCGCCTTGCATGAGCGGAACGGGCAGCTCAAGAACCTGGGACCCCTGGCGCCAGGTACAGCCTGTAGAGTGAGCCTTGATGCAAAATTCATGGCCCAGCCGGTAGACGGGTGAACCCAATTGCCGCGCGTGGTTCAGTACGCTCCGGGGGGGCTCGGCTTCACCACAGATCACGACTTTGCCCGCGCGGATGATACCGGCTTTCTCGAAGCCTATGGTTTCCCGATCTGGGCCCAGGTATTCCTGGTGATCTAGTCCAATTGGCGTGATCACAGCACAGTCCGTTGCAAGGATATTGACTGCGTCAAGGCGACCACCCAGTCCTACCTCAAGCACAGCAAAATCCAGTGCCGACCTCGACATAAGAATAAATGCCGCCAGGGTGCCAAATTCGAAATAACTAAGACTGGTATCACCGCGCGCAACTTCAATTTGTTCGAAGGCTGTGACCAGGTCCTGGTCAGGTACCACGACACCAGCGATTTGCACGCGCTCGTTGTAGCGAAACACGTGTGGCGAAGTGTATATCCCACAGCGTAACCCCAGAGCGCTCAATGCGGAATAGATGTACGTGGTGGTTGATCCCTTGCCATTGGTACCTGCGACGGTGATCAGTCGGGTCGCAGGGCGTGGCTCACCCAGGCGGTGCCAGACTTCACCGACTCTGTCCAGGCCCATATCGATAGCGACAGGGTGCCTGGTCTCAAGCAGCGCAAGCCAGTCAATAAGCGTCAGGGAGTTGGGCATGTACCTTTTCGCGATGGATGTCAGGGAATTGACGTGAACAGCGGTGCCAGTGGGTACATTTGCGTCAGGCAGAGGCTTTCTGCGTGCAGCGTGTCGGCCATTAAGGCGGTTCAACGCTACCGGCTAGAGCGGTCCGGGCAACTTGACGAGATCTCCCTGCACCAGCTTGGGCAAGGAACCACCAGACATCAGGGACAGCAGTGCGCCAACTTCGTCGCGCATCTGCCGCCGGTCAACAATCATGTCAATTGCGCCTTTTTGCAGAAGGAATTCACTGCGCTGAAACCCTTCCGGCAGCTTTTCTCTTACCGTCTGCTCAATGACGCGTGGGCCGGCAAAGCCAATGAGGGCACCAGGTTCGGCAATATTGATATCCCCCAACATTCCAAGGCTGGCTGACACTCCTCCAGTAGTGGGATGAGTGAGGACCGAAATATAGGGCACTCCGGCTTCAGCCATGCGGGCCAGCACGGCGCTGGTCTTGGCCATTTGCATCAGCGAAAACAGGCCTTCCTGCATGCGTGCGCCACCGGTTGCAGAAAAGCACACCAACGGGGCTCTGAGGCGCAGGCTTTCCTGCCCGGCGCGGGCAAACTTTTCACCCACTACCGAGCCCATGGAACCACCCATGAATCGGAATTCAAATGCACACCCGACGATCGGGCTTCCGTGCAGTTTCCCGACTATGGCAATGAGGGCATCTTTCTCACCGGTGCTTTTCTGGCTGGCAATGATCCGGTCGCGGTATTTCTTGGTGTCACGAAATTTGAGTATGTCTGTTGATTCAAGGCTGGCTGCCAGTTCGCGCTGGTCTTCCGGGTCGAGGAATTGTTGCAGGCGCAGTCGCGCCGAAACCGGCATGTGTTTGCCACACTTGGGGCAAACCTGGAGGTTGCGTTCGAGCTCCGGGCGATACAGCACTGCAGCGCAATCGCTACACTTGGTCCACAGACCTTCTGGTACCGTGCGTTTGTTACCGCCTTCAGTGCGAATCCTGGAAGGCATCAATTTTTGAAACCAACTCATTGTTCATTCATTCCGAAAATCCACATGAAATTTCAACCCAGGCCATTGTCCATGGCCTTGCGCACGGGCGCAAGAAAGTCGCGCGCGCGTTGCCCGGCTTCTGCCGCTGAGGCGGAGTTTGCCAACGCTTGTACCAGGGCGCTACCGATGACTACCGCGTCAGCGAACTTCGCCACAGTTGCGGCCGCTTGCGGGTCTTTGATGCCAAAGCCCACCGCAATGGGCAGCTTACTGTGCTTGCGAATTTCCTCCAGTGGTTGCGCTATATGGCCCTGATCCAGTTTGTTGGCCCCGGTAATGCCTTTGAAAGACACATAGTAAAGATAGCCCTGGGCATTCTGCGCAATGATATCCATGCGCTGCGGCGTGGTCGTCGGCGCAAGCAGGCAGATCGGGTAGACGCCGTGGTCGCGCAACTGGGGCGCCATATCCCCCATTTCCTCGGGGGGGCAATCGACCAGCAACACTCCATCGACCCCGGCTTCCCCTGCATCCCGTGCGAATGCCTCATGCCCGTAACGTTCCAATGGATTCATATAACCCATCAGCACCACCGGCGTATCCCCATCCTGCTTGCGGAATTCTCGCACCGCATCGAGCACCGAATGCAGCGAGACACCACGTGCAATTGCCCGCTCGCTGGCCTCCTGGATGACAGGGCCATCGGCCATTGGGTCTGAAAATGGCACACCCAATTCCACAATATCTGCCCCGGCGGAAACCAGTGCATGCATGATTTTGACCGTCCAGTCCGGATGCGGGTCGCCCACGGTAATAAATGGAACAAGTGCTGTGCGCGATTGTTCTTTCAATGCCGCAAACCGGCGGTCTATACGATTGGTCACAGCGAAATATTCTCCAGCTCAGCTACCGTCTGCACATCCTTATCGCCACGACCGGAAAGGTTTATCAACACGTGCTGTTCCGGGCGCATGGTGGCTGCCAGCTTCAGTCCGTAGGCCACCGCATGGCTGCTCTCCAGAGCCGGCATGATGCCCTCCAGGCGGGTGAGTTGATGGAATGCGCTGAGTGCTTCAGTGTCAGTCACCGCCACGTATTCAGCACGCCCCGTGTCTTTTAGCCAAGCGTGCTCCGGACCCACTCCAGGGTAGTCGAGGCCGGCTGAAACGGAGTGAGTGTGCTGAATCTGCCCATCATCATCGTCGATCAGGTAGGTACGGCAACCGTGAAGTATTCCGGGCCTGCCGGCACACAGGGATGCAGCATGCTGGCCGCTGGCCAAACCCCGGCCGGCCGCCTCCACTCCTACCAGGCGAACATTACGGTCACCGATGAATGGATGAAAGAGCCCCATCGCATTGGAGCCTCCCCCCACGCAGGCCACCAGGGCATCAGGCAGCCCGCCGAACTGTTCCATGGTCTGGCGGCGTGCCTCGCGACCCACGATGGCGTTGAAATCGCGCACCATGGTTGGATACGGGTGGGGACCAGCCACCGTGCCAATGATGTAAAACGTGTCATCGATATTGCTGACCCAATCCCGCATGGCTTCATTCAAGGCGTCCTTCAGGGTGCGCGAGCCGCTGGACACCGCGCGGACTTCAGCGCCGAGAAGCTTCATGCGGAACACATTAATGGACTGCCGGGCGATATCGACTTCGCCCATGTACACCACGCATTTCTTGTTCAGCCTGGCAGCCACGGTTGCTGTGGCCACCCCGTGCTGACCAGCCCCGGTTTCCGCGATGATGCGCGACTTGCCCATGTAATGGGCCAGCAAACCCTGGCCGACCGTGTTATTGATTTTGTGTGCGCCGGTATGATTCAGATCTTCTCTCTTGAGGAGAATTTTGGCGCCGCCCGCCGCCTCCGTCAGTCTGCGGGCGAAGTAAACCGGGGACGGCCTTCCAACAAAGCGCGCGAGGTCTTCATCCATGCGCGCAACGAATTCATCATCCTTGCGCCAGCGAAAATATGCAGTCTTTAGTTCATCCAGTGCATGCACCAGAGTTTCTGACACAAAACTTCCGCCATAGGGCCCAAAATGACCCAGGTCATCTGCCTCCGATCCCAGCGGTGTCGCCGCTTTAGCTTCGCTGTCCACATCGGACCTCTTTAATAAATAGTTCAATTGCACGTGCATCCTTTATACCCGGAGCCACTTCAACTCCGCTCGAAACATCGACCGCCCACGGACGGACACAGTTCACTGCGGCTCGTACATTGGAGGGATTGAGCCCTCCGGCCAGAATTAGAGGTAAGTTTCCGGCCGATACCCGTTGCCAATTGAGCAATCTGCCTGTGCCACCATGCCCGCCGGGCTCGTGGCTGTCCACAAGGATGGCAGCAGCATCGGGATACGCAGCCTCGGCATCGGCAATTGCCGTGTCGGTCAGAAGGTTTACGGCCTTGACGTAGGGTCTGCAAAATTGCCTGCAAAATTCCGCTGTCTCGGTACCATGAAATTGCAAAACACTCAAGGGTACTTTTTGCAGTACCTGGCGAACGTGCCCAGCGTCCTGGTCCAGGAACAATCCAACGCGCGAAACAAACGCGGGTACCTGCTGCACCAGGCTTGCGGCAAGCGCCTCATCCAGGCATCGGGGGCTGCCCGGCGCAAACACGAATCCCACGGCGTCGGCGCCGGCAGCAATGGCTGCTGATACATCTTGTGTCCGCGTTAAACCGCAAATCTTTACACGCACAGCTGTCACAACCGACCCAGCCCGTTGGGAAAATCCACGGAACCTGATGGCAGACCATATCCCTCCGGATATCGCGCGCCAACAAAATACAGACCTGCCGCACTTGCTGTGGGCGCAGCCAGCGTTCGGTCACGGCGTTCCAACATCTCCCGCATCCAGGCAACATCCTTTTCTCTGCTACCAACCAACATCAGGCTGCCGGCAATATTCCTCACCATGTGGTAAAGAAACCCATTCGCCGTGACTTCAATTTGCACTTCATTGTCCAGTCGTGTCACGGAAATCCGCTGAACCTCGCGCACCGCATGCCGGGCCTGGCAGGACGCTGCACGGAATGCCGAAAAATCGTGCTCACCCAGCAGGCACTGTGAAGCCTGGTTCATCAGGCCCGCATCGAGAGGCTTACGCCACCAGCACCTGTGTGTCGCGTCAAGGGCCGGCCTGATCCATCGATTAATTATGCGGTACCGGTAGGAACGCGAAAACGCGCTGAACCGGGCATGAAAATTCTCATCTACTTCGCGTATCCACAACAGGCTTATGCCTGCTGGCAGGAAACTGTTTGTCCCAAGCAACCAGGATCGTTCAGGACGCACTGCTTCAGTATCAAAATGCGCTACCTGGCACAGGGCGTGCACTCCGGTATCCGTCCTTCCGCAACATACAACCGTGACTGTGGCGTCTGCCACCCTGGATAAGGCAGCCTGCACTGTAGCCTGAATGGTCGGTTCCTGGCGTTGTACCTGCCATCCCAGGAATGCGCTGCCGTCGTATTCAAGCCCGATTGCATAGCGCATCCAGTGGCTCTCCAAATCCAGAATTTGTTGCGCTGCCAAAAGCCCTGCTACCGCCAACCGGGAAATCTAAAACCAAAGGCCGGGGCACATTTTTCCGCCACGGCCCGGGAGGTCCCTGAAATACCGGATGAATAGTGTTTAAAGCGCAGCCAGCATTGCCTGCGATTCAGCTTTTTGCTGCTCCGATCCATGTTCTATAACTTCCGCCAGGATAACCCGCGCCGCTTCGCGATCGCCCATGGCAATGTAGGCGCGGGCAAGGTCCAGTCGCACCTCTGGGTCAGCACTGTCTTCATCAAGAAACTCTGCTTCATCCTGAATGCGGGCAGTTTGAGCGCGTGGCTGGGAATCAGCCTGCGCTGCACCGCTGTGCGTTGGTCCCCCATGTTCCAAACCCGGGCTGGATTCAGGTCCCAGCGCTTCAAGGATTTTTTCCGCTTCGTCCTTAATGCCTCGCACGGTCTGAATCTTTCCGATCACAGGGTCCGGGACTATGGCGGTCTGTTTGCCACGAGTGCTAAACAGCCATCCGGCGACGATTGCCCCCACCGCGAGCAGACCTACAATCCACGCCGTAATGCCACTGAACCAGGATTTCGGTTTCTGTGCGCCCGAGGCTTGGGTTGTTGCAGACTGTGGCGGCGATGCCGCGGCAGCCTGTGGATTTTCTGCAGCAGATGGCGTGTCTGCCGGACTTTCAAAACCACCCTGTGAAAGCCGATCTTCGCGCAGTTTCGCCTCCATTTGCGCCATGCCTTCATTGGCAACAGTACCCTCCTGGCCGCTGGCCAGGGACGCTTCCATTTCCTTCAGACGCTCCTTCAAATCCAGGTTTTCCTGCTGCTGTGCAATCAGTTCCTCTTCCTTGCGTGCCAATTCCTCACGCAGCGACAACACGGAGGTAGACGCACCAGCCTCATTCACGGATTCTTCAACCCCATAGGTGCTGTCTACATCGGTTGCTTTTGCCGGTGGCACCAGCTCCAGCTGGTCTCCCTGATCTTCACCAGCAGCATCAGGTGCTGCTGAACTTTCTTCCGACATTTCATCAACCAGAGGGGTTTCGACGGCCGGCTCACTGGCTGACTGTGGGGCGGACTCGGGCTCTCGCCGAGACACGGTTTGGCTTTGCAGTACTATTTCGTTACGGGCCTCAGCGGCCGAAATCTGCGCTGCTTCGCTGAACTCAGGCAAGCGCAGAACAGCCCCTTGTTTGAGCAGATTTACGTTGTTATTAATAAAGGCCTGCGGGTTATTGCGCTGGATGGCCAGCATTGCGGCATTGATGCTAAGCCCGGTGCCTTGCGACCAGCTCGAAGCAATGCGCCATAAGGTTTCACCACCTTGTACCGGGCCGTATTCCCCTGCACCACCTTCAGCTATGTCGCTGGCACCAGATTCGGTAGAGGCTCCGTCCGCTGCCTTGTCATCGACCTCGCCTGCGGTTTCTTCCCGGGATTCGTCCTGGGACTCGCTGCCTGCAACTGGCGAAGTGGCTGCATGCGATTGCGGTTTCCGGGTCGCTTGCTCACCTATGGCCGGCGAAGGTGCGGGCGCGTTGAATACCGGGGGATCCAGGAACAGCGTGTATTCCCGCAACATGCGCCCTTTAGCCCAATTGACCTCGACAATTAAACGGATGACCGGATCTCTCACCGGAAGACTGCTGGTGACAAGAATTTCTGCGCTACCGCCCTCTTGCTTCACGCTGAACCGCAAAGGGACAGATATTGCGTCGAGACTGGCCCCAATGAGCGCAAAATCTTCGGCTGAAGCCAGGCCGGCAGTAACAGCGCTCAGATCTTCATCGGCACGGGTAATCAAAGCGATTCTGGCTTGCAGAGGCTGGTTCAAATAAGAGTCCACGGACGCATTACCCAGACCCAGGGCCCAGACGTCGTGAGCAGATATCATCATCACCAGCGGCAATAGCAAACCAGTACAAATGCGTAACGTATGTTTCATGAGTCCCTCCGTCTTTCCCTGACTTTGCGAAGAACAACAAGGTCCTGTGTTGAATCCTAAGCGGACACTAAGCACCCATTTGCGCCAAGTGTACTTCCGCGCGCGAAAGCGTGCCTGTCGCGCGGCGTCGTTCTTCCAGGAGATCCATTATCTGCACAGCATTCAGGGCAGCACCTTTGCGTATGTTATCTGCAACCACCCACATACTGATGCCGCGCGGGTGGCTTTGGTCCCGTCTCAAACGCCCCACGAAGACCGGATCCTTTCCGGCCGCGTGAGTGACTGCTGTTGGGTGAACTCCTTTCTTTCCTTCGAGTAACTCGACTCCGGGAGCATGTTTCAGCAACTCCCGAACTTCTTCGATGCCGATTTCTTCACGAGTTTCAAAATGGACTGCTTCGGAGTGGCCATAGAAAACCGGCACCCGTACCGCGGTGGCATTAACCATAATTTCCGGGTCGGCAAGTATTTTCCTGGTTTCCCAATGCATTTTCATTTCTTCACGGGTGTAACCATTGTCCATCAACGTGTCGATCTGTGGTAACACGTTAAACGCAATCGGCTGGGCAAAAGCCTTGATTACCGGTTCCTGGAAATTCAGTCTTTGCGCAGTTTGCAGGGCCAGTTCCTCCAGGCCTTTGCGTCCTGCTCCGGACACTGACTGATAGGTTGCAACATTAATGCGCGTAATACCTGCAACTGCATGAATGGGAGCCAGCGCCACTACCATCTGGATGGTTGAGCAGTTGGGGTTCGCGATGATGCAGCCAGCCTCAATATCATTGAGCATATGTCCATTCACTTCCGGCACCACCAACGGGATATCGTCGTCATAGCGAAAGGCCGATGTATTGTCTATGACTATGGCCCCCTGGGCCGCGGCCTTCGGTGCAAATTCCTGGCTTACGGAACCGCCCGCAGAAAACAATGCGTAGTCAATGGATGAAAAATCAAACTCCGCCAGGTCCACGACTTCCAATTGGGCATTGCCGAACTCCACGGTCTCGCCAGCAGATCGAGCGCTGGCAACCGCGGTAACGCGATCCGTGCGGTGCCCCCGATCGGCCAGTATGGATAACATGGTTTCACCCACGGCCCCCGTGGCTCCCACTACCGCTATTCTTGGTTTCTGCATCATGTCAAATATTATATAATAATGTTAACTCATTGTTTATAGGAAATAATTGCACTTTTTTTGTACCCTTAATCCTAACCCATTTGTGCCCTGTGGCGGAGCGCATGATCCATCAGCACCAGAGCCAGCATGGCTTCCACCACGGGCGTTGCGCGAATGCCTACACAGGGATCGTGCCGACCCTTAGTTATGACTTCGACTTCATTACCATCAACGTCCAGGCTCCGGGCCGGCAGCCGCAAACTTGACGTGGGTTTGAACGCAGTGCTGACGAGAATATCCTGCCCAGTGGATATGCCTCCAAGGATACCGCCTGCATGGTTACTTAGAAAGCCTTCCCGCGTCATTTCATCACGGTGCCCGGTGCCGGGTTGAGTGACACTGGCAAAACCTGCACCAATTTCAACGCCTTTGGCAGCATTGATACTCATCATGGCGCCGGCGATATCGGCGTCCAGCTTTGCATAAATCGGCGCACCGAGCCCGACGGGCACACCCCTGGCTACCACATTCACCCTGGCTCCCGCAGAGTCACCGGACTTGCGCAGTGCATCCATGAATTTTTCAAGTTCTGCCACCCGCGCCGGATCCGGGCAGAAAAACGGGTTGTCGTCGATGGTTTCCCAATGCATGTGCTCATCTGTGCGAATTGGGCCCAACTGTGCCAGCCAGCCCTGTATTTCTATTCCCAGGTTGTGCTGCAACCACTTGCGCGCAATTGCCCCAGCCGCGACCCGCATGGCAGTTTCCCGCGCTGAGGAACGGCCACCACCGCGGTGATCACGTACACCATACTTTTTCCAATAGGTGAAGTCGGCGTGACCGGGCCGGAACTGCCGATCAATGTTTTCGTAGTCCCTGGAGCGAGCGTCGGTATTGTTGATCAGGAGTGCTATTGGGGTTCCGGTGGTGCGCCCCTCAAACACACCGGACACGATTTGCACATCATCTTCTTCGTGGCGCTGCGAAGTATGCCTTGATCGACCGGTCGCCCGACGCAGCAGTTCCCGCTTTATTTCATCCGGATTAATTTCCAGCAAAGGCGGACAACCGTCGATGACACAGCCTATGAGGGGGCCATGGCTCTCACCAAACGTCGTGACCCGGAACAGTGTTCCAAAGCTGTTATATGACATTTTTGCGTTCCTTGATCACGGCCTGTATGGCATCGGCACAGTGCAGCAACTCCTGGCGGGGCAGCAAGAAAACACCAGAGCCGCCGCAATCGAACTCCAGCCAGGTAAAGGGCACAGATGGTAATACATTTTGCAGGCGCGTTGCGCTTTCTCCAACCTCGCAAACCAGGATACCCCCAGGCGCAAGATAGTTTGCTGATTGTGCCAGGATTTGCAAACAGGCAGACAGGCCGTCAGTGCCCGAGACCAGGCCCAGTTCCGGCTCGGCACGGTACTCGGCCGGCAAATTCCGTACTGAAGCGCTTGGCACGTAGGGTGGGTTCGTCACGATCAGATCGTACGGGCTGCCCGGCAAACCTGCGAACAAATCCGACTCGAACAGCCTGACCCTTTCGGCAACAGCGTGTTTCGCCACGTTCTTCCGTGCCACTTCCAGAGCCTGCAGGCTTACGTCAGAAGCATGCACCTGCACCCATGGCATGAACACGGCCGTGGCAATGCCAATGCACCCGCTGCCGGTGCACAAGTCGAGCACGTTGGTGACGGACTGCGGAGCAATCCAGGGTTGGAATTGCTCGTGGATCAACTCAGCAATGGGCGAGCGTGGTACTAACACTGCGGGGCTGACTTCAAATTCCAGTCCGGCAAACCGGGCCCTTTGCAAAATGTACGCCAAAGGCACGGCCTGGCCTTTGCGCCTGGCTAGAAAGTCCCGAATGCGATGTTCCTGCTGCGCGTTTACAATTCGGTTCCAGTCCGAATAACTACCGTCCAGAGGCGCCTCCACGGCGTGCATCACCAGCCATGCGGCCTCATCCGAGGGGTTGTCCGTGCCGTGGCCATAGCACAATCCTGCCTCCTCCAGTTCGGCCGTGACCTGCCCTATCCACTCACTGACGTTTGCCATCAAATACGGTCCCAAAAAGGCCGGGCGCTGCTTTCAGCGCGCGCTTGAGGCAGTATAATCCACCGCTGACCCAAGCCGCAGGCGTTCGCATGAAACTCAGCCACGTTAATGTCCGCCTGTCATTGCTGCTTTTCAGCTTTGCCTTGCTGGGACTCGCCGCTGGCGTGACAGCCTGGCGGGTCATTGCTGCACAACAGCACAACACCGTTGACTCCATTATCGTGCTGCCGGATGCAAAGGAAATTCAGGATTTCGTCCTGACCGACCAAAGCGGAAACCTGTTCAGGCTGGATGGCTTCAAGGGCCATTGGTCGCTGGTGTTTTTTGGTTTCACTTCCTGCCCCGACGTGTGCCCCAATACGCTGTACCAGCTGCAACAAGCGCGGCAGCTGCTACTGGATGAGCGCGCTGCGTCGGATATCCCGCGAATCTACCTGGTCACTGTCGACCCCGAGCGGGACAAGCCGGAAAAGCTCGCGGCATATCTCGCTTACTTCGACCCCGCTTTTTCCGGCTTGACGGGTACCCAGGAGCAGTTGTTGGCTCTCACCACCCAGTTGGGAATTGCTTTTTTTGTTGAACCCCATAACCCTGATACGCTTCAATATACCGTTGATCACAGTGCATCGCTGCTGTTACTTGATCCACTGGGGCGCCTTTATGCAGTGCTTCCCGCACCACATGATGCTGCCAGGATTGCCCGTGATGTCCTGACGGTTATTCGCTAGGAGTGTAAGTTTGCATGGCTGTTTTTGACCTCATATTCAGCAGCATCCAATACGTGCTGCCACACCACCTGCTATCGCGCGTGGTCAATTACCTGATGCGTATCCGCATAAAACATGTCAAGAACCTGCAAATATGGGTTATAGGTTGGCTGGCCGGCGTGGACTGGGAAGAGGCCGAATCGCCCCATGCCGATGACTACTCCGATTTCAACGCATTCTTCACCCGTCAGCTGAAGCGGGGGGCGCGTCCGATTGACCCGGATCCGTCCGGCTTCGTCAGCCCCTCGGATGGCCGTATCAGCCAGGTGGGCAGGGTCACCGATGGCCGCATCCTGCAGGCCAAGGGCCATTACTTTTCACTGCGCAGCCTACTCGCGAATGATGCTGCTGCGAAAGATTTTGCCGAAGGTTTTTTCCATACCATCTACCTCGCGCCGGGCAATTATCATCGCGTCCACATGCCGGTAAGCGGCACACTGCAACGCACGATACACGTGCCCGGCAGGTTATTCAGCGTGTCCCCATCCACCGTGCGGCAAGTGCCCAACCTATTTGCCCTCAACGAGCGCGTCATAAGCCTGTTCGAGACACCCCACGGCCCGATGGCCGTCATCCTGGTCGGGGCCATGCTGGTTTCGAGCATGGAAACAGTGTGGGCCGGCACCATCACACCACCGCGAGGCTTGCGTGTCACTACCGGAGACTGGTCGAGGCGCAACATCAGCCTGCAAAAAGGCGCTGAGCTGGGACGGTTCAATATGGGCTCTACCGTTATCTTACTGCTACCCGCCGGCGCTGTGGCATCGTTAACCGAACTGGGCCCGGATGACAGCGTCCAGGTCGGACAAAAGCTGGGCCGCTTACGCTGAGCAGCTTACCAGCCACACTGGCGAGCGGCATTCTGCTCGTCCAGCCAGGCTTGCAGCGGAGCAAAGTAATCCAGCATGGCCGTTGCATCCATTTTTGACGACCCGGTTAGCGCTTGCAGCGCCACTGGCCACGGCTGGCTGCGACCCATTTCCAGCATTTCATTCAGCCGCCTGCCCGCTTCCTTGCTGTTGTAAATTGAACACCGGTAAACAGGGCCTTCCTGCCCGGCAATGTCACACAGGGCTCGGAAGAACTGGAATTGCAACACGTCCGCCAGGAAGTAACGCGCGTAAGGAGTGTTGCCCGGCACATGGTACTTGGCCCCCGGATCAAAAGCGTTGGGCGGGCGGTCATTGGGCGCAGATACACCCTGGTACTGCTCACGCAATTGCCACCATAAGTCGTTGTACCCTTCCGGGCCGACTTCTCCAGCAAACACCTTCCAGCGCCACTGATCCACCATCAGGCCAAATGGTATGAACGCCACTTTCTCCAGTGCCTGCCTGAGCAGAAGACCCATATCACCCGAAGCATCCGGCTCCTTTTCCAGCAGGCCAATTTGCACCAGGTAGCGCGGCGAGATCGAAAGGGCCAGCGTATCGCCAATGGCCTCGTGGAAGCCGTCATTCGCGCTGTTGCGGTACAGGTATGACTCTTGCTTGTAGGCGCGCTGGTAGTAGTTATGGCCCAGCTCGTGATGAATGGTCTTGAAATCTTCCGCATTGACATTGATGCACATCTTGATGCGCAGGTCGTCTTGCTCGTCAATATCCCAGGCAGAGGCGTGGCACACGACCTCGCGATCCACGGGCTTCACAAACAGTGAGCGCTCCCAAAATGTCTCTGGCAATTGCGCAAATCCAAGCGAACTGAAAAACGCTTCAGCGGTTTTGACCATGTCAACGGCTTTGAAATCACGTTCCTGCAGGATCGCCGTGAGGTCAAACCCGGAACCCGCGTTTTCCGGGCCCACGATGTCATAAATGTTTTCCCAGCTCTGCGCCCACATATTGCCCAGCAGGTGCGACGGAATCAGGCCATGCGGAGGCACAAGGGCGGTTCCATAGACCTCACCCAGCTTGGCCCGCACGTGACAATGGAGCGCTTCGTAGAGCGGGCGCAGCTGCTCCCAGGTGTGGTTCAACTCGGCTGCAAATTCTTCAGGTTCCATGTCGTAACCTGACCGCCACATGGTTCCCAGGTTGTCAAAACCCAGCTGCACCGCGCCTTCATTGGCCAGTTCAACCTGCCTTGCATAAAGATCTTTCATGGGAACAGCAACTTCGTGCCAGCCATTCCATGCATCCAGCAGGACAGCCGGATCGCGCGAGTGCGCCATGGTCACTTCGAGTTCACCCAGCGCCTTGCAATCACTGCCCTCCGGGCAGTACTTACCCATTCCATACAAGCCCTCGAGCTTTGCTCCAATCTCTGCCTGTTCCGCCGACTTGGCCTTATCCACGGGTGCCGGCATGGTTATTCCCGTGCGCAACATGTCCAGTTTTCGCGCGGTGTCGGCGTCCAGGCCCGCGGTGTTGTTGTACCTGGCCGCTTGCGCAGCGATCTCCACCTGCGCGGAAGTCAGGTTTTCACTGGCGTTGGCGGCTAACTGTTCGGTATCCGGAGTAATGAAGTTGGATTGCACCCAGCCCATGCGCTCTGAGTACTGGCCAAGTTTTTCAAGTCGCCGCTCGGACTCGGCAACAAATGTTGCTGCGTCTGCAGCGTTCGATTCACCTGCATTGGAAGCCTCGTTTGGGCCCGCCACCAGGCCACGCTGCGCGGAATCATTTACTTGCTCACACGCAGAAAGACCAAAGAGCAGTCCGGCAATGGCCAGTATGGCGCGTAATCTCATATTTCTTCCCAGATTATTGGATACCCGTGCGATTGAAACCGCCAGAACTCCTGGATCCCATGTATGCGGAACTGAACGAACTCTTGCTCAAGCTAAAACCTTGTAGCAGGGCTTGTAAACGCTGCGGCCGGGAAGCTGCATGCGTTGGTCCTGCACAAATGCACCTAGCAATGCATCAAGCGACCGCATGATTTCGCCATCCCCGCAAATCTCGAAGTTGCCGTGCTTACGAATCGCTTCCAGGCCTTCCGGTTTAACGTTTCCGGCAACAATTGCAGAAAAAACCTTGCGCAGATTCGCCGCCAGTTCATGCAACGGAAGTGAACGGTCAATTTGCACCGTGCTAATGTTTTCGTGCGTGACTTTGAACGGAGTTTGCAGATCCAGAGGGATGGTCAACAACCAGTTGAAGTAGAAAGCGTCATTTTCGGCAATTCGATGCCTGCGTACGTGTTCGATGCCTTGTGATACTTTTTGCGCCACCAGTTCCGGATTTCCGATAATGATCTCGTATTTTGCCCGCGCCTCCTCTCCCAGAGTCAGTCCGATAAACCGGTCAATCTGCTCGAAATAAGCGGCTGATTCCGCGGGCCCCGTCATGAACATGGGAAAGGGCATTTTAGCGTTTGCAGGATTCAACAAAATACCCAGCAGGTAGAGGATTTCTTCCGCAGTCCCTACGCCGCCGGGGAAGACCACGATTCCGTGCCCCAGCCGAACGAATGCCTCCAGCCGCTTTTCTATGTCCGGCATAACGATCAGTTCACTGACGATGGGATTGGGTGATTCCGCTGCGATGATGCCGGGCTCTGAAATTCCAATGTAACGACGTGTTGCCGCACGTTGCTTCGCGTGAGCAATAGTTGCGCCTTTCATGGGTCCTTTCATGGCACCCGGACCGCAGCCGGTGATGATGTTGAGCCTTCTTAAGCCCAGCTGGTAGCCTGTTTCCTTGGAATACTCGTATTCTTCTTTGCCGATGGAATGCCCACCCCAGCAAACGACCAGATCCGGATCAACCTGCGGTGTCAGCGTCCGTGCATTGCGCAGCATCTCGAAGACAGCGTTGGTAATGCCTTCGGAAGTCTCGAGGTCATGATGTGGATGACCCGCAATCTCGCTGTCAAAGTACACCAGGTCGCGGATCACCGCTGAAAGAAGTTCGCGAATACCCTCGATGATGCGACCATCAACGAATGCGGAGCCGGGTGCGTTGGTCAGTTGCAGTCGCAGGCCGCGATTAACCTGTTGCACCTCTATGGAAAAATTCCGAAACCTTTCAAACAAAGCCTCGGTATCATCACTCTCATTGCCGCTATTGAGCACGGCGAGTGCACAACGGTGCAGCAATATCGACAAATTTCCGCGGCTGGCGTCGTGCAAGCGCTCGACCTCCTGGCGGCTGAGTGTATTGAGCATGCCGGCGGGATATATGCGGGTGGAAACGGAATCTGCTGCCAAAATTCAACTCCTGCAAAAACGCTGCAATCAGCTCAGGGAAACTCTGAATTATTCAGAGTTTCCGCGGTACAGGGATGTGCCGCCATTTTCGATGATTGTAAATCATCAAAATGCAGACAAACAAAAATCACACCTTTTGTTTGGCGAACTCTGATCATACATGGATGAATTACTCAGAGCTTCCTTAACGCAATCAGCAGAAAATAATGAGGGACCGACGGCCCGAGGAAGGAATCAACAATAATGCAGGCATCTTGACATGTGTTCAGTTTACCCTGGAAAGAACTTCATTTTCCCGGGGTGGATTAACATAAACTACCACTGCATTTGGCGGGATTCTCCTGCAGCTTTTGTGTCCCGCAGCAACACAGTTTCGCGCCCCGGGATTAGGGAGCCCGCTAGTCTGCGGCGCCTGGTCCGCGAGCTCAAAATCAAACTTTTGCACCAGTCGGATGGGTGGCTTCCCTGGTTCCCCAGCTTCTGCAAACCGCCACTTCTTCAGGGCCTTCGCTGCGGCACGGTCGAATACTCCGCCGGGGAGGGAATCGACCACCTCAATGCCAAACACATTGCCCTTGCTGTCCAGGGAAAACGCCAGCTCAACAAACCCTTCTATGCCTTTGGCGCGCGCCCTCCATGGGTATTTTGGGGCCAATGCCAGCAAGGGAACCGGCTGGGCAACGGCCAGCCCGGGCGGCGCCTTTGCAGATTCGCGCAGAGCGGGTGCGGGGTTGGCAGCAAATTGCTTGGTCTGTGCCGGGGAAGGCATGTCTGCGACATGCACAGGACCGCGTGCAAGCGCCACCCCTATGCCGCTTTGAATGACGGCCACGGCAGTTTCTGCTTGCCCCTCGGAGCGGCCATTTTCAACCAGGTGTTCAGACGGACTTTGGGGCAATTGGCCAGGCACTTGACTGGGCATTGGATCAGGTAGGCCCAGGGGCCGCAGCATCCCCGCCGCTGTGTCTGTTGCGCCAGCCCACTTCGTGTTCTGACTGACACGAACCTGCTGCGCATAAATATCCATACCGGACGCCCATGCCGCACGCGAGGCATTCCAGGTCTCCCACTCCACATCTGAGACCTGTAATCGCACTGAGGCTGCCACCTGGTTGAGTTGCCGGGAGAGCGACAAACCCTGGTGTGCAGCCAGCCCGACACATGCGGCCACCATACACAGGACCGAGACCTGCGCGTATCCCAAGGGCGTGCGGGGCAGTTCATTATCGATAATACGTTTGATCCGGCCCAGCAGGTCGCCGCCGCCGGCCGCCAGCGCCAGGGTGTCTGCATGACTTCGCATCACTTCCAGGTTGGCCAGTGCACGGGCATATGTGGCGGGTTTGTTGCATCGGGCGACGACCAGGTCATCGCAACAATTTTCCCGCTCCTCGCGCACACGGCTGGACATCCAGGCAATGGCGGGGTGATAAAAAAGCAGGGTTTCCGTCATGATTTGGAACAGGTTGAACAGGTGGTCATAGCGCCGAATGTGTCCGAGCTCGTGGGCGATGATCATTTCAATTTGGTCGCGCGGCAACTGCAGCAAGACACTGGCGGGAAGCAGGATGACCGGTCTGATCCATCCCACGGCCATCGGAACCTTTACCAGTGCCGATTTAAGCACCTTGACCCGGTGACGCAGACCCAACAGCTGCTGCAAATCACCGAAGACGGACCTCAAACTGCTGCCAATGTCGGCACTGCCGCTGCGAACCAGTCGCTTGATACCTACCCAACCGTAAACTGCCCGGGCTGTGTGGATCAGCACTCCCGCCAACCAAACCAGGACAATCAAAGGTAATGCGGGTTCCAAACCCTGTTGCAGCAAGGACGTGGTGTCCGGCCAGGAGCCCGACAGAACCAGGAAGTGGTTGATCGCTTCGCTTTGAACAGGCGCAACCACAAAGCGAGCTTCGGGTTCGTAGTAAACAGCAAACGTGATGAGAACTGATACAAGGGCAAGGAAAAAACCGCAGATACCGGCCCAGTAGCGCAAGTGACCGCTACCACGGCCGGACAAAGTACAAACCAACCAGTACACGGCGGCAAGCACGCATCCCTGCCACAGAAAATGCACGAGCGCCCATCCCAGGGCGGCGACCAATGCATTTGACAACAGCAGATCAGCACCGGCCACGAACTACTCCCCGTCTATTCGTGACAGCAATTCCCTGATACTGTCCATGTCCTTTTGGTTGGCATTGGGCGCGCTACCCAGGGCCTGTAGCACCAGGCGCGAAGTCGAGCCGCCGAACAAGCGTTCTGCGAGGTCAGCGAGGAACAGCTTCTGGGTTTGATCCTGGGTGACCGCGGCAGAATAAACATGCGCCCGCTCAGAATCATCGCGTTCCACCTGCCCCTTCTGGTGCATTACCTGCAACATTTTAAGGGCGGTTGTATAACCACTGGGCTCGATCTGGTTCAAAGCTTCATGCACATCGCGCACCGTGCTCGGCCCTTTGTCCCAAAGAATACTGAGGATACTCAGCTCGGTGCGCGTGGGTTGGGGTACCTGAAACCTTTCATTGTTCATCCTGGCTCCTCCCTGCGGAATACTTGCCCGTCTGTAACGGTGGCCATGAACAGCCAAGTGCCATGCACCATGCTGACTGAGTTGAAACACGAAAGTTATCGTACTTTAATTGTGCGTGACGCGCAATGAAGCTCCCTATTTCATCCTTCCATTGACCATGCCCCTTCTATAGAATAACCGCCCTTGCCGACGCGACGACCGGCCAGTCACTTAATTAGTCAATTCGGGGTGTAGCTCAGACTGGTAGAGCACTGCCTTCGGGAGGCAGGGGCCGGAGGTTCAAATCCTCTCACCCCGACCAGTTAAATCCTTGTTTTTACTTCTGAATTAGCGGCTCATTGCATCCTTGGCGGTGGGCCGTGTTTTCACAGGTACGCACTGGGTACGCAAAGACACCGATCAACTCACTCCGCCCAACTGAACTTTCTTGACCTTCTCACACTGGGGCGGCAGCATGAAGAAGTCCTTCGAACTTCGACAAAATCTTCAGTGCATTTAGGGGGAATTATGAAAGAGACATACCTTAGTCTGACTCTGCTCGATATATTCTTTGTTATAGGCACCATTGTTTCGCTTGTTGCCAACTTCCTGCAATGGAAAGAAAGCAAATCAGCAAAGAGTCCCTTGTCTA
>JANLTO010000098.1:0-2066 GCA_031362985.1 Lysobacterales bacterium | reverse complement strand
CTTCGCGTTCACGCGGCTTGCTGTTTTACCGACTGCTGGAACAGGCTGTTGTGACAGAGCCGGTCACCTATGATCAAATAGTTGGTGGTGCCAAACACAAGATATAGTGTTGGCTGGAGTTAATAGGATAGGCCTTATATTTGTATAGTATACATTTTGAGGTGATTATCATGATTTCTCCACGCGATACAGACGCTTCAAACGCCTTCAAAACCACCCATCTCGCCCAGGCCTTTCATCGTCAGCAGCAGGTTGAACACCTGGAAGATCAGATCACCGAACTGGCTGCTCATATTCACGCAGCGACTTTTCGTTTGCTGGAACTGCTGCGCGAATACGACGAGCGCGAAGGCTGGGGAGGCAAGGGTTTGATTTCTTGTGCCCACTGGCTGAACTGGAAATGCGGCATTGATCTCGGCACAGCGCGGGAGAAAATGCGCGTAGCGCATGCATTAAAAGAGCTGCCTGAGATCAGCGAGGAATTTCGCAATGGGCGGGTGAGTTATTCCAAAGTGCGCGCCATGACGCGGGTGGCCACTCCGAAGAATGAAGAATACCTGCTGATGATCGCGCGGCATGGCACGGCCATTCACGTCGAACGCCTGGTGCGTAACTACCGCAAGGTCAAACGCATTGAGGCGCTGGATCTGGAAAATACCCGTCACGCCCAACGCGAACTCCATTGGTATACCGATGATGAAGGTTACTGGGTGATACGTGGCCGCCTGACATCAGAACAAGGGGCTTTGGTACAAAAGGTATTGGAACAGGCGATGGAAGAAGACTTCCGCGAACAACGAAATATTCCCGCGGGAATTTCTGCAGAAATTTCTGCGGCAGAAGCCGTTGATGAAATTCACCCTCACCCGCACCCCGTTGCTTTGCGCCGTGCGGATGCGCTGGTACGCATGGCCCAGGGTTATTCGGGTCACGAAAGCACCAGCAGCGGAGATCGTTTCACGGTGCATGTGCACACCGATATGGAAGCACTCAGGGCCGATGGAATGCATGGCCAGGCCGAAGTGGAAGACGGCGTACCCATCTCAGCGGAAACCGCCCGGCGTGTTTCCTGTGATGCGGGAGTGGTGCACTGGTTGGATAATGCAGATTGCGAGCCCCTCAGCATAGGCCGCAAAAGCCGCACCATTCCACCAGCGATACGCCGCGCTCTGCGACGCCGCGATGGCAGTTGCCGCTTCCCCGGCTGCACGAATACGCACTTTGTCGATGCGCATCACATCCGGCATTGGGCCGACGGTGGCGAAACCGGCATGGAAAACCTGGTGTTGTTATGCCGCCATCATCACAGGCTGGTGCATGAGGGCGGCTTTGGCATCGGCTTATCCACCAGCGGAGTAATCGAATTCAGCAACCCGGCAGGTGAGGTGATTTTAACTGGTCCGGCAAGAAATTCCCGCGGGAACGCGTGGTCACTTTTTGAACAGCACAGCGAATCCGGCATTCACATCACCCCAAAGACTGCCCAGAGCCTGTGGCTGGGAGAAAAAATGGATGATGACCTGGCTGTTCTGGGTATGTTGCAGCTTGAATAAATGCCTTTCAATCGCACCTATATGCCGCGCCATTGGGTTCCATCGAGATCAGCGTGACCCAGCACGTGCAAAGCGGCGAGAACTTGTTCGATGGCCTTGGCGGGTTTGCGTTTGAACTGGTCCGCCAGGGCTTCGCAGGATTGTGGTCCTGCGTTCAGTAGGACGCGGACGACGGCCACCTGTTCGGGCATGGATTTGGGCCAGGTCTGTTTGCCCTCGGGCGTAGGGACAGTAGTTTGTTCGATTTCCTTGTGACCAAGGTCGGCGCTGCTCTGACTGGCTTCCGGGGCCTGATACTCGGGACGCAGCCAGCGGGTATGGCCCTGCGCTTCTTCCCTAGCGCGCTGGGCATTGAGCGCCACAAGCCGGGTGAGCAGTTCTTCTTCGGCTGCGGCCTGGTCGGCGGGTTTGTCTGGCAGCGGGGTCGTGGCGCCGGGTTTGCCTACGAGTTTTTGCGCAAGGTCATTCCAGCCATAGGCATCAAATACCGCGCGGTCCAGGTCGTCGTCGGCG
>JANLTO010000121.1:0-7725 GCA_031362985.1 Lysobacterales bacterium | reverse complement strand
GTGCCAGAGTATTTACTCTGGCACTTTACTCTGACCCCGTTTCATTTAGTTCGGCACCGTAACCGGACGATCATCCAAAGCTTTAAGACGTTGCAGGTCATCATCGCGGCCAAGGTATTCCCAACGCTGCAAACTGATGGGCAGATTGCCATTGACCATCAGCGAATCATGAAATTGCCGCAACGAGAACGATTCGCCCTGGTCGAGCCGGGCATCCGTCAGGAACCGCAGAATCTGCAGTTTTCCCACCTGGTATGAAATACCCTGTCCCGGGCTGCTGGCAAAGAACGTGGCTTCTATCATGGCGGTCTCCCGGTCCATGGGTACCGTACGTGTGAGGTAATCGCCAGCCTCTTCAATGCTGAAGTCTCCGGTCGCGAGGCGGATATCTACCTCGACACGCAAGGCGCGCAGACGCATGAATTGGTAAACCAGCTCGCGTGATTGCGGGCTGAAGGTAAACAGCCCCGCCTGCAGTAGCATTTCTTCTACGTAGAAACCAATTCCTTCGTTGGCGCCGGAATCGATATAGCGGCGACGGATCGGGTCCGGATTGGCTGCAGACAGAGCCATCTGAAAGTAGTGTCCGGGAACTCCCTCATGTGCAATCAAAAGGCGCGGGTCCATGGAGGCTGCACGGTCGAAGAAGGGCAGGTCGGCAGCCGGTTCCGGGATGTAGCTGTAACCGTCCTCGTCCAGCCGTGTATCCGAGGTCAGGTCGTCGGTCACACCCACAAAGGCCAGGGGTTTGAGGTAATCGGGCCGGGGGCGGTTACGGTAGTGCATCAACCAGGGCGGCACGGTCATCAGGTCCTGGTTTTCCAGGAAGGCACGTATTTCCTGTTCGTTGCGGAACGAGGCTTCAATCTGTTCCGCACTGGTTGCGAATCCCGGCAGTGGAGGCAGATCGCGATTCCGGTTAGCTTCGATCGCATCCCAGGCAACGGCCTGGTTCCAGGCTTGCCGGCCCTGAGCCAGCAATTCGTCCGGAGTATTGGGAATCAGGGCGACATTCACCAGGAACCACTGAAAAGCCCTCTCCCCGATGGCAAATTCGCTGCTCATCCCGGCAAGATTGGCCTGCAACCAGGTACCGTAGTCGAGCAGGGCGGTTGTGGCAGCTGTGACGGCGGCAGTCAATTCCGCTCCTTGCTCGTCCGTAACCAGCGGCAGCAGCCCTGCCTGCATAGCCAGCAGCTGTTGCTGAACATCCGCAAGGTTGTCTATGGCAGCCTGTGCAAATGCTTGCACGGGCTCATCAAGGTTGCGCACGGCGTCGGAGATCGTGGCCGGAAATTGCTGCAAGCGCAGGATCAATTCGTGCATTCGCCCGGCTGTAAACGGTGAAGATAGCACCAGTAGCTCAAATACGGATCCCAGGGTTTGGTCGACGTAGAACAGCGGGTTGCGCTGTGGCGACTTGAGCACATCCAGTTCCCAGCCCACCCGGCTGATCGCTGCGCCCAGCGCCAGGGCATCCACCTCGTCAGCCCGGTCAAAGGCTTTGCGATCCAGGGCCGCAAGTCGCTCAAGAAATTCACGGTACTGCACCCGGTAGATGGCAACCTGTTCCGGAGAAAATTCAGGCACCCAGCCCGGAGGGCGTTCAACCCGGGGAATATCGTCACTGCTGGCCGGTTGCTGCACACTGCGCCAGGCAAAAAATTCGGTAGCCAGTTGCTGCAGCTGAACATTCAAACCGGGGTTCACAGCCGGGGAATTTTCCGAACTGGAGTTTGGTGTCACCAGCACGTCCGGTGAGTCCTGCGCTGCTACCCCGAAGCATATGCTCAGGCACACACTCAGACACAGGCTCTGGAACAAGCAAATGATCAGGCTGCGTTTCATATCAAGTCCTGGCCTAAAAAACTGCCGCGCAAATGATATGCGGCCCCGGCAAGTATGGTACATCACGGGGCCAGACGGTATTCTTCCCCAGATAACCGATAAATGGGAAACGGAGCATTTGTGAACCCGATTCAGAGTTACCTGCACGAGCAAGGCTTTGTAGTGCTTGACGGTGCGCTGGCAACGGAGCTGGAACGCCACGGGGCCGATCTCGATGATCCCCTGTGGTCGGCCCGCTGCCTGATCGATACGCCCGAACTGATTTACCGCGTGCACATGGACTACCTCGATGCCGGGGCGGATGTGCTTACTACCTCGACCTACCAGGCTAGTGTTCAAGGCTTTCTGGATCGCGGTTTTGATGCACGTGCGGCAGAGGGATTTCTCCGCCTCGGTGTGGAACTCGCCATCCAGGCGCGCGACGACTTCTGGGAAGACGAGGAGAACCGTGTTGAACGCTTGAAGCCGCTGGTCGCGGTATCCATTGGCCCGTTTGGGGCCTGTCTACACGATGGCTCCGAATATCACGGCAGGTATGCCGCATCCTGGTCCGAGGTGGAGGATTTCCACCGCGCACGCTTGCAGATACTCACTGCTGCCGGAGGGGATTTGCTGGCCTTTGAAACCATTCCCTCGCTGCAGGAAGGCGAGCTGTTGCTGCGCTTGCTCAAAGAATTTCCCGATCACTACGCCTGGTTGAGCTTCAGTTGCAGCGACGCGGCGCATGTCAGCCACGGAGAAGCGTTTCAGCGCTGCGTGGAACTGGCAGCCGGGCAGGCACAGCTCGCGGCCATTGGCATCAATTGCACGGCTCCGCGTCACATTCAATCACTGCTTGAAACGGCGCAGGGCAGTGCATGTCCATTGCTGGTCTATCCCAACAGTGGTGAAACCTGGGTGGCAGGCGGCAACCACTGGGCGGGGCAGGGCAGTGAGGACTTCGACCCGAAGGCCTGGTTCCAGTCCGGCGCGCGCTTGATCGGTGGTTGCTGCCGTACCGGGCCGGCAGATATTGCGGCGATTCGATCAGTGCTGAAATCCAGCGTGGCAATGGCGCACGCGTGATAGTAGAATAGCGCGCCTTGAGTATCCCTGAACCTGTTACAACGGCTAGGTGGCAGAGTGGTCATGCAGCGGCCTGCAAAGCCGTGGACGCCGGTTCGATTCCGACCCTAGCCTCCAATTTTCCTTTCCCAGTGCCTGTTCCGGCTGAATCCCGCCGGGCAGGCCAGTACAATAAGCAGCCCACACCCACCATGCCCGGGTGGCGAAACAGGTAGACGCAAGGGACTTAAAATCCCTCGACCACACAACGGTCATGCCGGTTCGATTCCGGCCCCGGGCACCAGTAATAGCAATGAAGGTTCAGCAGTCTTCTGCAGTGTCAACTTCCCAACAATCATTTCCTGCACTCGTGAAAACCCCGCCGCTGACTGCCGAGCTGTTACCGCTGGCTGTGTTGTCTTTCCCCCACTGACTGACGAAAAGTCACCGCTGGCCGTGTAGCGATAATCGCCAATGACGGACGCAAATTGCCCGATTTCACTTTCGAGGCAAACCACGTATACAAATTAGACACCTACATCTTGGCAGATTTCGTACACGCCGAGGCTAGATTCACCTCTACTGAAGCTTCCGGCCAAGGCGCAAACTGTGCCCATGCCTCAGCCCCGTAAACGCCGGTATCGCTTGCGGATACCCCTTATTACCACTGTATCAGCCGCTGCTTACGCTGTGCCTGCCTGTGCGCCTATGCAGTCATGAGTAATTCATGACTCCTAACCTCCATCTTCTGCCGTTTCCATCTGGCTGATTCCAGGCTTGAAGAATGTGGACGTCCAATTGTGCCTTCCAATTGCATTTGTCCATAACCTATATAATCTATAGCCTCGTCAAGTTATACTAGATGCGCGGGGAAAGGGTTATACGCTTGCCTAATGTTTTAATCAACGTCGAGGCGACTATTCGTAAGCTCGCGCTCGATTCTGCAAATGTGTTTATGACAAAACACGCAGTTAAGCGTTTAGTCGAGCGTAATTTGACCATGACACAGGTGTACCGGTGTTTGCAGAATGGAGCACTGATTGATGGCCCAACGCTCGATTCGGAGCAGCAGCAGGGCTGGAAATTCAGTATGCAAGGATCCATTTATATGGAAACGGAGTGAAACTATGTACCACTATCGAGGGGCGGGCCTAGATAACGTGTACCTGAAAAACGGGTACCGAAAAATTAAGCATGGAAGGGATGTAGCCGTGGCTGTGGAGGACGCGGCAGGGCTGCACCGTGCGATTGCTGCCCAGTTGATTCATAAGGCGGGCACGTTAACCAGCCAGGAGTTTCGTTTCCTGCGGATTGAGATGGGCCTGGCCCAACAGCGACTGGGAAAGCTGTTGGGTGTTGGTGAGCAGTCAGTCCATCAATGGGAAAATCGAAAAACCAAACGTATCCCCGGTGCGGCCGAGCGCACCATGCGGCTTCTCGCTCGTGAGCAATTACTGAGAACAAACGGCAGGGTTGCCAGGTTGCTGAATGAATTGGCTGAACTGGACAACACGGTCATGGAGCAGATGTGCTTCGAGGAAACCAATGGCGGCTGGGCCGCAGCAGCCTGATAACGTCATCAGGCAATACCATCACGGTCCTAACCCCACCAGCGTGGCTAAATTGTGGTACGCAGAAAAAGGCCTTGGGCTATCTCACTGCTCCCAATGCAAGCCGTACTCATTGAAATGGCCCAGTTCATTGCCAGTCATGGCGTCTACCACCGTCAGCACGCCGTCACCGCCCAGGCAGAAGTCGTAGGCACTCACAGTTGAAATAAGGCGCTTCTTTTCTTCAAGCGTTGTGTTGTCGATGAACTTGGGCATAACCTTCACTCTGAATAAGGCCTCGGGTCGTTCGATTTGCATCCAATACCCTTCCTCCACCTTCTTCTGGAGGAACTCCTTCCGGCCAGCCTGGAGGGTGCAGTCTGCCGTAATCTTTGGCGGAGTTCCGATTGATGATTCCCTATTGCTGATCACGATCGCGGCAAAAACCACGACCAGCAGCAGGAGGCCAACAGCACCAACCCAACCAATGTTTTTCGTTTCATGGATTCGCCGCAGCGGGGGCATTTGTCGGCGATCTTGCTGACGTAATGGCCGCAGGCTTTGCATCTTGCCAGGCTCATGACTCTATTCTACCGCGGGTGTAACCGATACCGCCCGGGTGGGTTTCGTTGCAGCATCTCACCCAGCCGTCTTCTGCCGTAGTCGATTCCCGGGCCGAGGTCGCCAGCGGATAAGTTAACCAGTCAAAAATTATGCAGGTAAAGGGTCGCCATGGCCGACGGCCCTTTTGCTTTGAGAATCAGTGCACTTCAGCAATCAGTGTAGTTATCGCCAACGGTGCAGTTGTTCACTGAAGCCGTCTTTGCAACCCCGCCGCTGATTGACGAACCTGAACCGCTGGCTGTGTTGCCCTGCCCGCCGCTGACTGACGAACTTGAGCCGCTGGCTGTGTTGGTGGCCCCGCCGCTAACTGACGAAACATTATTGTAGGCTGTGTTGCTCTGCCCGCCGCTAACTGACGAACTTTGTGCGCTAGCTGTGTTGAATTGCCCGCCACTGACTGACGAAAAGTCCCAGGTGGCCTTGTTGCCGAAGCCGCCACTGACTGACGAATTTTTGCCGCTGGCCAAGTTGCTGAGCCCGCCACTAACTGACGCAAACGGTGCTGATGTCTCGCTTTTTCCGCCAACCACCATGCCACCATGTGCAGAGTAATTATTTAATATTCCAATGACGAGATTATGAGAGCCAGTCCGGCGATTGCAAAAAAACTCAGTCTCTGCATTGCTGGGACAAGGGGTCGATGCACTAGTCTGATCTCGGGTTTCGTTATATCCAATGATCAGGTTGCCCGTGCCGTTAATCGACTCTGTTACGCCGGTTCCATTGACGATCCGAACATTCATACCAGCGAAGGTGAGAGTGTCCTGCGAGGTGTTAGGGTCGGTTCCGCGACTGACGTCCGCCAGCAATGCTTCCAATGCAGCGACCCTGGCAGTGAGTGCCACTATCGCATCTCCATCGTTAGTAGGGCAGCTTTCAAAGCCATTACACGAAACTATTTCCGCGCTGTAGGAAGGCGAAAGGGTAAACCCGATAAGGGCGGCGGCAAACAGCGACACAACATACTTCACTGACATCATGACTTCTCCGTATTGTGATTGATGTGACGGCATTCTTCCTGAGTTGGGCTGAGACGATCTGACAACGTGGCCTGACGTTATGCCAACAGGACCACAGAGCCCATTGGTTTTGGCGGAAAGCTGGTTTTACACCGTTGCCCCGGTTAGTGATGGCTGGGGCCTCTTAATTGGACAGGGCGGTACGGTTTGGGCAAAAGTGCCACCTGTTATAATCCGGATGAAGCAAACATATTTCACTAAATCAATAAAGGAGCACCCAGTGGAATCTTACCTTGATCTACAACATGGCCACACCACCAGAACGAGGGAGAATAAATTGCGCGCGCCTGTAATTGGTGCGGCCATCGTCGCCTGCGCCTGCATTTGCATTGTCGGCCTTGCCCACGCGCAATCAAACGACCTCGGCGCTTATGTCGGCACGATCAAGGTCTCGGGCACGGAGATCGATCCGCAGGTGAGCTACAGCGCCAGCATCAACGTCAACTTGCCGGTGACCCAACGCGATGACGAATCCATTACTGCTGAGTTTTATTCCGGCGAAGCTCCGAACGCAACCGCTTTGATCTCACAATGGACCGAAGCCCACACTGAGAAATCTGCAGGATCTGACGGCAAATTCGCCAGTTACACGTGCAAACTGTCCGCTCCGAAGGAAATTCCCATGACACCGACTGGCGTACTTAACGTGGATCTCGAACAAAACGTGCACATGTTATCCCTGACCCTGCTGGGCACCGCCGACATTGAACTCAAGTGCGTGCATTCAACCTCGGGGGCATACACGGATAACAGGGGGGTCGCAATTTATATCGGAACAGGGGCCCCGGGCATGCAATGGGAGCATCCTTTGCCAATCACCGACGCTGCGCATCTGGCGGCGAGCTATACGCTGGTGCCGGGTGCCACCGAAGAAAACCTGGGGCCCATCGAGCAGGAGTGGGATCTGCAATTGACCCAGTGACCGCTCACGCCATCTGAAGTTGTCGCAACAAGCCGGCGAAATCACAGGCCTCACCCATGGCAACCTGGATTGCGCACTGCTTTTCCTCGTCCGTGAGTGGGTCATGGTTGCTAAGCTGGTGTTCCTGGAAAAGGGGCCGGATACAATTTCAGGAAAAGGTATCGGCCCCCTTTTTTGCAAGCCTACTGGTCAAAAGTCTTCCAATAAGGTTCCGGCCACCCAGTCGCTCTCGTCTCCAGCAACCCGTCCATTACCGCCGCTAACTGACGAACCGTTTCCGCTGGCGGTGTTGTATTCCCCGCCGCTGACTGATGAATTGGTACCGCTGGCTGCGTTGTTATCTCCACCACTGACCGCTGCGAGCACACCAGGTGCTTTGTTACCCAGCCCGCCGCTGATGGAAGACCACGCACCGCTGGCAACATTTAAAACTCCTCCGCTGACGGAAGACCGGTCACCGCTGGCAGTGTTGTGGTCCCCCCCCGTAACTGACGCATATGTCGAGGAGATTTCATTGCCCAAGCCAGCGACGATGCCACCATACGATGAATAGTTGCTTTGTTGGCCTATGACGAGATTGTGAGAGCCGTCACGCCTATTGCAATCAAGGCCATCCGGACAATCAGTATCACCCCGAGTCTCGTTGTATCCAATGATCAGGTTGCCCGTTCCGTCAGTCGATCCCGTTGACCCAAATCCATTAACGATCTGCACGTTT
>JANLTO010000018.1:0-82239 GCA_031362985.1 Lysobacterales bacterium | reverse complement strand
GGTGGCCCGCAACCCCCATGCCGTGTTTGCGCGGATGGCGAGCTGGCTCTATCCGCCGATACCATTTCAGGCGGGCGTACATCCAACCGCGGTGGTAGACCCAGCCGCCTCACTGGCTGCAGGCGCTGGCGTCGGTCCGCTCGCAGTCGTGGGTCCAGGCTGCCGTATTGGCGCTCGCAGCTGGGTGGGGCCCTCATGCATGCTGGGTCGAGACGTCGTGCTGGGCGCCGACGTCAGGCTCGTTGGCCGAGTGACCCTCGGCGACGGCGTCGTCATGGGCGATCGCTGTATCGCCCATCCTGGCACGGTGATCGGCGCGGACGGTTTCGGTTATGCGGCGGAGAACGGCACCTGGATCAAGGTGCCGCAGGTAGGCACGGTCCGCATCGGCGCTGACGTCGAGATCGGCTCGAACACCACCATCGACCGCGGCGCCATCGGCGACACCGTGATCGCCGAGGGCGTCAAGCTGGACAACCAGATCCAGATTGGCCACAACGTGCGTATCGGCGCGCATACCGCGATCGCCGGTTGTGTCGGCATTGCCGGCAGCGCAACGATCGGCGCACGCTGCCAGCTCGCCGGAGACGCCGGGGTCGCCGGGCACGTGAACATCTGCGACGACGTGGTGGTGATGGCGCGCTCGCTGGTCGGCGCTGACATCACCGAACCGGGCATCTACTCGAACGCCCTGACGGTCGAGAAGCTCGGTGACTGGCGCCGCATTGCGGTGCGGATTCGCCAGCTCGATACCCTGGCGCGCCGGATCAGGGCGCTGGAGGGCAGCGGGCCGCGTGCAGATACGGCCGCCAGGTCCGACGTTTCCGAGGAGCATTCATGACCCAAGCTGCTGCCGATGCCGCGGATGTGCTGACTCTCGACATCATGGGCATCATGCGGCAGCTGCCGCATCGCTATCCGTTCCTGCTGGTAGATCGGGTGCTCGAGTGTCGCAAGGGCGACAGCATCCGCGCAGTGAAGAACGTCACCATCAACGAGCCGTTCTTCACGGGGCACTTCCCGCAACGCCCGGTGATGCCTGGCGTCATGATCATCGAAGCGCTGGCTCAGAGTGCCGGAATCCTCGCGTTCCACACCGCCGGAATCATTCCCGACGCGGACACGCGCTTCTACTTCGTTGGCATCGACAAGGCGCGGTTCCGTCGTCCGGTCGAGCCTGGTGACCAGCTGATACTGACGGCGAAGCTGGAGCGCACGATGCGCAGCATCTGGAAGTTCTCCACCGTCGCCTACGTGGGTGAAGCGGAAGCCTGCTCGGCCGAGATGATGGTGGCGCCAGGCGCTGCACCGGCGGGTACTGCCGCGTCATCGAGTTGAGGGAAATGGCATGAGCAATTCCCGTGCAGGAGTCGATCCGCGCGCCGTCGTGTCGCCCGAAGCGCAGCTGGCTGACGACGTGACGGTGGGCGCATTCGCGATCATCGGCGAGCACGTCACGCTCGGTCCCGGCACCATCATCGGGCCGCATGCCGTCGTCACGGGCCACACTCGTCTCGGCTCGCGGAACCGCGTCTACCAGTTCGCATCGATCGGCGACGCGCCGCAGGACAAGAAATACCAGGGCGAGCCGACACGTCTCGAGATCGGGGACGGCAACGTGTTCCGCGAGAACTGCACCGTCAATCGGGGCACGATGCACGGCGAGGGCGTGACCCGGATCGGCGACGACAATCTATTCATGACCTCGACGCACGTCGCGCACGACTGCCGGGTCGGCAGCCACTGCGTGCTGGCAAACGTCGCGACCCTGGGCGGTCATGTCGAAGTCGGCGACTACGTGATCATGGGTGGCATGTCGGGCGTGCACCAGTTCTGCAAGATCGGCGCGCACGCGTTCATCGCCAACAATGCGGCTGTCACGCGGGACGTGCCGCCCTACGTCATGGCTGTCGGGCAGCCGGCCGAGCCGCACTCGATCAATGCCACCGGGCTGTCGCGCCGCGGATTCACGCCTGAACAGGTGCGCAACATCAAGAACGCATACCGGGTGCTGTACCGCTCCGATCTCAAGCTGGCCGATGCGCTGACGCGGCTGCAGGTGGCCGCCAGCAGCCAGCCGGAGGTCGCCGCGTTCGTCGAGTTCATCGGCCGCTCCAGTCGCAGCCTCGTCCGCTGACCTGCGGCGCGCATGGCGTCGCCGCTCACGATAGCGCTGGTTGCCGGGGAGGCATCGGGTGACAACCTGGGCGCGGCCCTGATCGAGGCGATCCGCGCGCGGGATCCGGATGCGCGTTTCTGGGGAGTTGCCGGGCCGCGCATGCGCGCTGCGGGTTGCGAGGTGTTCGCCGATAGCGAACAGCTGGCAATCATGGGACTCGCCGAAGTCCTGCGCCACCTGCCGCGACTGTTCAGGCTGCGCAGCCGCATCGTCAGGGCGGTGCAGGCTGCGCCGCCTGCGGTGTTCGTCGGCATCGATGCGCCGGAATTCAATCTTGGTCTCGCCCGCAAGCTGAAGGCCGCGGGGATTCGCACGGTGCAGTATGTCAGCCCGCAGGTCTGGGCCTGGCGGCAGGGACGAGTCCGGACGATCGGCGAGGCCTGCGACCTGGTGTTGTGTCTGCTGCCATTCGAGACCGCGTTCTACGCCCGGCATGGCGTGCAAGCCGAATTCGTTGGCCATCCGTTGGCGGACCAGTTTCCACTGGTGCCGGATCGCGCTGCGGCCCGTGCTGCGCTCGGTTTGCGCAGCGAGGATCGCGTGCTCGCGATACTGCCGGGCAGCAGGATGGGTGAGGTTGCGAGGCTGGGCGAGTGCTTTGCCGGCGCAGCGCAATGGCTGTCGCGGCAGCTCGGGCCGATTCGCTGCATCGCGCCAATGGTCAGCCCGGCACTGCAAGCGGTATTCGAGCAGCAGTGGCGGCACGTCGCTGGCCAGCAACCTCTTGACCTGTTGACGGGCCAGTCGCAGTTGGCCCTGGCTGCCGCCGATGCGGTGCTGGTGGCCTCGGGCACGGCGACGCTCGAAACCCTGCTCTCCAAACGGCCGATGGTTGTCGCTTACCGACTGGCGCCGCTGACGGCTGCTCTGTTGCGGCGGTTCAAGCTCGTCAAGGTGGCGCATTTTTCGCAGCCGAACCTGCTCGCTGGAGACTCGCTGGTGCCGGAGTTCTTCCAGGAACAGGCGACGCCGGCGGCGCTTGGCGCGGCACTGCGCGACGCCCTGGAGCTCAGCCCGGAAGCCCGCGCGGCGCTTGAGTCGCGCTTCCTCGAAATCCACCACCGCCTGCGACGCGATGGCGCCGGGCTCGCGGCTGACGCGGTGCTCGCCGTCGCACGGCAGCGCGGGCGCTCACCTGGCTGAGCGTGCACAGCGCGCTGACAGCCGGGGTGGACGAAGCGGGGCGTGGCCCCCTGGCGGGCCCTGTGGTGGCCGCCGCGGTCATCCTGGATCCGGCCCGACCGATCGACGGGCTCGCAGATTCCAAGGTGCTGTCACCCGAGCAGCGCGAGCGGCTCGCTGCGCTGATCCGCGAGCGCGCGCTTGCGTTCGCGGTGGGCCATGCAGATGCCGCCGAGATCGACGCGGTGAACATCCTTCAGGCAACCCTGCGGGCGATGCTGCGCGCCGTCGCCGGGTTGCCGCTGCGGCCTGCCCACCTGCGCATCGACGGCAACCGCCTGCCGCGTCTGGCCGAGCTGCCGTTCCGGGTGACGGCGGAGGCGATCGTGCGCGGGGATGCGAGCTGCGCCGAGATCAGCGCCGCGTCGATCCTCGCCAAGACGGTTCGCGATGCACAGATGCGCGCCTACGGCAATCGATTCCCGAAGTTTTCTTTCGCAGTGCACAAGGGATACCCGACGCGGCTCCATCTGGAGGAATTGCGTCGTTGGGGGCCAACGGAGCTGCACCGTCTGTCCTTTGGACCCGTAAAATCGTTGTCGGCGGCTGCCGAGGCAGCCCCGCAGGACTGATCGACCGAACCACTGACTCGAGTACATGATGACCGGATTCGTTCACCTTCGCGTTCACACGGAGTACTCGCTGGTCGACAGCGTGGTGCGCGTGCCGGAGTTGATCGAGGCGGTGGCTGCAGTCGGCATGCCCGCCGTGGCGTTGACGGACTCGCAGAACCTGTTTGCACTGGTCAAGTTCTACGGCGTGGCGCTCAAGCGTGGCGTCAAGCCCGTGGTCGGCGTCGATCTTCTGATCGCTGAGCCGGGCGAGCGGTCCGAGCCCTGCACGCTGACCTTGCTGTGTGTCGACGAGCCGGGCTATCGAAACATCACGCGGCTGGTGTCGCGTGCCTACATCGAGGGGCAGCAGCGTGGCCGCGCGCTGGTCGACCGCGCGTGGCTGACACCCGCATCTCTCACCGGACTGATCGGTCTCAGCGGCGGTGCCGGCGGCGATGTCGCCCGTGCGGCGCTTGCCGGTCGTGAAGACGAGGCCGGGCGCCTGCTGGATCAGTGGGCACAGTGGCTGCCGGGACGCTTCTACCTGGAAATCTCGCGCGTCGGCCGGCCGGACGAGGAACGCTGGATCGATTGGGCGCTGGACCGCGCGGCGCCGCGCGGCCTGCCGCTGGTTGCGACCAACGACGTGCGCTTCCTGACCGCGGCGGAGTTTGAAACTCACGAGGCACGAGTCTGTATCCACGACGGCGCGCTGCTCGCGGACCCATCGCGGCCGCGGCGTTACACCGCGCAGCAGTTCCTGCGCAGTGCCGATGAGATGGCCGCGTTGTTCGCCGACATTCCCGAGGCGCTGGAGAACAGCGTCGAGATAGCGCGTCGCTGCAGCATGCCGCTGCGGCTCGGGGAGCCGCGGCTGCCACAGTTTCCGCTGCCCGATGGTGCCAGTGCCGAGGATTTCCTGGCCGCCGAGGCGCGTCGCGGGCTGGTCGCCCGGATGGCGGGTCGTGCCGGGCTGGATCCGACGTTGTACGCGGACCGCCTCGAGCGCGAGCTCGGTGTCATCTGCACGATGGGATTCGCGGGATACTTCCTGATCGTCGCGGACTTCATCCGCTGGGCGCGCAGCAACGGCGTGCCGGTGGGACCAGGACGCGGCTCCGGTGCCGGATCTCTCGTCGCGTATGCACTGCAGATCACGGACATCGATCCGCTGCAGTTCGACCTGCTGTTCGAACGGTTCCTGAATCCTGAACGCGTCTCGATGCCGGACTTCGACGTCGACTTCTGCATGGAAGGCCGCGACCGCGTCATCGATTACGTTGCGGACCGCTATGGTCGGGACCGTGTTTCGCAGATCATCACCTACGGCACGATGGCGGCGAAGGCCGTGGTGCGCGACGTGGGCAGGGTGCTGGGCCTGCCGTACGGATACGTGGATCGCATCGCAAAGCTCGTGCCATTCGAGCTGGATATCACTCTGGACGCGGCGCTGGTCAAGGAACCCGAGCTCCGCAAGCTCTACGACAACGACGACGAAGTCCACAACCTGATCGACCTTGCTCGCTCGCTCGAGGGGCTGACGCGCAACGCGGGCAAGCACGCCGGCGGTGTCGTGATCGCGCCGTCGGTGCTGACGGACTTCGCTCCGTTGTACTGCGAGGAGGGCGCGCAGAGCGTCGTTACGCAGTTCGACAAGGATGACGTGGAAGCCGCCGGCCTGGTGAAGTTCGACTTCCTCGGTCTGCGCACGCTGACGATCATCGAGCGGGCGGTGCGGCGCATCGACGCGCTGCGTGCGGCGCGCGGCGAGCCGCGGCTCGACATGGCGGCGCTGCCGATGGACGACCCGGCCACATTCGCGCTGCTGAAGCGCTGCGCGACCACGGCCGTCTTCCAGCTCGAGTCCCGCGGCATGAAAGACCTGATCCGGCGCCTGGTACCGGACAGTTTTGCAGAAATTGTGGCCCTGGTCGCACTGTTTCGCCCCGGTCCGCTCGAATCCGGCATGGTGGGTGACTATATCGAACGCAAGCACGGGCGCTCGCGGGTGATTTATCCACACCCGAAACTCGAGCCTATCCTCAATGCCACCTACGGTGTAATTCTCTACCAGGAACAGGTGATGCAGATCGCCCGGGACCTCGCGGGCTATTCGCTGGGCTCGGCCGACCTACTGCGCCGTGCCATGGGCAAGAAAGACAAGGACGAAATGGCCCAACAACGGCTGGTCTTTGTCAAAGGAGCGATAGGGAGAGGGGTGGAGGAAAACCGCGCCAATATCATCTTCGACCAAATGGAAACATTTGGGGGCTATGGCTTCAACAAATCCCACTCGGCGGCCTATGCCCTGCTCGCTTACCAGACGGCCTGGTTGAAAAAGCACTACCAGGCAGAATACATGGCTGCAGTGCTTTCCGCCGACATGGACAACACCGACAAGCTGGACGATTTTGTGCACGACTGCAGAGCCTTGAAAATCGAGCTATTGCCACCTGACATCAACTTATCCAACTACATGTTTACCGCGCAGGCCCCGAGCACCATTCGCTACGGGCTCGGTGCAATCAAAGGCCTGGGACGCTCAGCCATAGAACTCATCGAGCATGAGCGCAACATCCACGGACCGTTTCTGCACCTGGCGGATTTTTGCAATCGCATGGACCTGCAAAAAGTCAACCGCAGGGCCATGGATGTCTGCATCCGCGCGGGAGCAATGGATGTACTGGACCCGGATCGCAACTGTGCCCGCTTGATGCACGAATTGAACGATGCGTTGCAGGCTGCGGAACAACTGCAGCAGGACCGTGCCGCAGGCCAGGTCGATATGTTCGGCCAGGCGGAAACCGCAACTGCAGCTGCGCCCCGGGAGCACAAGGTAATCCCGCCCTGGACAGCCGTGCAAAGTTTGCAGGGCGAACATGACGCGCTGGGACTGTACCTGACGAGCCACCCGACCCAAATTCATGAAGCGGAGCTCGCGCGCTTTTCAAGCTGCCGGCTGGATCAACTCGGCTCACGGATTCACCCGGGAGATTCACCGAACCATCGGCGCAACGGGGTAGCCATGACCCTCTCCGGTTTGGTCCGCTCCATCCGCCGGCGTGGCGGCAATCGCAGCAGTTTTGTGACCATCGAGGATATGAGCAGCCAGCTCGAAATATCCGTGTCCGACGAAATCTGGGCGCTGTTCGCGGACCAACTCATCAAGGACGAGATTATTGTCGTGGAAGGCAACGTGAGCGTAGATAATTTTTTGGGCGGGTATCGCATGACTGCACAAAAAATCCGCTCGCTCGCCCAGGCGCGAGCGGAGTACGCTCGCGGCGTACAGATTTCACTGCGCAGTTGTGACAACATGGCATGCGAGGCGCTGGAAGCGGCTTTTCTACCCTATCGTAAAGGCCGGGCCACGGTGTTTATTGACTACAGTAACAATCGGGCTCGAGCCAGACTCGAATTAAGCGCAGCCTGGAACCTGGAGCCTTGCGAAGAACTGCTGGCGGCTCTTTCCGGACTGGACGAAATAAGTGACGCGCGCCTGATTTACTGACTGCATGCCACCCGCGAGTTCAAAGCAGTGGCTGCAAGGGTGTAATTTGAGATCTAGTTCAACGCCGCGCTGTACCTTTTATGCAGTATTCCTACCCGACGAACATATTCCCTGGTTTCATCAAATGGCGGAATGCCCCCGTATTTTGCCACGGCACCCGGGCCGGCGTTATAGGCAGCCGTAGCCAGGGTAGTGTCGCCATTGAATTCAAGTAGCAAATCTGCCAGGTAGCGCGCCCCACCGGCAATGTTCTCTGCCGGGTCAAAGGCGTCAGGCACGTGCAGAAGTTGTTGGGTGGCTGGCATCAACTGCATCAAACCCTGCGCACCCTTGGGGGACACAGCATCGGGCTGGTAAGCCGATTCGGCATGAATAATGGCGCGGATCAGCGACGCGTCCACCGAGTTCAATTTGGCAGCAGCGTCGATCTCTGCATTGTAGGCACTGGTATTGAGAACGACCTTGTCCCACTTCACCCCACGGCACTTGGGATCTGCTGCGTAGCAGGGAAAGCGCAGGGTCTGGTATTCGTATTTCCCGGGTGGGGAGATATTGGTGTAATTGACTACACCGTTTTCATCAACAAATTTATACACCTGGGCATCTGCTGATGCCATCCCGCACAGCAATAAGACCAGAAATATACTTGTGTGCTTTATCAACAACGCTGTCCTTTGCATTGAAGAACCTCTTGTTTTTCGGACGATCTAGAATCCGATTGGTCCATCTTAAACTGAACCGGGTGCCGCTTGCATTAAAACCAGCATCCAGCGTTTCCATTCCCCCCCCCTGCACCTCTCGAAGCCGCACATCCACGCCCAAAACTGCCAGTAGCGAAAGTCGCCTTGTACAGTGCCCTCACGCGTTTTCCGGCATCGGCTGATCCCTGCGTATTCGCACCACACCTTCCTGCGCAGTACTGGCGATCAGTTTTCCGGCGCGATCATAAATCATGCCACGCGACAGGCCTCGGCCACTACTGGTGCTGGGGCTGTCACAGGAATACAGCATCCAGTCAGTCAACCTGAAGTCGCGGTGGAACCACATCGCGTGGTCCAGGCTGGCCATGGTCAGGTTATCTTTCATCCACGACAGACCGTGCGGCAGCGTGGCAGTTCCCATCAACTGAAAGTCTGACACATAGGCCAGCAACGCATGATGCAGAACGGGATCATCCGGCAATTGCCCATTGAGTCGAAACCAAAGCTGCTGGTACGGCTCCTGCGGCATGGCATTGGACGGGTCGTAATCATTGGCCTGGCGAAATTCAAAGGGGCCAAAGCGGTTGATCCAGCGCTGCATTTTCAGGGGCAGGCGGGCCAGTGCCTCATCAGACAGCGGGCCTTGAGTCGGCAATTCTTCCGGTGCGGGAACTACCGGGGCTTCAAACTGGTGTTCCAGGCCCTCTTCAGCCACCTGAAACGATGCGGACATGGTAAATATCGGCCGCCCGTGCTGAATGGCAACTACTCGCCGCGCACTGAAGCTGTTGCCGTCACGGCTGCGGTCAACTTCGTACACGATGGGGGCAGCATGGTCTCCGGCACGGAGGAAATAGGCGTGCAGCGAATGGATCAGCCGGTCCTCAACGGTTTCGCTCGCCGCCAACACAGCCTGGCACAGTACCTGGCCACCGTAGACGCGCGATGTCCCAATATCCCTGCTCTCACCCCGGAACAGATTTACTTCCAGAGGTTCAAGGTGAATCAGTTGCAGCAATTCCTGGAATGGGTCCTGCGTTTCGTCCATTGTTTTATGCCCCGCTTGAGAATCTGTGTGCTTGATTGGGTACCATGTTGGCATGTCCTTACTGACAGGCCAAGTAGAGGAAATTCGAGACGGTGCGGAACTCTGGCTGCAGGCACACAGTTTCATGGGTGCTCCAGCCAGGGATTCCCTCGCCGATCTTGCCCCGTCGTTGCTGTTTAAATTGCAGGAAGATGACGGCTTCGCGCTGGCCGTTGCTGGGCCACCTGGTAGCGGCAAGTCGACGCTCGCAAGGCTGCTGGCCCATCTCCTGACCGCATCGGGCAAAGTAACCGCAGTTTTGTCTCTGGACGATTACTACCTGGGACATGCCCAAAGGCTGCAGCTTGGGCGAGACCTTCATCCATTGCTGCAGTTGCGCGGTGTCCCGGGAACCCACGACTGGGATGCTTTGATGCGCACTATTGATGAGCTGCGCAATGGCCAAATATCGCAGTTGCTGCTACCGATATTCAACAAGTCGGCTGACGACCTGGAACCCCGCTCCCTCTGGCGCCCGGTCGAGACCAGGCCGGACTACCTCATCGTCGAGGGATGGTGCATAGGTCCACCAGCGCAATCCGAGTCTGAGCTGGCCGTTGCAGTGAACGAACTGGAAAGCACCAAGGACCCGCGTGCCACCTGGCGTCGATACGTAAACCACTGCCTGGCGCACTACCGCGCCGGCCTCAGGCAACGAGTGGGGCACTTGTGGTACCTGGCGGTGCCGGACTGGAACTGTGTGGTCGACTGGCGCTGGCAGCAAGAACGGGAGCTTTCACACCCGCGACTGCGCAGCAGGGAAGAAACCAGTGCGTTCCTCGCCCCGTTCGAGCGCATAGTCCGGCACATGCAGGCAACGTCTGGACTGTGGGCGGACTTCCGCATGGAGGCCGACAGTGCGCACTGCCTGCGGGTCATGGCCGCTTCCGGCAACATACCCGACCCGCCGGAGTGAACGTTGCGGGTACACTATCCCGCCTGTACTCAAACAAAGTCATTGGGCACTTTGCAGCCAGGGGCACCCTGTGAAATCTTTTGATACTTTTCTGTGGCACGACTACGAAACCTTCGGCACGCGGCCACACTATGACAGGCCGGCTCAATTTGCCGCTATCCGCACCGATGCGGACCTCAATCCCCTGGGCGAGGAGTTGAGCTTTTTTTGCTCCCCGGCAAATGATGTCCTGCCTCACCCCGCAGCCTGCCTGATCACGGGGATAACGCCGCAGATCGCACGCCAGCAGGGGTTGCCTGAAACTGAGTTTGCCGCTCGAATTCTTGCGGAGATGATGCAGGCCGGCACCTGCTCAGCGGGATTCAACTGCATTCGATTCGATGATGTCTTCACCCGCAACCTGCTGTATCGCAACTTGCGTGATCCGTACGAGCGCGAATACCACAAAGGCAATTCGCGCTGGGACCTGATTGACCTTGCGCGCATGTGCTACGCATTGCGCCCGGACGGCCTGGAGTGGCCGATACGAGCGCCGGCGCCAGGCTCGGACTCCGCGGTTTCCACACCCAGCTTCAAGCTGGAAGATCTCACCAGACAAAACGGTATTGAGCATGTGGGTGCGCACGAGGCTCTGGCCGATGTTCGTGCGACTATCGCCCTGGCCCGAATGTTGAAAAAAGCCCAGCCCCGTCTGTATGACTGGGCCCTGGGCTTGCGCGACCAAAAAACCGCCCTGTCCTTGCTGGATCCCGTGGTGGGTAAACCCATCGTGCATACATCGTCCCGAATTCCCGCTTTGCGCGGATGCACCACGCTGGAATTGCCATTGGTGGTGCTGCCAAACCGGCCTAAATCCGTGGTCGTCTTTGACCTGATGGCAGATCCAGGTCCACTGATCGAGGAAGCAGCAGATGTCATTGCCGACCTGGTTTTCACACCGGTTGCCGACCTGCCCGAGGGTATTTTGCGTTTGCCGCTCAAAGTGATCCACAGCAACCACCTTCCCATGATTGCGCCTGCTGCCGCACTGAACGAAGTGGATACAGCCCGAATACAACTCGACGTTGGCCGCTGTCAACAACATGCCCGCATGATCCTGCAGGCCATGCCGCTGATCCGGCCCAAGGTTATCGAAGTGTTTTCGCGCTCATTCGATGATGAAGGCGGCTCCCTGCGCGCGGATGCGGACCAGATGCTCTACTCCGGCGGCTTCTTTGCACCGAGCGACAAGTTCCTGATGCGCAAAATCCTGGATGTACCTGCGGCGGAACTTGCACGGCACATCTGGAGCTTCAAGGACGAACGCCTGCCGCTGATGCTGTTTCGCTACCGGGCAAGAAACTTCCCGGATACGCTGAACGCAGCAGAGTGCGAAGCGTGGGATAAGGACAGGATCAGGCGTCTGGTCACCCCGGTTGACCCTGAACAATTCGGCTTCGCCGCATACCGGGCTGCAGTGGCTGAATTCCGTAGCTCCCATGCCGGCGACAGCCGCGCCCAGCTTATCCTTGATCAGCTTGAACTGTGGGGCAAGGAAACCGGACTGGAGCACTTGTGGCAGGAACACCATTCCCCCCATGACTAGAGCCGATGGATAAAGCCGATGCCTAGTACTGCGCCCGTGTTGAGCTCAAGCACCACCGAGTTCGTGGAATTCGTGCGCGAGCGACTGGGAAATCACTGGATCGTAGGCGCGCCCCTGGGCCTGGGCAAACCCAACCACCTGGTCAATGCCTTATACCGTGCTGCCTGCTCCGACCGATCCATCCGTCTGGAACTGTTTACCGCCTTGTCACTCAATCCGCCCAAACCCTCTACCGGCCTCAAGCAGAGATTCCTGGGGCCATTCGTGGCGCGCCAGTTTGGTGACTATCCGCGGCTTGAGTACCTGCACGACCTGGACCAGGGCGTGGTGCCGGCTAATATCACCATCAGCGAATTCTACTTCCGTTCCGGCACCCGCCTGCACGACAGCCATGCGCAGCGCAATTACCTTTCCAGCAACTACACCCATGTTGCGCGCGACATGCAAGCCAGGGGGGTCAATCTTTTGCTGCAGTTGGTCGCGACAGACGCGCAGCGCCCCGGCTATTACAGCCTTGGATCAAATCCCGATGTCACGCTCGACCTGCGTCGCAGGATATCGTGCGAAAGCCTGTTGTTTGTCGGGCAGGTCAATGCCGAACTCCCCTACATGGGCGGCGATGCCGAGATTGCTGCTGCAGAATTTGACTGGCTGCTGGAGCACCACCCGCAACCGCTGTTCGCCGTTCCCCGCATGGCAGTCAATAACCAGGACTTCCTCATTGGATTGCATGCCAGTCAACTGGTCCGGGATGGCGGCACGCTGCAACTGGGAATCGGCTCACTGGGTGATGCGGTCAGTTTCTTCACCGTGATGAGACATCGGGAAAACGTTCAATACCGTGACATGCTCAGCGCCGCACAGGCGGGTCAGCGCTGCCCGCCCATGCTGCGCCAATCCTGGGGTGGCGACCAGGCGTTTGCACGCGGTCTCTATGCGGCCAGCGAGATGTTCATGGAAGGTTTTCTGCACATGTACGCAGCCGGTGTGCTGAAGCGCACTGTTTACGACCACTGCACGCTGCAACGACTGCTCAACCAGGACCTGATCCGCGAGGAGCTTGCCGCAGACAGTCTCGACGTACTCTGGGAACATGGTGCGCTGCCGCCCCGGCTGGATGAAGCTGTGCTTGCCTGGTTATTGCGGTTCGGCATCCTGCAAGCGGGTACACGCTGTGATGAACTCAACATCACCACCGCGCACCACGGCAGCATTCACAACGACCTGTCTGACCCTGGCGTGCGCAGTTTCCTGCGCCTGCATGCGCTGGGAAAAAAGCTCACCGGCGGAGCGGTGCTGCACGCGGCTTTTTTTCTCGGCTCGCAATGGATGTACGACACATTGAACCGCATGAGCGCTGAGGAACGCTCCCGTTTCCACATGACTGACGTGTCCCGAATCAACCAGCTGTATGGAGGCGAAGCGCTGGACCGCGCGCAACGCCTTGAAGGCCGCTTCATCAATACCACCATGAAAATGACCTTGCTGGGCGCTGCTGCATCCGATCAGTTGGGTGATGGACAGGTGGTCAGCGGCGTCGGCGGCCAGTACAACTTCGTGGCCATGGCGCATGCCCTGGCCAGGGGCCGATCCGTACTGATGCTGCGCAGCTACCGGGGTTCGGGTCGCAAGGCGGAATCAAACATTGTTTGGGAATTCCCGCACACGACCATTCCGCGCCACTTGCGCGACATCGTGGTGAGCGAGTACGGGGTTGCCGATTTGCGCAGTGCACAGGATGAAGAAGTCATACAGAAACTGATTTGCATTGCCGACAGCCGCTGGCAGCATGAATTGCGCGCCGCAGCCATCAAGGCCGGCAAACTAGACGCCGCGTGGGCTGTTCCCGGCCCATTCAGAAACAATTCACCACTGTGGGCAGAGCAATGCCTGGGTTCATTTCGTCGGTCTGGCGCCCTGCCTGACTATCCGTTCGGCAGTGACTTCAGCCCTGAAGAACAGCGCATTGCTCGTGCACTGAACTACCTGGCGTCGCGCGGTGATACACGCAGGGGGCGTTTAATGCTCCTGCTTCGTGCCCTGGCCCCAAGCGGACGGAGTTCGCCAGGAAGGCCATCGACAGGACTGGCGAATACTCCGAACGGGCGTCATCTGGACGACCTGACGCAGGCTTGTATAGGCAGAATGGGGCTGGAAAATCCGGTTTCCCTGCGTGAAACGCTTGATCGAAAGTTGCTGGAACTGGCATTAAAGTTCACAGGACCCTGATCGACCGCAAAACGAGCCCGCTTCAATGCTGGTTCTACAGAAACAATCAATGTCTTAGCGCATCTTCTTCTATTTAATTCTGGGTCTTTATACACAAGTGCCTGATTGTCTGGGTGACACAATTGTGACAAGCCAGAGACCCACGCCCTGCCTGACTTATTTGTTTATGCTATTGTATTTATTATATATTTATCGACTGGTTAAAATTTGATCAAAACGCACAGCCATATGTCAGGCTTAAAGCCCTTGCAGCTTTTACACAGAGTTATCCACAGATTTTGTGGATAAGTTTTCAGGCCACATTCAAAGCGAGTTGCGGCGAGCCTGAGGGGCGCGCCTTGACTACCAAAACCGGCCGTTTTATGGCCTTGCGCAGGGCCTTCCGAGCCCCCGGGGACACGAATTCCACGTGGGTTCCGTCTGAAAACTGCAGCATCCAGAGTTCCCGCTCAGAGCCGTGCGGCGCAATGGATGCAATCACACCGGTAATCGTCTTGCCAACAAGATCCTGGTTCACATTCATGTTTGTCTCCTCCCGCTGAAAAACCCGATTCATGCATTGCGCACGGTGGTATTTAACACCGACAGATTCTCAAAAGCTGAGAGTGATTTTCAGCGGGCTTTTCTCCTACGCAAATTAGGGCAAATCGCGACTGCGCCCGCCGACCACGAGCCCTATCCTGCATGTGGCCAGTGCCAAACCGGAACCGGACCAACCCAAACAATCCACACGAGGAGAACTATTATGAAATTCATTATCGCGAGCCTGCTCGCCTGCATGCTCACCTTCAGCGCCTGGGCGGCGGCAACAGTCAACATCAATACCGCTTCCGCAGAGGAAATTGCCGGAACCATGAATGGAGTCGGCCTGGCCAAAGCGCAGGAAATTGTGCGTTACCGTGAAGCCAACGGAAATTTTGCCCATGTTGATGAATTGGTCAACGTCAAGGGCATTGGCATACGCACCGTGGACAAGAATCGCGACATCATCTTCGTCGAAGACGTCGCGGTTGAAACCAAGCAATAGCCTCCTGCCGCAGGGACATCCGGCCGCGCAATACCGGCCGGATGTCTCTCGCGGTGCCGCGCCGGACAGGTCAGGTCAGATCAGATCAGGAAGGGTCCTGGATGTACTGGCGACTGCTGAAGGCGTGTGCAATGGTGGACTGGTCGGTATATTCCAATTCGCCACCCAGTGGCACGCCATGCGTAATGCGACTGGCCCTGACACCGATTTTTTGGGCCATGCGTTGCAGATAAAATGCAGTCGCTTCACCTTCGACCGTGGGGTTGGTGGCGATAATCAATTCTGCCGGAGGATCATCACGCAATTTGCTGGCGAGCTCGTCCAGGCCAAGCTCCGCTGGTCCAATGCCATCCAGCGGTGACAGCCGGCCCATGAGAACGAAGTAGCGCCCCTGGTAGCCAGTGGCCTGTTCAATAGCCAGCACATCGCTGGGGGATTCAACCACACACAGCAGCGCAGGGTTGCGCTTGTCATTCGAACAGATCCGGCACAGGGGGTTTTCAGTCAAATCCCTGCATAGGGAACAACGCCCGATGTGTTGCATTGCCGCCAGCAAGGTTTCAGCCAGGCGCATGCCTCCCTGGCGATTACGCTCCAACAGATGAAATGCCATACGTTGGGCCGATTTGGGGCCAACGCCGGGGAGGCATCTGAGGGCTTCAATAAGTTGCCCGAGCAGCGAGGAAGGTTCCATACCCACGGACTAGAACGGCAGCTTGAACCCGGGAGGCAGAGACAGCCCTGCAGTCATGCCCGACATCCTTTCCTGCGTGGTTTGCGCTATGCGATTCACCGCATCGTTGAATGCCGCCGTAACAATATCTTCCAACATCTCCCCATCCGCCAGCAGGGAAGGATCAATGTGCACACGGCGGACCGCGTGTTGGCCGTTCATGATGACCTTGACCAGCCCTCCTCCCGCTTCGCCCGTTACTTCCAGCATGGCGAGTTCATGCTGGGCTTTTTGCATTTCCTCTTGCATTTTCTGCGCTTGCTGCATCAAGCCTGCCAGGTTTCCTTTCATCTCGTCTTAACCCTCGTTGATTTATTGCAGTGGCTGGATGGAATTTTCTACGACGCGCGCGCCAAACCGTTCTTTGAGTGACTTTACGAGGGGATCCTCGTTGATTGCGCGCTTGGCGTCCGTCATCTTGACGTTCGACCGTTGCTCATCCAGTTTCGCCTGCGTGAACAAATCCCCGTCCTCGTCGTCAATGAGACGAACCAGCACGGAATGCCCCAGTTGTTCACTAAGAGCCCGGCTCAGATGGTTCACGCATGAAGCCAATCCAAGGTGTTTATGCGAGGCGGCGATGGCAAATTCCCAGCAATCAGAATTTCTGGACTTGAGCTGCACATTACGCGCCAACTCGCGCACGGGCCCACTGAGTTTCAGGCTACCCGCCAATGACAGCCAGTCCTGATCATCGGCTTGCGCAACTTTGGCCGCAGTCACTGCCTGACCATGCGCTGTGCCGGATGCGCTTGTTTGGCTGCGGCTTCGCGGCGCTGCCGGGGCAGACTGCGCCTGGCTGCATCCCTTGGTCCCTGTCTTTGGAGGCGAGACATCGGCGGGACCGGACTGCCTGCCAGCAGATGGCCCAGCGCCATCACCCGGCGGCCGGAACGCCAGCATCCTGAGCAAGGTCATTTCCAACCCGGTTCGGGGGTCCGGCGCGATGCCCAGTTCTTCACGCCCCTTGATGGCAATCTGGTAATACAATTGTGCGTCTTCAGGTGCGATCCTGGCAGCCAGCTCAACCACCGATTCCCAATCACTTCGTTCGGTATCGCGGTAGCCCGGTACGAGTTGAACCAGGCAAATCCGGTGCAGGGTTTCTGCCAGGCTGGCCAGCACGTTATCGGATTCACGCGACTGGGCAACCAACTCCGCCACCATGGACAACAAGGTCGCGGCGTCGCCTTCGGCCAGTGCCGTGATCATGGCAGCGATGTGTCCATGGCTGACGATGCCAAGCATTTGCGTTACCTGGTCGGCTGTCAGCTTTCCACCGCCAAAAGCTATGGCCTGGTCAAGCAGGCTCAAGCCATCGCGCATGCTGCCGTCAGCTGCCTGCGCAAGCAGCACCAGGGCATCCGGCTCTGACTCGATGCTTTCAGACTGAACGATCTCGGCCAGGTATTGTTGGATCTGTGCCGGCAACAAGCGCCGCAGATTAAACTGCAGGCAGCGCGACAGGATGGTGACCGGAATTTTTTCGGGGTCGGTGGTCGCCAGTACGAATTTTACATGTGGCGGCGGCTCTTCCAGGGTCTTGAGTAATGCATTGAAGCTGTTTTTAGACAGCATGTGCACTTCGTCGATGATGTACACCTTGTAGCGGCCTCGACTGGGCGTGTACTGCATGGAATCCAGCAAGTCGCGAGTCTCATCCACCCCGGTGCGATCGGCCGCGTTGATCTCCAGTACATCCACAAATCGCCCGTCATCAATATCTACACAACTGGCACACTCCCCACACGGCCTGGAAGAAACTCCCCGCTCACAGTTGAGGCACTTGGCCAGGATGCGGGCGATGGTCGTTTTGCCTACTCCGCGCGTGCCGGTGAACAGGAAGGCATGATGGACCCGTCCCTGGTCCAGGCCATTGACCAGGGCCTGGATGATGGGTTCCTGCCCCACCAGTTGCTGAAAAGATTTTGGGCGCCACTTACGGGCCAATACCTGGTAGCTCATAGCGCGAGAATCAGCCTGGGAAACGATATGTGTTCATTGGGTATGCACTATAACAGACCACGCCACAGCCTGTGATCACCGGACAATCCGCCCAAGTTTGGCCAGGTGCAACAGGGGTGGCAGCCTCTGCCAGCCACACCCCGGCACCCGAGTTTGCTGCTGCCGCTGCTCCCTTCCGGGCCTGACGGGGTTCACAGCATTTCGTCGCGAGGGGACAAGCAGAGGCCACCATAAATCGCTACTGCACGATCCGGTTCACCGTCTAAAGGCGGGAGCCGGATGTTGCGGGACGGGCATTGTGCCGGATGGATGAAAGCAGCGCAAGGCGGAACCCGACAACCTGGCGACGTGAATCGGGAAGGCGACCATTGCGCTGCTCGTCTGGCAGCTACAGGCAATCTATACTGCGCGCAGCATGAATCTGAAATACGTACCTCAAACAGGTACCCGGGAGCAAAAATTGAAATTCAGTGCACACGTGGAAGAATGGGAGCTGGTCCAGCCATTTCGTATTTCCGGCTTCGAATCGTCGAAAGCGCAAAGCCTTATCGTGCAATTGAGCGATGGCAGTTTTATCGGCCGTGGCGAGGCCCAGGGAGTGTATTACCTGGATGAAACCAGCGACAGCATGTTCAGGCAGGTGCACGAAATTGCCGCCCGGATCCGCCACGGCATATCCCGCGCCGACCTGGAGCATATCCTGCCGCCCGGGGGCGCTCGCAATGCCATGGACTGCGCACTGTGGGATCTGGAGTGCAAACAATCAGGCAAATCCATATGGGAGCTCACAGGTATTGACCCCAAACCGGTGACCACGGTATTTACCATCGGTCTGGAAGACACGCCTGAAGCGATGGCAAGCAAAGCCAGCGCTGCGATGGATTGTCCCATACTCAAAATCAAGCTCAGCGATCACATGCCCCTTGAGAAACTGGCAGCTATCCGGGCAGCTCGCCCGGATGCGAAGCTGGTGGTGGATGCAAACCAGGGCTGGGATTTCGAACTGCTTCAATCAGCCTTGCCAGAGTTGCAAAAACTCGGCCTGGAAATGCTGGAACAGCCACTGCCGCGGGGCGCGGATGAGCTGTTGGAAGGATTTGAATCACCCGTCATCCTGTGTGCGGATGAGTCCTGTCTGCACTCCGGAGAGCTCGATACCGCAGCGCGCCGCTATAGCATGATCAACATCAAGCTGGACAAGACGGGTGGTCTGACTGAGGCTCTGAACCTGGCAAGGGCAGCTAGAGCAAAAGGCCTGAAACTGATGGTAGGCAACATGGTGGGCAGCTCACTGAGCATGGCACCTGCTTTTGTTATCGCGCAATTATGCGATTTCGTCGATATCGACGGACCCTTGCTGCAGAAATACGACCACCCCAATGGCCTGGTGTACAAAAAGGGCGTGGTTGATGGGTTTGATCCGGGTCTTTGGGGCTGAAAACCAGTCATAGCCGCTACTACCTCAATTCAATCCAACTCTGCCTAGGTAAGCGCTACTCTCTAGTATTCGGCGGGACCCACCCTCGCAACCAATGACTTGATGTACTGCGTCTCGGCTATGGCCGGGTGCACCGGATGATCCGGACCCTGGTGCCCGATTTCCAGGATCTGGACCTGTCGGTCGATCTGCCTGCCGGATGCACGCACCACGTCCAGCAGGTCCTCCTGGCTCAAATGCATGGAACAGGAAGCGCTGGCCAGGATGCCTTCCGGTGACATCAAGCGCAAAGCCAGTTGATTCAGTCGGCTATAGGCCAAGCGGCCCTCCTTGTAGTCCTTACGCCTGGGGATGAACGCCGGCGGGTCGAGGATAATCACATCAAAACGCTCGCCGCTGTCGCGTAAAGACTTCATGGCCACAAAGGCATCCCCTTCCAGGATGGCCAGCTTGCCCTGCAAACCGTTCAGCTGCGCGTTTTGCAGCGCGAGATCAAGGGCAAAAGCCGAGGTATCCAGGCACACAACCTGGTCGGCGCCCGCCCGCGCGGCCTGCACGCCCCAGCCGCCAATGTAGGAGCAGACGTCGAGCACTCTCTTGCCGCGTGCATAGTGGGACATACGCTCGCGATTCAGGCGATGGTCATAAAACCAACCGGTTTTCTGGCCAGCCAAGACCGGAGCAAGGAAGCGCGTACCGTTTTCTTCCAGCTCGACCAGGCCACCTTCCAGCAACTGTCCCTGCTCAATGCGCACGTAGCTGTCCAGGCCCTCGCTTGCGCGCATCTTGCTGTCGTTCTTCAATACGATGGTGGTTGGCTCGACCACCACGTTTAGTGCGGAAATGATTTCCGGCAGGGCGTGTTCCATGCCAGTGAGAGAAACCTGCACCACCAGGCATGCCCCAAACCGGTCCACCACCAACCCGGGCAGGCCATCGCTGTCACCAAACACCAGGCGGTAATAGGGCCGATCGAACACTTGGCTGCGCAGGCGCAGCGCGGCTTCAAGGCGGTGACGAATGAACTTGTGGCTCAAGGGCTGGCCAGAAGCGCGGCTGAATATCCGGCCACAGATGAGCTGGTGTGGATTGACCATCACGGTGCCCAGGGCTTTGCCACTGGCAGTTACCAGGTTGGCCAGTTCGCCAGGCTGAAATTGTTTCAGGTTGGACTCAACCTCGTTGGAGTAAACCCATAAGTGGCCCGTGCGCAAACGCTGGTCGGCTTTGGGTTTTAGTCGTAGCTCCTGGAATTCCATTACTCTGGCCTTATCTGATTGAATCGCACGAGCTCATTTTAACCGTTTCTGTTATGCAGAAATTGCGCTTCATTCTCAATGGATTTGCAATCGTCGGTGATCGGGATGGGTCAGACAGGGCAATCACGTTTCCAACAAAAAAACCACTGGGGGTTTGCAGCCTCAAAGTATCGAATCACCCATTCCATTGACAGTCTTTCACGGGCAGGCGCAATATGCCCCACCACTTGACGAGGGGAGTCGGCAGACTTCTATCGACTCAATTGACAAGCAAGCCAGCGAGGGCGCATTCCATGTTTAAGAAAATTCTGCTAGTCGTTTTCTTGGTTTTCACGGCTGTAGGTACAGCCTATGCTGGCCAGCCTCAACCGATCATGATTCATTCGAACATAGTCCTCGAGCCTGTAGCTACGGGTACTTTCACTGCAACTGCGCCGTTATGTGCCAGCGGCATATTTACAACGACAAAGTTTATTTTTAATCCGAGCCAATTGCATGGGCACGGATTCACGGGTGTAAAAGAATTTGCTTGCGATGATGGCAGTGGCACTTTTAATATTAAATTCCACCCGCTAAGCCAAGGGTTCAATGATCCTGTTTTCATTTTGACCGGTCCGTGGTCCGTAGTACCGGGCGCGACAGGCGATTATGTAAAGCTGACTGGTCACGGGGACTTTGGCGTCGTAATTGACTTCGACCAAGAGCCTTGGATTGGCGAGGAAACGTATGTCGGATCGGTGCAATTCCCGTAGCCCTTTCAACTGCGCGCACTAAACCCGAAACGGTGTTCCGTAATGCCGTGGCCCCAGCTTCGGGAAGCAGTGTCGGGGCTATGAAATGACCGGGCTGGCAAACTTTGTTTGCGGCGAAGGATCGTTTTCCCGTTCTCTTGAATCCAGCGTTTGACCTCCAGATTGCAAAAAGCCCCGAACGAATCGGGGCCTAGTGTTACTGATATAGGTTCAAATAATGGGAAGGTTTCTTACCTTCCATTAAACTATCTGATTTTACTAGTGTATTGGCGGAGAGAGAGGGATTCGAACCCTCGATGGGCTTTTTTTAACCCATACTCCCTTAGCAGGGGAGCGCCTTCAGCCACTCGGCCATCTCTCCGTAACTCAATTATTCGGTTCCGCGGCTAACCGGAGTGCCTTACGCTCCCCGGGAGCGCGTTACTCCGGGCATCGTGCCCTCCGCCCCTTCGGGGCCGTCTCCGCTTCGCTGCGACGTTCTAATTCGCTCCCGGCGAATTAGTCAGCCGCTCGGCCATCTCTCCGTTGTTCAATTGTCCGGGTAAAGGGTTTTACGAATCAATGCTCGCCGCTGTCGGGAACGCCTTCGCTCCGTTCCTTCAAGATTCGCTGGTAGATTTCTTCGCGGTGTACCTGAACAGTGGCCGGCGCTTCGATACCGATACGTATCTGATTACCTTTGACGCCGAGTACTGTTACCGTGACATTATCACCAATGACAAGTTTCTCTCCGATCCTTCTTGTCAAAATCAGCATGCCAACCTTCCTCTGGTTCAGGACACTTCATGCGTCCGCTAATTATTGATCTTGTTCGCCACTACACAATCTTTGCGAGACGATCAGAACACAGCTCCAAGCCATCTCGTGGCATGCAGTGCACCTTTCACGTTTAATCCCTGACCCCACTAGTCAGGTGTTGTCTTTCACCCACTGGCTTACTGAAGCCAGGGCTTTTTCCAAATTTTCCGGCTGGGAACCGCCCGCCTGTGCGAAATCCGGGCGCCCGCCTCCTTTACCCCCAACTTGCTGCGCCAAGAAGTTTACCAGATTGCCCGCTTGAATCCGAGCAATCAAATCTTTGCTTACGCCCACCGCGACCCGCACCGTGCCGGATTCCGTGCCTGCCAGCACGACCACTGAAGAACCTAACTGGTTTCGAAGCTGATCTATCATCTTGCGCATAGCCGCTGCATCGACATTGCCCAAACCGGCTGCAAGCACTTTCACACCGTTGATTTCAACCGCTTTGCCAGTGAGTTCATTACCACTGGCCGTGGCCATTCTGGCCTTCAATTCATCCAGGTCTTTTTCCAGAGAGCGGTTGCGGTCCAGCAGTTGCTTCACCCGTTCATCCACGGAATCAGGAGCTACTTTAAGCACGCCGGCCACCTGCCTGATGCGCTCCTCCATGGTCTGGATCCAGCTGACGGCAGGCTCCCCGGCCACACCCACAATACGGCGAATGCCCGAAGCTATGGCCGATTCCTCGACAATCTTGAACTGCCCGATGTCGCCCACCCGATGGACGTGGGTGCCGCCACAAAGCTCAATGGAAAAATCACCAAACTGCATTACCCGCACCCGGTCCCCGTATTTCTCGCCAAACAAGGCTGTTGCGCCGGTCTTAAGTGCGCTTTCCATATCCATGACTTCAACTTTTGCGGCGGGATTGGAGCGTATTTCCCGATTTACCAGCAGCTCAATCTCGCGGATTTCCGCAACAGTTACTGCCCGCGGGTGGGTAAAGTCGAACCTGAAGTGGTCCGGGGCGACCAGTGATCCTCTTTGCTCTACGTGCTTGCCCAGCACCTGTTTGAGCGCCGCGTGCAAAAGGTGGGTTGCCGAATGGTGCAGGACTATGGCCTGTCGCCGGTCTGCATCAACGGTTGCCACAACCGCTGTTCCAGCAGCCATGCGACCGGACGTGAGCACCCCAATATGGCCAAAAAACACGCCGGCAGTTTTTACCGTGTCGTTGACGCTAAACTCAAAGCCATCGCCCTTGAGGATTCCGGTATCGCCAACCTGGCCACCGGACTCGGCATAAAAAGGCGTGCGGTCGAGGAAAACAACGGCCTCATCACCCGCCTGGAGAGTGTCGGCCAAACCGCCATCGGTAATAATGCCAACCACCCGCACGTCCTCTGTTGCGATCTGTTCGTACCCAAGAAACACCGTCGCAGGCAGGCTAGCAATAATTTCCGCGGAAATTTGCGATTGTTGCGCAAACTGACCGGATGAGCGTCCGCGTTCCTGCTGGTGAGCCATCTCCCGGTCAAACCCGTCCTGGTCCACGGCAAGGCCGTGTTCACGTGCGATGTCCTGGGTCAGATCCAAAGGAAAGCCATAGGTGTCGTACAGCAGGAACGCAGTGCTGCCATCTATTTCCCGGTCGGATTTTTCTATCACCTGTTGCAGGATGCCCATGCCCGCATCCAGGGTGCGCGAAAAGCGCTCCTCTTCGTCGAGCAGGACCGCCTCGATCTGGCCCTGCCGCTGCTTGAGTTCAGGATAGGCCTTGCCCATCTGGCCGACCAGGGCAGGCACCATGCGACTGAAAAACGGCTGCCGCTGGCCCAGTTTGTAGCCGTGCCGGACAGCGCGACGGATAATGCGCCGCAGAACGTAGCCGCGCCCATCCCGGGATGGAAGCACACCATCCATGATCAGGAAGGCACAGGCCCGAATGTGATCCGCAATCACGTTCAAGGACTTGTCACCGGGGTTTTTGCACCCGGTTACTTTTGCCGCCGCCTTGATCAATGCCTGGAACAGGTCAATCTCGTAGTTGCTGTGCACGCCCTGCAGCACGGCGGAGATTCGCTCCAATCCCATGCCGGTATCAACACAGGGCTTGGGAAGCGGCACCATAGTCCCGTCAGTAGCGCGGTCAAACTGCATAAAAACCAGGTTCCAGATTTCAATGTAGCGGTCGCCATCCTGGTTAACAGAACCCGGTGGGCCGCCGGCAACATCTGCGCCATGGTCATAGAAAATCTCGGTGCAGGGACCACAGGGGCCAGTATCACCCATGGCCCAGAAATTATCGCTTTCAAACTCGCGGCCACCTGGTTTATCGCCAATGCGGATGATACGACTGGCGGGAACGCCCACATCGTTTGCCCATATGGTCCAGGCTTCATCATCGGTGTGATAAACCGTTACCCACAATCGCTCTGCATCCAGCGCGAAAACGCCGGTGAGTAATTCCCAGGCATACCGGATTGCGTCCTGTTTGAAGTAATCTCCAAAACTGAAATTGCCCAGCATTTCAAAGAAGGTGTGGTGCCGTGCGGTATAACCCACCTGGTCCAGGTCGTTGTGTTTGCCACCGGCACGCACGCAACGCTGCGAGGAAACGGCTCTTTTGTAGGGTCGCTTTTCCGCGCCGAGGAACACATCTTTGAATTGCACCATACCGGCATTGGTAAACAGCAGGGTCGGGTCATTAGCCGGCACGAGCGGGCTGGAAGCTACGGCAACATGCTCCTTGCCGGTAAAAAAATCCAGGAATTGCTGGCGAATGTCCGCCGTCGACTTGCCCGTGGCCTTCATGCTGTGTATGCCTTTAAATCCGAGAAAGGGTGAAAGCGGAAGTGTACCTAATTACCGGCCGGAAATTGCACTCCTGATCGTTCCGGCAATGCGTTCAGAGCCACAGTTGGGGCTTAATGCGTTAAACACAATTGCAAAGCTGCCATGGCCTGTTGATGGCTAAACCCCCGGTTCACCAACCTGCGGTAGTATTTGGCCCGGCCGGCGAAATCCAGGAGCTCACCATGCTGACGCGATAACCAGCGCGCCGCCAACGGAACCCATTCCTCTGCGGAATCCTGCAAATTGCTCTCAATGAGATGTTCAGGCACGCGTCGCTGACGCAGCTCTGCCCGGATCTTTAACGGGCCCTGGTGGCGCTGGCAGCGGGAACGGACAAAAGCAGCGGTGAACCGCTCATCAGAGAGAGCCCCCTCCGTTTGCAGGGTGGCGATGAAAGTCGCAACAAGGGGTTCAATACCTTCGGCCCCTGCCCATTTTTTTAACAGGCGGGCCTGCAGCTCCAGCACGGCATAGTCACGCCGGGCTAACAACAGCCCGGCGAAACCCCTCATTTCACTCTGCGATGGACTACCCGTTCCTGGCTCGCTGGACACCTTTTGATCAGGATTCAACTTCCTCATCCGCCGGTACGTCATCATCCTTGGCAGATGCACTGCTGCCAGGCAGTAGTTCGGTGCGTAGACGGGTATCAATCTCCGCTGCCATGGCCGGATTGTCTTTCAGGAACTGCCGCACGTTTTCCTTCCCCTGCCCGATACGGTCACCCTTATAGGTGTACCAGGCGCCCGACTTGTCGATGATGTTGTGTATCACGCCCAGTTCGATCAGTTCGCCTTCACGCGAAATGCCCTCGCCGTAAAGAATTTCGAATTCAGCCTGTTTGAACGGCGGGGCTAATTTGTTTTTGACGACCTTGACCCGGGTCTGGTTGCCGATGATTTCATCGCCCTTTTTCAATGCACCAATGCGCCGGATGTCGATTCGGATGGATGCGTAGAATTTCAAGGCATTGCCACCGGTTGTGGTCTCCGGACTGCCGAACATGACGCCAATTTTCATGCGGATCTGGTTGATGAAAACAACCATGCAGTTGGAGCGATTGATGTTGGCCGTCAACTTACGTAAGGCTTGCGACATCAGGCGGGCGTGTAAACCCATGTGGGAATCACCCATGTCACCTTCGATTTCGGCCTTGGGGGTCAGAGCAGCCACCGAGTCAACCACCACGATGTCGACGGCACCGGAGCGCACCAGCATGTCGGTAATTTCCAGGGCCTGTTCCCCGGTATCCGGCTGGGAAACCAGCAAGTCTTCAACATTAACACCCAGTTTTGCGGCATACAGTGGATCGAGCGCATGTTCCGCATCCACAAACGCGGCTGTGCCACCCAGCTTCTGGCATTGGGCGATCACCTGCAAGGCCAGCGTTGTTTTGCCGCTGGATTCAGGGCCATAAATTTCGGAAACACGGCCCCGTGGCAGACCACCTATACCCAGCGCCAGGTCCAGGGTCAGCGAACCGGTGGACACCACCTGTACCCCATGCCCCGCTGTACCATCCCCCATGCGCATGATTGCGCCTTTGCCAAACTGGCGTTCGATCTGTGTCAATGCCGCCGATAGTGCTTGTTTTCTGTTGTCGTCCACGCTTCCTCTCCTGATTTTTTTATCACCCATGCCGGAAAACCCGAATCCCGCTAACACCAATTCCAATAACACCATCCACTTCAAGGTCAATCGTGATTACACCCATTCCGTTACCCCCCATTTCTTTGACCTTCACTCCAGTGACCAATTATGACATAGCCCTCAGCAGCGCTTCTGCTCCAGGATGCCTGCAACAGCGATTTCCTACGGCCAGCCGGGTATCCGACCGACGGAAGAGGGGTCAGAGCGCCGGGTTGGCTGAACTGCTGGCCTGACGAAGTACATTGTGCACGACCGGATTCTCAAATCGCGATAACACCTCAGCGGCTGGAACTATCATCACACACCAACTGCAACATGCCTTGCAAAGCACGCAGAACCGATTGGTGGCGAATGCTATCGCGGCTACCCTCGAACCGGGCGCACTCGGTGCGCACTCCTTTGCCGCGAACAAGCCAGGCGAACCAGACGGTGCCGACAGGTTTTTCCTGCGTACCGCCATCCGGTCCCGCAACACCTGTTATGGCCAGGCTTGCATCCACCCCGGCAGAATCAAGCGCACCTTGCGCCATCTGCTCTGCCACGATCTCGCTCACCGCACCGTGTCGCAGCAAATCCGAGGTCTCGACCCCCAGCATGTCCGTTTTTGCACGGTTACTGTAGGTAATGAAGCCGCGATCAAACCAGACGGAACTCCCTGCGCGATCCGTGCAGCACTTGGCCACCCAACCACCGGTGCAGGACTCCGCGGCGGCCATCAGCCATCCCTTTGCGGTCAGTACCCCGGCCAAGTGTTGCAGCGTGTTATCGATTTCCTGCTCAATCATGGTTCACCAAAGCGGCCTGCACTCCTCCAGCCGGCCGCGCACTCCGGCCGGCAAGTGCATTGTAACCCGATCGCGCACTGGCTCCTTGTGCCACTTCACGCAGGTTCAACTTCTGACTGTGGGCCGCTTGCGCTACACTTGGGCGGATGTCCTCATCCGTGACTCCCGAACTGTCCAGCCACACACCCCTGATGCAGCAATACCTGGGCATCAAGGCGGAGCATCCGCATACCTTGCTGTTCTTTCGCATGGGTGATTTTTACGAATTATTCTACGAAGACGCGCGCAAAGCTGCCCGCCTGCTGGACATAACACTGACCAGCCGGGGCGAATCAGCCGGTTCCCCGATTCCAATGGCCGGAGTGCCCTATCACGCCATCGACAACTACCTGAAGCGCCTGGTGCGCCACGGTGAATCAGCGGCAATTTGCGAACAGGTCAGCGAGCCGGTTGCAGGAAAGGCCCTGGTCGAGCGCAAGGTGGTACGTATTATTACTCCAGGTACCGTCACCGAAGAGGCGTTACTGGATGCTCGTGTGGACAACGTGCTGGCAGCGCTGGCTAGCAGTCAGAAACAGAGCGCCATTGCATGGCTGGATTTGTCTTCCGGCCGTTTCAGAGTGCGCTTGCTCGCGGGCGACCTGGACCTGGAATCACAACTGCAACGCCTGGCCCCGGCCGAGTTGCTGGTTGCTGAAGGCGCAAGCCCCCTGCGCGGGTTCGCTGAAAAAACCCGCCATCGACCGGCCTGGAAATTTGACCGCAAACAAGCCGGCACGCTATTACGGGAACAGTTCCAAACCAGGGACCTCAGTGGTTTTGGCATAGAAGATTTACCCGCAGCGGTGATCGCGGCTGGTGTGTTGCTCGACTACGTACAGGAAATGCAAAAAGCCGCCCTGCCCCACCTGCGCAGCATTCGCCTTGAACTGGCAGAGGAATTTGTGCACCTGGACGCCGTCAGTCGACGCAATTTGGAAATCGACCACAGTCTGGGTGGTAGCATTGATGCCTCGCTGGTGGGGGTCATGGACACCTCAATAACCGCAATGGGGGGGCGTCTGCTGCGGCGCTGGATTGGAAATCCGGTGCGCAACCAATCCCTGGTCAAGAGCAGGCAAGAAGCCATTGCCGAGTTGATGATCAGTGAAACACACCATAAGGTGCGAAAAATTCTGCGCGGTGTTGGTGACATTGAACGAATTCTTTCCCGGATCGCGCTGAGCTCGGCCCGGCCACGCGATTTGATCACCCTGCGCAATGCCCTCGCATTAATGCCCGATCTTGATACTGCCTTGAACGGGGGGCCGCACCCCTTGACCCGGGAGCTTGCAGGGCCGCTTTCCGGCATGCCTGGCCTGCTCGCGCTGCTGGCCCGGGCATTGATTGAGGAGCCCCCGGTCTTGATTCGTGACGGGGGTGTTATTGCCACGGGTTATGACGACGAACTGGACCGGCTGCGCGCCCTGTCGGAAAATGCCAGTGGCTTTCTCGACCAGTACGAGCAAAGTCAGCGCGAACTGACGGGCATAGCCAGCCTGAAAGTCGGCTACAACCGGGTTCACGGTTATTTCATCGAGATAACGAATGCCCAGCAGCACCTGGCTCCGCCGGCTTACTCGCGCAAGCAAACCCTGAAATCAGCAGAACGCTACACGACTGTGGAGCTCAAGACATTTGAAGACCAGGTTCTGTCCAGCCGTGAGCGGGCACTGGCGCGTGAAAAAGCCTGCTACTCAGGGCTGATGGAATTACTGCAGAACGATTTAGGGCCCTTACAGGCTATTGCTCGCAGCATTGCACGACTGGATGTGCTGTGCACTTTTACCGAGCGCGCCCAGGCTTTGAAATTTTTGCCACCGGAGTTTTCCTCCGAACGTGGTCTGCACATCGTTTCCGGCCGGCATCCAGTGGTTGAAATACTTCAACATCAGCCTTTTACGCCAAATGATCTTGAACTTGATGAAGAGCGCCGCATGCTCATCATCACCGGCCCGAACATGGGCGGCAAGTCGACCTATATGCGGCAGACCGCCTTGATCGTGTTGCTGGCCCATGCAGGCAGTTGGGTTCCCGCCGCGAGTGCGAGGATCGGGCCGGTGGACAGGATATTTACCCGCATCGGTGCGGGAGATGACCTCGCGGGAGGGCGATCCACCTTTATGGTGGAAATGTCGGAGACCGCCAATATCCTGCACAATGCGACCCCCGATAGCCTGGTGCTGATGGATGAAATTGGCCGCGGCACGAGCACCTACGACGGGCTGGCGCTGGCCTGGGCATGTGCGGTGTTTCTCGCACGCAAGGTCAGGGCTTACTGCCTGTTCGCCACGCACTACTTTGAGTTGACGCGGCTATCAGAGCAGGAAAATGGCGTGGCCAACGTGCATCTGGATGCCGTTGAGCACAAGGACAGTATTGTATTTTTGCATTCGGTCCAGGACGGCCCGGCCAGCCAGAGCTACGGCCTGCAGGTTGCCGCGTTGGCCGGAATCCCGCGCGCAGTATTGGAACACGCGCGCCGACACCTGGCTGAACTGGAAAAACAACAGCGGGCAGATTCCCCTCAACTGGCGCTGTTCGATCAGGCTGCCGACAGCAAAATACCTGAGCAGAAGTCTTCGGTTCCAGACCCCTTGCGCGAACGGTTGTCGGGGCTGGACCTCGACACACTTTCGCCCAGACAAGCCCTGGAAATGTTGTATGAGCTGAAATCCCAGGCTGTAGAACCCGGCGCCAGCAATTGAATAAAGCGGCTAGTCCTTGCTGCGAATGAAGCCAATGATCTGACGGCGTTCGCGCTTGTCCGGACGCCTGGACGGCTCAGCCCGGGCAGATTGCTCCAGTCTGCGTTGCTCTGCGGCAAGCTCCCGGCGCCGGGAACTGGCCTCATCTTCGCTGTAGAATTGCCGCGCTTCGCTGGCCGAACCGCGACGGTCTGTCGTCACATTAACAGTGATTTCAAACACGTCCTCGCCACGCGTGATACTGAGGTGATCGCCTGCTTTGACCAGCCTGCCCGGCTTGACCCTGTGCCCTTCGAGGTGAACCTTGCCACCGGCCACCTCGTCACGCGCCAGCGAGCGGGTCTTGAAAAAACGCGCCGCCCATAACCATTTGTCAAGCCGGACGCCTTCACTCACCGCTACAGGCCACTAAGTGCTAGCGGTCATGAGGGTGTTGATGCGGCGCACGAACCCGGCCGGGTCGGGCAAAGTGCCACCCTCAGAGAGCAAGGCCTGTTCATATAACAGCAGCGACAGCATGCCAAATGCATCACCTTCGCCCTCGGCAGCAAGACGGGTCACGAGTGGATGCGTCGGATTCAGCTCGAGTATCGGCCTGGACTCAGGAATATGCTGACCGGCCTGCTTGAGCATTTTCTGTAAATGCAGTGCCATGTCATGTTCCTGCAGCACCAGGCAGGAAGCGGAGTCGGTCAATCGATGGCTGGAGCGCACTTCGTTCACCCGCTGATCCAGAGCCGCGGAAATACGCGTGAGCAAGTCTGCACTTAGTCCACTGGCCCCATCCGCGGTGTCAGCTTTCTTCTCCTCCTGTTCAAGTACTCCAGCCAGGTCAATATCGCCCTTGGCCACGCTGCGGAATGACTTTCCCTCATATTCATGCAAGTAGGACATCATCCATTCATCCACACGGTCTGACATCAGCAGTACTTCGATCCCGTTCTTGCGAAACACTTCCAGGTGCGGGCTGTTGCTGGCTGCTGTGTGGTGTTCCGCCGTGATGTAGTAAATAGAGTTTTGTTCGGCTTTCATGCGCACCAGGTAGGAGTCAAGGTCAGTCATTGCTCCGGCAGATGCATCATGCGTGGAAGCGAAACGCAAAGTCTTCAGAATACGCTCCTGGTTGGAAAAATCTTCCACAACCCCTTCCTTTAACACGGCCCCAAACTGCTTGTAAAAGGACAGGTAGGACTCCTCGCCCGCTTTACCCAGCCGGGCAATCATGTCCAGGCTGCGCCGCACTACCGCGGCCCTGATTTTGCCGACAAGTTCATTTTCCTGCAGCAACTCGCGCGAAACATTCAACGGCAGGTCCTGCGAATCCACTATGCCGCGAATGAATCGCAGGTAATGCGGCAGGAGCGCCTGTGCACCATCCATGATGAACACGCGGTTGACATACAAACGTACACCGCTGCGCTCATCACGCTGCAGCATGAGGTCCAGGGGTGCATTTTTTGGAATATACAGCAGGGTGGTATAACTTTGGGCGCCTTCAACCTTGTTGTGGGCCCAGCACAAAGGATCCTGCAGGTCGTGGCTCAGATACTTGTAGAATTCTTTGTACTCGTCATCTTTGATCTCACTTTTTGGCAAAGCCCACAAGGCTGTTGCCTTGTTTACCTGTTCCCATGCGCCCTTTTCGACGGATGAATCGCCAACCGCTTCATCTTCGTCATTGGCCCGCTCTACCTTGGGTTTGTCACGCAGAAAAATGGGAAAGCCGATGTGGTCCGAATAGCGCTGAATCAGGGAGCGAAGAGTCCAGTTTTCCAGGTATTCCTGTTCTGCGGGCTTCAATTTCAGAATAACCGATGTGCCAGGCGCCTGCTGGGATTCCGGCTGGATAGAATATTCGCCGCCCCCGTCGGACTCCCAACGCACTCCCAATTCAGATTTGTCCCCGGCTTTGCGAGTCAATACCGTAACCTTTTCGGCCACGATGAATGCCGAGTAAAACCCGACACCAAATTGCCCGATTAACCTGGCATCGGATTTTTGATCTTCCGCCAGCTGTTCGAGAAATTGCCGCGTGCCGGACCTGGCAATGGTGCCGAGGTTGCTCATCACGTCTTCGTGGGACATGCCGATGCCGTTATCGCGAATGGTCAGGGTTCCGGCCTCGCGGTCAGTTTCCACTTCAATGCGCAGATCCGGATTGTTTTCGAGCAGTCCGGGGTCCTGCAAGCTGGCAAATCGCAGCCGGTCCAGGGCATCCGAGGCATTGGAAATCAATTCGCGTAGAAAAATTTCCTTGTTGGAATAGAGCGAGTTGATCATCAACTGCAGTACCTGGCGTGTTTCAGCCTGGAATGCATGTGTTTCTGGTGCAACTTGCGATTTACTCTTCTTCGATGGTGTCTTGCTCTTGCTCATGATCGGGCTTCGCTCGTTGTTTCGATTACCACGAGATGTGGGCCGTAGCCGGAGATTCAAGGAACCAGCCGAAAAGTCATGCAACTAGTTGTGGACAACAAATCAAAAAAAAGCCCGCTTTGATGCGGGCTTTCCACTCATAAGCGCAGGGCTTATCTTAGCTGAGCTTTTCCTTGATGCGCGAGGCCTTGCCTTCCAGACCTCTCAGGTAATACAACTTCGCACGGCGCACATCACCGCGGCGGTTGACCGTGATCGAGTCGATCAGGGGGCTGTATGTCTGGAACACGCGCTCTACACCTGTACCATGGGAAATTTTGCGCACCGTGAACGCCGAGTGGAGCCCGCGGTTCTTGATCGCAATAACAACTCCCTCAAAGGCCTGCAGGCGTTCGCGATTCCCTTCTTTTACCTTAACGCTGACCGTCACGGTATCGCCAGGAGCAAACTTGGGAATTTCGCGGGTCATCTGTTCCGCATTTACTTCATCAATAATGTTGCTCATGATTTCAATCCTTCAACTAATGTCTACGGTTTCCGGTAGCTGGCCATGTTCCTGTTTGAACTCGGCCAACAGAATTTCATCTTCTTCGCTCAATTTCGAGCCGTCGAGCAAATCACGCCTGCGCTGCCAGGTACGTCCCAGCGACTGCTTGCGCCGCCACCGGGCTATGGCCTTGTGATCACCGGAAAGCAGCACCTGCGGCACTTCAATTCCACCAATCACTTCCGGCCTGGTGTAGTGCGGGCAGTCCAGAAGACCGTCTGCGAACGAATCCTGCTCAGCAGACTGCTGGTCTCCCAGCACACCCGGGATCAGGCGCACAACTGCGTCTATCACCACCGCAGCAGCCAGTTCACCGCCACTCAGGACATAGTCACCAATCGACCATTCCTCGTCTATTTCCAAATTGACCAGACGCTCGTCCAAACCTTCGTAGCGGCCGCAAACCAATATCAGGCTCTGCCTGCCGGCTAATTCTCTCAGGACGCTGGCCCCGAGGCATCTGCCCTGAGGGCTGAGCAAACTGACTTTAAGCTCAGTTGGTGCGTTACTGTCTGCCTTACCGGATGCCCGGCGCCGTGCTTCCCTGATCGCGGATCTCAATGGCTCAACGGCCATTACCATGCCAGGTCCACCGCCGTAAGGCCTATCGTCGACGGACCGATGCCGGTCGACTGCAAAATCCCGTGGATTGACCAGTTCCAAACGCACCAATCCATCCCGGATGGCCCTGCCTGTCACTCCCAGGTCCACCAGGGGCCTGAACTCCTCTGGAAACAAGGTGATGACCTGAATTTCCACGGTCTAAAAATCCGGATCCCAGTTTACCACCATGCTCCCTGCCGCCAGATCTACTTCACTGACGTAGACACCAAAGATAAACGGTATCAGTCTCTCCCTTTCACCCTGCACCAGCATTACATCGTTGGCGCCGGTTGCGATCATTTCCTTGACCAGTCCCAACTCCTGGCCGGCATCGCTCCGCACCCTCAATCCAATCAGTTCATTCCAATAGTACTGGGAGTCTGGCAATTCAGGTAACTGATCACGGAACACCACAATTTGCTGTCCCGCCAAGCTGTCTGCCGAATCCCGGTCGGTTATACCATCCAGTTCAGCAACCAGGAATTTCCCCTGGATTCTGCCCGATACAATGTGGACTATGCGTTTTTCGACTCCGACCTGCCAGGGCTGATAGTCAAAAATTGCGTCCCTGGGGTCCGTGTCGGAGTGGATTTTAACCCACCCCTTGATTCCGTGGGCGCCGGAGACATGCCCCAGCAACACCGTTTCCCGTTGCTTGTCCTTTTCGGCGTCCATGACGGGCAGCCCAACAGGATCAAGCTGCCTTAGCGCTGGCCTCTGAAACCAGTGATTTCACCCTTTCACTGAGTTGTGCGCCAACTCCGGACCAATATGCGATGCGTTCGAGGTCAAGACGCAGGCGCTCTTCCTGGCCACGAGCTACGGGGTTGAAAAACCCAATGCGCTCAATCTTGCGGCCATCGCGCGCTTTGCGGCTATCGGTGACTACGATGTGATAGAAGGGGGATTTCTTGGCCCCGCCGCGTGATAATCTGATTTTTACCATTATATAAAGCCCATGTATCAATGCTGTTAAGGCATTGCCTGCTGATTTCAAAGACTGCGTCCGATTTTGGTTTCGTCGCAGCCTGATTCATCCCCGCGCTGCCTCTGTTCCGAAAACCCAACCGGTGCAGACCCAGCAAACCGCGCATTGTACCGTTAAGATGGGCAAAAGAAAACCCGTCTGCAGACCGGACACCGCGATATCGATTCCACGCTCAACTGGCCGGCCGGAAGGAATTCACGGCAACAGGCCTTGCCCATAACGGGAGACTAGAAAGGCGGCTTGCGCCCTCCTCTGCCAGGTAACGCGCCCGACGGCAATTGTCCCTGAAGTGTTTTGAGCTTCTTCATCATGCCGGACATGCCCCCCCTACCGACCTTTTTCATCACTTTTTGCATTTGCCCATGCTGCTTCAGCAGGCGATTAACGTCCTGTATTTCCATTCCAGATCCTAATGCAATGCGCTTCTTTCGCGAGCCACGGATCACTTCCGGAAAACGGCGTTCCTGCGGCGTCATGGAATTAATGATGGCTATCATGTGTCGCGTATGGTTATCGTCAACTTGCGATTTGATCTGCTGAGGCAGGTTGGCCATCCCGGGTAATTTGTCCATCAGGCCGCTAATGCCTCCCATGTTCGCCATCTGTTCCAGCTGGGAACGAAAATCCTCCAGGTCCAGGCCACTACCTTTGCGCATTTTGTTAACCAGCTTCTCAGCAGCTTTCTGGTCAACCTGTCGTTGCACATCCTCAACCAGGGTGAGTACGTCACCCATGCCAAGAATTCGCGAGGCAATGCGCTGTGGATAGAAGGGTTGCAGTGCATCTACCTTCTCACCCGTGCCAATGAACTTGATCGGCTTTCCCGTAATCGCGCGAACCGAAAGTGCCGCACCGCCTCGTGCATCGCCGTCCGCCTTGGTCAGTATAATACCGCTCAAATCAAGAGTTGCATTGAACGCAGCCGCTGTATTTGCTGCATCCTGACCGGTCATGCTGTCGACTACAAACAATGTTTCCCTGGGCGCAACAGCGAGATGGATCTCGCGGATTTCCGCCATCATTTCGTTGTCAACGTGCAGCCGTCCGGCGGTATCCACCAGCAGCACATCGCATATCTGCTTGCGGGCTTCGGCCAACGCGTTTTGCGCGATGGTGGCGGGCCGTTCCGAAGCGTTTGAAGGATAGTGAATCGCCCCGACTTGCGCGGCCAGGGCTTTCAGTTGTTCAATGGCCGCGGGCCGATAGACGTCACAACTGACCACCATGACGCGTTTCTTTTCTGTCTCCGTCAGGTAGCGGGCCAGCTTTGCCGTTGAGGTTGTCTTGCCCGAGCCCTGTAAACCCGCCATAAGAATGACCACGGGTGGCCTGGCCTTTAAGTCCAGCGCTTGATTCTCATCTCCCATGACGTGGATTAACTCGTCATGAACGAGTTTGATCATGGCTTGCCCGGGAGTGAGGCTTTGCAGGAATGCCTGACCCACTGCTTTTAGCTTGACCGCAGCAATAAACTGCTGCACAACGGGCAACGCAACATCTGCTTCGAGCAATGCGATGCGGACTTCGCGCAGAGTTTCCCGAATGCTATCTTCAGTCAAGCGGCCTTTGCCACTAAGCTGTCGCATCGCTTGCGACAGCCGTTCCGTCAGGTTTTCAAACATGGATCGCTCCGAATCTTGGGAGTCGGGTATTAAAGCGGGAGCCACCACCGTAGTACTTGGGAATGATGGTCCGCCGAGAAAACTGATGTATCACGATTCCAGCCTGCTCATAGCCATAAGTCTGTACATTCTGGCGCTGGTGCTCCTCTATGTGTCGATCAGGAATCAGTCGAGACGGTTGTGGCTCGCATCCGTCACCCTGTGCTTCCTGGGCGTGGCGGTCCATGGGTTTACCCAAACCGGGCACTGGATCAGCACTGCGGTGGCGGAGGTCGGGATATTGGACCTGCTTTCGCTGTGTTCATTCGTGATTATGCTCATGCTATGCCTTTCAATATTTAGTTCCAGTCCTTTGTACGATGCCAGTGTTATCGCGTTGCCCTTGGCCATCGTGACGCTGGCGCTGGAGTGGTCGATACCGTCACAAGGCTTGTTGCTGGAAAATCTTTCAACCGGCACATCGTTTCATATTCTTAGTTCCATCCTGGCATTTGGGGTGCTCAGCATTGCAGGGGTGTATGCATTATTCGTCGCAATCATCGATTTTTTTCTGCGCCGCCATCACCTTAACTCCCTGGTCAGATCCCTCCCTCCACTGGAGACTCTCGAGAGGTTGCTGTTTCGCCTGGTCGCCATGGGGTTCATGTTGCTGACTGTCTCACTTGTGTCCGGTCTTGCTTTTGTCGATGACCTGTTCGCCCAACACCTTGCACACAAAACCATATTATCCATCACCGCCTGGCTGGTTTTTGGCTTGCTACTCTGGGGCCGGTGGCGATATGGTTGGCGCGGCCGGCAGGCAGTTCGATTGACACTTGTCGGCATTCTTCTGTTGGTGCTGGCCTACTTTGGAAGCAAGCTGGTGCTTGAAACCATCCTGGGTCGAAGCTGGCGGAGTTGATGGCACTAATTGCACCCATCAACGACCCTCTTTCCGGGCGGGGCGTGCGTCACCTGGATTTCCAGATTGTGCGTAAAATTTGAGCGACATACCACTTAGCACCCTGTATTTCATCCTGTTGGCTCTGATAGCCCTGTCGGCCTATTTTTCCAGCTCTGAAACCGGCCTGATGGCAGTAAACAGGTATCGCATGCGGCATCTGGCTAACATTGGCCATCGTGGTGCGCGCTCGGCGCAAACATTGCTGCTCAAGCCTGATCGCTTGCTCGGATTGATCTTGCTGGGAAATAACCTGGTGAATATCCTGGCGGCGTCCATCGGAACCGTGATTGGTATACGCCTGCTCGGCGACAATGGTGTGTGGATTTCGTCATTGGTGCTGACGGTGGTAGTTTTGATATTTGGTGAGGTGCTGCCCAAAACGGTTGCTGCTTTCAACCCGGAACGAATTGCGTATCCGACATCTTTTGTCCTGACCGCTCTGCTCAAGGTGTTTTATCCTTTGGTCTGGCTGGTCAACGGGTTTACCAGCCTTTTGTTGAAACCGTTCGGTATCCGGGCGCGAACGGACGTCATCGAGCGATTGAACCGGGAGGAATTGCGCACCCTGTTACAGGAGGGGGGCCTCGTTTCAAACAACCATCAACGCATGCTGGTGAACATTCTTGACCTGGAACAGGCATTAGTGGATGACGTTATGGTCCCTCGGCAAGAGATCATGGGTATTGATCTGAACCATGATTGGGAGTCCATCCTTGCACAACTGACTCAAACCCTTTACACGCGATTACCTGTTTACCGGGAAAGCATTGATCATGCGGAAGGTACTTTGCACATTCGCTCGGTGATCGCGAAACTCTCTGAAGGAGGCCTCACGTTCGAAGGTCTGAAACAGTCCATCCGGACCCCCTATTTTATTCCGGAAGGCACCACCCTCATGCGACAGTTGCTGGAGTTCCAGTCACGCGAGCGGCGCATGGGCCTGGTAGTTGATGAGTACGGCGATATCCAGGGTTTGGTCACCCTGGATGACATACTTGCGGAAATTGTCGGCGAATACACTGCCGAAGGGAAAGAGCGCTCACGTAACGTTCGACAACTTGATGATGGAACCTACCTGATCGACGGCGCCACCAGCATTCGCATGCTCAATCGCCGCATGGGTTGGGAGCTGCCAGAAGAAGAGGCCAACACGCTGAATGGACTATTGCTGGAACAGCTCGAAGTTATCCCGTCAGGCAGAACCTGCGTCCGCATCGGGCCCCACGTTATGACTATCGTTGAGCTAAGGGACAACGTTATCACCAAGGTACTGGTTGATAGCGAAAGCAAAGACTGACAATTTCCCCATGCTGATCAATGTTCAGTTCCTGAGGTTTATCGCCGCACTGCTGGTCCTTGTTTACCATACCAGCTCACATGTGCGTGCAGCCGGTGTTGAGCCGGGACCCCTGTTTGTCGTGGCCGAAACTCTTGGTTTTGCCGGTGTGGACGTCTTTTTCGTGATCAGCGGATTTATCATGGCCTACACGACGGATACGGCAACGGGGCTTGAGCATGGCTGGTTGTTCATAAGACGGCGTTGCGCTCGAATCTATTCCGGATATTGGCCTTTCTACCTGCTTGCGCTGCTGGTATTTGCCTGGATCAATCCTGCACAACTGGCGGCATCAAGCCTGGTGCGCTCCGCAGTTTTGTGGCCGACAAATATCTTGCTCATCGCCGTAAGTTGGACCCTGATTTTTGAAATGTTTTTTTATTTGTTGTTCACCGTCCTGATTGCGGGCACCAAACAGCGAAGGGAAGCGGCCCTGAAGTTGCTATTGGTCGCCACTATTGCCTGGTCGCTGATCAGCCAGTTCATCCTGCACTCCTATGACCAGGGACAGCTCGAATATATGAGCCTGGCTCAGTACTACATGTTCAGTCCCTATCTGGCTGAATTTCTTGCGGGTTCATTACTTGCCAGCCAGGTGCGCAAAAGTTCCGGGAGACTGGCATGGGTATTCCTGGCTTCCGGAGCGGTCCTGTTATTTCTGGGGGGCTGGGTGAATAATGCGTCGTTCAAAGGAAGCATAGAACAGGGCTATTTTGTGTTTTATCGGGTGCTGGTTTTTGGCATCCCATCGCTACTCTTACTCAAGGGGATGATAAGCCTCGAGCAATCCGGCATCCGGGCTCCCGTCCACGCCAGTATTCTTGCCGGCAGTGCTTCCTATGCGATTTATCTATCCCATACCCTGATGCTGGCGGTTTCTCAGTACCTGGGATTCAATAGTTTTGCGGGACAACTTTCCAGCCTCGCGGCAAATATCATGTTCTGGTTGTTGATCCTTGCGATTCTTCTCTTGAGCGTGGCTCATTACCAGTGGATTGAGCGGCCTCTGCACCATTGGATCAAAGGATTGCTTGGGGTTCGCTGACGACAGCAGCACTTTTTACCTGCCTTTCAGGCGTCCAGTGATGCAATGCACTCCAGGGCCATCGCCACAGTCTGCACCGGATGCAAAGTGATCCCCGAAAGGGATTTACGAGGGGCATTCGCTGTGGGAACAATGGCGTGCCTGTATCCATGGCTTTCGGCTTCGCGCAGACGTTCCAGGCCATCGTGTACTGGCCGTATTTCGCCGGAAAGCCCGACTTCTCCAAAGCACACCAGGCTGGTTGGCAATGCGCGATTCCTGAAACTGGAATAAAGCGCTAGCAATATCGGCAAATCCGCCCCTGTTTCCGTGATTTTGATGCCTCCGACAACATTGATAAAAACATCCTGGTCTGAGAGGGTGATACCCCCGTGCCGGTGCAGCACAGCCAGCATCATCGCAAGCCGGTTTTGCTCCAGTCCCAGGGCCACCCGGCGCGGAATTCCGGCGTGACTCTGGTCTACCAATGCTTGCACTTCCAGCAGAATCGGACGCGTACCTTCCCGAATGATAGTTATGACGCTTCCAGGTACAGGACCATCGTGGCCGGAGAGGAAAATTGCGGAAGGATTGCTCACTTCCTTCAATCCCTTTCCGGTCATGGCAAACATACCCAGTTCATTCACAGCGCCAAAGCGATTTTTTACTGCGCGGATAACGCGATACCTGCTGCCACCTTCATTCTCAAAATACAGGACAGCATCTACCATATGCTCCAACACTCGTGGGCCGGCCAGCGAACCTTCCTTCGTGACATGCCCCACCAGCACCACGCAACAGCGTTGCTCCTTGGCCCAACGCACCAACCGGGCTGCCGATTCCCGCACCTGGGAAACCGACCCCGGTGCTGCGGTAAGTTCTTCGGTATACGTAGTCTGAATCGAATCGATGATCATCAATTGTGGTTTTTCTTCGGTTGCCCGGGCAAGAATCTGGCTGACTTCAGTTTCGGTAAGGCAGCGTATTTCACTCCGCTTAAGGCCGAGTCTCTTCGCTCTCATGCTCACTTGCTCCAAAGACTCTTCCCCGGTGATGTACAGACAGGGAAAGCGCCCGGCCAGGGCGGACACCATTTGCAGCAATAAAGTTGACTTCCCTATCCCAGGATCACCGCCCAGCAGCAAGACCGAGCCCGGAACGAGGCCTCCCCCCAGCACACGATCCAGTTCACTAAGCCCGGTCTCAACCCTCTCAACGGTCGAATCACTAACTTGCGACAGGTTATTCACTTTGTTTTCGAGACGGCCGGAAAAACCCCCGAACCTGTTTCCTTTGGACGGTGACTCAAGAATCTCAACAATCGAGTTCCAGGCCCGGCATTCCGAACACTGGCCTGCCCACTTGTTCAACTGGGCTCCACATTCTTCACACTGAAATGAATTCCTGGTTTTTGCCATGTTCGCCTCTGTGTACCAATCTCATGCGTCGGTCGTCTTGTAACAGATCGCAGGCATGACCTCCAGCCCAAGACACCGGTAGTGACAATTTCTTACAATGCCGCCTATAGCATGTAATCTTGGCAAAAGCGGTACCTGCAACCGGTGTGATGGCATGAATCAACAGAAAGAACAGCAATTGATCGGTGAATCCCAGGCCATTTTGGGGGTACTGGAGCACGCGTCACGCGTCGCCCCGCTCAACCGTCCAGTGCTGGTGATTGGCGAGCGAGGCACAGGCAAGGAATTGATTGCCGCGCGAATTCATTTCCTGTCACAGCGCTGGGACCGACCGTTTGTCAAATTGAATTGTGCCGCTTTGTCGGAGTCTCTGCTGGAATCTGAATTGTTTGGCCATGAAGCAGGCTCGTTCACAGGCGCTACGCGCAGACGGCTCGGCCGGTTCGAGTTGGCCAATCATGGCAGCCTGTTCCTGGATGAATTGGCCAGTACGTCTGACCGGGTGCAAGAGAAGATCCTCCGGGTAATTGAGTATGGCGAATTGGAGCGCGTGGGTGGAAATGAGACCGTTCAGACCAACGTACGAATAATTGGCGCAACCAACGAAGATTTGCCTGCCATGGTAGACAAGGGAACATTTCGCGCCGACTTGCTGGACCGACTGGCATTTGACGTAATTACGTTGCCACCTCTGCGCGAACGGCCAGACGACATCATGCCCCTCGCCGAACATTTTGCTATGAAGATGAGCGGAGAGCTGGGACTCAAGCTGTTCTGCGGCTTCAGCACCGAGTCACGTCAACAGCTGCTGGAGTACTCCTGGCCCGGGAACGTGCGTGAATTGAAAAACGTCGTGGAACGCGCCGTCTATTCCATGACAGCCCAAAACGAGCCGATCCCTGCCATCGTGTTTGACCCGTTCCATTCTCCCTGGAGGCCGCGCGCTCAAGGTCGGGAGACCGCTGCAAGTGATTTCACTGCGGCACCTGAGAGCCCTTATGATTTCAAGGAGTACATGCAGCAAAAGGAAGTCGAGTTGCTGCAATCCGCACTTAAGCAGTGTCGTTACAACCAAAAGAAAACCGCGGAATTTCTGGGCATGACCTATCACCAGCTCCGAGGATATTTACGCAAATACGAGCTGACAGATAGTGAAGATGCGGAAGAGAATTGAACCTCTCTTGCACCTATTCAATACGCGCCTGCACCCTTGCGGTGACACCACAAATTAATTCGTAGGGAATTGAATCTGCCCAAGGAGCAACACACTCAATTGGCAGGCCTTCGCCCCAAAGTGTTACCGGATCGCCCACACCGGCATTATCGTGACCGCTAAGGTCTATGGCCAGCATGTCCATGGAAACATGCCCCACTACCGAGGCCATGCGACCATTTACCAGCACGGGAGTGCCGTTGCGGGCGTGGCGCGGATAGCCGTCTCCATAGCCAATGGCAGCGATGCCAATCCGTGTTGATTCGGGGCAAGTATACGCAGCACCATAACCTACACTCTCGCCTGCACAGACCTTATTGATCGCAATTAATTCGCACTGCAAGGTCATCACCGGCTTGAGGCCTATGTCTTCGGCAGTTTTCTTCAGGCAGGGAGAAATCCCATAAATCATGATCCCTGGACGCACATAGTCCCGCTGACTCTCCGGGAAATTCACCATTCCGGCAGAGTTCGCGAGTGAAGACGCCCCCGCCAGGCTTGAAATGGCCAGGTCAAATCGCTGGATCTGCTGCAATGTCATCGGATTGGTCGCATCGTCCGCACAGGCAAAATGGGTCATGAGGATGGTTGGTTCCTTGCTACGTAATTTCTCCAGTTCAGCGTGAACACTCCTGGCGTCGGCGGCCGGAAAACCAAGCCGGTGCATGCCTGTATCGATCTTTAGCCACAGGGCCCGATGGACATCTTTCTTCCTCTGTCGGAGCAGCTGTAACTGCGTTTCATGGTGCACGACGGTTTCAGCATCCAAGGCCACCATCTCTTCGAATTCCGCCACATTGGATGGGCCTTCAAGCAACAACAAGCGCCCCGCCCATCCGCTGTTACGACACTTCGCAGCCTCACCAGTAGTAGCTACTGCGAGCACATTTGCCTCGGACAGTGCGTCACAAATACGCGCCAAACCATGCCCATATGCGTCGGCTTTGACCACGCAACAAACTTCACTGTGGGGCGCCAGCAATCGAATTCGTGCGAGGTTGTGGCGCACTGCTGCCAGGCTGATACGGGCAATTGTATTTCGGCTCATGGGTCTATTCTAAAGTGCGAGGAAATCTGAATCTGGTCTTTTTAATGACAGAATCAGGCAGACTTGGAGTCAGGAGGAAAACATGCAGGGGCAGACCAACGCCCTTTTAAATGTAGTTTCCGCCCGTCCCGAATCAATCGCCGTGCTCGCTGTAGTAGTACTCAGGCGCGAAATTGACGAAGCGCAGCCAGCGACCCTGAAAAGTCAGATTCACGGTGCCCGTTTCACCATTGCGGTGCTTTCCAATAATAATTTCTGCTTTTCCCTTTTCTGCGGTTTCGGCGTGATAGACCTCGTCGCGATAGATAAAGAGGATCAAGTCAGCATCTTGCTCGATCGAACCCGACTCGCGCAGATCAGCCATTACCGGGCGCTTATTGGGCCGTTGCTCCAGAGACCGGTTTAGCTGGGACAGTGCCACCACTGGCACATGAAGTTCCTTGGCGAGCGCTTTCAACGACCGCGATATCTCAGCAATTTCAGTGGCCCGGTTCTCGCGAGTTCCCGGGACCGACATTAATTGCATGTAATCGATGATGATAAGGCCAATATCGTGTTCGCGCTTGAGTCGCCTTGCTCTTGCCCTGAGTTCTGAAGGTGAAAGTGCGGGTGTCTCATCCAGAAAAATTTTGCTCTTATATAAAAGGTTCATGGCTGAAGTGAGTTTGGGCCAGTCGTCGTCTCTGAGGATTCCGGAACGCAAACCTTTTTGTTCTATCTGCCCCAACGAAGAGAAAAGCCGCATGACCAACTGGACCGATGACATCTCCATACTGAATATGGCTACCGCAACGCCATGCTTAATGGCAGCGTGTTCGGCAATATTCATGGCGAAGGCAGTTTTTCCCATTGAAGGCCTGCCAGCCACAATGATCAGGTCGGAGTCCTGCAGGCCGGCAGTGATTTCGTCGAGATCCTTAAAGCCGGTTGATAAGCCCGAAATTTCGCCCTTGAACTCATGCAGTTTCTGGATCCGGACAAATGCGTCTTGCATGCTATGCTGGATTGGCACAAACCCTGATTTGCCGCGTGCGCCCTGGTCTGCTATTGCGAACACCAGGCGCTCAGCTTCTTCGAGCAGTTCTTTACTCTCCCGCCCTTCAACGTTAAAGCCGGCAGTTGTGAGAGTCGTACCAGCATCTATGAGTTGCCGAAGAACAGATTTCTCTCGAACAATCTCCGCGTATGCAACGACATTTGCTGCGCTAGGGGTTGTCCCGGCCAGTTGCGTGACGTAGCTGCCTCCGTCGATCAATTCCACTTTGCCATGCGACTCAAACCATTCCGTAACCGTAACCGCATCACAAGGCCTGCTCATTTCATTGAGATCATAGATGGCGCGGAAAATGGTTCGGTGATCCTCGCGGTAGAAATCGGACTCGGTCAGAAGATCGGCAATTTGTTCCCATGCCTGGGATGACAACAGCAGGCCTCCTAGCACGGCCTGCTCAGCCTCAATGGAATGAGGTGGAACCTTCAAACGCTCTGTAGATGGGAGTTTGGAAGTGGCCATTGCCCTATGGAGAAAGATCAAGATAATGCAACCCGCCTGGTGACGGGTTGTAGTTCAAAGCATAGTTGCTGCCGGGGAGCCGCGCAAGAAAATGACTTCCCCTATTCCGGGTTGACTATCACCGTTATTATGGTTTCTATGTCGGCGTGCAAGCTCAGCGTTACGCGGAATTCACCCGTCTGGCGAATCGGGCCCTCTCCCATGATAACTTCGCTCTTGGAAACCTCGTGCCCCAGCTGCTCCAATGCCTCTGCAACTTCCCGAGGCCCGATGGAACCGTACAGTTTGCCTTCGTCGCTGGCATTTGCGTTGAGGGTAATGACGACGCCATTCAAACTGCCGCTGCGACCTTGCGCCACAATCAGTCTATCGTGCGCAGCCTTTTCCAATTCGGCTCTTCGAGCTTCGAAAAGTGCAATATTCTTCTGAGTGGCAGGTGCGGCTTTACCCTGCGGTACCAGGAAATTACGCCCAAACCCTGGCTTGACCTTCACTTTATCGCCAAGGTCACCAAGATTCTGAACCTTCTCCAACAAAATTAATTCCATATCATTACTCCCGCTTTCCTACGAGATGCACTACTGATTGTCCGTGTAGGGCAACAGAGCTAAGAAACGCGCGTGTTTAATGGCCTTGGCCAACTGACGTTGAAACCGCGCTTTGGTTCCGGTGATTCTGCTTGGGACAATCTTCCCGGACTCACCAATGTATTGTTTCAACAGGTTGATGTCCTTGTAATCAATCTCGGTGCCATCGGCTGTAAAACGGCAAAATTTTCTACGTCTGAAATGTCGTGCCATGATTTCGCTCCTCTATGCCCTCAGGCGTCCGCTCGATCTGAACCCGTCGAGCGACCAGATTTCCGCAACGAAGGCGCATCGTCCTCGTCGGCCAAGTCGTCACCCAAGTCATCTTCAAAATCATCAGGATCAGAGTCGTCCAACCCGATATCGGATTCTGAGTGAGCGCGTTTTCGATCGGAGTAGTCGCGACCTGGGCGGTCTTTGTCTTCCTTGGCCTTAAGCATCAGTGACTGCTCTACAATTGCAGACTGGCGGCGAACGGTAAGGTGGCGAAGCACTGCGTCATTGAAACGAAAAGCCGCTTCCAACTCAGCAAGCGTTTCGCAATCGCACTCGATATTCATCAGGATGTAATGTGCTTTGTGCAGCTTTGCTATGGGGAAAGTCAGCTGGCGCCGGCCCCAGTCTTCAAGTCGATGGATTTTGCCGCTTTTGCCTTCGATCAGATTCCTGTAGCGTTCAAGCATCGCAGGAACCTGCTCACTCTGGTCCGGATGGACCAGGAAACAGATTTCAAAATGTCTCACTTTTTACTCCCTATGGGTTTGCCGGCATGTTTCCCATGCCTTCAAAGCTCTAATCTGAGGTTCACCTGGAACCTGCATCACCGCTGATGGAGCCGTGTGCGCAAAATAGAGCAAGGATTGCTTTACCCTCAGGCAAAGCGGGCGGAGTATACCAAGAGGTATTGGATCTGTACAGCACTAGTCTCTTCCAATATGGTTTGATCCCGAACGGGGGTACGTATTTCCAACGAGGTATGAGCCTGAAGGCTAGCGTTTGGGTCGATCATTACCCCCATGGTGATCGACATGAACGAACAAGAACTGAAAACGGTGGCGCAGTTATGCGCCTTTTTGGACGGCACGCAGGAGGTGCAATTTGAGCCGATGGACGAGGATACCCAGCGCTACGCCTTCATTGCCGCGGTGGTGCAGCGTCTTCGCTATGGGTGCCTGTCCCGGCCTGATAAAGGGGTGGTGATGCGTTATCTGCAACGCACCACCAGCTACTCGCGCGCGCAGCTGAAACGCCTGGTGCGCCGGGCGCGTGCGGGCGAGGCCCTCGCCAAGCGCTATAAGGCTCCCCCGCAGGGCTTTGCCCGTAAGTTCACGGCGATCGATGTGGCACTGCTGGCCGAGACCGACGCGCTGCACGGTACCCTGTCGGGACCGGCCACCAAATGCCTGCTGCAAAGAGCCGTGGCGGTCTTCGGCGATGCCCGCTATGAACGCTTGGCCGGCATCTCGGTGGCGCACCTGTACAACTTGCGCCGGGCGCGGGGTTATGCGCTCCGGCGGCGGCACTGGACCAAGACCCGGGGCCACAGCGTCCCGATTGCCGAGCGCCGCGCACCCGCACCCGACAACCGTCCGGGTTTCATCCGTATCGATTCAGTGCACCAGGGCGATCAGGACGGGGTGAAGGGGCTTTACCACATCAACGCCGTCGATTGCGTGACGCAATTTGAGATCGTGGCCACCTGCGAGCGGCTGAGCGAGGCTTACCTGCTGCCGGTAATCGAATCCCTGCTCACCAGCTTCCCGTTTCAGATCCTGGGCTTTCACGCCGACAACGGTTCGGAATACATCAACCACACGGTGGCGGCACTGTTGGAGAAGCTGCGGGTGGAGTTCACCAAATCCCGCCCCCGGCACAGCAACGACAACGGGCTCGCCGAGACCAAGAACGGAGCGATCGTGCGCAAGCACCTGGGCTACAGCCATATTCCGCAGCGCTTTGCCGCTGAGGTCAACGCCTGGTGTCAGGATTGCCTCAACCCCTACGTCAACTTCCACCGCCCCTGTTTCTTCGCCGAATCGGTCACGGATGCGAAAGGAAAAACCCGCAAACGCTACCGGCTGCAGAACATGATGACCCCATATGAAAAGCTGAAATCACTGCCCAACGCCGAGGCCTCCCTCAAGCCTGGCATCACCTTCGAACAACTGGATAAAGTCGCCACCACCCACAGCGACAATGTGGCAGCAGAACGGCTTAACCTGGCACGAAAGAAGCTCTTTCAATCCATCAACCGTCGATCCAGACATGCGGCCTGACCTCACCTCCTGTCTTTCGTTTAGGATCAAACCTGAATTGGAATTGACTGCACTGACGGTTGTTCCGTTCACGAATAAAAATGGAAAATTAATTGGTTGCGTGCTGTCACCATTTGCGCCACTGGCTAGGCAACTGTGAAGCTCTCCCCACATCCGCATTTTTCCGTAACGTTGGGGTTCCTAAACTGAAATGAGTACCCCAATCCCTCCATTGCAAAATCAACTTCAGAGCCGTCCAAAAAACCGAGGCTTTCGGAAGGAACCAGAATCCGTATGCCGCGATCTTCAAACATGACATCGTCAGGTTTTATGTCATCTGCCAGCTTGACTACATAGGCCCAACCGGAGCAGCCGGTCTTTTTCACCCCCAGTCGTAAGCCGACTCCTCCCTCTTTGTCCAGGAACTGACTGATTCGATCCGCAGCGACTTGAGTTAACCTGATGGCCATTTTTGAGTCATTTCCATTTCAGTGTTTTCACATTGAACCTTACACAGGACTGTCCGCGCAACCAAACGTGCATTACTATTTGGGGTCACTCGCACAAAGATCAACAACAATATGTCAATAATCAGCATCAAATCAGCGCTCTTGGGAAAAGCTATAGTCGGAACAAGAGTGACGGTTCAAGGCTGGGTTCGAACCCGACGGGATTCAAAGGCTGGCTTTTCCTTCATAAATGTCCATGACGGCTCATGCCAGAATCCAATCCAGGTGGTGGCGCCATTGACCCTGGCCAATTACTCCAGCGAAGTACAAAAGCTCACCTCCGGTTGTTCCGTCAGCTGCTCCGGTACGCTGGTCGAGTCGGCGGGTCGCGGACAAAGCGTGGAGATTCAAGCAGATTCTGTCACGGTCATAGGTTGGGTTGACGACCCCGATAGTTATCCAATACAGCCCAAGAAACACAGTTTTGAGTTTCTTAGAGAGGTTGCGCATTTGCGCCCTCGAACCAACACATTCGGAGCAGTCGCCAGAGTCCGGCACGTGGCTGCACAGGCAATCCATCGTTACTTCCACGAGCGGGGATTTTTGTGGGTCAATACGCCCATCATCACAGCGGCTGATGCCGAAGGTGCCGGTGACATGTTTCGCGTGAGTACTCTTGATTTCGCGAACATGCCACATACTGAGGATGGCCGTGTAGATTTTGCCCAGGATTTTTTTGGCAAGGAGACTTTTTTGACAGTCTCTGGCCAACTTAATGTTGAGGGCTATTGCCTGGCTCTGAGTCGCGTTTACACATTCGGCCCTACGTTTCGGGCTGAAAACTCGAACACGTCGAGGCACCTGGCAGAATTTTGGATGGTCGAGCCCGAAATAGCTTTTGCAGATCTGGAGCAATTGGCAGGCCTGGCAGAGGATTTTCTTAAGTACATTTTTACTGCTGTACTTGCTGAGTGCCCCGATGACATCGCCTTTTTCTCCGAGCACATCGAACCCGGAACCCAGGAACGCTTGCAGCAAATTGTTGCCTCGCCTTTCGCTCAAATTGACTATGCAGATGCAATTGACATTCTACAGGCTGCGAAGAAAAATTTTGATTACACGCCGAAATGGGGACTGGATCTGCAAACAGAGCATGAACGGTATTTAACTGAGGTGCATTTCAAGGCGCCTGTGGTGGTAAAGAACTACCCGGCAGAATTCAAAGCCTTTTACATGCGTCTGAATGATGATGGCAGGACGGTAGCTGCCATGGATGTACTTGCACCGGGCATTGGAGAAATCATTGGTGGTTCACAAAGAGAGGAACGCTCTGAGATTCTGGAACGTCGCATGCAGGAGCAAGGACTGGATATCGACCAATACAACTGGTATCTGGACCTGCGCAGGTATGGCAGCGTGCCGCACGCCGGTTTTGGACTAGGGTTCGAACGACTGATCAGCTACATCACAGGCCTTCCCAACATTCGGGATGTCATTCCCTACCCCCGAGTGCCGGGCAAGGCTGATTTCTAAGGGTTGGCTTTTTATTTGCTTCTGCGCAACCAAAAGCCGCGGCCCTTGCGGCCTGGTTGTTGGCGCTCTCATAATTTCTCGCGCACAAAAAAAACGGCCAGGAACATCATCCGTGTTATTCCTGGCCGTCCTGCGGACGTCTCGCCACCCGCAAAGTGCATCCATGCATCCCAAGAATCAGCAGTTCCTTCTGCGCTGGAATAAGCATTCCTTGCTTTTTCCATTCTTGTTGGAAAGAAGTATAGCCATGTTTGGCTATAGACGCAAGTGGCTAAACACAAATTCCTCTAAACACATAAATGGCTATAGACAAACACGGCTAATACGTGTATTCTCCAACCCATGTACTTCTCATTACATCACTCAACAGGCGCCTTGGTTCTCACTGCTGAAGACCGAGACCAAGCAGTTTTGTGGACAGATCGGCAACTTGGTATCGGCGCAAGAGCAGTATCCGTATTGGAAATGGAAATGGAAGAGAGTCGATCCTCACTTTGGATTGAACAGTCCGGTACTGGAATCCAGCAAGCGCTGAGCAGAATTTGCGAAGCTCAGTTAAGTTTTATGGCCGACTCAGTTCAACGGGTAAACGGTTTTGGGCAAGAGGTCATCCAGATTGCAGAGTGGTATCGCTTGGCCGATGTGAGTGGCTGTGAGGGAATGGTGCATTAACAAGTCGTCAAGGATGACGCTGGAAACTCCACTGAGTTTCTGTATTGGAAGGGGTGAATTCTGAGGGGAACCAGGAATTTACACGTGATCGGTAGTATGTAGGGAAACAGGCTTCCAGGGTGGGATGGCCAACGGAACAGGGAAGTTCATGTGCGTAAGCCGATTGCGGAGCCGGTGCTGGGGCAGGTGCCTACAAGGACGTGGGCACCGGACAGTGCGAGGTTAAAGTTGCGCGCTGAAACCGCGAACCAAAACCGAGGCACTGCAAGCCTAGATAGTTAGTCAAGGAAGGCTTGTAAGCTATTGATAAAAGAACTATCCTGTTACATTGGAATACACTTCCAAGCTGGTCTGTTCGAGGACACGAACAGATTCTTTTCACGACAGGGATTTCAAAACCTTAGAGGAAGGGGATTTTCAGGAGACTGAAAAATGCCAGCTATTGCCATGCAAGACCTAGTTCGTCTACCTGACGATACAAAGACATTAGCCTATTTCCTTAGCCGGGTCTTCCGCAAGGTTGTGCGTCTTGTCATTGGCAGCGTTTCCCTCCCCGCGCTCGTGGACATTTTAAAGGCCATCTACGTCGATGAGGCCGAAAAGAAACTGATCCGTGAGGGGTCCAAGCCGACCAAAAGCGCGCTTGCACTTATGACTGGCCTGGACACTCGAATCGTCACACAAGTGATGGACCAAAATCTTGAATCAACAATCCAGAATCAAAGTGCAAATCCAGAGAACACATTAATCGACATGTGGACCAGTGATCCCTATTTTCAGAATCCAAAAGACGGCACACCTGGGGCGTTACCAATCGGGGGAAAGGGTCGCAGCTTTCAGGGCTTAGTCTTACGATCAATCGGTAGAAATATTACGGTCAAGACGGTTATTGACAGACTTTTGGATTCGGGGAACATCGAATTGATCCCGGGCGATGTTGAAAGAGTAAGGTTGGTTTCGATGATTTATTCTCCTATTTCAGACGACAGAGCGAAACAAACCGAAGTTGGGTTTATTGAAGCCTCTAGAGTGCTAAGCGCCGTAATTCATAACATGCTCGCACCAGTGGAGTCTCGAGTCCCTCAGCAGGGGCGTTGGACGTATAGGTTGGCGCCAGATAAGTATCCGGAGTTCAGAAATCGTGCTAGAGAACTGTTGGATAGACAGATTAAACAAGGGGAAGACCTTCTCGAAGAATTCGAGGAGCCGAAGAAGCAGCCTGGCCAACTAACCGTGGGAATCGGTTGGTACCAGTGGAGTGACCAAGAACCTGAAGAGGAGGGAGAGTGATTATAAGGGGGATCTAGTTACTCAAACTCCTGACGGGTTGGTGTTTAGCAGCCTGGCTGACCGCAAAGGCAAGTGAAATTGTCCGCGGCCGAGCCTCAACCTAGAAGAAGGAGTAAGACTATGTCTCGTTGGACGATAGAAAAAGATGGTACAGGGATAGAGAAATCGGGCACTGGCATCGAAAGATCCGGCACCGGTATTGAAAGGTCGGGTACTGGAATTGAAAAATCTGGTACCGGTATAGAAAGATCGGGGACAGGCATTGGAAAATCGGGCACAGGAATCCGACGGTTCCTTTTTGCCTGCACGATAGCAGGTGTCGCATTTTCTAGCGGACTGCAGGCTGGCGACCAGGACCCGGCAGGTTCATTGCAATTGGTGGTTAATCGCAACACAGTTGCCGTTTCTTGGATTATAGAAGGCAGCGTTTTTTCGGGTGTTGGATCCTTAAGTGGTTCATATTCGGAATTACTATTGACTGAGATTGCATTGACGGGCGAAGGCTCTGATTCCACTGCTCTCGTTACTGGCGGTGGCACTGGATCAAACACAATGGTAACGGGTGGTGGCACAGGTAGTGCCGTTCGCGTAACCGGTGGCGGTACAGGCAGCGCCGTTCAGGTAACTGGTGGTGGCACAGGTAGCGCCGTTCGCGTAACCGGTGGTGGCACAGGCAGCGCCGTTCAGGTAACCGGGGGTGGCACAGGCAGCGCAGTTCAGGTAACCGGGGGTGGCACAGGTAGCGCAGTTCAGGTAACCGGGGGTGGCACAGGCACCGAGGCGATCACCATCACACTACCTGATGGAACAGGTATGGCGATGGAAGTCGAGATGGGTTGCAAGACGGCTTCTGTTACAGTTCTGGATTCAGCTTTCCGGCCAATAGTGGCATTTAGCAATGTCCCAGTGATTGGTGATACCGGACTTTGCTCCAGTGGATTCGATGCTGGTTTCAAAGCCAACCCGGGTGGTGACTTCCGGGTGAAGTAATCGGTGAGTCTTGGATGACTTTTAAATGAATTGAGCGATACCAACGAGAATTTGGCCCCTGCGTATTGCAGGGGCTCTTTTCCTTTTTTGGGACTGCTCAAAAATTCTCTGGTATTTAAACCCTGCGTTGCTAATGACTCTGCCCAGATGGAATTATCCTGGCGGCCAGTTCATTTGCCTGCCGCCAAGCAAATGCAAATGGATGTGATATACCATTTGCCCTCCTGCTTGCTTGCAGTTCATCACGACTCTGTACCCGCGCTCACTGATTCCCTCGCTTCGAGCTATTTCTGACGCCGCAAGCAACAATTGGCCCAGCATTTCTGCATGGGATGGCTTGATATCATCCATCGTGCGGATGTGTTCTTTCGGGATGATGAGAATGTGCACTGGAGCCTGCGGGCTAATATCGCGAAATGCCATGACCTGATCTGTCTCGTAGACAATATCGGCCGGAATTTCACGTTTGATGATTTTCAAAAAGAGTCCTTCTGACATTACGCGCTCCCGATTGATTTGCAAGACACGCAGTATGAACAAAGTTCAGCACTCAATAAACTCTGCACGCCCTCAATAGAAACCAAACAAGTGCTTCAAAATTGCAAGCCTTTTACTTTTACTGGTCATGGAAGTCTCATGAATTTTTGGAACGCGCAAACAGCTCCTTCGAACCGGGCAAACAGCGCTGCTAATCCATTGCCCGCTCAAAGTCGACGTGCAAATTCGTTTCAAGATTTATCGGAGTCTGGGGCGCTAAATGGCGTCGACCTGGTTTTAGCCGTTCGTCAATCTACTAACCGTCTGTCTCATTCAAATTTACCTGCCAGGACGAGGCACTTACCTTTCTGCTCAGCAGCTGCAATATTTTCTCAGCAACAATACTCGGGTCCCCAGCAAGATTGGGGGACTCTGTGTGGTACGCTCGGGCGCGCAACCCGGACCTCATAGGACCCGGGTTTAGGGAGAGAACCTGGATGGATGTATTGCTCAGTTCTGCAGCAAGTTGACTGGCCAGCACATGGACTCCGTGCTTTCCTACTCCATATGCACCCCAGTAGGCCCCCCGGAGTTTCTCCAGGTCTTCAGAAAGAAAATAAATACTCGCCTGTGGCGCCAACCGCAGAAGTGGCAAACAGGAAACAGTGAGTAGCCAGGGTCCATTAATGTTAATTTGCATTTGCTGCAACCATTGCTCTGGCTGGATTTGGTCCAATGGTTGTAAACCTTCAAAGCTGGTCGCGCAGTGAATGAGCGCATCAAGCCTGTTCGGACCCTGTTCAAGCGCGCTCACAATTTCTTGGCAGACTTGTGGATCCAGGGAACGCATATCCTGCACTATCAGCGGTGATTCCAGCCGCGTCATTTGAAGGATTCGGTCATAAAGATGTTCCAGGCCTCGGCGATTGCTGTCCAACAGTATCGTGATCCAACCTGACTTGGCGCACTGCATTGCCAGCTCAGAGCCCAACGTCCCTGCCGCACCTGTAATTATCACAACCTTGTTTTCAGCAGGTTTAATCATGGCCAATGCAATCGAAACAGTGGCCGAAGTTTACCTGCTTTATTTCACAAAAAGGGAAGCTCTGAATAATTCACCATGAGTGATCAGAGCATGCCAAACAAAAAGCATGATTTTTGTTTGGGCTCATTTTCAATGATTTACAATCATCGAAAAGGGCGGCACATTTCTATACCGGGGAAACTCTAAATGAAACAGAGTTTCCTAAAACTTATCGATCCGCCCTATTCACTCCGCTAGGCTTACTAAAATCAATTGACTGCATGACAAAATAAACTGATTCTGAGAGCCTCAGAGTAGACCAGGACAAGGCCATTTCATGAGCAAGGACCAGATGAAAGAATTCGCTGCCACGAAAGACGAGTTTCTGGGGCATCCAAAGGGTCTATATGTTTGCTTTCTAACTGAGATGTGGGAACGTTTTTCCTTCTATGGGATGAAGGCATTGCTTCTGCTTTATCTTGTCAAATACCACCTGTTTTCTGACGCAGATGGATACAACCTGATAGGGGCCTACGGTGGCCTGGTGTATGCGGTTCCGGTCCTGGGCGGTTTGGTGGCGGATCGCTGGCTAGGCATGCGAAAGTCAGTAGTATTTGGGGGCATCTTGTTATGCTTGGGGCATTTCGGAATGGCTTTCGAAGGAAGTCAAGCGGTCATAATCGATGGCCAACCGGTCCGAGACTACCACGCATTGCAGTTTTTCTATTTCTCACTGGCCCTGATCATAGCGGGAGTTGGTTTCCTCAAGCCAAATATTTCCTCGATCGTCGGGCGCCTTTACCCGGATAATGATCCTCGTCGCGATTCCGGCTTTACAATCTTTTACGCCGGAATAAACCTGGGTGCGTTTATCGCCCCCCTGCTGTGTGGCTGGTTGGGCGAAACCTACGGTTGGAAATATGGATTTGGCCTCGCAGGAATCGGGATGACAGCAGGTTTGATTAATTTCATCTACGGTGAAAAATATTTCCACGGAAGGGCCGAGCCCAGAAACCCTGACAAACTCAAGCAAACGCTTTTTTGGGGCATTCGTTTTGAAACCATGATTTATTTGTGTGCTGTTGCCGCCATTTTTGTGATTTGGGGGCTGGTGCAAGCAAATTCCGTAATGTTGGTCCTGACATCCTGGCTACCGGCCATGAGCCCCGTGGTGCTTGTCATGCATACCGTAACCATTTGCCTGTTGAGCGGCGTATTCTGGTTCATGCTAAGGCATTGTAATCGTATTGAAAAACACAGAATGCTCGTGCTGCTTGTGTTGATCACTGGCGGCCTGGTTTTCTTCACACTGTATGAACAGACTTACGGATCCTGGATTCTGTTTTCCGATCGTCTCATGAATCGGCAAGCATTCGGCGTTGAGTGGAGTGCTTCGCAGCTTTCTGCACTTGGCGCACTGTTTATTCTGATGCTCTCTCCCTTGTTTGCCTGGCTATGGCCTCGACTGGAAACGCTGGGTTTAAATCCGGGGAAACCGCTCAAGACTGGTCTTGGGATTCTTGTAGCCGGCCTTTCTTTTTGGATACTTTTTTATTCCATGGATCACCCCGAAGCAAACGGATATGTATCACTCTGGTGGCTCGTACTCGCATACTTTGTTTTGGAAGTCGGCGAACTAATGTTGTCACCCATTGGATTATCCGCCGTCACCCAACTCTCCGTTCCACGCGTGGTGGGGCTCATGATGGGGGCCTGGTTCTTAGGCACGTCGTATTCTGAGGTTCTGGCTGCCCAATTGGCAAAATTGTCCATCGTCCCAAGTTCTAATGTGCCCGAATTCGCTGCTGCGACCGCGATGAACGGATACCAAGAACTCTTTGGCCTGCTTTTCTGGATTGGGCTTGGATGTGGGCTATTGTTCCTGATGATGTCTCCACTGCTGCGTCGCGGCATGCATGGACTTAAGTGAGCGAAGGGCGAACCTAATGCCGATTTACGAATACTTTCCGCTGACCGGAGAATGCTGCGATTTTTGTCGGACTGGATTTGACCAGATTCAAAAAATCAAAGATGAATCCTTGCAACACTGTCCCCAATGCGGCGCAAAAATCCGTCGCGTCGTATCAGCACCAAGCCTCCCCAAACCCGGCCCCTCCCTGGACCCATCAAATCTCGAAAGGCACGGATTTACCCAGTACAAAAAATCTGCCAAGGGTGAGTACCACAAGACAGCAGGCGCCGGACCCGACGTGATCAAGGATAAGTGAAGCCTGAACGATGCTAAGGCCAGAGCCGATGCAAACTACAGCATCATTCCGATAAATGGCGCAATCGCTCCGCATCACTTTCCCAATTTTTCCCGTCAAAGCTCTCTTCTGTGACTTTCACTCCACCAGGAAGCCTGACGCATCGAAAGTTGACGCTAAAGCCGTTGGGATTTGATCTGGGAACATAAAAGGATTTGATACCGCAATGAGCACAGAAAAGATGTATCGCGGTCTTGCTGCCAAAGCGATATTCACTGAGAGCATCCCTGCCCTTGAGCAAGTTAAATCTGCTGGCCGGGACTATCAAATGCACAAACCCCGTCATGGTGCAAACAGAGCAATTGCAATGCTGAACGGTTATCTCCTCTCCAAGCGAGACTTCAAACTCTACCCGCCCACAGTGGCAACCGCCGCGTGCCTTGACCAAATTCATGATGGCTCGGTGTTCAAAACGACAGTTTGCGTGCCCAGCGCCACGCACACCACGCCTCACCGACTGTAGGTTGCGAGAACATCCGGTGGGCCTCTGCCCGTGTTTTTCCTGGCAGTTTTTGCAGTAGCCGGATGCAAAGACCGAGCTGAATCAACCAGTGGCGGGCTCCCGGAGTATCCGGCAGTGAGCACGTAATCAATGGGCTGTTGCGAACATCGCCTTTCTCAGCCAGCCAGTTCGACCCTAACACACAAAGCTGTTTCTTAAGGTTGCGCACGGATTCAGAATCCGGGTGACGAACCAAGTCCGAGCGATTCACTCCGAAGCGGGCCAGCATGGTTAAAGGAATCCACTTGTAGTCCGGCACCACAGCAAGACTGCTTTCACGCATCAGCTGCGTGAGTCCCATTACCGCGCATGCACGCTCAACTGGAAAGTCTGATTCCGGAACAGCGGCCTGCAATGACCATTCAAGCTTCATTTGATCCCGCGCCACCAGTATGCACATCGCCCTCAGTTCGGTTTCATCTACTATTGTCGCCAAGTCCAGCCGTTGGCCTACTGAATTCAGAAGACTTTTGATCTGATCCAACGCCGGCGCTGCTAACGCTCCGGATTCGCGTAACTGCCGCGTAACCGGATGGGCGCTGCTGGCGTACTCACTGCCAAGCAATTGCACTTGCCACCATGCCAGTTTCGAGCGGGCCACTTGTTCATCCGCAACTCTGCAGGTCAAGTCCTCCAGGGAAGCAAACATGGCGTACAAAGCCAGCAACCGAGCCGAAGTTTCCCGTATAGCGTAGGGTTGCGAAACACGAAAATTAGGTCGGGTGCGAAGAATCAAATCCCAGCAAAAGTCTTCATCCAGGTGTTGTTGACTTAGATGAGGACTAACCTTCATTTGGGCATTCCAAGAGTCGTTAATGACTGCCATCGATTCCCTGCAAGGATTTTGTTTCTTGCAGGAATACCGCTGTTGCGTCCGTTCGGTCGAACTCATACTTTTGGCCACAGTACTCGCACTTAATCTCTACAGATCCCCGCTCTTCGATCAACATCAGGGTGTCTGCCGGTCCAAGCGACTGCAGTACTCCAGAAACCTTATCAACCGAACACGAACAGCCAAACTGAACTTGATTGGAGTTGAAAATCCTTATGCTATCTTCAGGAAATAGTTTGCGTAACAATTCCTCGGTTTCACAGGACTTCAATTCGGCGTAGGTGATCGACGCGGCCAGATGCTGTAGCCGATTCCAGCCATCAGCATCGTCTAATTCCCCCGGAAGACGTTGCAGCATAAGCCCGTTGCAATCTCGCGCGTCTGCGACGAGCCAAAACCGCGTTTCGAGTTGTTCAGATTGCAGGAAGTAACGTTCAAGCGCAGGCACCAGTCCATTCGCGGACATTTCAACAATGCCTTGGTAGGGTGAGCTGCCATTATCTGGCTCCAGATTAATGGCGAGCACTCCCTGCTCAATCAAGCAAGCCCCGGGCTTTTCACACATCCTGACCACGCCCCGTATTGATCGCGTGTGAGTGCATTGGCCTAACAGCAGCCGCATTAACCCGGCCGACTGAATCTGCAGGCTCACTGATCCACTAAACTTGATGTTACTGGTCAGCAGAACAGAGGCACAAAGCGTTTCGCCCAACAAACTGAGCGTCACCTGATCGGGTTGGGCGCGCAACATCACTTCCTGCCAGCTTTGGGATAAGCGCACAAGGCTGCCTTTGACCGGAAGGTCTTCAAACATGAACGTTCGCAGATAATCTTCAAGCATGCCCAAAGTCCCGTTGCGGGCGTGCGTTCAAGGGACCCGCGCGCTTTTTGGATTCCCTTGTCACTTCAACAAGCGCAGAATATCTGAAGGATGGTGGATCTGCTCACTATCGGCAACCAATTCGTCCAAAAGGTCGTGATCGCCGTAGCCATAATGGATGACCGCAGTCATAGTGCCTGCCGCCCTTCCTGCCTGCAGATCACGAACATCATCCCCGGCAAAAAGGGTGTTACGTTCGGGGATTTGCAAAATATCGCAAGCAAATCTTACTGGCGCGGGATCTGGTTTATTGCGATCCAGCGTGTCCCCGCAAACCACGCAGGAGGCCCGGTCAGTCAACCCGAGTGCCTCCAGAATGGGTTTGGTTAAGGCCTTGGCCTTGTTGGTAACAATGCCCCATGGAATTTCGACCGATTCAAGGCGCTCCAGCAACTCCGGCACCCCCTGATATAACGTGGAGTGCTCGATGCTGTAGTCCGCATATCGGCTGAGCAAGCGTGACTTCCAAATATCCAACTGTTCAGGTCCGGCTGCAGGCATTCCAGCCTGGATCAATCCGACAGCACCGCGTGAGACATGGCGGCTCATGGGATATACATCGAGCGGAGGCAAGCCCTCGCCGGCGCGCACCCAATTCAGTGCAGAGACAAGATCCGGGGCAGAATCCAACAAGGTGCCATCGAGGTCAAAGAGAATTGCGCGGATTTTTCTCACGACAAGAAACGTTGAGCGTGAGCCAGGTAATTAACCCTGACATGCCCCCCCAATCGGACAAAGTGCGCCAGCGGATTATAGTGAATTCCGCACGCATTCTTCATTGACATGTCTGCATTCCGTATCCATCCACCCAGTTCAGATGGGCGTATGAACCGGTCATATCTGTGAGTGCCACGAGGCAGGATGCGGGCGATGTGCTCAGCCGCAACGATACCCAGTAAGAATGCCTCTGGAGTTCGGTTCAGCGTGGAAAAAAAAGCGTGCCCTCCGGGCTTCAATACCTCTGCAACGCAACGGACGACGGAGGCCGGGTCCGGAACATGCTCCAGCATTTCCATGCACGTGACCACATCGAATTCACCCTGCCGCTGTCGCGCCAACGCTTCGATCGTGGATAGCTGATAGTCTACTTTCAGACCTGTCTCCAGCAAGTGCAACCTGGCCACATCAAGAACTCTTGGGGCAATATCCAAAGCCGTTACCTGCGCGCCTTTTGCCGCCAGTGCTTCGGACAGTATGCCCCCGCCACAACCGACATCCAGAACCGCCGAACCTTTAAGGACACATCGTTGATCTATGTAATGCAGTCTCGAGGGATTCAGATCATGCAAAGGCCTGAAGGGCCCATTCGGATCCCACCAACCAGACGCAAGCGCATCGAATTTTCCCTGTTCCTGCACATCCAGATTGTCAGCTTCCATCGAGTTCAATGGGTTAGGCCGCCTTGTACCTGCCCTGGTGCTGAAGTGCTGCCAGACAATCGGCAGCGCCAGTACTCTGCAGCCTCCAGAACCGATCCAACATCAATGGTAGTGAGCCTGCCGTCGTGCAGCAACTTCCTTCCAGAAACCCAGACATCGGTAAACTGCCGACTGGATGCAGCGTAGATCAATTGCGAGAATAAATTGTACATAGGCTGAGTTTCAGGCATTTGCAAATCCAGCGCCGCAAGGTCAGCTTGTTTGCCAACCTCGATTGAGCCGATGAGGCCATCGAGCTTTAAGGCCCGCGCGCCGTTGATGGTGATCATCTGCAGTGCAGTGAACGCATCAACAGCTTGCGGGTCACGCGCTTTGCCCTTAGCCAGCAAAGCTGCAGTTTGCGCTTCCGACAATAAGTCCAGGTTGTTATTGCTGGCTGCCCCGTCGGTGCCTATAGCCACATTTACCTTGGCGGCTTGCAGTTTAGCTACCGGGCAGGTTCCGCTTGCGAGCTTCAGGTTCGATTGAGGGCAATGAATGACATGTACTCCATGGTCTGCCAATACCGGGATTTCATCATCCGTTATCTGGGTCATGTGAACGGCCACTAGCCTGGAGTTAAGCAGTTTGAAGTTCCGCAATCGCTGCAGGGGCGTTATGCCGTATTGCTCCAACGAATCGCCATTCTCCCACGCGGTCTCCAGCAGATGAAGATGGACGGGCGCATCGTGCTCAATCGACAAGTTGGACAAACGCCGAAGTGTAGCGTCCGTGACACTATAGGGCGCATGAGGTGCAAAAGAAAACATGACCAGGGGTGATCTGTTTCCCTGCTTCAATACGGCAAGTCCCTTTTCCAGACACTCTTCAAGATTTGCAGCCCAAGCCGTTGCCAACTCAATGACGGGCAGGCCAATGCAGGCACGTATCCCGGTCTGGGCAACGACATCCGCCATAACGTCCGGAAAAAAATACATATCGCTGAAGCAGGTCGTGCCAGCACGCAGCATTTCTGCGATCGCCAGTCGAGTGCCATCTGCAACAAATTGTGGACCGACGAACCGCTGCTCAGCCGGCCAGATGAATTCTGTCAGCCATTGTTGCAAGGGCAGGTCATCGGCATACCCCCGCAATAACGTCATCGGGGAATGGGTATGCATATTGATTAAACCTGGAATCAACACGTGATGATCCAGGCTTACTTCATTGGCGCCCAGGTAACGGGAACGAGCCAGATCAATGGGTAAAAGATCAATGATCCGATCGCCCTGAATCACCACGGCATGATGTTCCAGAATTTTGCGCTCGGGCAGAACGGGAACTACGTAACGGGCCCGGATTACGACGGGCCGGGTGTCAATACCGGCCATTACCGCGTGGCTCAGGGGCGTAAAATTCAATCACTCTTTCACTCGAGAAACGTACTCTCCTGTGCGTGTATCTACCTTTATCAACTCGTCATTGCCGACGAACAAGGGAACGCGGACCACCGCTCCTGTTTCCAGGGTAGCTGGTTTGCCGCCACCGCCTGATGTATCTCCCCTGACTCCGGGATCCGTGGCGACAATGCGCAACTCGGCAAAATTCGGGGGTTTGACGCTCAAAGGCTCACCGTTATAAAGCATCATTTGACACATGTCCTCTTCTTTCATCCATTTTGCGTCGTCGCCAATGGATTCTTTGGAGCACGCATGTTGCTCAAATGTATCCGGGTTCATGAAATGCCAGAACTCTCCGTCGTTGTAAAGATACTGAACATTCAGTTCAAAAATATCGGCCGATTCAAAAGTCTCAAAGGCCTTGAAAGTCCGTTCAATCACTTTCGCCGTTTTCAGATTGCGCAAACGAACTCGGTTGAATGCCTGCCCTTTACCGGGTTTCACAAACTCTATGTCAACAACGTTATATGGATCACCGTCCATGAGGATTTTTAGTCCCCCGCGAAATTCACTCATGCCGTAGGTGGTCATCAAGATCTCCAAATATAGTCGCAGCCCAGTCCGAAGGTCACTTGCTTGAGTGCCTGATTCAGTTCTGGTTCCAAATGAAGTGCGCATTCTAGCCTGAAATCGAACTGTCAAACAGTTTGGATTCAGGGTCCGCAGAATCCTTTTGCAATGGTTATATCCATACTGTGGGGGCCATGTGTTTATTTGCGTTTCGATCCCTAATGAAACCCGAGATGGCGGCGCTTTGAGTACAGCACTCCTGAGCTCTGCCAATTCGCTGTAAATTGTCGAACGAATCAGTCATAATCAGAAGCGAGTGGTGGATGTTACCACTTGGAATTTAAGTTCAAACAATTACATAATTTATTGATTTAGATAGGCTATATGTGGTAAAAATCCCTAGGGAACAGGGGGCGGAGATTGAGTGCTATGGAAAGCTCATGTTTGTTGGTGATTGACAAATCTGCTGAGACCGCTGAGCGGATAAATTCCCTGCTTCGTAATTCCGGAATAAAAATTCGCGTAATACATGCACAGAAAGCCCTCAACGTAAAACTTGCCCTCGATCAGGACCCGCCCTTTCTGATCCTCTATTGTGAGGCCGACCCGACAGCAGCAAATTTCGAAGAAGTAAGCGCCCTGGCCGGGCAGTACCGCATTCCTATCGCGATCTACTCGGATCTTCAAGATCCGGCAGACTTGATTGATACGCTGAAACTGTCGCCCGGCCTGGTCATTTATGCTGAAAAAGAATCCCACCTGACAACCACTGTGAATCAACTACTGTCGCAGCATAACCTCGGCAACGTTGGTTTGCAGCAGCAGAACCGGCTGGTAGAACTGGAACATCGCTATGACCTGCTGATGGGAAGTGCACGAGATGCCATGGCTTATATCCACGAAGGACTGCACGTTTATGCAAACCGCGCCTACCTGGAAGCTTTAAGGGTAAGCAGTCTTGAAGAAATATCCGGGATTTCCCTGCTCGAACTTATGCAAACCGAGGAAGGTCATCTCAAGAAGGTATTTCAGGGCCTGTCACGGGGGGCGTACCCGCAGGAGTCGCTGAAGGTTGCTGTCACGCGACCTGATGGCACTTCTTTTGCAGCAAACCTGGCATTTTCTCCTGCCAGGTTTCACGACGAAGATTGCACCCAGATGCTGATGCATGAATGCGATGCCGCAGCGGGGCTGGTGGCAGAGCTTGAGCGTTTGCGCAAGACTGATCCTCTCACTCAACTTCATAACAAACGCTCCTTTGCCGATCATCTGGATGATGAGCTGGCAAAACCGCGAACGGTCGGGTCTGTCGCTTCTGTACTCTACATTGAACCGGACGGCCTGGCTGAACAGCAGGAGGATATGGATGTAAGCGCTATGGATTCCCTGACCCTAGACCTGGCCCAGGTCCTGAAATCCTGCCTTGATCCGCAGGACGTAGTTGCGCGAATCAGCGACCTTGGGTTCGCGGTTCTGACCACCCAGGCAAGCATGGAAGACATAGATAAAATTGCCGGCCGGATACTTGAAGCCTATGCCAGCCACCTCGTGGAAATTGAAGACCGATCTTTTTCAGTCACTTGCAGTATTGGCATTGCCACCCTGGGGCGTCTCGCCAGGAACTCGACACAGATACTTGCCGGAGCACGCAAAGCCCAGGCCGAGGCCAGGACGACCGGGAATCGAGCGATTACCTTCAGACCGCAATTAGTAGCGGTAAGTAGTTTTGAAGATGACCGACCGTGGATCGAACGCATCAAGGCAGCCCTCAAGCATCAGGACTTCTATGCTGTCCAGCAATCCATCATAGATCTCGATGGTGAAGGCACTCGCCTGGTCGAGAACCTGATTTACATGCATGATGAGTCGGGTGACCAGGCACCAAATCAGTACCTGGCCATTGCTGAGCGCAGTGACCTGGCAGGGTTGGTGGATCGCCAGGCTATCCCGGCTTTGCTAAAACTATTCGTAGAGAGTTCAGACAAACAAATTGTTTCGCTGAGTGTCAATTCCATCCTGGACTATAGTTTTCCCGGCTGGCTTTCTGGCCAAATGACCGAGTGTTGTGTTGAACCCGGCAAGTTGATACTGCAAATCAACGTGGCTACAGCCTTGGCCAATCTTAAACCGGTTCAACGCCTGATGCTTGAGCTTGAACCGTTTGGTTGCAAACTTTCGCTTTCCGGATTTGATGCCGAGCGGCGCACACGACAGGTACTGGAACACGTAAATGCCGCCTACATCAAAATCCAGCCTGCATTAACCGAGAAATTAACCGGCAATACCGCTCAGCAGGAATTAGTTAGAGCCATTGTTGATGCTGCAGAAGCGCGGAAAGTTTCTGTCATCGCTGACGAAGTTACTGACACCTCAAGTTTATCGATATTGTGGCAGTGTGGCGTTAAACTCATCGCTGGTGCATTTCTCAAAGAAAATTCGCAGGTAGTCGGCCAGTAAGTCCTTGCCCTGTTGCGTTGAAAAAAGCCGGCAGAAAATTTCTGTTGCAAAAGGGCGGACCTACTCTTTAGTTTTACCGGCCTGAGCCAGGCAGCTCCAGCATGAGCACATTGCACAGTGCACAATCCTACGTAGGACGTTTTGCCCCCTCTCCAACCGGCAACTTGCATTTTGGATCGCTGGTGGCGGCAGTGGCAAGTTATCTGCAAGCAAAGAGGAACCACGGAAAATGGCTGATTCGAATCGAGGACATTGACCCAGCGAGAGAAATTGCGGGCAGCTCCGCTACCATTGTGGCGGATCTGGCCAGGCTGGGGATGTGTACAGATGACCAGGTGCTATTTCAAAGTACTCGGTTCAAAGCTTATCAGCAGAGCTGTGAGCGGTTAATTCAGGAAGGGCTGGCCTATTGGTGTGGCTGCAGCCGTGGAAGCTTGCCCCAGTCCGGCATTTACGCGGGAACGTGCCGCGATGGCCTTACGCCAGGAAAAACTCCACGCTCACTTCGAATCAGAGTTGGCGATGTCCCTTTGGCATTCTTGGACAAGATACACGGTGAACAAGTGGATGATCTGCAATCCACTGTTGGCGATTTTGTAATAAAGCGAGCGGATGGAGTGTATGCCTATCAACTTGCCGTAGTCGTGGACGATGCTTTGCAGCAGGTAACAGAAGTGGTTAGAGGGACTGATTTGCTTGATTCCACTGCCCGCCAGATCTGGCTGCAAAAGTGCCTGGGCTTGCCAACACCGGCATATGTGCATATTCCAACGGCGATAATGCCCGATCGAAGCAAGTTTAGTAAAAGCATGGGTTCAGATCCCATAAACCGCCTGCCACCAGCACAGGCACTGCATGCAGCCTTCAATTTTCTGGGCCACGAACCACCGGTGGGTGACATTGCCAGCACCTGGAAGTGGGCTATCAAGAACTGGTCGATTGATAGAATAAGCAAGGATCTTCACATCGTGGTCGACCCGGGAAACCCGGCAGGACAGTAAACCCGTGTGGCCCCTGTCACAGTCACGTTATAATGACAGTCTGGACATTCTTGAGAACGGACGATGAACCCCAATCATCTGGATTTTGAACAACCCATTGCCGAACTTCAGGCAAAAATTGATGAACTGCGCAATGTGGGTTCCGACAATGCCATCAACCTCGATGAGGAAATCCAGCGGCTGCAGGTAAAGATGCGGCAGAAGATAAAGACTATTTTCAGTAATCTTTCTCCCTGGCAAGTTTCGCAATTAAGCCGCCACCCGTTACGGCCGTATTCCCTGGATTACATTGAAAAGATTTTTGATGATTTTCATGAGCTGCATGGTGACAGAGCGTTCGCCGATGACCATGCAATTGTCGGCGGCCTGGCACGCTTCCGGCAACGCGCGGTCATGTTCATCGGCCAGCAAAAGGGCCGCGACACCAAGGCAAAAGTGTTTCGCAATTTTGGCATGCCAAGGCCCGAGGGTTACCGCAAAGCCCTCCGTCTGATGAACTTTGCTGCTCGTTTCCGCCTGCCGCTGTTGACCTTCATAGATACTCCGGGGGCTTACCCGGGGGTTGGTGCTGAGGAGCGCGGCCAGTCGGAAGCCATCGCCCGAAACCTGGAAGTGATGTCGCGTCTGCCAGTTCCGATCGTGTGTACCATCATCGGCGAAGGAGGGTCTGGCGGCGCACTGGCCATCGGTGTCGGTGACCGGGTCAACATGCTGGAATACAGCACCTATTCGGTCATTTCTCCGGAAGGATGTGCATCCATCCTGTGGAAGGATGCTGCCAACGCCGAAGAGGCCGCCACCGCACTGGGCATCACCTCAGATCGCCTGAAAGCCCTGGGTTTGATCGATGAAATTATTCCCGAGCCCTTGGGTGGCGCACATAAAGAGCCGGATGAAGTCGCCAGGAGAATCGCCGACTGCATCGAGCGTCAATTAGAGGAACTGGGTAGCCTGCCGGTGGACACCTTACTGGAGTCACGTTACCAGCGTCTCCTTTCCTATGGCGAATTCCAGGAATAATTCGCAGCCATCGTTGTGAAAACACTGGCTGTTAGTTTTTCAATCGGGCAATTGCAAGAGCGCCTTGCCCGACTGCCCGTTGCATCCAGGATCTGGGTCGGTTTCAGCGGGGGTGCCGACTCCACAGCGCTGCTCGTCGCGCTCAAGGAACTGGAACCGGATTTACCGGCGGAATTCGCAGCTGTGCATTTCAACCACGGTCTGCAGGCGACCGCTGATGACTGGCAGAGTCACTGCCAATCATTCTGCGAGGAAAGAAACATTCCGATCAGGGTTTTTCGGCTTGATTTGGAACTGAAGGAAGGGAAAAGCGCTGAAGAGCAAGCCAGGAACGGTCGCTATTCCTGTATACAGAATTTTCTGGAACCTGGACAGGTTTACCTGACCGCTCATCATGCAGACGACAATGCTGAAACCCTCTTCCTCAACCTCATGAGAGGCAGTGGCCTTGATGGTCTGGCTGGAGTCCCGCCATTGCGGTCCTTGGGTAAAGGCTGGATTGCACGGCCACTATTGGATTTTCGCCGCTGCAGCCTCGAAGAATTCCTGCGTTCACGTGGCATTAGTTGGCTGCAAGACCCTTCAAACCTGGATACGTCATTTGATCGCAATTACTTGCGCAATATAGTATTTCCGGAACTTGAAAGTCGCTGGCCTGGACTGGTCAAAAATCTGAACCAAACCTCCCGGAATTCACGGGAATCAGCTGCCGTGCTGGCAAGCCTGCTGTCCCATCCCCATGTCAATCCAATTTTGGACGAGCACACGCTCTCACTTGATGTGCTTCTGAATTTGCAGGACGAAGTGCAAACCGCAATTTTGCGCCAGTGGATCAGGGGAAAAGGCGAACTTACTCCGCCCAGGCAGCGCTTACAGCAGTTCCTGGAGCAGCTTCGCACCACTGCCACAAAAACCAACCAGGCTGAACTAAAATGGGCTGGTCAAACGATCAAGCGGCATCGGGGTCTCCTCTGGTGGCATGGTTGGCCCTGCCCCAAACTCGACCCGGCATTCGCATGGAAGTCGGGAGATTGCCTGGATTTGGGCTCTGAATTTGGCAACCTCCAGTTGTCGGGACGTGGAGCAATCACCCCACCCGGATGGCAAGTTGGACCAGTCACAGAGGGCGCTCGCATGAAGCTGCATTCATCAGGACCCCGGCGAAAGCTCATGGATTTGCTGCGTGAACGGGGTATTCCACCCTGGTTACGCCAAGCGGTGCCGGTGCTTTACTGGAATGAAGATGCTGTGGCCCTGGGTGACTGCGCCACGGAGCCCCGGCTGGGCCAATGGCTGAATGAATACCAGGTGCGCTTGCATTGGCATCCGATTCACCCATTGCTGCGTAAATTGAAGTCGGTTAGTGTCCAATCTGCTGAAAGGAATGACAGGTGCCATGAGTAACAAACAAGACAAGAAACCTGATTTTGAAAGCGCTATATCGGAACTTGAAGGGTTAGTCTCCAAGCTGGAATCAGGGGATTTGAGTCTCGACCAGTCTCTGGCGTGTTTCAAACGGGGTGTTGAACTGACCCGTCACTGTCAATCCGTGCTGGATGAAGCGCAAAAAGCGGTCGAACTCCTCGCTACTAATCCAGATGGACAAACACACGTTGCCGATTCCGCCTGACGCCAGCGCAATTGTAATTGCCTGGCAACAGAGGTTCGAAGGCGAACTGGCACAACGGCTCTCGTTGGCTGCGCCCGAGCCGGGCCGTTTACATCAGGCCATGACGTATTCAGCGCTTTCGGGAGGCAAGCGCATCAGGCCAATGCTGGTGTACGCTGCAGGCGTGGCAGTCGGGCTGGCGCCTGAAGAACTCTCGGCAATCGCGTGTTCGGTAGAGCTCATTCACGCCTACTCGCTGATCCACGACGATCTGCCGGCAATGGATGATGATGATCTGCGCCGTGGCCGCGCAACCTGTCATCTGCAGTTTGATGAGGCCACCGCCATCCTGGCAGGTGATGCCTTACAGGCCCTGGCATTCCAGACCTTGGCTGTTGAGTTGGGGGACCGGCCGGAAATTGCCATTCGGCTCGTGCGCGAATTAGCTGCAGCCTGCGGATCAGGAGGAATGGCCGGCGGACAGATGCTGGATTTGCTGATTGCAGGAAGGACGCCGGACATCAATCAGCTCGAACATATACACGAGTTAAAGACCGGGGCACTGATACGCACCTGCTTGATTGCCCCCGCAATTGTGGCTAAAAGCGATGAAGCCACCCTGCGGACCCTGGACCATTTCGGTTACTGTGTCGGGCTCGGATTCCAAATTCAGGACGACATTCTTGATGTCACAGGAGACCCTGCAAACCTTGGGAAAAGTATCAATGCCGACGCAGCACATGACAAGCCAACTTTCCCTGCTCTGATAGGCCTGGCCGCTTCACGTGAGCGCGCCAGGCAGCTGCGTGACGACGCACTGGCATCCCTGGCCAAACTGGATGGCGACACTGCCGTTCTGGCCTGGCTTGCCGACTATATGATCAACCGGGACCGTTAGCACTAAAACCCTAACAAAGATAATATGCAGAACATGAATCCAGAGATTTATCCGCTATTGCACCGGGTCGAGAATCCAGCTGATTTGCGCACGCTTGATGAGAGCCAGTTACCTCAGCTGGCAGACGAGCTCCGCCAGTTCCTGGTCGAATCCGTTTCCAGCAGCGGCGGCCATTTCGGCGCAGGCCTTGGCTGCGTAGAGTTAACCGTAGCCTTGCATTATCTCTACGAAACACCGCACGACCGCATCGTTTGGGATGTGGGACACCAGGCGTATCCACACAAAATTCTGTGTGAGCGCGCCGACCGCATCAGGACCATCAAGAAGCACCAGGGCCTGGCCCCTTTTCCGAAGCGCGAGGAAAGTCCGTACGACACGTTTGGCACAGGGCATTCGTCTACCTCAATCAGCGCAGCACTGGGCATGGCCATTGCCTCACAAGCCCTCGGCAACGAGCGGCGATGTGTTGCCGTGATTGGTGACGGCGCCATGACTGCAGGAATGGCCTACGAGGCCTTGAACCACGGCGGAGCCCTGGACACTGACTTGCTGGTTGTACTGAATGAAAACCAGATGTCAATCTCGCCAAATGTAGGCGCGCTGACCAAGATGCTTGGCCGCCTCATGAGTGGACCAACGGTTACAGGTATAAGGGAACGGAGCAAGAGACTGATGCACCGGGATTCACGCACCTGGCGGTTTGTCAGTCGCTGGGAAGAACACATCAAGGGCATGGTCATGCCCAGCACGCTTTTTGAGGAACTGGGTTTCAACTACCTTGGACCAATTGACGGGCATGATCTTCCTACCCTTATTCGCACTATTCGCACAGCCCGCGACATCAAAGGCCCAAACCTGCTGCATATCATTACCGCCAAAGGTAAAGGCTATGCCCCGGCAGAAGAAGACCCGGTGAAATACCATGCCGTAGCGCCTTTTGATCCGGCCCGTGGTATCGAGAAAGAAGTCACTACGGCTCCCAAAAAGCCCAGCTACACGGATGTTTTCGGAAAGTGGCTATGCGATATGGCAGCGATCGATAAACGCTTGCTTGCTATTACCCCCGCAATGAGAGAAGGCTCCGGGATGGTGGAATTTCATCAGTTGTTCCCGAGACGGTATTTCGATGTGGGTATCGCGGAGCAACACAGCATAACCCTGGCGGCTGGAATGGCGTGTGAAGGCGCACATCCGGTGGTGGCCATTTACAGTACTTTTCTACAGCGTGGTTATGATCAGCTGATCCACGATGTCGCACTGCAAAACTTGCCGGTTCTGTTCGCCATCGACCGCGCCGGGCTCGTGGGCCCGGATGGCCCAACCCATGCCGGCAGCTTCGATCTCAGCTTCCTCCGCTGCATCCCCAATATGGTGATTATGGCGCCATCCGATGAGAACGAATGTCGTCAAATGCTCTATACCGGTTTCCGTCACGAAGGCCCTGCTGCGGTCCGTTACCCTCGCGGCGGTGGTCCTGGTGCATCCATCGCATCGAACATGCAGGAATTACCCATTGGTAAAGCCTGTTCGGTACGCGAGGGCGCGGGTCTTGCCATCCTGGCCTTCGGCAGCATGGTCGAGCCGTCCCGTGCCGTTGCGACACGCCTGAACGCTACCCTTTTCAACATGCGATTCGTAAAGCCACTTGATCGGGATGCCATCATGGATGCCGCGCACCGGCATGATTACCTTGTAACCGTAGAGGAGAATGCCATCACGGGAGGTGCCGGCAGCGGTGTGAACGAGGTTCTGGCTGCAGCGGGTATTGTGCTGCCGGTATTGAATATTGGCCTCCAAGACTTGTTTATCGAGCACGGCTCGCGAGAAGAATGCCTGGGCCGGGCTCGACTGGACGCCACAGGCATCCAGGCTCAGATCGAAGACTTTCAACAACTACTGAGCGAGGGTGCCATACCCAGTACTGTCCGAAAAATCACGGCCTGAATACCTGTCGAAACGTCAGGTTGATCCTTAAGCCTGCAGGTTTCCTGGTTTTGGGAAGCGCATGCATGTAACGGGATTGGGAGTCACCTTGCATTACCAGCAAGCTACCGGATTCCATCTGGAGGGAAACTGACCTGATGCCCCTTCCCTGCTTATCCTTTATTAGAAATCGCCGGGTTTGGCCCAGGCTCAGCGACGCTATGAATGGTTTGGGACCCAACTCCTTCTCATCATCCGCATGCCAACCCATGCTGTCTTGACCATTCCGATAGGCATTAGCAAGCACCGAATTGAAATCGCGCCGCAATTTTTCTACTAACATCCGACGTAACTCGAGCAAATCGGGGTGCCAAGGCAAGGGGTCAAGTCGCAGCCTGCTGTACGAGTAGTGCGCATCCAGGTCACCATACCAGCTGGTCAATCGCGGTTGTGGAACATTACGCCCAAAGAGTGTTATGTCTTGCTGGCTCCATTTAAGCTCCTGCCATAAGCACTGCAGAAGGCGGTTGGCGGTTTTGGCCGGGAGGAAGCCCGCGACGTAGCAAAAATCTGCTTCCGGACGAAGTCCGTCCACAACAATTGACCGGGTCATTGGCAGGAAAGGGAACTTAGGTCTGATTGTTTTTGCACATGGCGGCAATCTGCCGGTCGTGCAAACCCGAAAGCAGGATGAGGGCAGCACCGGCCCCAAGCAGCGCATAAAACATGTCGGATTGAGTATCCCATGCGTAGCCTTGCGTTCCCAGGAAAGACTCTGCGGCTTCCTTGCTCAACAAGGCAACCCACCACTCGATTAATTCGTAGAATGCACTGATCGCCATGCAGATCGAGACTACAATAAACCCGAGCCACCCGCGCCGGGCGATTACATGGTTGCGCAGCAATACTTCCCGGGCAATTATTGCCGGGATGAATCCCTGGGCCAGATGGCCCAGTTTGTCGTAGTTATTACGCGCCCCGCCCACCCACTCCTGTATCCAGTTACCCGCGGGCACTTCGGCGTAGGTGTAGTGGCCGCCAACCATGAGGATCAGAGCGTGAACCAGTATCAGGGTATAGGCCAGCCAGGTAAGCGGGAACAAGTTACGGGTTACCACCAACACCGCGAGCGCAACCAGGGCCGGAATAACCTCCAGCCACCAGGTGCCATAGTCATGCGGCCTCCAGGCTGACCACGCCAGCACCATAAAAAATATGCCCAGCCAGCCCAGCCTGTGCAAGATCATGTCATGGAGTCACTCGCTGTCCCTTATGCGAACTGCGAGCACGTCGCAATTTGACCCATGCAAAACTGAATTTGCAGTTGCCCCGAGCAGAAGCTGAACACCCTTTTGCCCGTGGGTACCCAACACGACCAGCTCAACATTGTTTTCGTCATTAAAACGGTGAATTTCCTTTGCAGGAGCCCCATTCAGGAAATGCCTGCACTCCGGCTGGATCCCAAACTCAATGCCTAGAGCATTCAACTTACTCTTCAATTCCGTTTTCAGATTCTCTTCGACTTCGTTCATGCCCACAAAAACAGGCCCGTACGGAACAACTCCCATGTAGACCGAATCCATTGGCTCCTGAACGTAGACGAGGTGTATACGAGTGTCCGCCGAAGCCACATCAAGCGCCCTCTGGATTACGGGTTTGGATTCGTTACTCAGATCAATTGCAACCGCTATCGTTTTGTATCCGGCCATGACATTGCTCTCCAAAGAGTGGTGTATATGCGCACTACCATTCTATCTGACCTTGTCGCTGTTTGGTTGACCGGGGTCATTGGTTGCGCTCAGGTCAGCCAGTAGGCTGAATCCCGGGAAAGTTTAAGGAGCACAAAGCTGTGGAAAGGTCCAAACATCAACTGCTGGTGCGCAAAAAATGAATTGCTCGAGCGCCTCGCGTCGATTCGGGGGGACCTTAATGGCGGTTTGGCCCCAAATTCTGAAGAACAAGCAGTACAGCTTCAAAATCTCGAGGTGTTGCAGGAAATTGAGCGAGTGGCCAATGATGAACTCGTGGCCGTTAAGTAAGAGCTATCCCAGTTTGAGAGCCCTGTCTGATTTGTAGCTTCGTCCGGTCCGCAGGGGCAGCCCGTGCCACTGAGCAAGAACATTCGGGCCAGGCAAATTTACGAAACCGGCAGGCTCCCCATGATCCCCGACCACAAGTTTTCGGCACGATTACTTCCGCACCTGACATGCGCAGCGGTGACCGGGTCGGTCGCAGAGTGGCCGTTGCATGGATCGATTCCGCCTGCGGTGGATGTGGGCACATTTAGGGAGTTGGAGTTCTTATGATAGGTGCGGACCCTTCTGGCATCTGAGACATGTTGCACCTTTTTGCCCGACGTCTGGCATCATGTTTCGATGAGCAGCCCGGTTTTCTTCCAATTCCTTCTATGCCCGCTGGTGCTTATCGCCCTGCTGTATATTACCGCACCCTATGGTCGGCATTTCTCCTCCGGGTGGGGGCCGGTGCTGCCAAACCGCCTCGCATGGTTCCTGATGGAGCTACCCGCATTACTCGTCATCGGGATTGCGCTGCTCACCAGTCACCAGGCACTGACTGTTACCGTCCTGGTTCCCTGGTTCATGTGGACTGCCCACTATGGATATCGAACCGTTGCCTTCCCTGCCCTGATGCGACCATCGGGAAAGAACTTTCCGGTGCTGCTGGTGCTGTTTGCCATTTCGTTCAACACGCTGAACGGCTACAACAATGCTGAGGCTCTGTTGGCCAATGCATTCTCTGGCGGAGCGTTGCTGAGCTGGCATTTTGTGCTCGGGTTCGTTTTGTTCGTCGCAGGATTCTGGCTGCACTTCAGCTCGGACCGGACCATTCGCAAGCTCAGGGAAGATGGATTTTCCGGGTACCGCATTCCCTGTGGCGTATGGTTCAACCGGGTCAGCAACCCAAACTATCTCGGCGAAGTCCTGCAGTGGTCAGGCTGGGCAGTCCTGACCTGGTCATGGGCAGGTTTGGCATTTGCGCTTTTTACCGCGTGCAATCTTGTCCCCCGGGCGATGGCCAACCACCGTTGGTACCACCAGACCTTTGCCGATTACCCGCCCGGTCGAAAGATACTAGTACCCGGCATGTTCTGAAGCGCCCTGGCTCCGCGATTTGACCGATTTCAGTCGCTCAGCCGCCGTTAGCGGGCGGTTTCGAGTCGACGTAGGCCAAGCACTCAATTTCCGTTCTGGCGCCCAAAGCCAGGCCGCTTGTGCCCAAAGCACTGCGTGCCGGCGGGTTCAGGGGAAAGAACTCAAGGTAAACTACGTTCATGTCTCCCCATTCAGAAATGTCTGCGAGGAAAACCGTACACTTGATCACCTGTGACATCGAAGAATCATACCTGGCCAAAGTAGCCTTTATGTTTTCCAGCGTCTGGCGGGTTTCCGGCTGAATTCCTCCTGCTACCAATTTCCCGGTCCCGGGGTCCAGGCCTATTTGCCCGGAAAGGAACAAGAGGTTTCCGACCCGCACCGCTTCTGAGAAAGGTAGTTTTTTACCTTCCAAATCAGGTTGACCCAGATAGGCGACATTATCCTGGCCTGCGGCGAACACCGGCGCCACGGCAAACAAACACGTGACTGAGATTGCATAGAGTCCGACATAGCAGTGCAAGAGCAGCTTCAGCGCTTTATCTCCTGATGACCTGGGGGTTCGTAGTTGGATGACTGGCATTTTAGTTTTCTCCTTTGGACGAGGACATCACAGAATTCTACTGAAAAACGCTACTTTCCATGCATGTAATCCTGAACTTGATCAAGTGGAATTTGCCATTCCCAATGATTTCATTCAATCTGTGCAGCCATACATCCAAATCACTCTATTACTGCAATTACGACTAAACAACCCCGGAAAACAAGCATGGCACAATTGAGAAGGAAGGAACCAGGCACGAGTAAGCATCGCAACGCAGCCCATACACGTGGAGTTGGCTTCTGCCTTGCCATTGTGACATGCGTTTTCGCGACCCTGGCCCCGTCGCTTTGGGCCATCGGTGATAGCACCAAAACCCTATCCATCAATGAGCAACGCGCCGAGGATATTTTTCGTCAACTGGTCAACTTCGAATCAACCAGTGAGAAACCCGACCAGACCCGCCTCGCTGTGGAAGCCATGGAACAGCGACTGATTGCGGCCGGCATTCCTCAGGAAGATGTCCTTGTAATTAACCCCATGCCGAACAAATACGGGCTGGTGGCGCGAATTCGGGGCGTCGGAGACACAAAGCCCTTACTTACAATGGCACATATTGACGTGGTCACAGCCGACCCCAAGGCCTGGGCTTTCCCGCCTTTCACATTTGGAGAGAAGGACGGCCACTATTACGGCAGGGGCACCCAGGACAACAAGGCCGGCGCTACTCACCTCGTGGCAAACTTCATCCGCCTTCAGGAGGAAAAATATGTTCCTGACCGGGACTTGATCCTGATGTTAACCGGAGACGAGGAGGTCGAAGGTGCGGTAGCGAAGTGGCTGGCTACTGATGGCTATGAGTTGATCGACGCCGAATACGCGATCAATACCGATGCGGGAGGTGGCCTGTATTCCGGGAATTTCAAACCGCAGGCTTTTCTGGTTCAAACCAGCGAGAAAATCTACCAATCTTATCGGTTGACCATTACCAATGCCGGAGGACACAGCTCGCTCCCGCGCCCGGACAATTCGATCTACCAACTCGCCCGGGCTTTGGTGAATATTTCTGAATATGCCTTCCCGGTAGGATTGAGTCCCGATGCCAAATTGATGTTTGAACGCGGGTCAAACCGGGAAACAGGCCAGGTGGCTGCCGACATGCTCGCCTTGTCCAGGAATGACCAAGACGCGGAAGCCGCCAGCCGCTTGTCCCGGGACCCGTACTTGAATGCCCTGATGAGAACGACCTGTGTGGCCACCCTGATCGAGGGGGGGGAAGCGGAAAATGCCCTCCCGCGCGAGGTCTCAGCGACCGTCAATTGCAGAATGCTTCCCGGTACAAACCCCGCGGAAGTGCAGACAAAACTAAAAGGTCTCGTGGCCAATGATGCGATCACGTTTACTTCCGTTTACGATGCAATACCCAGCCCGGCTTCTGTTTTACCGGGTGAACTGCAGGAAACCATTGAAACCCTGGCTGAGGCCTTCTGGCCTGGTGTGCCGGTGATTCCCGAGATGGCAACCGGGGCTACGGACGGCCTGTTCCTGCGCAACGCAGGCATGCCGGTTTTTGGAGTGGCCGGTTGGTTTATGCGGCCGGAAGATATCAGGGCGCACGGGCTGGACGAAAAAATCGGCATCGCCGAGTTTCACCAGGGTACCGAATACTGGTATCAGATGCTCAAGGTGCTTAGCCAACCATGATGGCTAAAACAAGTAGCTTGGATATACTGGATTTGTATTACGAAGCCGCATTGACTACCCATCACTTTACAGGGAGGCATTTGCCATGAACTTTGATCTCAATAAAACTATTTCCCTTACAAAAGGCGGTTTGCTGGATCGCGAGAACACGTGGCGAGCGTATTTCGAAAACACTCCTGATTGGAAAGAGACTGCGATAGCACTCACTGCACCCTTGCTGTTCACCAATGTGTTGCTGACCCTGGTGTTTTCCCGCATGGCCGGGGGATTTGTTTCTTTCGGATATCAACAGGCCTTCCTGCCCGCCTTGTTAATCGGCTTGTTCCTGGCAGCAGTTGGAGTGGCCGTGTTTGCGCTTATTTTGAATGTGTTGGCTGGAGTGTTCGAGGGTAAACCGGATATTTCCCGGGCATTTGCCGCCATAACATTTGCCATGATCCCGGGCTGGTTAGCGGGTGTAGTGGGTGCGCTGATCCCTCTAATTGGCTTTTTTGTTGCGCTGGCTGGCGGCGTTCTGGGCCTGGTTTTCCTGTATCAAATACTGCCGTTGGGGCTGGCTATTCCGCAACAAAAGCGCGCGGTTCACTTTGTATCGGCTATCGTGCTGGGTATTATCGTGCAGATGATGGTCAGGTTTCTTTTCATGGGAAACAGCATGCAACAGGCCGTACCTGGATAGCTTTACCCGCATTTGGAATAACCGCAGGACAGACAAGTGGCGCAATTGTCCATGTTAACCACTGCTTTGGTGTTGCACTTATTACATAACCTGGCGGAGGCCGGGTAACCGGTTGATTCCGCCAAATCCGCCGGGCCGCTGTTCAATGCCGCCCGGACTGAATCTGCTGCTTCAGCTTCGGCCCTTTTCTGCTTGAGTATGAGTTGCTGCTGTTGCGATAATTCTTCCTTTTCCATCAGTCCGATTTTGCGCAAGTGATGTTCAATTACAGCGCCGATATCCGCAATGATGGACGGCATGAACTTACCACCGGGTTTCCAGTATCCGCCCTTGGGGTCAAATACGGCCTGTAGTTCCTCAGCCAGAAATGTGACGTCACCACCTTTGCGGAATACAGCGGACATCAGCCTGGTCAGCGCGACTATCCACTGGAAGTGATCCATGTTCTTGGAATTGATGAAAATCTCAAACGGCCGCCGCTGCTCGTGCTCAGTCCCTGCATTCAGGATGATGTCGTTGATCGTCACGTACATGGCGTGATCATCGAGCGGGGTCTTGATCTTGTAGGTTGAGCCTTCCAGTGCATCCATGCCTTCGGGCCGCGCCACTTGCTCCGTCATGCGGATAATCTTCGCCGACTGGCGTTCTTCCTTGGCCACAGCTGCTGCTGCACGAGCCGCTGCTTCCTCTTCCTTCTTGACCACCTCGAACCCAACTATTTTTTTATCGATACGGGTACTCATGACGCTCCTGACGGGGTAATCCGGGCGTCAAACACTCCTTGGCGCCCAAACATCGACAATCCTGCTTCGTTGAATCTACCAGGGGGATTAAGGACCGCCGATCCATCCATGTGATCGGCGATTCGGTAGTGCTCCCCATTCCTGAATGCTTTGTTTCTGACCTCGCTCATCTCTGAAAAAGAGGCGTACGTCCCTGTACGTAACACCTCCCTACAATTTGGCGGTAGCTATAACATCCCTCGCCGCCACTTTATCCCTAGTGAGCTATTTTTATTATATTAGGTGTACTTCCTTGTACTACGGTACACCTCCACTGTCCTTTGCCATGCTCAGAACTTGCCGTAATACCCTTCCTTCAGTGCGTCGAAAAGATTAGCAGCAGTATGCATCTCACCATCGTATTCAATTTCTTCGTTGCCCTTAACCTCAACTACCTCGCCATCGTCCAGCACAAAGCGGTATTTTGTGTTTTCCAGATCGCGCTCATTCACCAGCACGCCCTGAAATGCCTCGGGGTTGAAACGGAACGTGGTGCAGCCTTTGAGGCCTTGATGATATGCGTAGGTGTAAATGTCCTTGAATTTCTCGAAAGCAAATTCGGTGGGAACATTGGCAGTCTTGGAAATGGATGAATCAACCCATTTTTGCGCTGCAGCTTGTATGTCCACATGCTGGGTGGGGTAAATATCCTGCGCAGTGACAAAATAGTCCGGCAACCTGCTGATCTCATCCTCCGCATGCGGAATGGCGCGGCTGTTAATCAGGTGCCGGTAAGCCAGCAGTTCATAGCTGAAAACCTCGACCTTTTCCTTGGTCTTGCGCCCTTCGCGAATGACATTACGGCTGTAGTGGTGAGCAAAACTTGGTTCGATGCCGTTGGAAACGTTGTTGCCAATGGATAAGGAAATGGTCCCCGTCGGCGCAATAGATGAGTGATGAGTGAACCGGGCGCCTTCTTCGACCAGGGCTGCTACCAGGTCCGGTGCATGCTCTGCGATACGTTGCATGTAACGACTGTATTTTGCGTGCAATACCCGGCCGGTGATCTTGTCTCCCGCCGCATAACCATCCCGCTTCATTTCCGGCCTGCGGCGCAACATCTCACCACTGACTTCAAACTCTTCGTTCATGATGGGAGCTGGCCCTTTTTCCCTGCAAAGTTCCAAACCTTCTTCCCAACCGGCTATCGCCATTTCCCTTGAGACTCTTTCGGTAAATTCCAAAGATTGAGGCGACCCGTATTTCATTCTCAGCATCGTCAGGGTCGAACCCAAACCGAGGAAACCCATGCCATGCCTGCGTTTACGCGCAATCTCGTCGCGCTGTTTGCCCAGGGGTAAACCATTGACTTCCACGACGTTATCAAGCATCCGGGTAAATATCCGGACCACCTTATGGTATTCGTCCCAGTTAAACCTCGCTTCTTCGGTAAACGGCTTTTCTACAAATCGGGTGAGGTTGACCGAACCCAGCAAGCATGCACCGTATGGTGGCAAAGGCTGTTCGCCACATGGGTTGGTTGCGCGGATGTTTTCGCAAAACCAGTTGTTGTTCATCTCGTTGATTCGGTCGATGAGGATGAAGCCCGGTTCTGCAAAATCATAGGTGGATGACATGATCATGTCCCACAATCGGCGGGCCGGGATGGTTTTGTAGATCCGGCAGGCCACCAATCCGTCATCTCGCGTGACATAGCCTTCTGTCTGTGGCCATTCACGCCACTGGATACGGCTTGCATCAGCCAGGTCCATGTCTTTCGCTTCGTATTCGTTAATGGGAAATGCGAGAGGCCAGACTGCGTTTTCCTCAACCGCTTTCATGAATTCGTCGGTAATTAACAAAGAGCAGTTGAACTGCCGTAGGCGCCCGTCTTCCCGCTTTGCCCGGATGAATTCCATAACGTCCGGATGCCCGATTTCAAATGTGGCCATCTGCGCCCCGCGGCGACCACCCGCCGAAGACACCGTGAAACACATTTTGTCGTAAATATCCATGAAGCTCAGCGGCCCGGAAGTGTATGCGCCTGCCCCGGACACGTAGGCCCCTTTCGGCCTCAGTGTGGAAAATTCATAGCCAATACCACACCCTGCTTTCAGGGTAAGGCCCGCCTCGTGGACTTTTTCGAGAATTCCGTTCATGGAGTCCGTGATGATTCCGGACACAGTGCAGTTGATGGTAGACGTAGCCGGCTTGTGCTCCTGGGCACCGGCATTCGACGTGATCCTGCCGGCAGGAATGGCTCCTCTGCGCAATGCCCATAGAAACAATTCGTTCCATTTTTCCCGCTTTTCCGGGGTGAGCTCTGAATCAGCCAGGGCGCGCGCGACACGCTTGAAGGTGTCGTCAATGGTTGCGTCAATCACTTCCCCGGTTTTCGACTTCAGGCGATATTTTTTGTCCCAAATATCAAAGGACGCTTCCTGCAGAGGAATTTCTTGCGAATCAATGCTAAAGACTTCGGCTTGCACGCTGCTCATCACTTCTGCCATGTAATTCTTTGGTTTTATTAATTATGAGACACAATTTATTGTGCGCTAGTTTTTTTTTGGACACAAGATATTGTGTCCGCGGGGGTAGACAATACGCCCATGAATTCTGCCTGTCAAATCTGAATATGCGTCGGAAATTTGCCAGAAAATCTCGCTATTTGGTATATTTTTCATTGTATTACTCGATTTTCGGTATGATCAACTAGCCGTGCCGGGCACCCACGGATGGTGGAAATCCGCGCCGCAGTTGCTTTTCGCTTTATCGCAAATTCAGCAAACACCTCGTCACCTGGTACAGGCAGTTTCTGAATCAACAGGATTTGCACCGTGTTCAATGTCATCTTGTATGAGCCAGAAATTCCACCTAATACCGGAAACATCATCCGTTTGTGCGCCAACACGGGAGCGCGTCTGCATTTGGTAGAACCCCTGGGTTTTGATTTGGACGAAGCCAGGGTCAAACGTGCCGGACTGGACTATCACGAACTTGCAGACGTAGCCCGCTATACCGATTGGTGCTCCTTCCAGCAACGTAACCCGCTTATGCGTCTGTGGGCTTTTTCTACACACGGGAAAACCCGCTACGACCAGGCAGAGTTTCAGCCCTATGATGGGCTTCTGTTTGGACCCGAGACCCGGGGGATCCCGCAAACCATACTCAGTGAGACTGGCACGTCACGCGTACTACGGCTACCCATGCGCCAGGACAGTCGCAGCATGAACCTTTCGAACGCGGTTGCGGTAGCCTTGTTTGAGGCTTTGCGCCAAACAGGATTTACGACATTGGCATGAGAGCCGTGCCGTTTCAGCGCCAGGCACTTACCCGCAGTGGTCTGTCAGATGCGCTCTGGCTTTTGCTCCCGGGACAGGAGTTCGCGTACACATTGCCTGGGGTCCAGCCCCATATGAATAATGCCGTAAACCTGTTCCGAAATTGGCATTTCCACATTGTAGCGTTGCGCCAGTCGCCACACTTCTGCGGAAGTGCTTACGCCTTCAACAACCTGGCCGATGTCTCGCACCGCGCTGTCCACGGATTTCCCAGCGCCAAGGGCAAGTCCCAGCCGGCGGTTGCGCGAAAGCTCCCCCGTGCTGGTTAATACCAGGTCTCCCATACCTGCCAGACCCGTCAGGGTCTGGTCGCGGGCGCCCAAGGCTCGCCCCAAGCGCATCATCTCAGCCAATCCACGAGTGATTAACGCAGCCCTGGCATTGTTGCCAAAGGACAAACCATCTGATATTCCGGTGGCAACAGCCAGCACGTTCTTAACCGCCCCACCCAATTCCGCACCAATGATGTCATCGCTGGTATAAGCGCGAAAATTCAGCCCATGCAGGGCCTGCGCTATTTTTCTGCAGTATGTCTCATCAGTGCCCGCAACCGTAACCGCGGTCGGAAGCGAACGCGCCACCTCCACGGCAAAGGAGGGCCCGGTCACAACTGCAAGCGCCCTTTCATTGTCCAGCCGCTCCTGCGCTGCCTGATGCAAGAACTTTCCTGTACCGGGTTCCAGCCCCTTACAGGCCCAACTCAAACCCTGGCCATCGCGCAGGTTTGCGGCGACGCTATCGAGCACAGCGGTGAACGCACTTGTGGGCACGGCAATCATCACCTCATCGGTGCATGCCAGCGCCTGCTCCAGATTGCTTTCGAAAGTGAGGCTTGGGGGAAAAGAAATGCCCGGCAGGAAACGCTCATTCCTGCCGGATTTTCTCATCAAAGCGACGTGCTCCGGGGATCGCCCCCAGAGCACGCAATGGGCTCCACTACGCGCCAATTGCATGGCCAAAGCAGAACCCCAGGAACCCGCGCCCAGAACTGCTATGCGAATGACGCTGTTCGAGCCAGCCCCGTCGGTGATTTCAGCCACCATGCGACGCTTGGTCAGCTAGTACCCGGGAACTCCGCCTGTACGGCGGCGCCGCTGTCCTGGCCACTCGCAGTTGCTGCGCCTTGCTGTTTTATCAAACCCTGCACGCGCTGGGCGTAAAGTTGCTCAAAATTCACCGGCTGCAGAGTCAAGGGCGGAAATCCCCCATCTCCCACCAGGTCGGAAATTGCCCGGCGCGCATAGGGAAAAAGCGCACTTGGACAAAGAATGTTCATGACTGCATGAAGTTGCTGATCGCGGAATCCGGTTATGTGGAAAATGCCTGCTTGTGCCACTTCAGCCAGGTAAGCGGTTTTTTCACCCAGGGTGGCTGTTACCGTAACCGTTAAGACCACCTCGTGCAGGTTTTCGCCCAGATCATCAACTCGTTGGGCCAGGCTCATTTTCACATCCGATTGTCCCTGTTCCTGGAATATTTCAGGAGCATTGGGCAGTTCGAATGAGACGTCTTTCACATACAGCTTCTGGATGAGGAATTGTGCCGGTACCACCTCTTCTGCAGACATCCCCGGATTTGCGTTTTGCTCTTCTGCCATGTTTTCATCGCTCTGTTAAT
>JANLTO010000012.1:0-26475 GCA_031362985.1 Lysobacterales bacterium | reverse complement strand
GGATGTATTCACGGCGTGTCCTGAAAGAACTCACCGATCCCTGACCCTGCAACGGCCCAACAGTGATGGGTTTACGGCGTCTCCCGGGTAAGCCTACCGGCCGCGGCTTGCGCCCCTTGGCGGAAAACCTCACCCGTAACTGGATACCCGCCGAACTCTTCCAGACTAAATTGATCGAAGAGAGCTCTTGCCCCTTCCGTAGCCTCTGACCACACCGCCCAAGTGACAATTAGCGTCACCTTTTAGACGCTGCGCGACAAAGTCCGAGCAGAATTGGCTAAAAGCATTTTTGCTCAGACCTTTCTACTCCCTTGTTTTAAAACACTTTACTTAATTTTTTATCCAATCGAATCAATCGGCCCGAATCTTGCATATACCTAGTCAAGCTAGCCGATTGGTAGCGACTAGCGGGATGAGTCGGAACCCCGCCCTCTTTGCCCAAACGAGGTTCCGGTTCATCCCAACCAGACAATCGCCACCTGCAAACTGACTCAAGATCAGTTAGCCCCTTCTCCGGAAAAAGGCGGGGAAGTGCCAGGAAAGAGCTTGTACACCAGAACGCTTGGGGAACAGGCAAGAAAGGATCCGAAGCCTAGGGGGAAAGTTGGCCAGGATCGAGAAATGATGACCGCTGTGACTCGCACAGAAATTGGACATCTCTTGCTAAACTTGAACCCGGCGCAAGCCGGGTTTTTATTTGTGTCGTTTCGGGAATCTGCAGAAGACCAGTTCTTTGCAAAAAGACGTTCGGCTAATTAACGCCGGTGATGATATAGCCGCCTGACTTCTGATCGAGGTCCATGGTCAGCAAGCCGCGGGTGGCCATTTCCTCCAGCAACTTTCCGAACGAACGGAAGCCGTGATAGGTTTCGTTGAAGCCCGGTTTGCGTCGCTTCAGGGCCTGCTTGACCATCGAACCCCACAGTTTGTCTTCATCGCTACGTTCGCTGAACAGATCAACGATGGTCTCCAGCACCAGTTCAAAAGCTTTTTCTTCGCGCTCTTCCTTGGTTCCTGGCGTGCTTTTTTCTTCGGTTTCCTTGGGCGCTATCTTTTTCTTGCCCGGCTTGCGCAGTTCGGAAGCCCGCACCAGGTCGTCGTAAAAAATGAACTCATCGCAGTTGGCAATGAGTAAATCGGAAGTGGAGTTCTTTACCCCGACCCCGATCACCTGCTTGTTGTTTTCCCGTAACTTCGATACCAGCGGAGAGAAATCGGAGTCTCCGGAAATGATCACGAAAGTATCCACGTGTGCCTTGGTGTAACACAGGTCCAGGGCATCCACGACCATGCGTATATCCGCAGAGTTCTTGCCGGATTGACGCACGTGCGGTATTTCGATCAATTCAAACGAGGCTTCGTGCATGTCGCGCCGGAAGTCTTTGTATCGCTCCCAATCGCAGTAGGCTTTTTTCACCACGATATTGCCTTTGACCAGCAAACGTTCCAGTACACCCTCGATTTCAAACCGGGTGAACTTTGCGTCGCGCACGCCGAGCGCAATATTTTCGAAATCACAGAAGAGTGCGAGGTTTTTGGTGCCGTTGGTCATGAACTGAGGTCTTCCTGAAGGTCCTGCATATTCTACTGGATTAATGACCCGAAGGAGGCGCTATCATGCTCGCATGGATACTCCAGCAACAGATCACACACCTTACTATCGGCTGGATCCGGACACGGTACTGCAATCCATTGATTCAGCTGGCCTCGTGACGGATGGCCGCCTGCTGGCACTCAACAGTTATGAAAACCGCGTGTACCAGGTGGGCATCGAAGACGCCGAGCCACTGGTGGCCAAGTTCTACCGGCCAGGCCGCTGGTCGGATGAGCAAATCCTCGAGGAGCATGCATTTTCCCTGGAATTGGCTGCCGCGGAAATTCCGCTGATCGCGCCGCAGGTCTTTAACGGAGAAACCTTGCACCGGCATGAGGGTTTCCGCTTTGCCTTGTTTCGCCGCCAGGGAGGGCATGCACCGGAACTTGAAAGCCGTGACACCCGCTTGTGGCTGGGGCGATTCATAGGACGCATCCATGCAGTTGGCGCCAGCCGGAAGTTTCGTTATCGCCCGGCACTGACACCGGAGCGATTTGGTGATCTGGCCATCAATACCATTATCGAGGGCCAATGGCTGCCACCTCATCTGGAGACTGCGTTTGCCAGCCTTGCCGCAGATCTTATGACGGCGATTCGCGCTGCCTGGAGCCGGGCGGGCGCGACCCGGTCTATCCGCCTGCATGGCGACTGTCATCCGGGCAACCTGTTGTGGCGCGATGGACCCTTCTTTGTTGACCTGGACGATAGCCAGACCGGGCCGGCGATCCAGGACCTGTGGATGCTGCTTTCCGGCAATACCGCAGAAATGCAGGTACAACTGGGGGATGTCATTGAAGGGTACCGGCAATTCATGCGCTTTGATGTGCGCGAACTGCAACTCATTGAAGCCTTGCGCACCTTGCGCATGCTGCACCACGCAGCCTGGCTGGCACAACGCTGGGATGATCCGGCTTTTCCCATTGCCTTTCCCTGGTTCGGGGAGCCGCGCTATTGGGAAACGTTGATACTGGGTTTAAGGGAGCAGCTTTCAGCCATGCAGGAGCCTGCCCTGGAGCTGATGTTCTAGTTCAGTGGTGGGCAAGTCCGGCAACGGGCTCTGGTTCAGTAATGCGGTGGAACTTCAAAATCGGCCGAACCGACGCCAGGTTGTGAGGTATCGGCAAGTTCTTTGAAGCGCTCAGCCAACTCGGCGAATTGCATCTGCAACGCCCGGATTTCCTGGTCCTGGCGAGTCACTACCCCGTTCAGGCTGTCTATGATGTCATCCTGGAAGGACAGCCGGCTTTCCAACTCGTCCAGGCGTTTTTCCCATTGCTCCGACACGTGCTATCCCTCTACCGAGTCCGGTGGCTGCCACAGTTCCACGCGGTTTCCATCCGGGTCTATGAACCAGCCAAACCGGCCGAAATCCTGTTCCTCACGAGCGGGCAGAACCTGCGCGCCTCCGGCGGCGACGTTTTCCAAAGCAGCGTCCAGGTCATCGACCACGAGATTGATCATGTGGCCCTGACCGGAATCTCCGAAGTACTCCGTGTTGGCGGCAAACACGCTCCATACGGTAAATGCCTGCTCCGGCATTGCTGCCGGGGAAAAACTGGTGCCCTGGGTCGAACCCCAGGATTCCACCGCTATACCGAGATGTTGCGCATACCATTTTCCCAGTCTCCTCGGGTCGGGTGATTTGAAAAACACACCCCCAACTCCCAGCGCCCGGCCGCGTTTTGCCCCTGCATGCTTTTCATGCATCTGCTTTTCTTGCCCCTGCTTATTCTGGTCTGGCTGCTTGGACTGACTCACTCAACTACTCCCGCTGTGACTGGGCAAAAAACTCTCAGCCCGGTAATTATTTAAACACCGACTGCAACACTAACCGCAAATGGGCCCAGGAGCTCTGGTCGGCCAGGGCATTGTATTTCAGCGCCAGTTTGAACTTCTCGCCCCGGGCAGTTGCGGCCGGATTACTGAAGCTGTGCACCGCAGCGGGAAAGTTGATGAACTGGTAATCCGCCCCCGCCTGCTCCATTTCCTGTTTGAATGCAGCAATAGCCTGGGGAGGGATAAACGAGTCGTCCTCGCCGTTATAGGCCACAACCCGCGCAGTCACCTTGATGTCCTTGGCTTCGGGCGCAACTGCCAGCGGCAAGCTGCCATGAAAAGAAGCCACGGCTTTGAGGTCGGCGCCAAAACGCGCCATGTGCAACACGATACCGCCACCGAAGCAATAACCGATGGCGGCGAGTTTTTCCGGAAGTACCGTGGGATGGGCCCTGATCCGAGCCATGGCCGCATTGAACCGGCCACGGCAAGCCGGAAGGTCGGCCAAAGCGGTCGTCATTAATTGCTGCGCCTGCTGCGGATGGTCGACGGTCTTGCCTTCGCCGTACATGTCAATCGACATGGCCGTATAGCCCAGCTCCGCCAGCATTACGGCGCGTTTGCGCGGATATTCGTTGTTGCCCCAAAACTCATGCACTACCAGCACGCCCGGTCGCCTTTCCTTGATGTTTTCATCCCAGGAAATACATCCCCGCAGTGCGGTACCGTCTGCGTGGTAGCTGGCTTCCTCCGTTTTTATGTTTGCCATAATGTGTATCTCGCTCCGTCTTGCCTGCAATTGCCTGTATCGTCCGGGCGATTATAAACTGGATCAAACGGTTGTATTCTTGCGTCTGAACAACGGGACCAAACCGGGAGCCTGGACAACGGGGCCTGGACCGCGAGCAGGCATCACTTGCATTCATGACTTGCAGTGTCGAATTGAAGCCCCCAATTATGCGAAAATCCGCAAGCCAACGATCGTGACCCAACGATCCTGACAGGACACCATCATGAGCACTTCCGAAAAAAGCGAAATCAGCATGAATGCCCACGACATGTATCGTGAGGAAACCTATACCGATAACGCGGTTGGCACCATACGCCGGCTAACGCCGGTTGATTCCAATGGCGACCCAGACCTCACCCGTACGCCGCAGTACATGGGCTCGACCCAGGTCATGACCAATGCCGGCCCGCTGCCGTTGTCGTTTGAAATCGAGGCGACCAGCTTTGCTGCGGCCATTGCCGGGTTCGGCGCAGGGGCCAAGGTTGCATTTGAGCGGACCATGGACGAGTTGCGTGAAATGCAGCGCCAGCAGGCTTCATCCATCGTCGTGCCAGGCGCTGGCGGCGGTGGTTTTGGTGGCGGCAGGGCAGGCGGCATGGGTGGCGGCAAGCTTCGTGTCCCTTAAAAACAGAACACGTAGAAACGGATCACGTAGAAGCCCGCCACGGGACAAGAGCGCTTCGTCATGAGCAGGAGAGCGTTACGGCTGTCCCTCATCGTCGCGGGCACGTTCTGGTGTTGTGCCGGTTTTGCCGAAACAGAAATGCAGTGGCGGCAGCTCGATCCGGAGAACATCGCCGTGATGACCCTGCACGAAGGCCGCGTGGTCATCGAGCTGCACCCGGGGTTTGCCCCTGAAACAGTGGCTCAGTTCAAACAACTGGTGCAAAGCAGGTTCTACGACGGCCTGAGTTTCTACCGGGTCATCGATAACTTTGTTGCCCAGGGCGGCGACGGCAGCGACATGGGCGAACTCAGTGACTCTCCCCTGATCAACGCCGAGTTTGAAATTGACTGGTCCGATAAAATGCCCTTCATGCTCGCGCAGGAAAAGGATCCGTTTGCCGATCAGACGGGCTTCATTGACGGGTTTGCCGTCGGCCGGGACCTGAAAACCAAATCCGTCTGGCTGACCCACTGCCCCGGTGTGGTTGCCATGGCGCGCAATGACGACCCGGATTCCAGTCGCACGGATTTTTACATCGTGATTGGCCAGGCGCCGCGCTATCTGGACCGCAACCTGAATGTCTTCGGCCGTGTAGTGGAAGGAATGAGCATAGTCCAGCGCATCGTGCGTGGCCCGGAAAGTAACGCCGGCGTTTTCCTTGACGATACCTCTGCGACCCGCATCCGTTCGCTGAAACTGATGAGCGAGCTACCCGAGAACGAACGTGAAACGACCTATGTGATGGACACCAGTAGCGCAGTATTTAAAGACCTGCTGGATGGCCGACGCAAACGTGAACAAAAGTTCTTCAAGCACAAGCCCCCACCGGTACTGGACGTTTGCCAGGTTCCGATAAGCGCACGCCTGACGAAATAGCCCCAACGGCAAGCCCACCACAACCGCACCACATCTGCGGAAATCGCATCACTAAATAGACAAACCGGTCTATTTGTTCTAAAGTCAGGGCATGCAAACCACTGAACCGTCGCACCTGACCCGGGAAAAAATTCTCGACACTGCCCAAAGCCTGTTCCAGAGCCAGGGTTACAGCGCGGTTGGTATCAACCGTTTGTGCCTCGATGCCGGCGTGGTCAAAGGCAGTTTTTACCATTTTTTTCCGAGCAAGCAGGCGTTGTTGAGCGCCGTTATCGAGCGCAATCGCAGCCAGTTGATGGATGAGCTCAAGTCCACCAGCGAGCCGGAAAACGACGGACGCAAGCGCATTCTCGCCCAATTAAGCGCCGTGCTAGCCAGCGCCGAAGAACACAAGAATGCATCCGGCTGTGTGCTTGGATGTCGCCTTGGTAGCTTGGCCAGCGAATTGGCCGTGAGCAATGAAACCGTGCGCACAGCCAGCACCCATGCCTTCACAGAATGGCAAGAGCTGCTAGAAGCGGACATCGAGGCAGGCATCGGGAGCGGCAGCATTACGGCGACGGTTAACCCCAAAGCCACCGCCGTGTGCTTGCTGGCCATAATCCAGGGCATGTCCACCCTGGGACGCAGCTTCAACGACCCGGTGATGTTGGCACAGATTGCCCGGATCGCCGTGAAACGCCTGCTGCCGGTGCCGGCCCATTAAGTCTTCTCCAGCAGTTCTTCGGTAGAACGCATTCTCGTGTAGTTTGTTCAAATGAACTAAACAGACTGTTCGGTTTAACTTCAATAAGATCAAAATTCAGGGACCCGGCGGCAAAATGGTGGCGAGCTGGGTCACGTGGGATAGCCCGGTCTCGATAAGCGGTTTTCCCAACAGATCAGCCCGATGGCGCCAATGAAAAAACTCCCGACGGGTTTATACTGAGGGGGCAAGTCCCATCAAACCGAAAACACCCAGGGAGGTCACTCATGAAATTCAATCTGAAAGTCATCGTGCTCGGCGGGTTGGCATATTACGTAACGTGGTTCGTTGTTTCCATGCTGACGGGTTCTTTCATCCACCAGGGAATACTGGCGGACAGCTATCTTGCAACGAGCGGGTTTTGGCGGCCTGAACTCACCCAGGTTCCACCCGACATGGCCGCATTGATGCCCCGCTGGATCACCACCGGGCTTATCTGCGCTTTCATTGCGGCCGCGATTTTTGATAACATCCGCTCCGCACTCGATGGCGCAGGCGCGGTCAAGGGTATGAAGTTCGGCTTCATTTCTTGCCTGTTCTCGGTTTGTCTGTCCGCAGGTTGGTCGGGCGTGTTCAATTTGCCCAACGACATCTGGATATGGTGGAACGTTGAAGCACTGGTCTTATACCTGGCAAGTGGCGCCGTGCTTGGCTTTGTAACCGCAAAACTATCTCCACAATAGGGTCGGGCGGAAGCGGGACCGGGTCCCGCTTCCGCATTCGCCCGGCAACTTCCCCCAACCTAAGACACTGTTGCCCTGCTGCGGCAAGATGACACTATGCGACTCTTGCCCGGATGTCCCCAAAATTTGCGAGGAAGCCCATGTCCACGAAATCACTAATTGCCATCGTCCTGCTTGTAACTGCCGCAGGGCTTTGGTGGAGCAGGCAGCAGTCAGTCACTACATCAGAGCGAGCAACGGAAGCAGCCACGGTCGAGGCTGGTGCAGATCCGGAAGGCCCGCAGCCAGTTTCCGGAGTGTTGTCCGGTGAACTAGACCGGGAGACCAGGCCGCAGGATGATTTTTACCAGTTTGCTAACGGCACATGGCTGGACACCACCCCTATTCCGGCGATTTATTCCGGCTATACCGTTTATCACCAGGTAAATGAGGAGGCCGAAAAGGCCCTGAAGAAAATTATTGAAGCGGCAGCAGGGAGCATTGCCGAGCCCGGCTCGGAAGCACAACAAGTGAGGGATATTTTCAACAGCTGGATGGATGTCGCAGCCATTGATGCGCTGGGTATTGAAGCCGTACGGGAAGAACTGGACCAGGTGGCATCCATTACCGACCTCGACTCGCTGGTCCGTGTTATGGCGCGACTCATGCGGGAGGGAATCCAAACCCCGTACCTGCTCGAAATTTCGCCCGACATGAAAGATTCGACCAGCAATGCGGTGTACATAGCGCAGAGCGGGCTGACCATGCCGGACCGGGATTACTACCTGGTCCTCGATAATGATAACTTCAGCGCGGCGCGCGAGGCATTGCCTGCCTATATGCAGGCCATGCTGGTACGCGCCGGCACTGACCCGGCCCTGGCGTTCGAGCAGGCGCAGCGAGTCTATGCCATCGAACGCGCGTTGGCCGAAGTGCAGTGGGACAATGTCACCAACCGCGATCCGGACAAGATCTACAACCCCATTGCCCTCGACGTTCTCGACAGCGGCGCGAAAAACATGGACTGGCAGGCAAGCCGCGACGTACTGGGCTTGCAAGGCATAGCCATGATGGTGCTGTACCAACCCAGCTATTTCGCCGCACTCGATAACTTGCTTGCCGAAATTCCCATTGAGGACTGGAAGGCCTACCTTAGCTACCAGGTCATGGACAGTCGCGGCCTGCATCTTGATGCCGAAACAGCCGCTATCCGCTTCAACTACCGCAACCGCATCCTGAACGGGCAGGAAGAGGAGCGGCCGCGCTGGAAGCTGGGCATCAGCACCGTCAACGCCATGGTGGGCGAGGCTGTGGGCAAGCTGTACGTGGCGGAATACTTTCCGCCGGCAGCCAAGGCCAAAATGGAAATACTGGTGGGCAACGTGATTGACACCCTGAACGAAAGCCTGGCTGAACTGGCCTGGATGAGCCCGGAGACGCGTGTGCGTGCGCAGGAAAAACTCGCAAAACTTATGGTAAAAATTGGTTACCCGGACGAATGGAAAGATTACTCCGGGCTCGAGATTGCAGCCGGGGACCATATAGGCAACCTGCGGCGCGCCATTGCGTGGGAATATCAGGAAAATATCGACAAGCTTGGCAAGCCGGTCGACCGCAAGGAATGGTTCATGACCCCGCAGACGGTGAATGCCTACTACGACCCCACCAAGAACGAAATCGTATTTCCTGCTGCGCGCCTGCAACCGCCATTTTTCCAGATCAACGCGGATGACGCCATCAACTACGGCGCCGTGGGCGGCGTCATTGGCCACGAAATCAGCCACGGCTTTGATGATTCAGGCAGCAAGTTCGATGGTAACGGCAACCTGAGCAACTGGTGGACCGAAGAAGACCGTGCCGCTTTCGACGAGATCACCGCAGCCCTGGTTGCGCAATACAACGGGTTCGAGCCATTGCCCGGCATGCATGTAAACGGCGAACTGACGCTGGGGGAAAACATCGGCGATGTATCCGGTGTTGCGATGGCCTACCGCGCCTACATCCACAGCCTCAATGGGGCGAAGCCCGCGGTGATCGATGGCTTTACCGGCCCGCAACGTTTCTTCATCGGCTATGCCATGTCCCGCAAAGGCAAGTACCAGGACGAGGCTGCCGTCAGCCAGTTGGCATCAGACCCCCATTCGCCGCTGAAGTACCGGGTTAACGGCGTCTACCGTAACCTTGATGCGTTCCACCAAGCGTTTGGAACAGTGGAAGGGGATGGCATGTGGCTGGCGCCGGAAAATCGGGTGCGGTTGTGGTGACCCTGGCTTGATTCAATCGATACCAAACTGCAGGGCAGCCAGGCGCGCATAGAGCGGGTTGCCCTCGATCAGTTCCTGGTGGGTGCCAATGGCCTGCACCCTGCCCTGGTGCATCACGACGATGCGGTCCACTTTCTTTACCGTGGCCAGCCGGTGGGCAATGACCAGGGTCGTGCGGTTGTGCATCAGTTTTTCCAATGCCTGCTGCACCAGTTGCTCACTCTCGGCATCGAGCGAACTGGTTGCCTCGTCCAGCAGCAGGATGGGCGGGTCTTTCAAAATGGCGCGGGCAATGGCAATACGCTGACGCTGCCCGCCGGACAGGCGGGTGCCGCGCTCTCCGAGGTAGGTTTCGTAGCCTGCGGGTAATGCACTGATGAACTCGTCCGCAGCTGCGAGCGCTGCAGCTTGCCGCACTTCGGCATCACTAGCGCCCGGCCTGCCGTAGCGGATGTTCTCCATAGCGCTGGCGCCAAACAGCACGGTCTCCTGCGGCACCAGGCCGATTTGCCGGCGCAGTTCGCGCGGGTCCAGCCGTGAGATATCGGTCTCGTCAATGCGGATATTGCCGCTGGTTGCGTCATAAAAGCGCAGCAGCAACTGGAAGGCCGTGCTCTTGCCTGCTCCCGACGGTCCGACTATGGCGACGGTTTCACCCGCAGCGATGTCCAGCGCGAAATGATCCATCGCTGCTGATTCAGGCCGTGAAGGGTAGTGAAACAGCACATCATCAAAATGTATCGAACCAACTGCACGCGCGGGTAAATGCAGCGGATTTTCCGGCGCTGCGATGGTCGGCTCTGCGTGCAGCAACTCGGCCAGGCGCTCCATGGCACCGGCGGCCCGCTGGATTTCACCCCACAAACCGCCGAGGGTCGCTGCCGAAATGCCGACCAGCATGGCGTACATCAGGAACTGCCCGAGTTCCCCGCCCGTCATACTGCCTTTGAGTACGAGGCGCGAACCCAGCCACAGAATCAGCGTGATGGCAACGAAAATCAGCGCAGACGCAAGCCCGGTCAGCCAGGCGTTCATGCGCAAGCGGCGCACGGCGACACGGAAGCTGTCTGTTACAGAGGATTCGTAGCGCCTCACCTGCAGGTCCTCCAGGGTAAAGGCCTGTACGGTCTGCATGGCATTGAGGGTCTCGCCGGCCAGCGCGCTGGTATCAGCGATACGATCCTGGGACTGGCGGGACAACTGACGTATCCTGCGCCCTACCACCAGCACGGGCAGAACCACCACGGGAATTCCAATCAGGATGTAGGAGGCCAGTTGCGGACTGGTCATGACCAACAGGATCAATCCACCCAGGAGGTTGAGCGAGGAGCGTAGCGCTATGGATAAACCCACCCCGGAAATACTCTGCACCAGGGTGGTGTCCGTGGTCAGGCGGGACAATACCTCACCGGTGCGAGTGACTTCGAAAAATGCGGGATCCATGCGAATGACGCGATCGTAAACCGCATTGCGAATATCAGCCACTACTCGCTCGCCCAGCCAGGTCACCAGGTAGTAACGCATGGCAGCGAACACGCTGAACACCAGCGCCACCGCCAGGAACCAGCCAAAGTAGCGATTGACGGTGCTCAGGTCCTGCGCAATGAAACCTTTATCGATAAGGAAGCGCAGGGCCACTGGAATCACCAGCATGGCCGCAGATGCCACCAGCAAGGCAAGAATAGCCACAAACAATGTGCGCTTGTAGTGCCCGATGAAGGGCAACAGTGCCCGCAGGGGCTTTAGCGATTTGGCCTTGGGGCGATCGCTGATACCCTCGGATTCAGCCAAAGAAATAGCTCTTCATTGAGGCGGCTGCATCAGTCTTTAAGTGCAGCCTTGAACCGTTGGTAGCCGAGTTTGATTTCTCCACCCAAAAGACCCAGTGCACCACCTAGCGCATGACGGGTGGTTTCCAAGCCAGCCCTGCTGGAAAACGATTCCATCTTCTTTTCCAATTCGTCCCATTCTTGTTTCATTTCCAGGGAAGCGAGGTGCATCTTGAGTTCCAGTTCATCGCGCAATTTCTTTAATTCCAGTTTTAACTCGTCGATATCTGCCATGTCGCTTCTCCCGCTATTCAAAACCTTACCGATTGACTGGACCCTTACTCCAGGCAATACCAAAATCTTTCATCAACTTTACCCGTTAACCGATTGGGTCACCCAAGGCCACGCCTGGTCCCGAGTGGCGCGATTATAGAACTTGAGATGGTGTGTGCGGGGCAGGAAAACAACCCTGGGTTGATCACCGCAGCGGGCGCCTAACGCGGTTCAGGAATGCGCCCGAGCCCAGCGCACGATATCCCCGGCCATCATCGCCCCGGACTGGCGCGCCACTTCACGTCCACCTTTGAACATCACCATGGTCGGGATGCTACGGATGCCATACTGCCCGCCGATGGCCTGCACCTCCTCGGTGTTGAGCTTGGCCAATCGCATCGTCGGCTCCAACTGTGCAGCAGCCTCTGCAAATGCCGGTGCCATCGCGCGGCAGGGCCCACACCACGGGGCCCAGAAATCGACCAGCACGGGAATGTCATTGGCTGCAATATGCCGCTGGAAACCTGCCTGGTCCAGCTCCACGGGATGAGCGCTGAAAATCGGCTGTTTGCATTTGCCGCAAACCGGCCCGTCACCAAGACGATCGGCAGGAATTGAATTGGTGGTCGTGCACGAAGGGCATACCACGTTGTGTGTTGCGCTCATTGGTCACCTGGGTCGGAATCTAAGTAGATTGTTGGTAGCTGGATAGTAATTTGTGGGCTGTGTGAGGAAGAATAAAGGGCCTATAGTCAGATAGATTCTCATCAACGCGGCTGGGTAAAGACTTATGGCGTCAGGCAAAACACATTTCCACATTCCATGCCTTGCGCTGCTGGTGTTTTTCAGCGGATCCGGTCAGGCACTGGATGGTGGCAAGCCTCGACATGGCCAGCACGGAGCTGCAGACAAATCCATTTGCGGAAAGGCCGCAACGCCCATTTCCACTATTCAGGGCGCCGGAGCCAGCAGTCCGTTGATTGGCAAAGAAGTGGATGTGGAAGCCGTGGTCGTTGGCCGGTTCCAGGGAACCGATGGTTGGGGCGGCCTGTTCATTGAAGAGGAACACCAGGACCGGGACAGGAATGCAGGATCCTCGGAAGGACTGTTCATCCACACCGCGCTGCCCGCCAGCGTGGGAGACCTCGTGCATGTGCAAGGCAGCGTGGCCGAGTTCAAGGGGCTGACTGAACTTCACCCGGTCCGTACCCTGGTGGTGTGCCGCGAGGATGTGGCGCTGCCGCTCGCCATTGACCTGCGCCTGCCGCTGGCTTCGAAGGAAATGCTGGAAGCCCTGGAAAGTATGCGCGTGGCCCTGCCGCAGACCCTGACCATTATCGATACCCATCAATTATGGCAATTTGGCGAGTTGGCGGTATCGAGTGAGCGACAAGTTCAGCCCACCCAAGCAGCCCTGCCGGGTAAAAAAGCCTTGGCCGTGTCCAGGGCCCAGGCACTGGACCGCCTCATTATCGATGACGGTCGCGCAGGACGATACCTGCTGCCGCGAGTTCCTGCGCCGGACAAAACTGATTCGGACAACACTGATTCGGACAAACCTGATTCGGACAAACCCAGGTCTACCAACCCGATGTCGGATAATTCTGACCCGCTCATTGCCGGCAACTCGATACGCACCGGCCAGCACATAGCAGGCCTGGCAGGTGTGCTGCACTTTGCATTCGGCCACTATCGTTTACAGCCAACAGCACCCTTCACGCTGCTAACGCAGGCTAATCCGCGCAGCAGCCATCCCCCCGTCGTGGGCGGGACGTTTCGCGTGGCGAGTTTTAATGTCCTGAACTATTTTTCCACGCTGAAGGATTCAGGCAGGAACTGCGGGCCAGCGTTGAGCCGGGGTTGTCGCGGCGCGGACAACACGTTGGAACAACATCGCCAATTGCAGAAACTGGTAGCCGCCATCAGCGCCATCGACGCCGGCATCCTTGGCGTACTCGAACTGGAGAACAACCCTGAGCAATCCCTGCGGGACCTGGTTGATGGTTTGAACAAGGTCATGGGCGCGGGGCACTATGCTTTTATCCCTACCGGTACGATCGGACGCGATGTGATCAAGGCCGGACTGTTGTATCAACCTGCTCTCGTCACGCCACAAGGGCGCTTTGCCTTGCTGGATGGCCGTATCGATCACCGCTTCGATGATGCCCTTAACCGGCCGGCGCTGGCGCAGTCGTTCCGCATGGCACAGGGTGACCGCACGCTAACGGTCGTGGTCACGCACCTGAAATCGAAAAATTGCTCAGGGGCAGACGGGAAAGATCAGGACCAACAAGACGGACAAGGATGCTTCAACGCCAGCCGAACCCGGGCTGTCAGCGCGCTGGCTGAGTGGGCATTGCATGATCCCACCGGCCAGCGAATCAAACAGCTGCTGATCGTTGGTGACTTCAATAGCCACCGCATGGAAGACCCGGTGCGGGCAATGGAAAAAAGCGGCCTGGTCAGCCTGCTCGCCCGGCAGGGTGACGGTGAGTCATACACCTATGTGTACGATGGCCGCATCGGCACGCTGGATTACGCCTATGCCAGCCCGCAACTGCTGCCCTTCGTCAGCGGCGTCGGCGCATGGCACATCAACGCGGATGAATCCGCAATGCTGGACTACAACATTGAGCCCGGCAAGCCTGCAGATTATTTTGCGAAAGGGCCATTTCGGTCTTCTGACCATGACCCGGTCATCATCGGCCTGGAACTGAAAATTGATCCCCCAGCCAAGTAAACCCTTCCCTAAGGGTCGGCGCTGGCTCCGGTCAAGGCCACTTTGAATTCCCGCAGCTTGGCCTGTGCCCGTTCGGCATTGCTGTTGCCCATGCGAATCATCAGTTTCTGGCCGGCCGCCAGCGCTTCGAGCGCGGGGTCGGCGAACAGGTAGTAGGCCTCCGGTTTGATGAGGCGCACCGGATCCGGCGCTTCAGGCGTAGCCAACATCAAGTCCACGATTTCCAGCAAGCGCAGATTGAAATCTCCTTCCGGATAGCCCAGCTCAATATAGGCCTGCTGAAACAAGGGCAGCTGCTGCCGGTAGATCGTTGCCAGGTCAACCATGTTTATGGAATCCAGCACATCCAGGTAGGGCGCATAACGTGCGTAGCTAACCGGGTCAGCGAGATACTGTTCCAGGGTATCGCCCAGAGGATTGTACAGCGGCACCTCGGGAGCAAAATCCACATTGGCCTCAAACGCACTGCCCAGTGGCTGGACCGGCATTAGGGGCTCGGGGACCTGCCGTCCACCCAGTGCATCGACGGTGGCAACGAGGCGGGAAATCAGATTTTGGGGGACCACAAACCGGTCAACGGCAGCCTGCCCAAGCAGACCTGCCAAAGCCGACAGTATCAGGGGATCGCTGGCCGTCAAATCCGGCAGCGGAATCACTTCCGCGGTGGTCGCCGCAATCGCTGAACCGCCTCCCTCATGGCCGTCAACTGCCAGGGGATCCGTCGGCCCCGGTTCGGTGGAAGCAGGTGCGTCAGGGATCACCGGTGAGAATTCCACGACTTTGTCCCCGGGCGCCTGCATCACCAGGAAATAATAGGCGGCGGCGCCAAGGAACAATACAAACGCTACGATCACTGCTTTTTTCATGTCCGGACCCCGTGTGAAGACTTACCGAGCCATTATAGGTGAGGCGCCCGGGCAAGGCGCTCTTGCAATTGCCGCAGGCCGTGCTCCATATCCTGGCCCAGTGCCTCAGCGCCGGCCTTGTTGATCGCATCACAGGCAAAGACCGATGCCGGCCCGCCGACAAAAACCGGGATATCCACCGCCCCCACAAGAGACGGCAGATCTTTGGTAAGAGTTCCAGTGGAAGGTTCAATGGCGCCGGAAAGCACGATGGCATCGCACTTCGTCCTGCTGGCAACAAATGCGAGTTCCTCCAACGGCATGTTGGCGCCGAGGGGCAGCAGGCGAAAGCCCTGTTCGTTGGCTGACAGCGCAAACAACAGCAGCGCAATTTCGTGGTACTCACCGGGCAGGCCGGCCAGCAACACGCGTGGTCCGTCTTCTTTGCGCATACGGTGGTGGAATCTTGCCCCCAACTTGTTGCGCAGGTAAAAAGCAAAAAAATGCTCTTCTGCAACACTCCCCATGGCGGTTTCCCAGCGCAATCCAAGTTCAACCAGCAAGGGCCTGAGCAGTTTTCGTGTCGCCAGTTCGATGGGGTAAAGGGACAATACCTCGTTGTAAATCTCCTCCAGCCGCGCTTCATCAAACGCAATGATGGCCGAGATCATGTTATCCAGATATCCGCCCCAGAGGCTTGCGAGGGCTGCATCACGGCCCGAGTCCGCCGGCGCAGATTCCAGCATGTCGAGGCTGATCTGGCTGATGCGCATGCCCTGGTCGGTCAGGGCGTTTATGCGATTGATCTGGTCAATGTGTTTGCGCGTGTACAGGCGGTGTCCGCTTTCCTTGCGCACCGGATGAATGAGCTCGTAGCGTCTCTCCCAGGCACGAAGCGTGATGGCACCCACACCCGTTAGTTTGGACACTGTGCCAATTGTGTACAGCTTTTCACTACTGCTGTCGGGTGCGCTTTGAGGGGGCATGACTGGATTCCGCTGGATAGGGAGATATAACTGTACGATTACTATACACAAATTACCAGTATCTAGCAATCTATGATTATTCTCAACAATTCATGCTTGCAATACCTGTACAATATCTGTACTATTCTTCACGCAATGAAATGAAATGGATTGTGACCACGGTCCGCGCAGCAGTAATCGGCGCAACCACGCACCCACTGAAGCGCTGCACGGACGGAAATATCTATACAAAACCTAGGAGATCGTGATGAACAAACTTGTTATCAGTTTTTTTGTAGCCCTGGTCGGGCTGAGCTCTCAACCCCTTTTTGCCTCTGCGCGAGTGGCCGTGCTGCACCTTGCGCCCTTCGCCGCAGACATAGATGACACTGCCGTGAACATTCTGGTGAACGGAAACCCGACTTTTTCGAATGTGAAGTTCACCGATTTCGTCGACTACGTTGAACTGGCCGCCGGCGACTACACGATTGACATTGTTCCCGTAGGAGCCACGGACCCGGCAATTACCGGCACATACACCCTGGCTGATGGCGTGGACTACAGTGTGTTTGCTATCGGTAACGGCACTACCCAGCCGCTGCAACTGGCAGCCCTGGTAGATGACAACGCGGCGCCGACGGCCGGCAATGTGGCTGTGCGCGTGGTGCATGCCGCACCGTTTGCCGCAGACCTGGCAGGCACCGAAGTGTCCATTCGTACCGACGGCGGTGACGTGGTAAATGGCCTCGTTGGCGTACCGTACAAGGTGGACAGCGGCTTCTTTGAAGTCCCCGCCGGCACCTATGACCTCAAAATCGCCTCAAACGACGGTTCAGTCAATTACATCGATCCCCTGGCAGCCGCGTTGCCCGCAGGTGCAAACGTGACTTTGTATGCCATTGGCGACGGCATCAACCAGCCGCTGGGTGTGCTGGCCTTCCCTGTGGGTGTGCTGCCTGTGCAGGTCCCGGTCGACAACAGTGCCAACGGTTGGTGGAATATTCTTGAAGGCTCCGGCCAGGGCTTCATCCTGCAACCCATTCCGTCCCAGAACCGCCTGGTCGGCACCTGGTATACCTACGATGGTGACGGGAACCCGGTCTTCCTGACCTTCGACAGTTGCCAGGAAGACACTGGCGCTGACGGTATGTTCGAGTGTTCAACCCCGGGTGCGTTTGATGGCGTTACAGCGGAAGTTGCCCTGTTCCTGAGCACAGGCGGTGGTTCCAACGAAAACCAGCAAGTGCTCACCGAGCAGGTCGGTATCATTGAGTTCGATATTTCGGGCTGCAACGACGCCACGGCGATCGTAACGATTGCGGGTGACGCACCGGAATCCTACACCGGCAAACGCCTGACCCAGCCTATTCCCTGCACTCTGGCAGAGTAATTGCGAAAGAGGGAACGGGAGCCTGCCGGGCTCCCGTTCTTTGTCCCCGTTCAACGGTTTAGACCCGGCCAGAAATCACAGGAATCGAAATGAGCACAGCTGCAGCAAAAGCCGCCATCGCATGGACTGAGTCCGGCCTGGTCCCGGATAGCGTCATACGCGCCGGAATCCGCCGCCTCAACCGTCAGCGCCTGGAACAGATCCATGCGCGGGACCTTGAATGCGCCACGGAACTGACCGAATCCTTCATCGCAAGCATGGACCAGGCCGAAGTTGCGCCTGTTCCACACCTCGCCAACGAGCAGCACTACGAGCTCTCCCCGCGGTTTTTTGCCGCTGTATTGGGGGTGCACGGCAAGTACAGCTGCGCTTATTGGGGCAAGGGGACTGAAACATTGGACCAAGCCGAAGCGGATGCCCTGGCAGCTACCTGCGCACGAGCCGGGATTGCGGATGGCATGGATGTTCTAGACCTCGGCTGTGGCTGGGGTTCCCTGAGTCTGTGGATCGCAACGCATTACCCAACATGCAGGATTACGTCAGTGTCCAATTCAGCTCCCCAGCGTGAATGGATCCAGGAGCGGGCCCGTGAGAGAGGGCTGGACAACATCACCGTGCTTACCGAAGACATGAACCGCTTCGACATCCAGCGGCGCTTTGACCGCATTGTTTCGCTGGAAATGTTCGAGCACATGCGCAATTACACGGAACTGTTCCGGCGCATCAGCGGCTGGCTCAAACCCGACGGGCAGTTTTTCATGCACATATTCTGCCACCGCAGTTGCACCTATGAGTTCACTGACAACGGACCGTCGGACTGGATGGGGCGTCACTTCTTCTCCGGCGGCATCATGCCCGGCGCCGATTTACCCGCCCGGTTCCAGCGGGACTTGCAGCTGCTGCGTTGCGATCGCTGGAGCGGATCGCATTACGAGAAAACCGCCAATGCCTGGCTGGCCAACATGGATGCGGGCAGGGACACCATCCTGCCACTGATGGCTGAAACCTATGGCGCGGGCCAGGCCGAGCAGTGGTTCCAGCGCTGGAGGATATTCTTTATGGCCTGTGCCGAGTTGTTCGGCCAGTTCAACGGCCAGGAATGGTTTGTCAGCCACTACCTGTTCAGCCGCGCAGATGCCGCAAGGGCCGCAAGCCGTGTTTGATCTGACCGGATACCTGCGAGGCAGGCTGTCCCGGCTATTGTCTTGCATGCTGCCGGCTCTCGTGGTTCTTGCAGTCGGCATGGTCGCGATCCCCGCACAGGCCGAGGAAGCACTATCCACGGAGCGGCAATGGCGCTTTCGGGTATTCCTCAATGACAAGGAAATCGGCTACCACGATTTCTTCCTGGCTGAACAGGGTGAAAGCCGCGTACTGCGCACGGTCGCTGAATTTGAATACAAGCTGCTGTTCGTCACGCTATATGACTATGCCCATGAAAACAGCGAAGAGTGGCAGGGCAATTGCCTCACGCGGATCGAATCCAGCACCGACGACAACGGCGAAGCGCTCTCGGTGCTGGGGAGGCAACAGCAGGGAACATTTGTCGTGCAGGCAAACCGCGGTGCTGCAAACCTGCCACCGTGCGTGATGAGCTTTGCATACTGGAACCCGGAGTTCCTCAAACAAAGCCAATTGCTCAACAGCCAGAGTGGCGAATACGTCGACGTCCGGGTTTCAACACCTGAGCCCACTGAGTTCAAAGTGCACGGAGAGATGCGCCCGGCCTTGAGTTACCACCTCGCAGCCGGCCCGCTAAAGCTGCAGCTATGGTATTCCATGGACCGTGAATGGCTGGGTCTTGAATCCGAGACAAAAAACGGCCGCATGTTGCGGTACGAACTGCTGTAACAGCAGCTGCAAAAACGGCCGGTCAGGAAGAATTGATCGCAAAGCAACGCACCATGGAGACCAATGTATGAACATGCCCAGCCCCCGCCAGCACACACCATTACTTGCCGGAATTGCAGCCGTGCTGCTGGCCGGTTGCGCGGCCAGCCTGCCGCCGCTTGCAACGGTTGAACATGTTGAACTCGAACGCTTCATGGGCGACTGGTATGTCATTGCCAATATCCCGACCTTCATGGAGAAGGGCGCGCACAACGCAGTGGAATCCTATCGCCTGGATAAAGATGGCAGCATTGCCACCACCTTCACGTTTCGCGCGGATGCATTTGACGGCCCGGCAAAGGAATACACGCCACGCGGTTTCGTGCGCAACACGCAAACCAATGCCGAATGGGGCATGCAGTTTGTGTGGCCGGTGAAGTCCGAATACCTCATCACCTGGCTGAGCGAAGACTATAGCCAGACCGTGGTGGCGAGAAACAAGCGGGATTACGTATGGATCATGGCGCGTACCCCGCAAATCCCTGCGGCAGACTATGCGCGCATGGTCGAGCACATTGCTGCGTCCGGCTACGATACCTCCCTGCTGGTCAAAGTACCGCAGTCCTGGTGACCGAGACCTGGCCATGAAAGTCGCCATAATAGGAACGGGTATTGCCGGCAATCTTGCAGCTTACCGATTGGCGCCGGGGCATGACATCACCGTGTTTGAAGCAGATGCGCGCGTTGGCGGTCACACCAACACCATCGAGGTACCGGTGGCAGGAAGGACGTATGCGGTGGACACCGGTTTCATTGTGTACAACGATGTGACCTACCCGAACTTCATTGCCCTGCTCAATGAACTCGGAGTTGCCACCCAGCCAAGCGAGATGAGTTTCAGTGTGCGTTGTGAGCGCACCGGCCTGGAATACAACGGCGCCAACCTCAACACCCTGTTCGCCCAGCGGCGTAATTTGGTGCGGCCGTCTTTCCATCGCATGGTGCGCGACATCCTGCGCTTCAATCGCGAGGCGCCGGCCTTGCTGGACCAGCCGGACAGCACCCTGACCCTGGACGATTTCCTGCAGGCAAATAATTACTCGCGCGAGTTCATCGAGCACTACATCGTGCCGATGGGAGCGGCCATCTGGTCTGCATCTCCGCAGGGCATGGGCAGCGTACCAGCAGGATTCTTTGTGCGCTTCTTCCACAACCATGGTTTGCTGCAGGTCAGCGATCGGCCGGCCTGGCGGGTCATACAGGGGGGCTCACAGCGCTACGTCGAAAAGCTGGTAGCAGCCCACCGCGACCGCATCCGGCTCAATGCACCGGTCGAGTGGGTCAAACGGCATCGCGCCTGGGTCGAGATCAAGACTCCGGGAGCCGAAGCGGAGCGCTTCGACCGCCTGATCGTGGCCTGCCACAGCGACCAGGCGCTGGCGCTGCTGGCAGACCCCAGCCAACAGGAACGCGAGGTGCTGGGCGCCATTGGATACCAGCACAACGAAGCGGTGCTGCATACCGATGCAAGCCTGATGCCACGCAACAAGCGGGCCTGGGCGGCGTGGAACTACCATTTGCCGTCACACCCTCGCGCATCGGGGAGTCCCGCGGTGCCGGGCCCCGGAAAGCCAAACTACGGAGATCCAAACCATGGAGAACTGGACAGGCGGGTGGCGTTAACCTACAACATGAACATCCTGCAAAGCCTCGATGCAACGCAGCAGTTTTGCGTTACCCTCAACCATTCGGATGCCATTAATCCGGAGGCGATAATTCGCACCCTGGACTACACCCACCCGATCTTCACCGAACGGGCCGTGGCGGCACAGCAGCGCCAGCGGGAAATCAACGGACCGCGCCACACATACTATTGCGGTGCCTACTGGCGCTATGGCTTTCACGAAGATGGCGTCATCAGCACCATGGCAGCACTGCGTCACCTGGACGAGGACCTGCAGCGCGAATCGATGCAGTCCCCAATGGCTGCTTAGTTGTGAAAACCGGCATGCACAGCGCTATTTATCACGGCACGGTGCGCCACCGCCGCATGCTCCCAGCGGAACACAGTTTCAATTACCACATGTTCATGATGTACCTGGACCTGGACGAGTTGCCCCAGGTATTCCATGGCAGTCGCCTGTTCTCCACCACACGGCGCGCAGCGGCGCGGTTCTGCCGCGAGGATCACCTTGTTGGTCAAGGCGGGGGTGGTGAAGGCATCCCGCTGGGCCAGGCGGTGCGTGACCTGGTGGAACAATCCACCGGCCAGCGTCCGCAGGGACCCATCCGCCTGCTGACCCACTTGCGCTACTTCGGCTATGTGTTCAACCCGGTCAGCTTCTATTACTGTTTTAACGCGGACGATACGCAGCTTGAAACCATTGTGGCTGAAGTCAACAACACACCCTGGGGTGAGCGGGAGTGTTATGTGCTCGGCAAGGACGCTGAGGTTGGTCCCGTTGAAGCGGATCATGGTGATATCCGCCGCTACCGCCCGGTCAAGCGCATGCATGTCTCCCCGTTCATGCCCATGGACGTAAGCTACGACTGGCGATTCCGGCCGCCATCAGAATCCTTGACCGTGCACATGGAAAATTCCCGCGAAGGACGTAAACTGTTCGATGCCACCCTGGTCTTGCAGCGCCAGGAAATCACCCCGGCCGCGCTGGCCCGGGTATTGATTGCCTTTCCGCTAATGACCATGAAGATCATTGTCGCCATTCACTGGCAGGCGCTGCGCTTGTGGCTGAAGAGGGTTCCGGTATTTGATCACCCTGCCAGGGCAAGCCGCAAGGTGATCGAATCGGACCGGGCGGAGGAGCGCAGCACCCTGGCTTTGGAGAAAAGCAAATGAGATCGGTTTCACTGGCATCGCCGCAACACCTTTCGGGCACGGTTAAACCCGGCTTGCTGGACGGCCTTGCCCGGCGCCTGGTGCTGCGCCAGTTGCAGCGCCTGCAAATCGGGCAACTGGTGTTGCTGGAAAATGGCAGGGAATTGAGTTTTGGTGAAGCAGGCACGAAACCGGCATTGGCGGTGCGCATCAACGTGATTGATGCACGATTTTTCAGTGAGCTGGCCTTTGGTGGCTCAATCGGTGCCGGTGAAGCCTGGATGCAGGGTTTCTGGCAATGTGATGACCTCGTGGCGCTGGTGCGCCTGTTGCTGCGCAATCGTGCGGTGCTCGACGGCATGGAGGGCGGCACCGCGCGCCTGACGGCACCGCTGCAAAAGCTGTTTGGCTGGGTCAACCGCAACACGCATGCAGGTGCGAAGCGCAACATCGCGGCGCACTATGACCTTGGCAACGAGTTTTTTGCCTTGTGGCTGGATGAGTCCATGATGTATTCCAGCGCCATATTTACCCGGCCGGACCTGAGCCTGCACGAGGCGCAACTGGTACGGCTGGAACACATTTGCCGCAAGCTGCAATTGAATGAGAATGATCACGTGCTGGAAATCGGCACAGGCTGGGGTGGCTTTGCACTCTACGCTGCACAGCACTACGGCTGCCGGGTGACCACGACGACTTTGTCGCGGGAGCAATACGACCTGGCCGCGCAGCGCATTGCTGCAGCGGGGCTGCAGGATCGCATCACCTTGCTGCTGGATGACTACCGTGATCTCACCGGCCAGTACGACAAGCTGGTCTCCATCGAAATGATCGAGGCTATTGGCAGCGCGCTTTATCCGTCGTTTTTTCGCATGTGCGGCCAGCTGCTCAAGCCGGACGGCCTGATGCTGTTGCAGGCAATCACCATTGCCGACCAGCAGTACGACGAGTCGCAAAAGGCCATCGACTTCATCCAGCGCTATATTTTCCCCGGTAGCTGCCTGCCGTCTGCGGCGGCCATGACCCACACCGTGGCAACCACTACCGGGCTGCGCTTGCTGGATCTCGAGGACATCGGCTTGCATTACGCTACTACCTTGCATCACTGGCGCGACAATTTCTTTGCACGCCTCGACGAGGTACGGGCATTGGGATACCCCGAAGCCTTCCTGCGCATGTGGGATTATTACCTGTGCTACTGTGAAGGTGCTTTCCTGGAGCGCGCCATCAGCGATGTGCACATGGTATTTTCCGGGCCCGATCACCGTTCGACCTGGCAACGTCAATAGCGAGATTCCCATGAAACCGGCAAAAACACCGTTCAAACCATCCGGGCGGCGAAGCAGCGCTCTCGCACTGGGCGCAGCACTGTGTGCGGCTTTGCTTACGGGCTGCCTGGGCGTTCCCGATCGCGCTGTCATCGTGCAGGATTTTTCCCTCGAGCGCTACCTCGGAACCTGGTACGAAATCGCCAGGCTCGATCACAGTTTCGAGCGCGGCTTGTCGCACGTGCAGGCGGACTACAGCATGCGCGAAGACGGTGGCGTGCGCGTCATCAACAAAGGCTATAACGGCAAGAAGGCTGCCTGGGACAGTTCTGAGGGCAAGGCATATTTTGTTGGAGAATCGAACGTCGGGCAGCTGAAGGTATCGTTTTTCGGTCCCTTCTACGGTGCGTACAACATCATTGATCTGGACCCGAACTACCAATACGCACTGGTGGTTGGCCCCGACACCGACTACCTGTGGATCCTGTCGCGCTCACCGGAACTCGGTAAAGAGGAGCTGCAGCGCTTGTTGGCCAAAGCCAGTACGCTGGGGTTTGCCACGGATCAACTGATTTATCCTGAGCAGGGCGAACTGCCCCGGTGAACGATGAACTCACTCGACTGCTTTCACCCGCACAAAGCTGTCGCCAAACACCTCCAGTGAACTGACCGCTGCATCGCTGCCGATGTGGAAGGTGGCCAATTCACGCAAGTTCCACGGCACGGACTCCAGCAGGAACGTTTCCAGTTGCCAGTGCTGCAGCGTGACGGGGCCCAGTTTGGTTTTCAGCGCCAGTTTACGGCCGGTTTGCTCTACCAAGAGGTCGCCATTCTGCTTGCTGCGGTAGGTGCCGGCGTACGCTTCCATGGGCAGTGCGGGTTTGGTTTTCTTCAGGCGCTTCTCCGCGCCTTCCTGCCATTTGGCTTCAGCTTCGCTGGCCGTCTTGGCGTATAAATCAAAGATTTCCTGGTTCCAGTCGCGGCGCTTATCGGCGGCGCTGTTATCCATGACCTCCCACAAAACCGCGTGACGCATCTCGGCGTGATCGCGGTTAGCCAGTATGATGACTGCCCGATCGTTCTCGCGGTCCAGCCCGATCAGGGCAATCAATCCACCCAGGCTGCCGGTATGGAAATCGATCTTGCAGCCCTGGAAATCCTGCTGGAACCAGCCAAGACCGTAACTGCGCCAGTGCGGATGGGTGAGAGCCGTGGTGGGGTAGAAGTCGGTAGTGCCGGCCAGTTGTTGCGGCTCGAACATTTCCGCAAAGCTGGCTTCTGTGACCAGCCGCTCGCCGCCCACAGTGACACCACCGCGCAACAGGAACTGGGCCCACAGGCTCATGTCATGCAGTGAGGACCATACCGAACCTGCGGCATCGACGTTATCCGCCGGCAAATCCCACTCGGCGGGTACCAGCTTGCTGTCGGTATAGTAATGCGGCATGACATGCACCTGCCCCGCAGCAATCTGGCCTCGCGCGCCGTAGGTTTCATTCATGCCGATCGGCTGCCACAGGCGATGCTTGAGAAACAGGTCCCAGCGTTCGCCACTGACCCGTTCGATGAGCAGGCCGGCAAGTTCAAACATGGTGTTCTGGTAGATAAATCGGGAACGGACCGGTGCTTCCTGGTTCACGTCCCGCAGGCGCGTGATCTGCTCGTCCAGCGGCATGTTCTGGAAAAATGTCCAGAAATCCGTCGAGGGCAAACCGGTGCGGTGCGACAAGAGGTCGCGCACACGAATGGTTTCACCGGCCAGGCTCGGCGCAAAGTGCAACTCGGGGATGTACTTGATGATGGGCTCGTCCAGCGAGACCTTGCCTTCATCCACCAGCATCAGCACGCCGGACACCACCATGGCCTTGGTGGTCGAGGCGATGGCGAACAAGGTGTGCTCATCCACCGCTTGCCCATCCACGGTGGCGGTCTGGCCAAAGCCCTGGCTGAACTGGATTTCATCGCGCGAGACCACGGCCACGGCCATGCCGGGGACATGCCACAGGCCCATGCCGCGCTCGGTAAACGCAGCCAATCCAGCGACATCGGCTTTTGCCTGAAACGCAGGTACTCCCAACAACAGGCAGCTGAGCACAAAGATACGGCTCCGCTGGACAATGGGTAGTGATGGCGGTGGTGGGGACATGCTTGGAGTTACCTTGTTTGGTTGGAACGGTAATGGTAGCCGCGTGACATGGGCCTGTCACGGTGCCAATGCTTGAGTTATTGGCGCTTGCAGCAAGAGCCCTGCGCCACCATGTAAGATGGCTTATGGCTGCACACCCTCACTCCACACCCCCATCAGAGACAAGCAACCGGGGTTTCCTTGGCGTATTCCGTTACAGCCGCCGCGCACTGGACCTGGTGTGGACCACCAACCGCCGCCTCACGGTGGTGCTGGCGGTTCTCACGCTGCTGGCCGGTATGTTGCCTGCGGCCATGGCCTGGGTGGGCGCGCTGATCATTGATGCCGTGGTGGCTGCGACCCAGGTGATGCAGGCCAGCGGTGAAGCGTCCTTGCATCGCGTATTTACCCTGGTGGCCACGGAAGCTTTCATCATTGCCGTGCTGGCCGGTGCACAGCGCGGCATTTCCCTCTGCCAGGCACTTTTGCGGGCGCAACTGGGCGAGCGCGTCAACGAGATGATCCTGGAAAAAGCACTGACGCTGGAACTGGCGCAGTTCGAAGATTCCGAGTTCTACGACAAGCTCACCCGCGCGCGGCGCGAAGCGTCCAGTCGCCCCCTGTCGCTGGTCAACCGCACCTTTGGCCTCGCGCAGAACACGGTGTCGCTGCTGAGCTACGGCGCATTGCTGATCCAGTTTTCACCCTGGGCGGTGCTGGTGTTGCTGCTGGCTGGCCTGCCGTCCTTTTTTGCCGAGACCAAGTTCTCCGGTGACGCGTTTCGCCTGTTCCGCTGGCGCTCACCCGAAACCCGCATGCAGATTTACCTTGAAACCGTGCTGGCGCGCGAGGACAACGTCAAGGAAGTCAAACTCTTTGGCCTCGGGCCCTTGCTGTTGCAGCGTTATCGCGACATTTACGAGCGTCTGTATCACGCGGACCGTGCGCTGGCGATACGCCGCGACGCCTGGGGTTTCGCATTGGGGCTGATCGGTACGCTGGCCCTGTACGGCGCCTATGCGTGGATTGCTGCCGCCACCATCATCAGCCGCATCACGCT
>JANLTO010000155.1:0-8302 GCA_031362985.1 Lysobacterales bacterium | reverse complement strand
CAATGGCCAAACCCATCCCGGTACCTGGCACATCGCCCACATTACTGGCCCTATAAAACGGTGAAAACAGCTCTTCGAGTTCTGCTGCTGGCACACCTATTCCTTCATCGGCAACGGTGATTACGGCCTGGCCATTCCTGGTTTCAAGGCCAAGCTGAACTACGCTTGTCGGTGCCGAGTACTTGAGTGCGTTTTGCAGCAGGTTGACCACGATATATTTCAGATGATTGCGGTCACTGCGTACAGGCATCGTTGGGGAGCCAGACCTGAATGCCAGGCGGTCTCCTGCCCTAACCATCAGCCGAAACTTCTCGCATTCCTGTTGCAGCAACTCGCACAGATCCAGGTTTTCAGGCATGAAATTAATGCCGCCCGGGTAGTATTTGCCAAATTTTCCAAAAGCCATAAAATGCTATGTGGCATAGAAAAATGATATGGTACACTAAAAACCTTAACTCTTTTTGTTATGCCGGAGCAACATGGATTCCCGAAGCCTCAAGCGATTCCTCGCGGTCTATGAAATGGGCAGTATCGGCGCTGCTGCCGAAGCTCTGCACTTAAGTCAACCTGCACTGAGTAAAAGCATTCACCAACTCGAGGACCAGCTCGGAACCCGGCTCTTTGATCGCACGCCGGCGGGCGTTGTTCCCACCATTTATGGCCACACCCTGTCTTTGCATGCCAAGGTCATTGAAGCGGAGATTCGCAATGCCGCGCGCGAGATAGCAACATTGACCGGGGCGACCAAGGGTGAAATTTCGATCGGTGTCACTCCGAGCATTGCGGCCGACCTCATGCCCCGGCTGGCATTGAAACTTTATGCAGACCGTCCTGGTATCCGGCTGAAAGTGCGCGAAGGCCTGATGGATGTCAACATTCCGGCACTGCGCATGGGTGAACTTGACATGGTCATCGGCGGCTGGTCGCAGGGCATGCACGCAGACATCATTACGGAAAGGCTGATGTGCGACGAGGCCAGCGTATTCTGCGGCAAGGGCCACCGTCTTTCCGGCAAAAAAACTTCGCTTGCCGCCCTCCTTGATTACCCTTGGGTCATGGCTCCTTATACCCAGTTCTGGCTGGACACGTTTGAAAAAGCATTTGTTACGCGCGGGTTGAACCCGCCATTGGCCAGCATCATTGCAAATTCACCCATGTTCATCAGGGAGATGCTTCTGGGCAACGAGTTTCTTACTTTTCTTCCAACCAGGCTTTTGCACAGAGACCTGTCCATGGGACTGGTCAGGCGACTGGTGACTGACACCATATCCGCCAAGATTGACCTCACGATCTGCTATCGCGAACGCTCGGTACATCCTTCGGCCTTCAACGCGGTTCTGACCTGCCTGAAGGAAACCTGTGCCACAATGCCTGTTGCAGCAGTTTGACCAAATCCGGGCAACCAGGCAGGGCACAAGCAACATGAAATACGAAAAAGGCAACGAGAGTTTGCGGTTCATTGTTGGCATCTCCGGAGCCAGCGGTGCAATTTATGGTATTCGCCTGCTGGAGGTTTTACGACAACTGGGCAACATCAAAACCCATCTGATTATCAGCCAGGCTGCGAAAATCACCATTGCCCACGAAACTGGCTATTCAGTAAGTGAAGTAAAAGCCCTGGCTGACCATTCTGAACACAATTCTGACCTTGCCGCGTCCGTTTCCAGCGGTTCGTTCCGTACTGATGGAATGATTATCGCACCCTGTTCCATGAAAACCCTGTCCGGCATCGTGCATTCCTACTCGGACAATCTACTGCAAAGGGCGGCCGACGTAGTTTTGAAAGAGGGCCGCAAGCTGATCCTTGTACCCCGTGAATCGCCCTTGCACACCGGGCACTGCAAACTGCTGCACGAGGCTTCCCAGCTGGGCGCCATCATCGCGCCCCCGATGCCGGCGTTTTATAACAAGCCGCAGACCATTGACGACATCATCAATCACACCGTGGGAAGAGTCATAGACCTGCTCGGGATTGACAGCGGTATTGTCAATCGCTGGCGTGGCCTGCAGACCAAAACGGAAGGAAACTAAACCCCGCATCCTGTTCGATATTCATCCCCGAAGTTTGATCCGGAAGATCTCATTTCGCATTTGGAATGATTGCTCTCCAACATTGCATGAGTGCGTAATTTCGCGAAGCCTATAATCCTGCAAAGCGGCTACTGTTTTTTTGGGAGGAAACTAAAGTGCAGGAATATCTTCTGTTCATCAATGGTCAGTGGGTTCCGGGCAGTGACAACACGCTTGAAGACGACTTGAACCCCGCAAACGGTGAAGTGTATGCAAGAGTCCACCAGGGGTCCAAAAAGGACCTGGAATCAGCGATTGACGCGGCCCATGCTGCCTTTCAATTCTGGGGCAGTACCCTGGCAAAGGAGCGCGAAGCATACTTATTGGCCGCTGCCGATGAATTGCTGAGGCGCCTTCCGGAATTCGCCGATGTCCTGATTAACGAAGGTGGTTCGCCTTTTGGCAAAGCCATGTTTGAGTCTGGGTTTTGCGCCAACATGCTGCGTAGCGCAGCCGGTGAATGCAGGCGTATCCATGGCGAAACCATGCCATCGGATAGCCCCAACATGTTCTCCATGAGCATACGCAAGCCGCTGGGTGTGGTTGCCGCCATCTCGCCATTCAATTTTCCTTTACTGCTGGCTCTGAAGAAAGTCTGCATGGCGGTGGCGGCTGGCAACACGGTGGTGTTGAAGCCCGCCGGGACAACGCCCGTTATCGGCCTCAAGATCGCAGAGCTGTTCCACAGCGTGGGACTGCCACCCGGTGTGGTCAACGTTGTGCCTGCCAGTGGAGCGGTCGCTGGTGAGGTATTTACTTCCCATCCCAAGGTCCGGCTGGTGACCTTTACCGGCTCGACTGGAGTTGGCCGCAAACTGGCGGCCAAAGCAGCCGCCAACCTGAAAAAGTGCACGCTGGAATTGGGCGGCAAAAGTCCACTGGTTGTTCTGCGTGATGCCGGCGTCGACTACGCCGTCAATACCGCTGCTTTCGGCGTTTTTCTGCACCAGGGCCAAATTTGCATGGCCGGGTCCCGGGTTATCGTGGAACAGCCGATCTACGACGAGTTCGTAAAGAAACTGGTGACGAAAGTCGCAGGCTTGAAAGTCGGCAATCCGCGTGATCCTGACACGGTAATCGGGCCTCTTATCAGTCCAGGCCAGTGCACGTTCATCGATGGCCAGCTGGCGGATGCCACCGCTAAGGGGGCCAGGATTCAAATAGGCGGTACTTCGAAAGGCAGTTACTACCAGCCAACCGTCATTTCCGGGGTCAAGCCGGGAATGTCCATTTATCGGGAAGAAACGTTCGGGCCCGTGGTTTCCGTCATACCCGCAAAGGACCACGAAGAAGCTCTCGCCCTTGCAAACGATACAGCCTATGGTCTTTCCGCGGCAGTGATTACAAACGACCTGCAACGGGCCATGGAGTTTGCTTTGAAGCTCGAGTCCGGCATGGTGCACATCAATCACAGTACAGCCTACGATGAACCCCATGTGCCGTTCGGGGGCACCAAGGACAGCGGTATGGGTCGCGAAGGCGGTCACTTCTCCATGGAAGAAATGACTGAACTGAAATGGATCACCGTGCAGATGGGCGAGCGGCACTACCCGTTCTGACTATCGACGACTGATTCAAGGTTTCCGCAATGGAAATACCGTCAATAGCCTACCGGGGTGAGTAGGGGTTCACCCCGGAAGAACGCCTGCAGGTTCGCCACCACCAGCCTGCCCATGGCTTCCCGGGTTTGGACCGTGGCACTGCCGACGTGTGGCTGCAGCACCACGGAGTCGAGCGAGAGCAGGGTCTGCGGTACCCTGGGCTCATCGGCAAATACATCCAGCCCGGCACCACCAAGCTTGCCGTCTACCAGCAGTTCGACCAGTGCGTCTTCATCGACAACCGAACCGCGAGCAACATTGATCAATACCCCCTGGCGCTCAGCCAGCGCCGTGAGGACCCTGCGACTGATCAGGCCCTGGGTGCCTTGACTGGCCGGCACCAGCACTACCAGGACATCCACCCGTCGAGCCAGTTCTTCAAGATCAGGGAAATAAGGAAAAGCCTGTTCCGCTTGAGGTTGACGGCCGTAATAGGAAATGCTCAGTCCGAAGCCAGCCGCCCGGGCTGCGACCTTCTTGCCGATCCGGCCCAGGCCGACGATGCCCAGGTGCTTTCCCCGCAAACTCTGAGTCAACGGAAACGGTCCCTTAAGCCATTGTCCGTTCCGCACAAACCGGTCCGCCAGGGCGATACGGCGGAAAACCGATAGCATCAGACCAAGGGTAAGATCAGCTACATCGTCATCGAGCACGCCGGGAGTGTTGGTGATTTGGATGCCGCGCGAACGCGCATACTCGAAATCTACCCGGTCGTAACCCACGCCAAAATTGGCGATTAATTCCAATTTGGGCAGCGCGGCCAGCAGTTCCCGGTCCGCACCCGTGAAGGCATCTGTTGCGATGGCCCGAATAGCCACTGCCTTACTCCTCAGAAATGCTTCCCGTTCCGGTAAATCCCACCAGCGGTGCACGGTGATTTCTGGCTCAAGCCAGCCTGCCAGCGGTGCCAGGAAAGGGCCAACAAACAAACACTCTTTTCCTATGGACATCGTGCGAATTCCTTGCTCATAAGTGCAGGTTTGGGGGGTTCGACGAAATGGAACTTGCAGCCACTGCTCAAAGCGGCGAAAGTCACCCGTACCAGTATATAGTCACCATGTCTGGCTAGCATCAATGCAACCCATGAAAGAGAGACAGATCATGAGCAAGGGAATCAGCACACATCGAGCCTGGGCCAAAAAGCATTTCCGCGGCTTCGAAAACATCCTCATGCCGTCGTTCTCACCCGATCTCGCCGGCCTGGATGAAGCAGGTATCCGGCTCGATGTGCGGCAAAGTATCAGTCACGGTTTCTTTTCCGCGTTTGCAGTGCCATTGGGATTAAGCCGCGAAGAAAGACGCGAGTATTTCCGCATCGCGGTGGATGAAGCTGGCGATAAGATCGCCGTCAGCTCCGTGGTCATGGAGCCGACCCCGGAAATGCAGTACGCCCTGATCGAGGATGCCGGGGACATGGGCCTCAAACACCTGTTGATCCACCCGTTTCCCACTTTCCAGGCTCAGTCGGAAGACGAATTGTACGAATTTTACCGTGACCGGATCGAGCGCACCAACCTCGCCGTATGCCTGTGGGCTACCGACGGTATGCAGTTCCGCAACCTGCATCCCAGCAATGTCGCACTGGACGTATATGACCGGCTTGCCGACCTGCCCAATGTGATTGCCATCAAGCTCATGACCACGTTGGACTTGCCGGTCATCTACCAGATTTGCGAGCGCCTTAAAGATCGCCTGCTGATTGGTGGTGTTAACCTCGGTATTGCGCCCTTGCTGGTCAAGCACTACGGCATGCAATGGAGTGGCGCCTGGACCCAGGAAGCTTTGCAGTCCCCACAGCAACGTTTCGCAGTTGATTATCTGGAACTCCTGTTGGCTGGACGTGACGACGAGGCCATCGAACTGTACTGGAAAATCAAGCCCGCTTATGGCGCGCTGTTCGCCCTGATGTCGCCCATGTTGCCCAAGGGCGTGCATCCCTTTACCCACCTCAAGTACTACCAGTGGTGCGTGGGCGGCAATGGCGGCCTGATGCGCGAAGCCGATGACCCTGCGGAACGGGTGTTTCCAGTGACAGCCGCGGAACGCGAACACGTCAAGGCCGCCTACCGTTCCATAGGAATCGAACCCTGCGCTGATGATGTTGAATCTTTTATCGTTGGCCGGGCTGCATATCAAAACGGCGTGAGAGCTGCGAATATGCCGGTGAAGCATAATTACTCATCGACCTGAAGTACGGGCTCAGGCACTGACCCCGAGATAACGCGACTGGGCTGCGTGGTCTCGCTTGAACTCGCCTGCAGTTGTGTGCAGGGCGACCCTGCCCATATTGAGCACGTACACCTGATCGGCCACTGACAGGGCCAGGCCAAGATTCTGTTCCGCCAGCAAAATTGTTATGCCCTCTGCTTTAAGCTGGCGGATGATTTCTGCCAGTTGCCATACGATGATGGGCGCCAGTCCTTCGCTGATTTCGTCCAGTAACAGGACCTTCGGATTGGTGATCAGGGCGCGACCGAGTGACAGCATCTGCTGCTCCCCGCCACTGAGCAGCGTGCTCCGGACCCGCTGCCGATCCCGCAACACCGGAAACAGGTCGAACACGCGGTCCAGGTTCCAGCCCCGGCCACGCGCCGCCATGCGCAGGCACTCCAGCACCGTCAGCGAAGGAAACAGGCGCTTGCCTTGAGGCACCAAGGCCAGACCAGCGAGCGCGATACGGTTGGGTGGCAGGCCTTGCACACACCGGCCGGCAATGCGGATTTCACCCTGGCGCGGCGGACTCAAGCCCATGATGGAGTGAATGCAGGTGGTTTTACCGGTGCCGTTGCGCCCCAGCAGCGCCGCCACCGCGCCTTGTGGTAAGTCGAGGGACAGGCCCTGCAACACATAATGTTCCCCGTAGTAAGTGTGGATGTCGTCAATCGCGAGCATCAACCACGCTCCCGTGCGGCGCGTGCTGGCCCACGCCCAAATAAATTTCGCGCACCTGCGCATTCTGCTGAATGTCCTGTGGGGTGCCTTGTGCGATGATGCGGCCGAAATACAACACGATGATACGATCCGCCAGGCCGAAGACCACGTCCATGTCGTGTTCTGTGAACAACAAGGTGGTGTCCTGCACCACGCTGCGGATGGTATCCATGAAGCCTGCGACTTCACCCAGCGCCAGCCCTGCGGTCGGCTCATCCAGCAGCAACAGCCGGGGGGACAAGGCCAGGCTCATGGCAACTTCCAGTTTTTTCTGCTGCCCATAGGACAGACTGGCTACGCCGTCTTCGCGGCGACTCCACAGATCGACGCGCAGCAGCAAGTCCCTGGCTCTTGCAGTCGCCTCCGGATAGGCCCGGCAGGACCGGAATGGCTGAAGGCGGGCTGTGTGGCGGCCCTGCAGCGCCAGCAACATGTTCTCCATGACGGTCAGGCCCACCAGCAGGCTCGTCAGCTGGAATGAGCGACCGATACCGAGCTGTACCCTACGGTGTGTCGAGGTGGAAGTGACGTCCCTGCCGCAGAGACGGATGCGTCCGCCGGAAGGCCGAACCTGACCGCTGATGGTATTGAACAGAGTGCTCTTGCCAGCGCCATTCGGGCCGATGATGGCGACGTGCTCGCCCTGGTTAAGCGTGAGGTCTACTTCGGATAGCACCTCGTTGCCACCAAAGCGTTTGGACAGTGCGGCCAGTTCAAGCACGTGCACGGGCAAGTCCTTTCCTCAACCGGATCGCCAGCGTGTACAGACCCTCAGGCAGGAGCAACACAGTCAGGACGAAGATCACGCCCAGGATGAGATCCCATCGTTCTGGCAGCCAGGAACCAACTACGTAGTGGAGGGCAGTGATTACTGCGGCACCAATGACCGGACCAAAAAAATGCCGGCTGCCGCCCATTATGACCATCAACATCACCAGGGTGGACATCAGGGCACCAAGATAGCCGGGCACCACTGCAGTGGAAAAAGAGGCATACAGCATCCCGGCCATGCCGGCAAAAGCGCCACTGATGAGGAAGGCGAACAGGCGAAACGCCTGGGTGTTGTAGCCGAGGTGCTGCATGCGGCGCTCGTTGTCGCGTATGCCCTGCAGCGCCAGGCCATAGGGTGATTTGCCCAAGCGATACAGCACCCAGGCCGATACGGCCAGAAGCGCCAGCACCAGGAAATAGAACCCTGTTCGGGTCGGCTGGACAAAACCCAGCGAGGGAAACGACAGGCCGAACAGGCCATTGCTTCCGCCAGTCAGGCTTACCCACTTCATTGCCACCGCGACCAATAACTCGCCGATAGCCAGGGTCACGAAAATGAAATAGACGCCGCGCGTACGCAGAGCGATGAAGCCCGCAGGCAGCGCGAACAAAGCAACCGCCGGGATGATGACCAGGCTTAACAGCCAAAAATTATTCCACTGCCAGTGCACCATCAAAATACCGGTGAGGTAAGCCCCCAGGCCAAAAAAGGCCGCATGTCCCAGCGAAAACAGGCCGGACTGGCCGAACAACACGTTCAGGCTGAGGGCAAAAATGCTGAAGATGCAGATTTCGGTCAGCATATCGAGCAGGTAGCCGGACAGGTACAACGGTGCCGTCATCATCAGAAGCACTACCGGCACCAGGGGCCACCATGGCTTAAGGCTCTTCACTTCGTCTTGCGTCACCGCAGCGGGCCCCAGCGCCGC
>JANLTO010000154.1:0-10462 GCA_031362985.1 Lysobacterales bacterium | reverse complement strand
ACGCCGCGTCAAGCAAATTTCCTACGTTAGTTCAAGCAGTTGCCCAATGTGTCTGGGAGTGCCGCACTGCCAGACTTTGGTGCTACACCCCGGAGGAGAGGGCATATGGGATATGAGCGCGGATCAGGGGGCATATCCGGGCATCGGAGGAGCCAAGTCCTGCGTGTCTGATGGACGAGGGGCGCCGCTGTTTGAACGCCTGCAGCAGTTTAACCGGGACAAAAGTGGCGGCGTGGAGTCGCACTCGTAGGGGGCCGCTTGAGGCCGAAATTGTCAATCGCTACAACACCCGATGAATCGCGCGCATGCGGAAAAGGCGGAAAAGGGGCCGGATACTATTTCGGGAAAATGATTCCGGCCCCTTCTTTGCAGTACCGGGTTCCATTCCATTTTCTGTAAGTTATTGCTCTGGTCCTAAATATTTTCCGGGATGCGGGTATCCAATTGGATTTGACAGGGAACTCTGACTCCATTTATCCGGACGTTCCCGCGGGAATTTTTCCTCGAAATCGCTTGAGGTAGCTGTGGTAAGTCGTGGCGCTGGGATTCTTGGGATCAGAGCCAAGTGACCTGCCGCGATGCGTCCGCCTTAGCGAATGGTTAGGCGTCACTGCCGACCGCCACCGCCAAAACGTTCGCTGAACCCGACCCGGGCTTCACCGATGAAGACCAGAAGTTGGTCTTCGGGTACTCGAATGACGGTTACGCCTTGGCGCTCAGCTTCAAGCGCCAGGATTTCGGCCGGCTGAACGGCGGGGATGAACAGAGTCTTCGGCAGCTGGCGCCTCTGCGCCTTTCCCTGCTTCAGCAACCGCTTGGCTTCCATCTCAGTGGGCTCAACTTGACTGACAGGCACCGGAGCAGAACTCAAGATGAAGCAACTCGCCGCATCCATAAGAGCGATGAAGTCGAAGTCGCCGTCGGCTTCGGTGTGAATCGGGAAATCGTTCAGCTTGAACACGATCCAGGCTTCGTTGACGCGGAACTGATTTGGGTGGAGCATGGAGGAGCTTCGTGTGAAGTCTGGCGATCGAATTAACCGGCGTCTACGAAGCAGGCGCCCGGGTTGATTAATCTGTTATGTGTCATATGCCCAATACCAGTCGAAGACCGTCGGTCACTCGACTCATCGTTCGGCTCGGCAAGAGACTGATTCGTTTGGAAAGGTACCGGCGATCCAGAGTGAGGAGTTGAGATACGTTTACAACAGACGCCTTGGCAAGTTTGGAGTCAGTTTTGCCAATACGAACATTGCCCGGCGCCTCAGCCAAAGCAAGGTTGGATGTAATGACTGCAACAAGAACGGTAGCAATTCGGCTTTCATTAAAGCCGTTTGCCTGGACTATTAGTACGGGCCTACGGTAACCCGGCGCCGAGCCGCGCGGTTGTTCAAGTGAAGCCCACCAGATTTCACCACGTTTCATCAGGGATAGAATCGATTTGTGCCTTGGCAAAATCCGCCGCTAAACCGGAATCTTCCTGTTCATATACCTGGTTGAGCTTGGCAGTGATCGCACCTGAGCCTTGAACTTCCAAATAGGCCTCGAGTGCTTCCGCAAAAATTTTACTGCGCGGAACGCTTCGCTGTTCGGCCAAACGTTCAGCAGCTTCAAAGATTGGGTCGGGCACAGAGATAGCGATTTTCATGCGTCTAGAGTATCACTCGGGTCATACCCAGGCAACTGCACACTTAACGCCGAGCATCAGCGGCCGCTCGAAGACTGCGAAGCGGACTTTGAGCGGTCCGACTGCATGCGCTTGTTAGCAGCAACATCCTTCAATGAACCCGATATGTATTTGTGAATAATACTAGACACCAGAGTCTGATAGGGAACTCCTTCCTCCGATGCCCGTAACTGGATTGCCATCAAATCACGAGTGGATATTCTGATATTAATTCGCTTGTCCTTACGAGTTGTATTTTTAGCCGCGGCAACAAGTTCAGCTCTACGATTTTTTGTAAGAACGGACTCGAATTCGCCAGCCTCAACGGCCTTTAAAAGTTTCATTTCCTCTTTGCTTAATTTCACATCATTCATACATCTTCTCCGAGATAAATCTTCGTAAACTTTCTACTTGGAATGATGGTTTTGAGAAAATACTCGTCATCACTTTCGACGAATGGCACGAGATGAACGTAACTATCGACCGCAACTACGAATATACGCTGATGTGCATAGTCTCGAGCATTTGGGTGAGCAATTTCATCGAGTAAGCCGCCGTTCTCGATATAGAAAACGATTTCCTCGAAGGAAACACCTCTTTCCGCAATTAACTGCTCATTCTTTTCGGCATTCCAATTGTAGAATTTCATTGGGCAGAGAATAGCACAAATGTGTGCATTTTGTCATCAACTAGGAGTTTCTGCTAACGAGGCTGTAGAAAAACCCCAGCCTATCTGGAACCCTGGCGCCCATCAAGCCTCTAACTGCGGAGCCAAGAACCCGCACAGGAGGAAGCGCATGGCGCGCTACAAACACATCGATACCAGCCCCCGTTTCATTGCTGTTGACCTGCAACGGCAACTGCTCCCCGGCACCTTCGAACATGCACTCAACCACCTCATCGACCACGAGTTGGATTTATCCGGTTTGGATGTCCGCTTCCGTAATGACGAAACCGGCGCTGCTGCCTATCCGCCCGCCATGCTGCTCAAGGTGATTCTCTTTGCCTACAGCCAAGGCATCGTATCCAGCCGGGGCATCGAGGCCGCCTGCCGCGATCATGTCACCTTCATTGCCCTGTCCGGCGACAGCCAGCCCCACTTCACCACTCTGGCCGGATTCGTCGCAACGCTGAATGACGACATCGCCCGCATCTTCACCCAAATCCTCTACCTGTGCGACCGGCAGGGACTGATCGGACGCGAGATGTTTGCCATCGACGGCGTCAAGCTGCCATCAAACGCCAGCAAGCAAAAGAGCGGTAGCCGTGCCGACTTCGAACACCAGGCCGCAAAACTCGAAACCGCCGCCCGCGTCATGCTCGAACGGCATCGCACAGCAGACCAGAAGCCGACCGAAGCCGACCTCAGACAGAAAGAAGCCCAACGCATCACCCGCCTGCAACGTGACGCCGCCCAACTGCGCCAATGGCTGACCGCGCATCCCGAAGATCGCAAAGGTAGCAAAGGCACAATCCGTAAGAGCAACCGCACCGACAACGACAGCGCCAAGATGGCGACTTCCAAAGGCGTCATTCAGGGCTACACCGGCGTGACCGCCGTCGATGCCAAACACCAGATCATCGTTGATGCCCAGGCGCACGGCACCGGCAGCGAACAGGAACTGCTGGTGCCCGTGATCAAAGCCATCAAAGATGCGCTTGATACTCCACTTATCACCGCCAGCAGCCTCATTACGGCGGACGCCGGTTATCACAGTGAATCCAACCTCCAGCAACTCGCCAAGCTGGAAGTCGATGCCCTGATCGCCGACAATGGTATGCGGCAACGCGACCAACGCTTTGCCGATCAAGGCAAATACCAACAGCAGCCCGATCCGCTGCACGACAAATCGAGCAGAAACAAGGCGTCTGCTGTTTATCGTCCTGAAGACTTCCGCTACGACCCCGCCACCCAAACCTGCGTCTGCCCTGCGGGCAAGACGCTCTATGGCAATGGCAAGAACTGCATCCATAATGGTTATACCGCAGTCAAATTCCAGGGCGCGCAGCGTGACTGCGTGCCGTGCACCCATCGCGACAAATGCCTGCGCACGCCAGGCAAAACCAAGACCCGGCAGGTGGCGTTCTTCCAGGGCAAGGTGGCGGGGCAGCAAGAGAGCTTCACCGATAAAATGAAAACCCGCATCGACAGCGCTGAAGGACGCGCACGATACGGCCGGCGCTTTGCCGCGGTGGAACCGGTGTTCGGCAATTTGCGGCACAACAAACAGCTCAACCGCTTCACCTTGAGAGGGCAGAAAAAAGTGGATGCACAGTGGAAGCTCTACTGCCTGGTGCACAACATCGAGAAGCTGGCGCATCACGGCTATGCGCAGTAGCGGAAAGGGATGCAGACCCCGTCCCACCCACTGGGAGAAGCTATGATTTGATCGGGACTTCTGACCGCAACAGTGGGTCAGGTTGAGATCGATGAAATCAAAATGGCGCGGAAAATCCCACGCCATTTTTTATGCCGCCGATCCGCTTGAAAAGGTGTTTTTCTACAGCCTCAACGTTCAACTTGAGGGGCCGGCGTCGCGCCGTCCGCTGCATGCTGCTATTATGCGGCGGCACGGAAGCAGGCTTTACTGGGTGCCATCTGCTTTCAACGGTGGGCCTTTCGGAAACGGGGTTTCCGGAACACTATTGGTATTCTGAAAGCTCGTGATGAGCCATCGATCGGTTGCTTTCTGCAGCACCTGAAGCTGAATCCCCTCCCGAGGCGGGGCAGGGGCACCAGGCGGCGCCTTGGCGCCCTCCATTGTCCATCGAACATGCGCGACAGCTAGATTCGGATTGAGCATCCGGACTCGGACGTCTGTGATCGTCAGCTTGCTATCGCGGAAGACAAACGCAAACGCCTCAGTCAGCTTCAGGGGGTCGGTTCGAGGCTCAGGACTCCGGTGCAAAGCTGATGATGGGGTCGTATAAACCGACTTTGAACACCAGTACCCGAAACGGGTAGTAGCCAGAGAGCACTGCGATGGCGGCGAGGAAGCTGACCACCCGTGATTCCGGTAACAAGGCGAGCAGCAGGAAGGGCAAAACAAATCCGGCGCCCAGTACAACTCCGTAAAACCATTTGACGTAAGGACCATCCCGGGTCAGCAAAAACAGCGACTTCCTGGCGCCCGGGGAGCCCCGCTTGGCGCCTTGCAACAGGGCCAGCACGATGATTGCAGTGGCCACCACTAGCACCAGGCTGGCACTGTGGGCCGGGGGTAGGTAGCGTGCGCCAGTGGCGCCGGCCGCAGGGTTCAGGTTCAAGCTCAACACCAAGCCACCCAGTGCCGCATAGGCCAGGCTGGAAATCGGCATCAGCCCGGTATTCCAGAAGGAAATTGCAGTCGAGTCCGAAATGGCGAAACCGTGGTACATCATCACGAACAGCGCCAGCAATATTGCAGCTATTTTCACCAGTCCGGCAAAGCCATTAACCAGCGCGCCCCCGCCCAGCGCTTCGGCCAGGCCAAAACCGTTGAGCGCAATGTGCAACAGCGCCGCGCCGGTGAACAATACGATCGAGATCGCTCCGCGGCTGATCCAGGAACGGTCGGGCCGGAGAATGGCTCGCCACGAGCGTCCCGGCACACCCATATGTGAAAGATGGAAGTAGGTTTTGAGTATCGCGGTAATGCCCACCCCGACGATCATGCAGATGACTGAGTTGTACAGGGCGCCGACCAGGAACAGGCCGGCACCCAACTCACCACAGAAGAACGCCCTGGCCATGGCATCGTCCCAGTAGCGCTGGAAACGATAGCCCAGAACCAGGCTATCACCGACGATTGGAAACTCTCTGCTGGCCATGTGTATTCCCTTCCTTCGGGCTTGCCGATTGCGGTGCTGAGTTTTTGCTCAGGTCACGTAATAAACTTTGGGTTTGGTGTTCTTCTCCGGCATGGGCGGCCGTCCACCCCTCTCGCGGATTAACTTGCTGGGTTTGCTGTCCGGGTCGTCAAGGTCGCCAAAAATGCGCGCATCCGTTGGGCAGGTCACCACGCAGGCCGGGTCCAGACCCGCGTCCACGCGTCCGCTGCAGAAGTCACACTTGGCCACTGTGCCCGGGGTAAAGCGCGTGTAGCCCTGCTTTTCGAATGGAGTCAGTTCGCCTTCGCCGAACAGGCCCTTATCAAACATGTCCTGGCTGAGCACGGTGCGTTGGTCATACGGGCAGGCCACGGCACAGGAGTTGCAGCCGATGCACTTGTCGTTATCGACCATGACTATGCCGTCTTCCCGCGTATAGGTGGCGCCACTGGGGCAAACCTTTTCGCATGGCGCGTCTTCACACTGGTTGCACAGGGTGGGAATATAAACCCTCCCTGAGTTGGGGTAAACGCCGTAGTCCTCGCTCAGCGTACGGGTGAAAAACACCCCGTCTGGCAAGGAATTTTCCTGTTTGCACGCCACCACGCAGGCATTGCAGCCAATGCAGCGCCGGATATCGAACACCATTCCCATTCTGGCCATCAGTGACTCCCGGCTTTGCCTGGTCGTTTCAGATCATCAACGATGTCATAGACGGTCTTGCCCTGCCTGAGAGCTTCCGGCCAGTCATCAAGCTTGGTCAGCTTGACCTTGCAGACGGTTTCGGGTTGGCCTGTGACCGCATCCGTATTACCCAGGTCGTACGGCAACAGGTCGTTGAAATGCCCACCAGCGTGCGGGACACCGGCGTTATTGACCCTGATCCGGGAGAGTGAATTCGACACCCCCAGGGTATCCGGATGCATGCCTTCGGACGAACCCACGCGGCCATAGATCACCCCGGTGGGTGATTCAACCTTGACGATATCGCCACTTTCCAACCCCTGCTTTTTCAGGGTCTTGGAGTTCAGAATCAATGCGATATGCACCGGGTCGCGATACACGATGTCCTTGATCCAGGGATTGCTCAGGCTCTCGCCAAAGTTGATCTGGATGTCCTTGAAGAAAATGCCGTACAGGTCATATTCCGGGGGGTTGCTGTGGACAGGATCCGGTACAGCGGTGGGCAGGGGCCGGTAATCGTCGAAATTCCACTCGTGGCGGAAGGGAACATTGGCTTCCTCCATCTGTGCACGCAGCTTCCGCGGAATGGTAACCATGTCCTCGATATAGAAATGCAGGCGCATGCCTTCCCAGGGCCGGTACCACTTGTCGGTGCGGCGATGTGTTACTGCATGACCGTGCTCGATATACCAGTCCAGCGGCTTGTCGTTCCACAACAAGCCTTTCTTCTCGGCGATTTCCTTGTCGGTGTATTTCCGCCCGGGTTGCAACAGCAGTTCCGGCTTGTGGTGGAAGCCGCTGACGATGTTGATCACCTCGTTATAGTTGTCGAGTATGCCCATGCGCTCCGACAGCTCGGACATGATGTCCTCTTCGCTCTTGGTGTCGTACAAGGGTTTGGTGGCAGGTTGCCGCAGGCACATGCCTTCCGTATGCGGTGGCTCGATCATGGTCATGTTCCAGGATTCGAGCGCGTCGTGCGAAGGCAGGATGACATCGGCCCACATCGTGGTTTCGGTGGGGATGATGTCGCACACCACGATAAAGCGCATGGAACGCATGAACTCAAACCACTTTGGCCGCGGTCCCTGCATCGCCCAGATCGGATTGGAGTGGCCGATGGCCATGACATCCGGCTTGAAGTCGATACCGTACTTTTCCGGGCTTTCAAAAGTGACCAGGTTCAGGTGCGGCGGGTGCAGTCCAACCGGGAAATAGTTCAGCAAATGATGGGTGCTGGGTGGGTACTGGAAGGGCGGCATGGGCCCAAGCTGATGTGGCTGGGGTTGGATCATGCCGTTCTCACCAGGAACGATATGACTCTTGTCGATCCACTGGTCATCCAGGGTCACACCGCACAAGCCTCCCGGCGCATCGATATTGCCCACAAGGAAGTTGACCATCTTGAACGCGTGATTGGTCTGGAAACCGTGTTTATGCCCCTGGGCGCCCCGGTAATAATTGTATCCGGCCGGTCGCAAGGGCAGGGTGCGGCCATCAATTTCTATGGTTGCGCCAATGGTTGCGGCGGTGGAAAACTCCCGGGCGATGCGCACGATGGTATCTGCCGGCACCGTGGTGAACTCACTCATTTTTTCCGGCGTGCAGTCTTCCAGGATCTCTACAAATTTCTGGAAGGCGGGTTTACACTCCTTGCCCTCCACCTGGTAGGTGCCTTCCAGCGCCATCTCGCCCATGTCCGGATCGTTCCATAAGCGGGCGCGGCCGGATTTGCTATCCCAGGCATAAATCGTGCCCTCGGCGTTACGCATGAAGGTGCCATCGGGGCCGACCAGGTAGGGTGCATTGGTGTCTTTGCGCAGGAACGCATAGTCACAGCGGCGTTCCTTGACCATTACGTGGCATAAACCCAAGGCAAAATGCCGGTCGGTTGCCGGCCTGATGGGTATCCACTCCTCGGACTTGGCGGCCGAGGTGGACAGCCTGGGCTCTATGGTCACGCAGCGCATGTTGCGATTGATGCGCGCATTGGCCACCCAGTTGGCCTGGGCAGCGGCGTGCAGGTGGGACGAAAAGCCATCGCCGGTGCCATCGTTGATCCAGTAATTGCAGTGCTTGGCGTCGTTGGCCACCGCGAAAGCCGAATGTATATAGCCGTTGACCGGATGATAGGCGCCGCCGCACATGGTGCCGCCGGACTGGAAGCTGTTCTGGTTGCCAAATGCCAGCGGCCAGTTCCACACGTTCATTTTCTGGAAGTGCTCAAGCGATGGCAGGATCTTGCGCGGATCATCCGCAATGGTGGCCTTCAGCACGCCAGCTACCAGGTCCAGTGCCTCATCCCAGCTGATGGGCTGCCACATGGGATCAACGTTCGGACCTTTTTCGGGGTTGGTGCGCTTGAGTGGTTGCTTGAACCGTTTCGGGTCGTAATGCCGCATGATGGCGGAGTTGCCCTTGGGGCAAAGCTTGCCGTTATTGGACGGGTTGGTCGGATCGCCCTCGATCTTGTTGACGACGCCGTCATCGGTAACGTGCATGATCGTGCCGCAGGAATGCAGGCACATCTTGCAGGTGCTCCTGATCCACTTGCCAGCCTTGAGGGAGTTTTGGACAGGTTGTGCTGCTGTGGCCATTGCGATTACTCCATGCCGAAAGCAAGGTGTTAGTAAGGATTTCCGCCAAATATACATAAAATCGTTGTTGGTGCTAGCACTATCAAGACAAGTCTTGACTTGGCACCAGAATTCTTCTGATGTGCAGCTCGCCCACCGCGTACAGCGCAACTATCAAGAATGGTTATGGCACCCGTGATAGCTTTCATTTGGCAGACAGGGTTTGCTATTGCTACTCTGCCATCTGCGAGTGTGCAGCCCGCCGTTCGCTGCGCCGACCAGAACGGGAAATCCGAAAATGAGCATTCAACTTGTACCTGAGCTAAACAAGAACCTGCGTGTGGAAACGGCCATCAGTATTGTGGCTAACACCGTCGTTTCCGGTATGTTTGCATGGGGAATTTTTCACGGAGTTGCAGTGATCCCTTTGTGGGGGGCACAGGGTATTGCGGTTGACCTCATACCCACTGTATTCATGATCACCCTGGCGCTGACGATTGCCCTCACCCTGATCACGCGGGCGCGCATCAGGAAAGGGAAATTGCCGCGTCCCACCTGGGGCAGGATTGATCTCGGATTGAGCAGGCTGTTGCCCGATAACATTCTGTTACGCGCCTTCACTTTCGCAGCGGCGATGACCGTGATTCTCGTCCCTTTGTCTGTCCTGTTGCTGGTCACGGCAGGAGTGAGCGAAATGAGCTTCAAGGTGTTTTTCGTATTCAAACTCATTTATGGCGCCATCTATGCTGTGGTGGTCACGCCGCCGGTTCTGCTACGAGCATTTGCCGATGGCGCCGTAACCCAACTCAGAGTGGAGGAACGATAGATGGCCCGAATCAAACCCATACCCAGAGAAGAACTGGCAGAGTTTGAACCCTTTTTCCAGCAGTTTGAACAAATGGGGGGATTTGTACCCAACAGCCTGCTGACCATGGCCCATCAACCCGAAATTCTCAAGGGCTACATGGCCATGGGCCGGGGCGTGATGATGCACGGCACCGTCGACCGGCGGCTCAAGCAGTTGGTGGGCCTGGTGGCCAGCACTGCCTCGGGATGCTTGTATTGCCAGGCACACATGACCACTTTTTCGGGTCTGCTTGGGGTGTCGGCGGAACAGTTGGGGAAAGTCTGGCAGTTTGAATGGAATGACGAGTTCAACAACGCCGAAAAGGCTGCTCTACGGCTGGCGCAAGGCGGCGGACAGGTTCCCAACGGGGTCACTGATGAGCATTTCGAGGATCTCAAGAAGTATTACACTGATGCGGAAATTGTCGAGTTGGTGGGAGTCATTGCCATGTTTGGCTTTCTCAATCGCTGGAATGACACCATGGCGACCATACTCGAAGACAAGCCGCTGGACTTCGCGACACAACACATCGGCAAACACGGCTGGGTGGTCGGGAAACACGACAAATTCGTTGATTAAAAACCCTTTCGGCGGTAAACCGACAGCTGACCTGTTGCTTCGATTTGCTGTGCTGGTGTGCTTGGGATCGCCGTTGCTGTCTTGCGGAAAGCAGGAGTCTGCCACGGCGCAGCCCACGCGGCTGGACGTGCCAAAGCCGGGAGAAAAGCAACCTAATATCTTGTTGATCGTGGCGGATGACCTGGGTTGGTCTGACCTGGGCGCCTGGGGCAGCGAAATACCCACACCGGCAATTGACGAACTCGCAGCCACAGGGCTCATGCTGACCAATTTTCACACGGCTTCCGCATGTTCGCCTGCC
>JANLTO010000153.1:0-2712 GCA_031362985.1 Lysobacterales bacterium | reverse complement strand
GAAAACCCTCAAACCCGTCCGCCTGGGATAGTTCGGAATAGAACTCTCTGATGCGCTCCACGTAGTGGAGTAAACATGCAATTGCGCGGTACCGACGAAAATTCCTGGCAAGGTATCCGTGCTGTTAATCCTGAAATAAATCATGCACCATCTTTTACACGTGGCTTGCGGCGTATTTAACCGGATGTTTTGGAGAACGTTATGAGCGAACCTTTATGGCGTTTGAGTGCCTGTGAACTTGCTGCGGGTATCCAAACCGGTGCGTTCAGCAGCCGGGAAGTTGTGGCTTCGTGCCTGCAACGCGCCGATGAGACCAATGGCAAAGTGAACGCTTTGACAGAAATCCGGGCGGAAGCTGCCCTCGCGGCGGCCGATGCAGCCGATAAGGCTGTAGCCCGGGGGGAAACCCTGGGCTGCCTGCATGGCATCCCGGTGACGATCAAGGGCAACGTGGATGTGGCCGGATGGGCAACGGTGAATGGCTCGGCCCTGCTGAAAGAGAATGTCGCCACGGAAACCTCCCCTTGCGTTCAAAACTGGCTCAATGCCGGCGTAGTGATCATTGGCCGCACCAACACTCCCGAATTTTCCTGTCGTTGGGAAACCAATAATGAAGTATTTGGACCCACCCGAAACCCCTGGGACTCACGGTTGACCGCTGGCGGTTCAAGCGGCGGAGCAGCAGCATCAGTGGCAGTCGGGATAACACCGTTGGCGCATGGCACCGACCTGGGAGGGTCACTGCGGCAACCCGCACAGGCCTGTGGCGTTGCTTCTATTCGTCCCAGCCTGGGCCGCGTTCCGGATTATGTTCCCACTGAACATGAACCCTCGATCGGCATCCAGCTGATGAATACCGATGGCCTTATGGCCCGCCGCGTGGCAGACGTGCGACTGGGGCTCAAGGCAATGGCCGTTGGGGATTGGCGTGGTTCCGGGTGGGTACCGGCACCCTGGGAGCAGCCCAATCGAGGTGATTTACCCATCGCCTGTATTGTTGATCCGCTGGGGCAAGGGGTGGATCAGCAGGTAGCCTCGGGTGTAGAAATTGCGGCGGGCTTGCTGGTCGATGCGGGATATGGCGTGGAGCAAGCGGAGCCCGCGACGCTCGCAGATGCGGTACGAGTCTGGAAAATGATTGTGATGGGAGAGTTGTTTACCGGGCTGGAGCCTGCAGTCACGGGTGCCTGCAGCCCGTCATTGGCCAGGATGTTTGCGCACTATCATCAGGCGCTTCCTGACTGGACGCCTGAACAATACTACCTGGCGTTTGGTGAACGCCGCAGGGTACTGCGCGACTGGATGAAGTTTTTCCAGGGTTATTCCGTGATCATAGCCCCGGTGAGCACACGGCCCCCGCAAGTGATTGATCATGATATCGCCACGCCGGAGAGCACTGCCTCCACCATTGAGGACATGCGCATGGTGGTTGCGATCAACGCGCTGGGGCTGCCGTCAGCGGTGGTGCCGGTGGGAGTGCGTGACGGCCTGCCCCAGGTGGTGCAGGTAATCGGTGCGCCCTTTGAAGAAATGCGCTGTCTTGCTGTGGCTGAAGCTATTGAACAGCGCATTGCCGCCTTCACGCCTGCAAATCCGGCATAGCAGCAAAAACAGAATCGTCACCAACGTGCGGGCTGGCCAGTCGAAGGCCAGGTTCTTTTGCGTGGAATATTTGGGGTCAGAGCAAAAAATTGCGCATGGCGGGGATCGAAGCGATTAACAAACTGCCCTCCGCGTCAGCGTGACGTGCGCCACCTTCATAGGTGCATTTGCTATTCTTCGCGGTGCCGTCGAAACCTGACCCTCGGCATCATCCATCGAGTGGACTTAACACCCCACGCCCGTCGCGATTGAGAACGTGGGTGTAAATCTGCGTGGTGCTCACGTCCATGCGGCCAAGCAATTCCTGGATTGTGCGGATGTCGTAGCCGGCCTCCAGCAGGTGGGTAGCGAAAGAGTGGCGCAAGGTGTGGGCTGTCACAGGCTTGATGATCGCCGCCTGGGCGCGCGCTCGACTTCACGTTCAAGTGGGGCAATCAGCAACTGCGGCAGTACCGTGCGCCGGTCCTTGCCGCCCTTGCCCTCGCGCACGGTGATCTCATTGCACGCGAAGTCCACATCCTTGACCCGCAGCCGCAAACACTCCATGAGCCGCATCCCGGTGCCGTACAGAAGGCTGGCCAGCAGCCACGGCCGTCCCTCCATCGCTGCCAGCAGCCGCTGTACCTCCTCGCGCGACAGTACTGTGGGCACCCTTTGTGGCCGCTTGGCGCGCGCCACGTTGTCGAGCCAAGGCAGGTCGACCGCCAATACCTGGCGGTACAGGAATAACAATGCCGAAAGCGCCTGATTCTGTGTGCTGGCCGCTACCCGCCCCTGCACTGCCAGCGACGATAAGAAGCGCTCGACCTCTGGCCCGCCCATTTCTCGCGGGTGACGCTTGTCGTTGGCCAGGATGAACCGGCGAATCCACCCCGTGTAGGCCTGTTTAGTGCTCAAACTGTAGTGTTTAAGCCGCAAACAGCGGCGAACTTCTTCCATCAGACGCGCAGGACGCGGCGCCGCTTGCGCCCCGGATATGCCCCCTGATCCGCGCTCATATCCCATATGCCCTCTCCTCCGGGGTGTAGCACCAAAGTCTGGCAGTGCGGCACTCCCAGACACATTGGGCAACTGCTTGAACTAACGTAGGAAATTTGCTTGACGCGGCGT
>JANLTO010000146.1:0-16809 GCA_031362985.1 Lysobacterales bacterium | reverse complement strand
CGTGGCCGTGGTGGAGCAGCAAGTTGACAAGGCGATAAGTTGAAGCTCCTGTCGGTTTTGCTGCAGGCAGTTGGCCACCAGGCCGAGGCGGACGAAGAGCTGCGAGCTCCAATTGCGCGATGGTCTGACAGAAGATCGACTTTCGTGGCTATGACCTACGCGAATCGCGGCGATCACGATCGTGCACTGCAATGGCTGGAACGCGCCTACCAGCAGAAAGATGCTGCCCTTGTCGAAATCGTCGGTGAGCATTTGTTCCAGAATCTGGCAGACGACCCCCGCTTCAAGGCCTTCCTGCGCAAGATGAACCTGCCGACGGAGCCGGTCCCGGTGAATTGGCAGTAGGGAAGGAGTCGGCGGTTGCTTGTGGGTGCGCTAGTCCCTGCGCAACAAGCCCTCCACCGCAATCGAATAATCCATCCGCTCGCCCAGCCAGGAAGGAACCGGTGTTTTTGGTGTAATGTTCAGGCCCAACTGTTGATTTCTTGCTTTGAGTTCGATGACGTTTCCGCGGAAATTTGGTGCAGGGCAATGCGGAATGATTTTGCCACTGGGCAAGGTGAAGTTGAAAGTGAAGTTGATTGGGCCCAAACCTCCGTCTTGAACACCAAAACCTTCCTCATGCACCAGTCGGTGATGCCGCCGACAGAGCAACATCAGGTTATTCATGGATGTTTCACCGCCGTCAGCCCAATGAATAATGTGGTGGGCATCGACAAAACGAGTGCAGGTGCAACCCGGGAAGCGACAGCCGCCATCACGGCGGTGCAAAGCCCGGCGAATAGCCGGTGGAACAATACGGGTTTTGCGACCGATGTTGAGCGGTTCACCGCTGGGCGCATCCCGCCAATGAACGACGGAGCAATCACAACTCAGGCGCCGGGAAGTTTCCGCGGAAACGCAGCCGCTTTCTTCCAATTCAGATTCTGCACCAGCGCCATCGACTTTGAGGGTTTCCAATCCGGTGTGGATGTTGACCAGATAGCGGTCGCCGCCTGAGCACGCGTGCGCAGTGCCCGACAGGAAAGATTCCGCCACGCGCTGCAGTGCATCGGCGCGCCGTGAAGCGATGGGTTGTGGCACCGCCTGGTCGAGTGGCAAGCTGCGGGACGTTTCCGCGGAAATTTCTTCGGGTACATTCTTCTGCTCAATGAACAGTTGCTCCATCGCTGCGTCCAGTGCCTTACAGATCTGCGCGCCTTGCTCAGGGGTGAAACGACCTTTGAGTACCCACGAGCCGTCGTCGTCCTCAAACCAGATCAGTTCGCGTTGCGTATGGCGCAGATTTTCCAGCTTGAGCGCATCGGCGCGTTTGATGCGGCGATACACGCTCACCTGACGTTCGACATGGCTGGCGGTGCCGCCCAATGCCACGGCGAGCAGGACGTCCTCATTGGCGGCGGTTGCCACGCGGGTCATGGCGCGCACCTTGGAGTAGCTCACCCGGCCTTCTCGAAAAGCCGCGCTGATTTTGGGCAGGCCGGGCAGAGCTCGGGCAACCCGAACTTGTTCGCGGGCAGCGCCGAGATTCAGGCCGCACCGCCAGTTCAGCCAGTGGGCGCAAGAGTGAATGCCGGTGCCGTGCCATCCCCCATGTTGGTCGAAACGGTTGATCAGCTGCAGCAATTGATAGGTTCCGGCATCGAGGTGGGCACTCATCTCGGTGATTTCATCGCCCAGGCGGAGCAGCACTTCGGTGCGCTCCGGGTTGGGGTAATCGGGGATTTGTGCGGAGCGTCGCAGGCTGGATTTGGTCATGATTTGATACTTCAATTAATACTATACAAATATATAGTATTATTAGATAAAAAGCAATTAATAACAGCCGGTTAAAGCGTAATTTTTCACGAGCTTGTCACGCATCTAATCCACCAAGTCGGCTACACCAAAACCACGGCATATGTAGGCATGGTCACCCTGATTCAGCGCTTTGGCAGTACGTTGAACCTGAATGTCCATTTTCATACGCTGTTTCTGGATAGTGTTTACACCGGCAGCGGCGACAGATCCCTGGTGCGACGTCAAGCACCGTTCAGTATCTGAGGTATTCTGTCACTATAGCGTTTGAAGTGCCTGTACCTCACTCATCCGGGAGTGTTCCAATGCGCTCAATTGCACGCCCACTGTGTGTTTTCAGATTGATTGGTGGCTTGATCCTGCTGGCCAGTTTCAGTCCCGCTGAGCTCGCAGCTGCAGTAACCTGGGACGGGGGCGCCGTCCTGGACTCCGACTGGTCCTCCAACCTCAACTGGGCAGGGGTCGGTGGCGCTGCGGCTGACGATGTCCTGATATTCCCGGTCACTGCGCAGCGCAAGAGCAATGTTAATGACTTCGGCGCCGACACGAACTTTGCGCAACTGAATTTTTTCGGCAGCGGCTACTCGATTACCGGCGCGCGGATCTTTCTTGCCAGCAGCGGGAATGCCTCGACCATCGGCATCGACTCACGCGTCCCCAGCGGCGGTTCGTTCGTGTTTGCTCCGAGTATCCGCCTGGGCAAATCCCTGGTTTTCCAGAGCACCGGGGCAGCGCCCTACACACTCAACGGGGTGATTACCCTGGAAGGCCACAGCTTGTCGCTGACCGGCGACGGTGACGCCATCCTTAACGGGGCGATCAGCGGCGCCGGAGGTCCATTGCAAAAGGTGGGCGAGGGAACCGCGACCCTGAACGGCAACAGCAGTGGCCTCGCGGCGTTTGTCGTCCTCGGTGGAACACTTCGGGTCGGTAGTTCGGGAACGATAGGCGACGTCACGCTTAATGGCGGAACCTTGTCCGGTGGCGGGACCGTTGGCGATTTGAATGCTGCCAACACCACCACCATCGCTCCGGGTATTGGTGCAGGTACCACGGCAGTCCTTAAGGCGGGCAACGTAGGGCTGGCTCCTGGCGCGATACTGGACATTGAGCTCGGCGGCCTGACCCCTGGGACGCAGCACGACAAACTCAGCGTCACCGGCACCATCAGCCTTGGCGGCGCTACGCTGAAGGGCACTCTGATCAACGGGTTCATTCCCGCTTCCGGCAATCAATTCACGATCATCCAAAGCACGAGCTTGCTCAGCGGCCAGTTCGCGCAGGGCGCATTAATCACCTTCAGCGGTGTTTCGTTCAAGATCATCTACAACGCCAACAGCGTGGTGTTGACCCAGGCACCGGATCTGACGCTGACGAAGACGCACACCGGGAACTTTGGCCAGGGACAAATTGGCGCTACGTACACGGCAACGGTGGCCAACCCGGGCGGCGACAAGCTCCCAGGAAACCTGGTCTCGCTGGTGGACACGCCGCCTGCAGGACTCACGGTGACCGCGATGAGTGGCAGCGGCTGGACTTGCACCGTGTTGCCTACCTGCACGCGCTCGGATCTACTGGCCGCGGGCCAGCTCTACCCGGCGATCACCATCACGGTAACGGTGGCGGCCGATGCCACGTCGCCCCAGGTCAATAGCGTTGCCGTGACAACGGCGGTGACGGAAAGCAATACGGCCAATAACAGCGCGTCCGATTCGACCGTGATCGTTGCTGGCCTGATCTTCGCCGATGGCTTCGAGTAGCATCGCGGGGCCTGATTGGCCGCAAGCGCAGCTCAGCCGGCGTGAACCTTTACCGTTTCCCCGATGGTGTTCATGATGTGGCGCAGGGCGTCGTAATCGGGGTGGCGCACGCGCATCCAGGCATTGGCCATGTAGCCGCCTTCCACCGACTGGGTGGGAGTGCCCGGGCTGGGAAAGTGTGACGCCACAATGCAATTTCCCCAGGCTTTCTGGATGGCCTCAAGACCTGAGTACCCCGCGATGCGGCCATCGTGCGAGGGCCTCAGGGCTATCATGCCAGCTGAATAACGCCTCGAGGGTGCTGCGTGTGCGCGGCCGTTGGTTAGCGCACAGGCCCATTCAAAGTACAGGTCAAACTCATTGGCCGCGTTGTAGACATCCCACTGGCCCACCCCGGGTGGCCGGCACCCAATCTCGGAAAATTTCAGGCCCTTCGGGCTGGCAAACCATTCCATGTGCGTGGCCGAGGTGCCGATATCCAGCACACGGATGACATCGCGGGCCATTTGCCGGACCTCGCGGTAGCCCGGCGCTTCGATGCGGTTGGTGGTGATCATCTGCGGTGAAATCCAGCGCTCGCGCATGGCGGTCAGGACATTCGGGTAATAGTGCGTGATGAACTCATGCGTCACCTCGCCATTGATGGTCAGGGTGTCGAGAAATCCTTCATGCCCTTCGATGAATTCCTCGATGGCCACCGCCACGCCATCAGCCAGTCCCGACTCGACAATCACCTGCTCCAGTTCACGTTCATGGCGAACTTTCCAGGTGCCGGAAGCGCCGGCCCCCGCCGGAGGCTTGATGATCAGCGGGTAGCCCAGCTTCGCGGCAAATTCGCGGGCCTGCCGAGCGGTTTCGGCGCGGGTAGACTGCGCACAGGTAATGCCTGCTTTGCGCAGCTCCTCCTTCATGGCAGGCTTGTCGCGGCACAGGTAGGCAGTGCGCAGCGATGTGCCGGGTATACCCGCAGCCTCGCGCACCTTGGCGGCTGCCATGATGTGCGCTTCCACCGTGGCCTCGAGGCGGTCGACCCAGCACTTTTTTTGCACCTCCTGCACTGCGCGCAACAGCGAGGGTTCGTGCACTACCGATTGCACTTGCACATAGGAACTCAGCCAGCCCTTCACATCGTCCGGCAGATATTCCTGCGGGCGTTCCCCTATGCCAATGACCCTTGCGCCCGCCTGGTGCAGGCCCCGCACAAATTCCTTCTGGTTATAGGGGAAGGAAGGTTCAATAAAAATAATGTTCATGTGGGTCTCTCGCTGGAATTCCGATTGTTAGCATCGCGCTGATTGTGAATTTGGGGATTCAGGATTTCTGACCGAGCAATCGCCGGTACAGGTCCACGTAGAGTTGCCCCTGACGTTCCCAAGAATAGTCCATCAACATGCCATTGCGCACCAGCTTGCGCCAGACTTTTTTGTCCTGGTACAGGTCCAGACCCGCATTGAGCGCCCAGTTCATGGCACCGTCGTTAAAATCGTTGAATACGATACCGGTACCTTTGCCGGTGCGCGGTTCGAATAACTGCACGGAATCGGCCAATCCGCCGGTATTGCGCACGATCGGCACCGTGCCATAGCGCAAGCTGTACATCTGGTTCAGGCCGCAGGGCTCAAACCGGGAAGGCATGAGGAACAGGTCGCTGCCCGCTTCGATCCAGTGGGCCAGGCGGTTACTGAAACCGCGGTAGAAACACATACGGTCCGGAAAATGCTGTTGCAACCAGTTGAAAAACTGTTCGTAACGCGGCTCGCCGCTGCCGAGGACGACAAAGGCGAAACGCCGGTTTTGCATCAGCTGCGGCACGACCTTCTGAATCAGTTCGATGCCTTTCTGGTAAGTAAGGCGGCTGACCATAGCCACCAGCGGCATGTCATCGCTGCTGTCCAGTTTCAGTTCCTTCATGAGGGCCAGCTTGTTTTTCCTTTTGCCCGTCATATGCCGCTGGCCATAGGAATAGGGGAGCAGATCGTCGTTTTCCGGGTTCCATTCCTCGAAATCCACCCCGTTCAGAATACCAACCAGGGAATCCCGCCGCTGCTGCAACAGGTCCTGCAGGCCCAGGCCGTATTCCGGCGTCAGGATTTCCCGTGCGTAACCGGGGCTGACCGTAGTGATCACATCGGCGTAGAGCACCCCGGTTTTGAGGAAGTTGATTCGCTCCAGAGCCAGGTCTTCCTGATGCAGCTTGTCGCTGCGGTCAGCCATGGCCATGTCGGGCAAAATGCGCGCGCCAAACACCCCCTGGTAACCAATATTGTGGATGGTGAGCACCGAGCGCGTGTTGGCGAACAGGCGGTCCCAGGCGTAGTAGGTTTTGAGGTACATGGGGATAAGGGCGGTATGCCAGTCGTGGCAATGGAAAATATCCGGTGCAAAACCCATGCGCTGGCACATTTCAATGGCGGCCCGGGATAACAGGATGAAGCGCAAATGCTCATCAGAACCTGCGGTATAGATCCCGGGACGGTCATACAATTCCGGGCAACGCAGCAGGTAAATGCTGAGTGGCTTGCCGGCCAGGGTGGTGGTATCGATGGAATAGCGCACCGCGTGCGGACCCAAATGCATGGTCAGGTTCTGCAGGAAATCAACCGGCGTGACCACCAGCCCACCGGTGTCGATACTTGAATAGAACGGGATCAATACCCGTACTTCATGGTGTTCGCGGTCCAGGTAGCCCGACAAGGCCGCGGTCACATCGGCCAGCCCGCCGGTTTTGGCCAGCGGCGCCAGCTCTGAACTTGCCAGGCAAATTTTCAAAGGGAAGGTTTTCAGTGGGCTGTTTTTCAATGCTTGGTCGGCCATGCGGATGCCCTTCTCCATGCAACTCAGGTGGGGTCAGGACCAGCCATGGTTGGGACTTGCCCTGTCCTGGGCTATTCTACCGGTTTCCGCCATGGCGTTGTCCTGCAAAAATCATGAATGTGCTGTTACTTTCTCCCGGCTACCCGGCGGACATGCCGGAATTCACTCGCGGTCTGGCCGAATCCGGGGCGCGCGTGTTTGGCGTCGGCGACACTCCGCTGGACGGCCTGCCGCCCCTGGTGCGCAAATGCCTGGCTGAATACATCCCGGTGCGTTCCCTGTGGGACGAAGACGCAGTCATCGTTTCTTTGCGCAAGCATTTGCAAGGCCAGCGGCTGGATCGCATCGAGTGCTTGTGGGAACCCGGCATCCTGCTGGCCGCGCACCTGCGCCAAGCGTTTGGCATAGCGGGTCTGGATCCGGTACAGGCCGAGCGGTTCCGCGACAAGGAACTGATGAAGCAGGCGCTCGATGCCGCGGGAATTCGTACACCGCGCCACGTGGCCGCACACAGTGTGTCAGCCGTATGGGACGCAGCCGAACTCATAGGCTATCCCCTCATACTCAAACCCATAGACGGAGCCGGTTCGGCGGATACCTACCGGGTGCGTGATGTAGAGGAACTGCGCGCCGTGCTGCCGCGACTGCGGCATGTGCCCACAGTCAGCGTGGAGGAGTTTGTCGAGGGCGAAGAGTTTACCTTCGACACCATCACCGTGAACGGCAAGATCGCCTACTACAACATAGCCTGGTACCGTCCGCGGCCTCTGGTAGCGCGCAGCAACGAGTGGATCAGCCCGCAGGTGATTGCATTGAAGAATATCGATCAGCCTGATTTAAAGGGCGGGGTGAAGATGGGCTTCGAAGTGATCCGCGCGCTCGAATTCGATACTGGCTTCACCCACATGGAGTGGTATAGAAAAGCCGATAGCGAAGTAGTGTTTGGCGAGATCGGCGCCCGCCCGCCAGGCGCCCATCAGGTGGACCAGATGAAGTACGTGTGTGATTTCGACGTGTTTCGCGAGTGGGCCAACGCGGTGGTGCATGGCCGCATCAGCAGTGGCATCAAGCCAAAATACAATGTCGCCAATATCTACAAGCGGGCGCGTGGAGTTGGCCGCATCACCGCAATTGCAGGCGCCGATAAATTGCAGCATGAATTCGGATCGCACGTGGTGTGGAATACCTTGCTACCCGTTGGCAGTCAGCGCCGCGATTGGCGCAAGACGCTGGTGTCCGACGGTTTCATCATGCTGCGCCACCCCGACCTGGCCACCACCCTGGAGATGGCGGACAGAGTTGGGTCAGAGCTGCATATGTACGCCGGGTAACCGTTCCCTAGGTATTCAGGGGCAGCGGGCGACGCGCGCGGGTCGGTGCTTGCGCGAGAAATTCGTCGATGACACCCGCATAGTCGGCAGCTTTATAGGCCGAGAATATTTCTGCAAAGACATTGGGTAACTTGCGATAGGGCGAAAGTCCGATGTCGGCCAACATGACGTCGATGTATTGCTGAAAGCGCGTGTTGACGGCGCACGAGCGCGATGCTTCAAAATGTATATGCTGGCGTTTCCAGGCTCGAACATGCTCAATCGCGGTGGCCATCTCGGCATGTGATGGCAGTTGTAATCTGCCTTGCCACAGCGCTGCCACCCACAGCGCGCTCACTTCTGCAGCTGGCACATGCATGAAGCCGTGATTGAAACCGGCAAAGGCGAGACCCGGGATATCGGGGTGAACAACGTGACGATAGAGCTGTACGCCATCGTCTTCCGCTTCCAGCAGCCGGCGCAGGCGTGCATCGAGAAAGGGAAAGCGTGGCGGGAGCGAGCCCAGGGAAAGCACCACCAAGTCGGCCTCAATGCTGGCCCCGGTGGACAACTCGACAGCGTTGGCCGAGAACCCGGAAAGCTCGGCCTGATGAGGCTGGATGGAGCCGCTTGCGATCCGGGCGAAATAGTCCGGCGGCGCCAGGGCCAGTGCCGAGCGCAGATCGCCAACCAGCCCGTGGTCAGGCATGACCTTCGCAAGGCGCGCGGCGCTATCGGCACCCGCCCTGAGTCCGGCGCGCATCGCGGTGTAGCGGAACAGCGCTTGTATGACGGCCCAGTTGGCATGCACCAGCATGGGTTGACGATGCAAGAAGCGTTCGAATGCCGTGGGCTGCGCCCAGCCCGGCATCATCGCTGTGCTGAGCCGACAAAACAGCAGCTTGGTGAAATGGATGCCAAGCAATGTGCGTGGAATGGTCCAGCGCGGTGTGCGGAAAATATGATGGACCCGTGCTGCACGTGGAGCGGCGAAACTCGCCATATCCAGCGCGCTCTTGCCAAAGCCGACAACCGCGACCTGCGCACCATCAAACACCGACAGGTCCGTGACCTCGCGCTCCGTGATCACTTTGCCGGCGAACTGGCTTTCGCCAGCTAGCGGGGGGCGGTTTTTGCCTTCGCTGTACTGGCCTGTCGATATGACCAGGTAATCGAAGTGCAGGGAGAAGTCTTCGCTGCCGACACCGTCGGATGCAGGCCGCCGCACGTCGAGCGCCCAACCGCCGGCATCGACCGCGCGAGCAGCAACTACTTCATGCTGTAAACGCACATCGAATTTCCGTGCCTCGACCAGGGCCTGCAGGTAACGAAGAATCTGCTCGCCGGTTGGGTGCAGTTCCGGTTTGAATGGCCACGGGAAGCTGCTGAGGTGATATTCCGCTGCGGAGTTCTGCAGGCTGACACCGGGGTAAGAACGCGCCCATACGCCACCGATACGTGGGCAGCTTTCGAACAGTACGACGGAAAAGCCGCAGCGCGTAAGTACATCGGCGTAGGCCAGCCCGGAAATTCCGGCGCCGACGATCGCAACGCGCTGGACACTAGCAGGCAATGCCGTACTCAATTTTTTGCTCGGCAATGTTTATGGAGAAGTGGCACTCATAGGTGCCGTCGTTTTCGAAGTACAAGCAGCGCATCTGTTGAATACTTTTTGCCATGCCGCCGGTACATTCATCTTCAATCGGCTCGACGGGCATTGCGTCGTAAAGATCCATTGCACTGTCGCCCGTCAGTTGTAAACGAAAGTGGGTGTTGCCTTTCTGGCCGGGTGGCGGATCCAGGTAGTCTGCGGGCGTGAGCGCATAAATGCCAGTAACATCTTTCCAGTCTCCGGCTAATGCAAGCGTTGAGCTCGCCAGCAAGAACATGAGTGCTAAAAGCTTCATGATTTTTCCGTCCCTATGGCGAGAGGCCAGGCCAGCCTCTCGACCGGTTCCCGGTCTCACCTTCTCCCGCAAAGATTCGTCACGCCTGGGCATAATTGATCAGAGGCTCCCTAGAGTAACTCTAGGCCGAAACGGCGAACAATAATCGCAAAAATGGCGAAGCAGCCCATGGTGATGAAAACAGAAGCCAGTAAACTTGGCCAAAAACCAAAACGCGGCAGTAATGTCGGGAACACAAGGAACATGGGCAGCGTTGGAACAACATACCAAAACGTATACCAGGCATGATTGGCAATTTTTGCTATTGGCTGGTTTTCAACATACAACCAAATGAGCGTCAGAACGGTAATCAAAGGAAGCGCGGCAATCAAGCCACCCAATTTGTCGCTGCGCTTGGCAAGTTCAGATACAAGGACCACAACTGCGGCCGTAATTAAGTACTTGGTAATAATCCAGGACATGGTTTTCCTTGAGGCCTGAGTGCGTTTAGTGCGATCGACTGCTGTTATGACGTCCCTGCTTGAGCTTTGTCCAACCGTTCGCTGCGCATATTTCCGCAAAGCTTGAAATCATTATAGACCAGGCACCCAGTCACCCAAAACGGCGAGCGCTTCTGCTTCGCTCATCGTTCTGGCCTGCTCCGCAACATCTGGAGGCACCCACTGCGGAAACGCGATCTCGTGGTTGGCGTGCCGGCCCGATGCGGTGTGCTCGTCCCGCACCTGCGCCAGTTGCCCGGGTGTGAAGTGCTCCGCGAGTGCTATCAACGCAGGCCACAGCCGTCTATGTACCAACGTGATCTTGCCATCAATGAGGCGGCACACCAGTACTTGTTCCGAGGCGGAAACTGCCTGCAGGATGGCGTAGATGCGACGGCTTTGCGGGTGTGACCACCAACTGCCCTGGATGGGTTCACCAATGATGGCCTCAGTAAGGCGCGGGGCGGGTCCCCTGGCTGATGCCAGCACCACGCCATGCTCGCGGACGAAAGCCAGCGCTGCCTCGGCATTTGCGCACGCGCTCATGTCGATTTTCCTCCGGCTACTGACCAGCGCTGCGGTGGGATCCTGGGCAACCGGCATTCCCCTCACTGTATTTTCTTGCAGTGCATTTCCGGTGCACCATATTCCCAGGTGATGCGCGCTTCTCCCTGGTGCTCCCAAAAGGTTTCGTTGCGACCCTGGTACCTGGCCCCGCTGGCGCTTACTTGCTGGTACATTAGCGAAACGCTGTTACCAAGCTCAGCGATCAGCGTCGGCGGTTTGGTCTGGAAAAATGTGGCAATCACCTCGGGGCCGGGCGACCCGCAAACAAACGTGAAGGGACCACTGCCGGGCACCAGGCGATACCTGGCTTGCAGCATTGTTTTGAATGTTTGTGAGTGGGCCATTTGAACTTTCCGCCGTCAGACATCAGAGCACTGAGTAAAGCAGAGTAACGTGTCGGCGTAAATACTCCGCGACAAGCCGATCTGCATGGTCAGGTGGCTGCAGCCTGTAGCGAAACGTATTTGGTGTGATTGGCAACCCACTGCGTGCCCTGCTGTTTGAACCCAAACTTGTCGTGAAACAGCCGTGAGGGCTCATTCGGCGGGGAAAGATTGTATTCGCAAGTCACCAGCGGGATGGCATTGGCCCTGGCGTAGTGGAACAAATCTTCATACAGCAGAGAGCCCAGGCGCAGCCCGCGGGATGCAGCCGATACAACAATGCGATCAATGTAAATAAAATCAGCATACTTGTGCGTGAACCAGTTGAAATTGTCGTTTTCATAGGCCGCACCCCTGCGCATGGCCAGCAGAAATGCGCTAACCTGCCCTTCGACGCAGGCAACCCTGTGGTAACACGAAAGCCTGGCAAGAACATCCAGGCGCGCCAGGTCCATCGGACTCGTGTGCTCAACTGCGGCCAGATTCAGCGAGCAGATAGCGGGAAAATCGCCTGCATTTACATCTCGAATTGCACTGCTTTGCATAAGCGTATCCAAGTCTCAGTTGCTTATTATGTTAGCAGGAGAGAACAATTGAGGTTATTGAAGGATGGGGCGACAAACAGTAATTGCAACTGTGCAGATGGGAACCGGGTAAGTTGAAGCCACCCGCCAGCACCTCCGGCAATCCCTGGCGGATAGCCATTCTCTGGCCAGCCGTCTTGATGAACCCGGCTTTCCGCTGGCAGAACTGGAGATTGTGCAAAACTGGCAGCGCAAGCGTTTGGCCCAAAGCTTCCAGGATTTGATCAGCCAGCAACGTTTTCGTGCGGCCGGTGATTTTTTTCTGGATGAACTTTATGGTGGTCTTCATTTTCGTGAGCGGGATCAGGAAATGGAGCGTGTTTTACCGGTCATGCTGCGCATGTTGCGTGATGATATGCTCAAAGTGCTGGCCGAGGCCTTTGAGCTCCAGGCATTGAGCCTGGAGCTCGACATGAACATGACTGCTGCAATGCTGAAATTTGGCTGGAACGAGTTAAACACCGCTCGCTATGGCGGGATTTACCGGGCTTGCGGGCGCTCAGACGGGCGTGAACGACAGGTAGAATTAATCCATGTAGAATCGATCTGGCGGAAGGAAAGTGACGTCATGTTGCGGCTGTTTGCCGGGGACCAGGATCCGTTCAGAACCACTGAATCCCCGGCGAATTAGCTCCGGTTTATTTGCCCTGATTTATTTGCGCGGGTACTACTTGACGCGCTTCCAGTCCTCCCCGGTACAGACAAAAGAAATGCAACCTTCGACATCCAGGTCGTCGCCCTTGACCGTCATTTTTGATTTGTAGGTCTTGTCTTTTTCCGGGTCCCAGATGGTGCCACTGTCATACCTGTTTTCATCGTTCGACTTCATGTCACTAATCATCTGCTTTCCCAGGTTTGCATAAGCGGTATCCGGGCCATCCTTGGTGAAGGCACTGGAGATGGTCCCGCACGTCAGTTTGGCATCGGATGCACACGGGCCTATCGTCACCTGCAGGTATCCCCCAGCATCATTGGCTTCGGTTTTCCAAATACCATCGGCTGCTCCGGCATACGCTAAAGAGCTGACGACGATCAGTGTCACGGCTAGAATTGTCTTGTACATGGTCAAATTTCCTCTTCGTCTAAAAATTGTTGTCATCTTACTCATGAGGCATGTAACCAACAAGTCTGGCTACACGGGAAGGTGCGAGCCACAATACTTGCGCCACGAAAGGTCTACATCTTGCAATGCACGACACTTGCATAGGATTCATGCGGGCATGCAATAAAGCCGTCAATAATAAGCAGGCGCATTGAACCGGAAGCAAGTGCTGCGCTTTCCCGGCCGGCAAATGCGAGCGATTGCCCCTGGTGGAACCTCAGCTCGAGGCGTTGTGCCTCTGCCAGCAGCCACCAAAGCCAGCGGGAGGAAACCCCAGATCATCGTGACTCCCCATATGATCTGGTTCTCGGCGGAAAATACCACCACGCAGCGACGACCAGCAACCCAAAAATTGTGTAGGCGAGGTCAAACGCCCAGGCAGGCGCATCGATATACAGGATCGTTTGCAGCCAGTGCTCAATAAAGTCTTGCTGGTATGGTGTTTCGCTCAATGCATGTCAGCTGATTGCGCGCGAAGCTGCTTGTTGCTGCCGTCAATCTGGATCGCGAGACAGATCACGGAGATCAACACCCCGATCGCGGTGCCGATTTCTGCGACGGTCACAAAGTAATCCAGATGTTGCTTGTTTATACCCACCTTCTCTCCCTCCCTTTCGAGTTCATCGGGTTGTTCTACACCCGTCGGCGCAGTCAACAGACACTGGGCTACAAGACACCGCTCAGAGTTGAGCAGCAGTATAAATTAGTGCCTCAGTTAACCTGTCCGAGAATCAGGTTTGGCTCACTCTGAACCCAATATTCAGCGATCATCGCATTGTCAACCGGGGTTTGCCGTCTCACGGTTGTCAAGGTTGCCGTCGGCAAGCCACCGTGCACACTCCGCTCCCAGCTCGATGTCACTCAGCTTTTCGTACTGTGTTGATTCTTCCGGCATCAAGGTTTCACTCCACCTGCCGTTCACGCCTTTGTTGATGAACACTTCAGCGCCTGCGTCCCAAAACGCACCTCCCAACGGCACGCTTTTCGTTGCGTTCTTTTTCATCCAGTCAAATGAGCAATACTCGAGGATGGCTGGCCAGTCTGATTCACTAATAGGGATATCCAGGAAATCTGCTATGTTGCGAATTTCGCCCGGCATGTCCCGCTTGAGGTTCGCATAGTGAACGAGAAACACATTGGGCAAGTCGCGGATTTCCCACCAGCTGCGGACATTTTCCCAAAACGGCCAGAACGGATGCCCGTCGTGTTCCAGCCAATCGTGCCAGTACTGACGAATGTCACTTGCAGGCCGTTCAATGGGAGGGCCAATGCGGCCTGGAGTATTGTTCAGCGCGTCGTACCAGATTTGATTGGCGTTTGCGTGGTGGTTGTACAGGCTCCAAACCACGTCACGTCCATCACGTCCGATGTAGATGTATTTCGCCTTAGGTGAAAAGCGCAGCGCGTCAACCGGAAGGTGCGTTTTCACGAATCGCCTGTGGGTTTGTGCCTCGACTAACGGAAGTTTGATTTCCTTGGGCGGAACACGCAGGTCCATCCAAGGCGACATCTCCGCAACTTCAAGGTTCGGATCACCATGAAACAGCAATTGCGCGATGATTTGCTGCATCCAGGTCGTGCCAGCCTTGGCGTAGGTTGCGATGATGATGTCATCATCGCGGAACGAGAAATCGTTCCAGATGGTTGAGTCGAAGTGGTGGTTGTGAAATTCCCGCCGCTTCTGCGGCCAGTTCAGTTCATTTGTCATTGCGGTCCTCCCACAGGAAACTGATAAAAGCGACCAAGGGAGCCGTGAGCTGCGGGCCCTTGTTTTCCCGCACGCTCACTTGGCCTTGTAGATCGTCTTCCCTTGCTTGGTCGTCTCTACGACCCAGATGCCTTTGATCATCATGGGGTCCACCTTGAGCGGGGTCCGCATCAGAATTGGAGATTCCGTCGTGCGCCGGAATGACGACGAGGGATCATGTGCACTCACCCAAATACTTGGGCAACATGGCCCGCCACGTGACCCAGTTGTGTTGCCACTCCGGGCCCCAGGAATCGACACGGTTGGGGATGCCCTTGGCGCCGAGCACTGCGGCCATGCGCCACGATTCGCCGATGTCTTCATAGTCGCCTTCGCCGGAAGGCATGATGATCAGGCGTTGGCGCAAGCGACCCAACGTCGAGCCCTCGAGCCCGGGCAGGAAATGCAACGGGGAAGCGAAGTAGAAATCCTGGATGAAGCGGCCTTCGAGGTATTTGGACAGGTCGTAGGTGCCGCTCATGGCAATGGCCATTTTGAATGCGTCCGGATGGCGGCAGACGGTGGCCACGGCGTTGAATGCGCCGATGGAGGCGCCAGTGGCAATGATCTCGATGTCCGGGCTCTGGCAATCGTGGCGGATGGCCGGGACGATTTCGCGGTAGATCAGTGCATCGAACATGTTCTGCAGGTAAGAACAAAACTCCGCCGGGTGTTCCTTGGAAATCCACGCTTTGCCGGCGATGGAATCGGTGGAGTAGACCTTGATGCGGCCGGCATCGATCAGGGGTTTCACTGCGCCGATGAGGTGAAAACGCTCAACCTCCTCGGCATCACCGCCGGCAGTGGGGAACAGCAGCACCGGGGTGCCCATATGCCCCCAGCGCACCAGTTGGATATTCTGCTCGACGTGTGGAGAGTACCAGCGGAATACGTCTTTCATTTGCTGCGGTCCCTGGCTGGGTCCTTCTGTTGGACCTTGAGCGGACCTTCGACCCGCCGCCATTCCTGCACGCGGTTCCAGAACAACTCGGTGAACATATCGATCTCGTGGGACGGAAACAGTGCAGTGACTTTTTGCCGGATGGCATCGCGCACGGTTTCGGTGGCAAAAAACTCATCGGCGACTGCATCCAGATGCGACAAATGCATGGCGCAGAAGCGCTCAAACGCGTCTACATCAAAGTGCTGCCGCGCCAGCTTCACATAACCTGCGAGTTTCTTTTCGAAACTGATGTCCTGGTCGGCGATGGCGAAGTAGTCCCGCCAGTCCAGGTTCATCTTCATGCGCCGCCGCGTGGCTGCACAGAAAATGGACCACTTCAGGTTGGCCTTGATCAGCCACGGGAAATGATAGTGCAGGGATGTTACCTGTGAATCGGGACAGGCGTTGGCAAAATCGATGGGGTGCCATACGCCATCCTGGCGCAGTGCTTCGCAGGAGTTGAAGTCCCAGCCAAAAAAGGCATTGATCACCAGGGTCATGTCGGCCAATTGCTGTGCCTGTGCAGCCGGCAGGAAATCCTGCTCCATGCGATAGCGGTCGTGCAAAGGAGCGCCCGGATCGTAGTTGACGAAACGGAATTGCGGACCAAGACCAATACAACGCACGAACGCATCATGGGGCTCGACGCCTTTCTGCAGGTTCATTACTCGCGTGCCACTAATGTCGTAGGCAGCCATCAGTTCAGCGTGGTTCTTGATTCCGGTGACCCCGACCCATGCTCCGCCGTCATAGGGTTTCATGTACAGCGGATAGCCAATGCGATCGCCTATGGCGGCGAGATCAAACAGCTTGGCGTAACGGCTGAGGGTGGCTTGCAGATCTGCCGACTCGGCATACTCCTTGGGCGGGATCATCCAGGTATCCGGAATCGGAAAACCCAGGCGCATCATCGCGGCATAGGTGGTCTGCTTTTCCATGGACTGCAATGACCAGGGGTTATTGAACACATACAGGTCGTTTACCAGGATAGCTTTTTTGATCCATTCGCGCGAGGTGTGGTACCAATGGGTCAGGCGGTCAATGACTACGTCGTAACTGCAATCTTGTTGCAGGTCAAAGGGCTCGATGTAAACGCGTTCCGCTTCAAAACTGATGGTGTCTCCGGCAATGTCCAGCTTCAGGGCCAGGTGCCGCAGCAGGGCCTCATAACAAATGGGCCAACAAATGTCAGCGCCTAGAGACAGGCCAATGGTGCGCGTGATGTGTGCCACGGGTATTTTTCCTCGTTTATTGCTGGGCTGGTTTGGGGCGACAATGATACGTATTTATTCCGACGTGGACCAGACTTGCAACCTGGAGCAGGCAGGTCCTTATTCGTAGACCATCCACAGCGGCCCGGGAAACAGCCAGGTCAGTCCCTGGCGCAAGCGGTCCCGCCAGTTCTCCCAGTTGTGG
>JANLTO010000142.1:0-4285 GCA_031362985.1 Lysobacterales bacterium | reverse complement strand
GGCGCGAGGGCAATGAGCGGGTCGAGAAACGCCACGCGCGTCTCGAAGCCCGTGCAAAAAATCACCAGGTCCGGCGCAAATTCGGAACCATCAGCAAACTCGACACACGGACCGTCGAAGCGCGTGATGGCCGGAACGCGTCGGCAGCGTCCCGTCGCGATGGCCCGCACGAACTCGTCATTCTTGGTGCCAAATTGCTCGGTGAATGTCCCACCGGATTCGCGCAGTAGCTGCAGGGAAAGTTTTCGCGTTCGCAGGTTGGCGCGAATTTCCGCAAGCGAAGGTGCCAGCAACAGCGGAAAGAAATCGAACACGAATTGGGATGTCTTTGCCAACGCCTTATCAATGAAAAGAAAGGGTAGAAAAGTCCAGCGATAGACTTTGCGCTTGTGATTATCCACCGGGTTACGGGTTTGGAAAACCCAGTGAGCTGTGCTATTCATGAGCCGGGACGTCTGCAGGTCTTTCGGCTTACCCAGTTGCACTCGCGATTGCACGGCCACGCCGCGACGCAATGACATCACCGTCTCTGCGGCGTGCGCGGCAACTTCGGCGGTAATATCAGCGCCGGACTCACCCGCACCGACCACCAGCACGCGTTTGCCGGCAACCTGGGCTGGCCCGCGGTAGTGCGCTCCGTGCAGTATTGTGCCGGTGTAGGTCTCTTGTCCCGGAAGCCGGGGCAAGTGTGGGTGTTGATGCAGCCCCGAGCACACCGCGACGGAGTCGAATACTTCCACGCGCATGCCGTTAGCTGTGCTTATGCGCACTGTCCAGTCGCCGGTTGGATTCTGCGTTACAGCCTCGACCGTGCATTGGAATTGGATGTGCCGATGGAGGTCGAACGCATCGCAATAACGCTCCAGGTACCCCACGTATTCGCCGACTGTCAGGAACATCAGCCGGTCGGCTGGTGCGGGGAAATCCGAAAATGAAGTCATCAATGGCGACGACGTGAGTTCGCAGGACTCCCACACAACCCCATTGGCCGCATGAAACCGGAAGACCCCACCAATGCCATCTGCCCGCTCGAAGCAGGTTGGAGTATGACCTTCGTCCAGCAGTTCCTTGATGGTGGTGAGCCCGGCTGGACCCGCGCCTACGACAGCAACACGCTTTCCCAATGAATCCTCCGAATGGCTGGGTGAACATAAAACCCTGGCGGGCATGGGGTCAAAAACGGTTTGAGCCGTAGATGTTTGATGGCATTGTAGACGTTCCCCTTTACAGCCGACAACTACTCAATCCGCCTTCGCCGGGTCCGTGTCAGCTGTCAGGCCTCACGGGGCGACCAGTGCGAGAGATCGCAGGAGAGCAGTTCTTCCAGAGCCCGGTTGTAAGGCGCGTAGTGTTGGTACAGCATATGTTCAATTCGCGCTTCGATCCTGGGAGGGCTTCCCATCCTGGAAGCCCAATGCCGAAGATACGAACCAATGCTCGAAGGAATAAGCCGGCGGAGACCGAGCCGATTGGTAAATCGAAAGAGCCCCACTAACGGGGCGGGGACCGCCTGGTTATAAGGCAGCAAACCCTTAAGCGGAACCTTGGGATCCACACCAAGAAACGACCACAGTTCGCGCACCATGCCTTCGGGATCACGCTCCAGATCCTCGAAAAACACAACCCTGATTTGTTCGCGCGGAAATCGGGCATAGTAATTTTGCAGCTGTTCCGCGTAATAACCTGCATCCACGTAGATTCGGGCCTTGCTCAGGAACCCTACAGGATCGAAGCCCGCCACCCACTGCTGCGCCCCTACTTCACCCTCAAACCGCTGCCCGGTGGCCAGGCGCCTGAGGTTGTCCTCGACTGCATCCTTGAACGACAGGGATTCCGCGCCCTGGCACCGCCTCATCCACCAATGGGAGAAGGCCCTTTTCACCGGATCACGCAGAATGACGATAAGCCGGGCATCTGGCAGGGTGGCCAGGATTCGATCGGGAATAAATGGAAGAAACAGGTGCGTGACCCGGGCTTCTCCAACAGCCCGTTCATGTCTAAGGGCAGAAAAATAGGTCTGCTGGTAATACTCAAGACCGCGGTCATATTCATACTCAAAGAACACGGGTTCTTTCGGAGTAGAGAACAGGACGTCAGGATGCTGCCCCAGATAGGAATAGAGCGAGGTTGTGCCCCCCTTGATAGTGCCGAGAATCATGAAATTGGGAAAGTGCATAGTCAGTCATTAACGCCCTTTCCCCCGGAATCCGCAAATTTCCATCAACCATACCGCTCATTACACGCGAATTCATGGCCAATTCCCGGTGCTATACTTCGATTTCCCGCTGTCACTGACGCTTGTGCATCTCATGCCATTGACGTTCGCCCCACTTTGTAATTTCGGTGAAAAGGCAGTAGATTTCCGACTGCCCGGAACCGATGGTCGAACCTGGTCGATGCGGGACTGTGCGGGCCCCAACGGTTTATTGGTGATGTTCATCTGCAACCACTGCCCTTACGTCAAGGCCATAAATCACAAGCTGGTCAGAGATGCCAAGGATCTGCGGGCACTCGGGGTCCACTGCGTGGCGATCAATTCCAATGATGAGCATTGCTATGCCGAAGATTCCTGGGAAAACATGCGCATCGTGGCAGAGGCAATGGCTTATCCTTTTCCCTATCTCTACGACCAGACCCAGGAAGTAGCCCGGGCTTTTGGTGCAGTCTGTACACCGGATTTTTTTGGCTACAACCACGATCTGGAACTTCAATACCGCGGACGCCTGGACGCAAGCGGCGCCAAAGAGGATGCCGGTGAAAGCAGGCGGGAACTGTACCTGGCCATGCAGCAGGTTGCAGAAACTGGCAGCGGCCCGGAGCACCAGATTGCCGCCATGGGATGTTCCATCAAATGGCGGGTTCCGGAAGCCAGCTATGGGCGGGTGCAAAAATTGTGGCTACGCTGGGACAGGCTCCTTACACCGTTCATACTGATGCGCAAGGCATGCTCCGTCGTGGTCGCCCGGTGGAATCAATAATATTCTGGTGTTCTATCGGCGGTTCCTGTCCGACCATACTATTGCGGTTGAGGGCTGGCCCTCGCTGATGATCGTCATGCTCGCATTTGGCAGCGTTTCGATATTCGTGCTGGGCCTGATCGTGGAATTTCTGCACCTGCACCATGCCTATTAAGATTCCGCAGAAAAACCGGTTTAAATTTAGTTTAACTATATGAATATGCTTGATTAATCATCAATATTACTATATATTTGTATAGTATTTATTCTAAGGTGATTATCATGATTTCTCCAGGCTGCACACACACATCCACCGCCTTCCATGACGCCCACTTCGCTCACGCGAATCTGCGTCAACAACACATTGAACACCTGGAAGACCAGATCACCGAGTTGGCGGCGCATGTCGATGCAGCCATGTTTCACTTGCTGGAATTGGTGCGTGAATATGACGAGTGTGAAGGCTGGGGCGGCAAGGGTTTGATCTCTTGCGCTCACTGGCTGAACTGGAAATGTGGCATTGACCTGGGTACTGCGCGGGAGAAAGTACGCGTGGCGCATGCCCTGAAAGAACTTCCACAAATCAGCGAGGAGTTTCGTCACGGCCGTGTGAGTTATTCCAAGGTGCGTGCCATGACGCGGATAGCAACGAAGAAGAATGAAGAATACCTGCTGATGATTGCCCGGCATGGTACCGCGGTGCACGTCGAACGCCTGGTGCGTAATTACCGCATGGTCAAACGCATCGAAGCACTGGATAGCGAAAATACCCGCCATTCGCAACGTGAACTGCATTGGTATGTGGATGACGAGGGCTACTGGGTGATCCGTGGCCGTTTGACCTCTGAACAGGGAGCGCTGGTACAGAAAGTATTGGAACAGGCGATGGAAGAAGACTTCCTCGAACAACGGGACGTTCCCGAGGGAACGTCCTCCACTGAACCCCTGGATGAAATTCATGCTCAACCCGAACCCATTGCTTTGCGCCGCGCCGATGCACTGGTACGCATGGTACAAGGGTATTCAGGTTCCACAGATTCCAACAGTGCGGATCGCTTTATTGTGCATGTACATACCGATATGGAAACCCTCAGGGCCGAGGGAACGGGTGGAGAAGCAGAGGTTGAAGAAGGTGGGAATATCTGCGCCGAAACCGCCCGGCGCGTATCCTGCGATGCCGGACTGGTGCATTGGTTGGATAGTACCCGTGTTGGGCAACTTCACGGCGAGCCCCTCAGCATCGGACGCAAAAGCCGCACCATTCCACCGGCAATACGCCGCGCCCTGCAACGCCGTGACGGCGGTTGCCGTTTCCCCGGATGTACTAA
>JANLTO010000123.1:0-3924 GCA_031362985.1 Lysobacterales bacterium | reverse complement strand
CTGCTTGCGGGCGCACTGGGGCGTCCGCCGCGGATCCGGATAACTGCCCTTGCGGCCATTTTCGTATCGCTTGTGATTTATGCTTCGCTGCTGGTCGTGCCGGCCCATCCCACGACCTACCTTGTCTCTGCGGTGCCATACACTGCGGACGCGATTGCATCCGGTTCCTCCCTGTATATGGATGACTGCAGCACCTGCCATGGCTTCGACGGTCGTGGCAACGGCGAGAATGTGGTTCAACCCACAAACGCTCAGATCAGCCTGAACGACATCACGCCCAAGCGCCGGGCCGGAGATCTGTTCTGGTCGATTGCGCACGGCATTCCTGCAGCACCGATGCCGGGATTTGGCGGACAACTGGGGGAAGCGGATATCTGGAGCCTGGTCCAGTTCCTCGACGCACAGGCTGCCGCGCAAAATGCACTCACCCTGTCGGACCGCTTGAAACCGGTGAAGCCGGTGCCCGCCCCGGAGTTCACTTTTGAATTTCCGGGGAGCCCACAGGAATCGTTACAGCAACAGCGCGGAAAACGTATCCCGCTGCTGGTGTTTTACACCTTGCCGTCCTCACTGCCGCGCTTGCTCGAACTGGCAGCACTCGAGAGCGCCTACTCCCGGGCGGGAGCGGTCATCATCGCCATTCCCATGAACGCATCGCCAGCCGCATCTCTGGCCGCGACTTCCCGTGACCTGCCTGCTGGCGTTGAATCGATACTGGCGTTTACCAGCCCTGCGGTTGCCGCGACGTATACGATGTTCGCACGGGAGGCGGAAGACGTTCCCGCAGCAACAGTCCAGCATGTCGAGTACCTGGTCGATCGCTTTGGCTCTATTCGGGCACGCGGGATTGGACTGCCCGATGCCAGGTCAAAGTGGTCCGTGCGAATGCTGCATCAGATCGCCGTGCTGGTGCATGAGCCCCCACGTCCGCCGATCCAGTGGGGGCACCGGCACTGAAATGGCCAGGCTGCACGAGCAGGCCCAATTGCTGGCTCTGGGTGACAGTGCGCTGGTTATCGAGTTTCCTCCCGGCATCGATGAAGGCACCAACACCGCAGTGCATGCATTGGGCAAGTGGATTGGCATTAACCTGCGCGATGGCATCATTGAAACGGTGCCCGCCTACCACACACTGACAGTCTTTTACGACCCGTGCACGTATGGGTTTGATGAGCTGAAAAGCCTGCTCGCTGACATTGATTTTTCAGATATCACGCTTCAACTGGAACCCAGGCGGGTAGTCATTCCGGTTTGCTACGACCTGTCGCTGGCCCCGGACTTGTCCTTGCTGGCAGAACACTGCGGTATTTCCATTGATGACGTGATTGCCGTGCATACCAGTGCCAGCTACCGGGTTTTCTTCCTCGGCTTTAAACCGGGCTTTGCCTACCTGGGTGGCCTTGATGCCCGGTTGCACATGCCGCGCAAAGCCAGTCCGCGTGCCCTGGTGCCGGCCGGAGCAGTAGCAATCGGAGGTGAGCAAACCGGCGTCTACCCACAGGCCAGCCCGGGTGGGTGGCAGATCATCGGCCGCACATCCAGCCGGCTGTTTGATGTAAGCCAAGAACCGCCATGTTTGCTGCAAGCCGGTGACCAGGTGAATTTTCGGGCCATCTCCCTGCAGGAGTTTCTTGCCCAGGGCGGTTTAACATGATGGTCCTGGAGCTCGCTGGCATCAGCAGTTTGCAGGACCTTGGCCGACCCGGGTACCAAAGCCAGGGTATCGGTGAGTCGGGCGCGATGGATCGATTTGCACTGCGGGTGGCGAATAGTTTGCTCGCCAACGACGAAAACACCGGTGCGATTGAAATCACCTTTGGTCATGTGCGCATGCGCACCCGGAACGCGCAATGGTTTGCCCTGGCCGGCGCCGATTTATCGGCCAGCTTGAATGGGCAGGCATTCCCCTTGTGCCAACCGGTGTTTGCACCCGCGGACAGTGTCATCGAATGCAAAAAACCGCTGCGGGGTTGCCGCGCGTACCTGGCAGTGCAGGGTGGTTTTGAGCTCGTGCCGGTGCTGGGAAGCGTCGCCACCGACGTGCGGTCAGGTTTGGGTGGTTTGCACGGAACGTGGTTGAAGAAAAATGACCGCATGGCATTCAAGCACCCGGCGCAACACGTCGGGCGGCAGGCACACTGGCACACCCACCATGCCAATCCGGCCTTTTACAGGACAGGTCCGCTGCGCCTTATCCCTGACCGTTTGTGGCATCAATTGAGCGAACAGGAAAGGCAGGGCTTTCTTTCGCAGCAATGGCATATTGCGCCGGAGTCCGATCGAATGGGCATGCGCCTTGCGGAATCCCTGCGGCACGACCTGCCGGACCCATTGCCGAACAAGCCGCCGGGCGGAGCTATGCTTTCAAGTGCAGTCGCTTTTGGCTCCATCCAGCTGCCGCCCGATAACCGGCCCATAATCCTCGCGGCAGACCGCCAAACCACGGGCGGCTATCCATTGCTTGGCACCCTTGCCAGCCTTTCCCACTCATCCCTGGCGCAGTTGAAACCAGGTGACGCAGTGCAATTTGAATTGATCGGCCTCGCCGAAGCGCAGGCAGAATGGCGACAGCATGAGCTGTCATTCCGGCAGTGGCAAACCCATATCCGGAATTGGTGGCATGATGTCCCAGCTGATGGTTGAGTGATGTATTTAATCAAGCTGCTGACGGGAAAACAGCGAGGCATCGTATCCTGCCGCAATTCTGGCATGGGGGACAACCTGCTCGCGGCCGCCAGCGCCTGGTGGTACGCCCGGCAAACGGGCAGAAGCTTTTCCATCTGTTGGTTTCATTCGCGCTATCTGTCTGATCGCCGTGAAAACGCGTTCAGCCGGTTTTTTGAAACGCCTGCTGAAATGCAGGGTGTTCCTGTCCTCGTGGAACCGCGGGCTGATCGTCTGTCCTGCTTTGCGCTCATGCGCTGGTCTTTTCTGGTGCCGTTTCCGGACCTGCCAGGCATTCTAGAGCGACTGTTTTATCGAACCGCCGTGGCCAGATACGTTTCCAGGCGCTTATTCCCCCGTGGATTTGCCTGGTCCCGCAGGCAAAAAAAGGAAGAGCTGTTCATCCGGTCCGGCAAGGACGCCCCGCAGCACTTGCTGATCATCTCGGGCTGCTATTTCCCTGCACCCTGCCTTGAGCCCTTCTTTGCCGCATTAAGGCTGAAACCGTATTTGTCTGCCCAGGTTGAGCAATTTGCGGCCCGGCATTTGCAAAAAAAATTCGTCATTGGCGTGCATATCCGCTACTACGACCCGGCACTGCCGTACAGCAGTCACAGTGCTTTCTGGTCGGACCCGCAACAACGATTGTCACTTTGCCGGCAAAAGATTGAGGAAGCCGTGCGGGCTGTGGGGACACCGGACTACGTTATTTTCCTGTCCACCGATTCCCGCAAAGTGCAGGATTTCATCTGCTCCGAAGTACGGCACGTAGTCACGCTGGAGAAACCCTGGGGCGACAACCAGGCCCGCGAACTGCACGATGAGCTACCCGTGGAAACGGCAGAGGCAACACTGCAGGAAATGTTTCTGCTGGCCCGCAGTGACCTGCTGATCCGTCTCCCGGCCGAATCATGGTTCTCGCATTACGCCAGTTTGTATGCGCAGAAAATCAGCTCGTGACCGGTGCATGACCCGCCCTGCACGTAATAAATGCCAGCAGTTTGCTAACTCACCCGGCCGGGCACATCCGCATCGCCAGGATGGCCGGCATTCTCGTGGAAAATAACAGATTAACCTGCTGTTATTAATTGCTTTTTATCCAATAATACTGTATATGTGTAAGGCCTATCCTATTAACTCCAGCCAACACTATATCTTGTGTTTGGCACCACCAACTATTTGATCATAGGTGACCGGCTCTGTCACAACAGCCTGTTCCAGCAGTCGGTAAAACAGCAAGCCGCGTGAACGCGAAGTGCG
>JANLTO010000119.1:0-4557 GCA_031362985.1 Lysobacterales bacterium | reverse complement strand
GAACTCCTCAAATGATGTTACAAGACCCGCGGTCACTTGGCCCGGGGCGTAATTGCTTCGGAACATCAGGAGGAGATAGGAGGAGCTCTTGGCTGGTAGTTCGGCGATTCAGGATGGGAAAGAACGGGAATCTCACCTGTTGCCGCGAGCAGGTTGATTTGTCGTTCGATGTCTACGGGTGCTGCAGAAGGCAAAGGCCCGGCAAGCGTCTGTGCCTGGCAAACACACCATTCACAATGTCCCGCTTTGAAATCATTGTGTGAACTTATGTGGCTGGCAACCACCACCTGGCTCGCAGCCAGCATGACGGCGAGTAAAAAGTAGTGAATGGAAGTGGTCCTACGCACGAATTGACCATACGCGATTTTAGCCGGGGAGTCCAATGCACTGACACAGCGTACGGCTACCCGGTAGTGCCGGGACTTAAGGCAATTCCTTGAGTCACCGCAGCGGTATGACGATATAATGCCGCTGTCGCAACCACCCGACATAATTAACTGGAAAGCCTTCGATGTCCGAACGCGAAATCATGCAGTACGATGTCATCATCGTGGGCGCCGGCCCGGCGGGACTGGCCTGTGCCATACGGTTGAAACAGCTCAACCCGGGCCTGAGCGTAGCGGTTATTGAAAAAGCCACAGAGGTGGGGGCACACATTCTCTCTGGTGCAGTTATTGAACCGGGTCCGCTGGACGATTTGCTGCCAGGCTGGCGTGAAAACCCACCGCCCATTTGCGTGCCGGTTGTAAAGGACGAATTGTGGTACCTCACACCGACCGGACGCTACCGGCTCCCTACTCCGCCGCAGCAGCACAATCGCGGCAATTTCATAGTTTCCCTGGGCGCGCTTTGCGCCTGGCTGGCACCACGTGCGGAAGCCCTGGGCGTTGATGTTTTTCCGGGATACGCTGCGTCTGCTCTGCACTACACAGAAGACGGGGCACTAGGTGGAGTCGTTATTGGCGACATGGGTGTTGATCGCACGGGCGCGCCTAAAGTCACGTACACGCAAGGCATTGAAATCCATGCACCGGTCACGGTTATCGCCGAAGGCTGCCGAGGCCACCTGAGTAAACAATTGATTCGCCAATACGCGCTGGACAAGAATTCCGAGCCGCAGACCTACGGCATCGGCATGAAGGAACTGTGGCGGGTGGCAGCGGGCAAGTCGGTACCGGGCCTGGTCCAGCACACCCTGGGCTGGCCGCTGGATGCCAGCATTTACGGCGGCAGTTTCATCTACCACCTGGATAAAGATCGCATTGCCCTTGGCTTTGTCGTTGGCCTCGACTACACAGACCCGGAATTTTCCCCCTTCGAAGCCTTCCAGCAAATGAAACACCATCCGATGATTCGCAAGCTGCTCGAAGGCGGGGAAATCCTGTCCACGGGCGCAAGAGCTATCGTTGAAGGCGGCTACCAGGCTTTGCCGGTCACGGAAATGCCGGGCGCCATGCTTATTGGAGATGCCGCTGGCCTGTTGAATGTCCCGAAAATCAAAGGCACGCACCAGGCCATGCGCTCGGGCATGCTGGCCGCAGAACACCTGGCCGCTTCAGTGGCTGCATCGGCGACAGACTCAGCAACGGGTGTCGCCTCTGCCACGGGATTCGATGCGCGCTTGCGCCATTCTCCCGTGGTGAAAGAACTGCACACCGTGCGCAACATCCGGCCCGCCTTTTACCGGGGGCTTTGGCGCGGCTTCCTGACTGCCGCCATTGAAACCGTTACGGGCGGCAAGCTGCCCAGAACATTCAAGTTGCACGCCGACGACACCGCACTGCAGAAACTTGCGGGGTACACTGCTCCGGACCGGCATTGGGTGGAGCGCAAACTACCACCACGCGACCGCCTGGCCTCGGTGTATTACGCGGCCACCGAGCATGATGAAGATCAGCCTGTACACCTGCAGATCCTGCAACCGGACATTTGCATAACCCGGTGTGGCGAGGAATACGATCATCCCTGCACCCGGTTTTGTCCCGCCGCTGTCTACGAAATGGTCGAAGACAGTAGCGGCAAACGCCTGCAGATAAATGCTGCCAACTGTGTGCATTGCAAGACCTGTGATATCAAGGACCCGTACCAGATCATTAATTGGGTGACACCGGAAGGTGGCAGCGGCCCCAACTACCAAAACCTTTAAGCAAGCCCCATTAAAGCGAGCCATTAACCAGCAACGAATCAGGAACTGACCGATGAAGATACTTGTAGGCATTAAGCGTGTAGTGGATTACAACGTGCGTGTGCGCGTTCTGCCCGACGGCAGCGGGGTGGATATCGATGGCGTGAAAATGAGCATCAACCCGTTTGATGAAATCGCCCTGGAAGAAGCGCTCAGGCTCAAGGAAGCGGGTAAGGCCACTGAAGTCATCGTGATTTCGTGTGGCGGCGATGAATGCCAGCAGCAGCTGCGCACCGGCCTGGCGATGGGAGCCGACCGTGCTATTCAGGTCAAAACTGGCGCGGCTCTGCAACCGCTGAATGTAGCGCAGGCCATGTTGCGCGTGGTCGAACGGGAACAGCCTGGGCTGGTCATTCTTGGCAAGCAAGCCATCGACGATGACAATAACCAGACCGGTCAAATGCTGGCTGCGTTATGGAACCGGCCACAGGCGACCTTTGCCTCGAAGCTCGTGCTGGAAGGCGAAAAACTGACCGTCACTCGCGAAGTGGATGCCGGGCTCGAAACCATTGAAGTTGATCTTCCTGCAGTGGTAACGGTCGACTTGCGCCTCAACGAGCCGCGCTTCGTCAAGCTGCCCGATATCATGAAAGCCAAGCGCAAGCCACTGGATGTCATCCCGCTTGAAGAGCTGGGCGTATCAGTGGCGGGCAACCTGGATATCACCCACTATGCCGCGCCGCCGCTAAGGCAAAAAGGCATCAGGGTGGAGAATGCTGCACAGTTGGTGCAGGAACTGAAAAACCGGGGGCTGTTATGAGCAAGATTCTGATCGTGGCAGAGCATGATGGCCACACACTGAACCTGAGTACTGCCAAGTGCGTGAGCTGTGCCAAAGCAATAGGCGGCGACATTGATATCGTCGTGTTGGGGCAAGGCCATGACGCCGTCGGCGTCCAGGCTGCTGCCCTTGCCGGCGTAAGCCGTGTGCTGATGATCAGCGCCGCCCACCTCGCCCATCCCCTGGCGGCAAACTGGGCCCCGGAACTACTCCAGCTCGCCGCGGATTACACCCACGTGATCGGACCATCTACCACCATGGGAAAAGACCTCCTGCCGAGAGTCGCCGCCCTGGCTGGGGTGAATCAGTTCAGTGATGTGATGGAGGTCTTGAGCCCGCTGTCGTTCAGGCGACCGATCTATGCCGGCAATGCCATCATTGATGTCAAGGCTGCTGAGGGCCAGAAAATCGTGATGACCGTGCGCACAGCCAGTTGGCCTGCAACGGGAAGCGGGGGAAATGCAGTCGTTGAACAACGCACAGCCCAAGGCACTGCAGCCGGCCACAGCCGCTACCTGGCGCTGAATTCGGCAGGCGGCGAACGCCCCGACCTGCAAGGCGCCAGCAAGGTAGTGTCGGGCGGCCGGGCGCTGGGCAGTGCGGAGGGATTCGCCTTGATCTACCGGCTGGCGGACAAGCTGGGGGCCGGGGTTGGCGCTTCGCGCGCCGCCGTGGATGCCGGGTACGTGCCCAGCGATATGCAAGTGGGCCAGACCGGCAAGATTATTGCTCCCGACCTGTACCTTGCTTTTGGTATATCCGGCGCGATCCAGCACATCACGGGAATCAAGGATTCCCGGACCATAGTTGCCGTGAACAAGGACGCTGAGGCGCCCATTTTCGAAATTGCGGATATTGGCCTGGTCGGTGACCTGTTTACGGTGATACCCGAGATCGAGGCCTTGCTGGGCTGATCCTGCCCTGTGTTGTCCTCGAATGACTGAACCCATCTGGTCACCGGGCCCGGCCCGACGTCAAACCGCCAACATAAGGCGGTTTATTGACCTGGCGCAAACTGAGCTCGACCCGGGCATCAGGGATTACTGGGATCTGTATCGCTTCTCCGTGGATCAGCCGGAACTGTTCTGGCGTGCTGTTTGGGAATTCTGCGCCATAGTCGGCAAACCAGGCCCCGTGACACTGGAGCCGGCCACTGATCTTCAGGCTGCCCGGTGGTTCCCGGGAGCCCGGCTGAATTTCGCCGAGAACCTGCTGCGCTTCCGTGATGAGCAGCCGGCCATACTGTTCCGCTCGGAAACAGGAACGGGATGCGAAATGTCCTATGCCGGGCTTTACCTGGCAGTCGCACACACTGCCGCTGCGCTGCGGGCAACAGGCGTGGGTGTGGGTGACCGGGTGGCCGGATTCATGCCGAACCTGCCTGAAACCGTAATCGCCATGCTGGCCACCACGAGTATCGGCGCCGTGTGGTCGTCCTGCTCGCCGGACTTCGGCGTTGCCGGCGTGGTCGATCGATTTGGACAAATCGAGCCCAAAGTCCTGTTCTGTGCAGCAGCCTACAGTTATGGCGGCAAGACTCACGATTGCATGGAAAAAATTGCCGGTATCGCCGGGTCAGTCAGTTCCATTG
>JANLTO010000103.1:0-10116 GCA_031362985.1 Lysobacterales bacterium | reverse complement strand
AGACGAGTCCAACCCGTATTTCACTTTTGATCCTTCGCAATGCATCGTTTGTTATCGTTGTGTGCGCGCCTGCGATGATATCCAGGGCACTTTTGCGCTCACCGTAGATGGTCGTGGTTTTGATTCAAAAATCAGCGCAGGGCAGATGGAGGACTTCATGGACTCCGAATGCGTGTCCTGCGGAGCCTGTGTCAATGCCTGCCCGACGGTCGCCCTGACCGAAAACTCCGTGATCCAGATGGGGCTGCCCGAGCGCAGTGTCATCACCACCTGTGCCTATTGCGGGGTCGGCTGTTCATTCAATGCCGAGCTCAAAGGAAATACGGTGGTGCGCATGACGCCGAACAAGGACGGCCATGCCAACGAAGGACATGCCTGCATCAAGGGCCGGTTTGCGTTTGGATATGCCACGCATAAGGATCGGATTACCCAGCCCATGATTCGCGAGAACATCAACGATCCCTGGCGGGAAGTCAGTTGGGAAGAGGCGATCCAGTATTCCGCCGATCGTTTGCGTGCATTGCAGGAAAAATACGGACCAGACAGCATTGGCGGCATCACCTCCTCACGCTGCACCAATGAAGAGACCTATTTGGTGCAGAAAATGGTCCGCGCAGCCTTCGGCAATAACAACGTCGATACCTGTGCGCGCGTGTGCCATTCACCCACCGGTTATGGTCTCAAGACCACACTGGGTGAATCTGCAGGCACACAGGCGTTTAATTCGGTTGCCCATTCCGATGTAATCCTTTTGATGGGAGCCAATCCCACCGACGCGCACCCGGTATTTGCCTCTCGTCTGAAAAAACGGCTGCGTGAGGGGGCGAAACTGATTGTGGCCGATCCGCGGCGCATCGACATGGTAGCCTCGGCACACGTCTTGGCTGACTACCACCTGGCCTTGCTGCCAGGCAGTAACGTGGCTTTTATCAATGCGATGGCACACGTCATTGTCGCAGAGGGCTTGGAAGCGAAGGATTTTATCGCTGCACGCTGCGAGCACCCAGCATATGAGGTTTGGCGAACCTTTATTCTGCGGGAAGAAAATTCTCCGGAAGCAACTGCAGCATCTACGGGTATTCCGCCCGCAGATCTGCGCGCAGCGGCGCGCCTGTTTGCCGCCGGGCCCAATTCCGCGATTTACTACGGGCTGGGCGTTTCCGAGCACAGCCAGGGATCGACCACGGTCATGGGTATAGCCAACCTCGCGATGCTTACCGGTAACCTGGGTCGCGAAGGCGTGGGTGTGAATCCATTGCGCGGGCAGAACAATGTGCAGGGCTCCTGCGACATGGGTTCATTCCCGCACGAACTGCCCGGCTACCGGCACGTGTCTGATCCAGCGGTGCGCAGCCTGTTTGAAAACGAATGGAAAGTGTCTTTGCAATCCGAACCAGGTTTGCGTATCCCCAACATGTTTGATGCGTCCGTCAGTGGCCGGTTCAAGGGCTTGTATTGCCAGGGCGAGGACGTGGCGCAGTCGGATCCCAACACCCAGCATGTGGAGCACGCGTTGCGTTCCCTCGAATGCCTCATCGTGCAGGATATTTTCCTCAACGAAACTGCGCGCTTCGCCCACGTCTTCCTGCCGGGCTGCTCTTTCCTTGAAAAAGATGGCACGTTTACTAATGCGGAACGGCGTATTTCACCGGTGCGCAAAGCCATAGAGCCCCTGGCGATCTATGCGGACTGGGAAGTCACGCAAATGCTGAGCACTGCGCTGGGCTATCCCATGAACTACGGCCACCCGTCCGAGATCATGGATGAAATCGCGCGTTTGACCCCAACGTTTACCGGCGTCAGTTATGCCAAACTGGATCGCCTCGGCAGTATCCAGTGGCCCTGCAATGACGACGCCCCCGAGGGTACGCCCACGATGCATGTGGACGAATTCGTTCGCGGCAAGGGTTATTTTGCCATTACCGGATTCGTCCCCACCGATGAACGCACGACGCGCAAGTATCCCCTGCTGCTGACGACGGGGCGGATTCTTTCGCAATACAACGTCGGCGCACAGACCCGGCGTACGGCCAATTCCGAGTTTTATAGCGAAGATGTGCTGGAAATCCATCCGTTTGACGCCGAGGAACGTGGCATCAATGCGGGTGACTGGTGCGGCATCAGCAGCCGGGCAGGCGACACCGTGTTGCGTGCGGTACTGACGGACCGGGTGCAGCCCGGAGTGGTCTACACCACGTTTCACTTTCCGTTCAGCGGAGCCAATGTGATTACCACGGACAATTCTGACTGGGCCACCAATTGCCCGGAATACAAAGTGACGGCTGTGCAGGTTTCGCGTGTGACGGAGCAATCCAGCTGGCAGCGCGAGTACCAGGCTTTTGCCGAGAAGCAGCAGGATTTGCTCGAAAAAGCCAAAGCCTGACCCGCAGACAGGACACCGGCACAAGCGTTCTCATGGATACCTCACGCGTCGTTGCGGTAGGAAACTGGCAGCGGGATAGTTACGCCACGGGTGACGATTCCGTGGCTGAGGAAATTCCCGTGGCGCTGACGTATAACCGCCTGTCCCACGTGGTCATGATGGCTACGCCTGCCCATCTCGAGGATTTCGCCCTGGGATTCAGTCTGACTGAGGGCATTATCGGCAGCAAGAGTGATTTGCTCGCCATTCGTGTGCTGCCCCGGGAGGGTGGCATGGAGGTGGCGATGACCATTGCGGAGCCCTGGTATGACCGGCTGGCCACCCAGCGCCGCAACCTCACCGGCCGCACCGGTTGCGGACTGTGCGGGGCCGAGCGCATTGAGCAGGCATTGCGCTACCCAACCCCGGTAGAGGATAACGTTCGCGTGAGCCATGAGGCGCTGCAGCATGCCTTGTCTGCCATGCAGGCGCACCAACCACTGCAGGCGGTGACTGGCGCCACGCACGGCGCAGCCTGGTGCAGCCTTGCAGGCTCAGTGCTTGCTTTGCGGGAAGACGTTGGCCGCCACAATGCACTGGACAAGCTGATTGGCGCGCTGGTGAGTTCGGACTTCGATCCGCGCTGCGGCTTTGTATTGGTATCCAGCCGGGCCAGTTACGAGATGGTATTCAAGGCCGCAGCGGCGGGAATGGAGTTGCTTATGGCCGTATCCGCACCTACAGCGCTGGCTATAGAATTTGCCGAGCGCTGTGGCGTGACCCTGGTTGGGTTTGCGCGCCCGGGGCGGCACAATATCTACACGTATGCGCAGCGAATTATCCAGGCGAGTTAGTGCGCAGCGTATTAACACGGCTGCACGTCAGGCGGTCGAACAACAAAGGAAACCCATGAGTGAATTAGATCAACTGGTCAAAATGGCCAATCAGATCGCGGCTAATTTCAGCTACCACGAAGACCGTGCGGATCGACTTGCCATGCACATCAACCGGTTCTGGGCTCCAGTCATGCGGCAGCAGTTAAAAGACCATGCGAGGAGAGGAGCCGGCGATCTGGACGCAACAGTGCTGCAAAGCCTGGACCAGATTAATACATGACGGTCCACGTGAGTGTTTGAGCAACAGCCAGCCGGGGCGATCCTTGCGGGTGGCCGTTCCACCCGCATGGGCGAAAGTTTTAAAGCGCTGGTGGAATTGCATGGCCGGCCCCTGTTGCAACACGTCATTGGCCGCCTGCAGCCCCAGGTAAGCCAGGTCCGGTTGTCGGTTGAACAGTACAACCCCGCGCTGGATGTCTTTGGTTTGGCCCAGGTTGAGGATCCGCGACGGGGTAACTGCGGGCCACTGGGAGGTCTTTTGGCCTCGTTGAAGGCTTTGCCCGAGGGGCAGGACTGGCTCTTGCTGTTACCCTGCGATGCGCCGTTCCTGCCGCTTGATCTGGGACGTCAACTCTATGCGGCCGTGCTGCATGAAGAAACCATGGCCGCCGTGGTAAATGATGCCGGCCAGTTGCAACCGACTTTCTCCCTGTGGAACCGCAGCCTGGTCCCTTCCATGCAACATGCCGTGCTGCAGCAGGGCAAGGGCGGTTTCATGCAATATCTTGCGGGTATGCGGTTCTCCAGCGTGTTGTGGAATACACCCGGGAGCGGAGACCAGGCGGCTGGCCTGCCATTTTTTAATATCAACACCCCCGCTGACCTGCGCCGTGCTGAAAGCGTCCTGAGCACGTCCTGAACCTGTCCTGAGTGCGTACGGGCGGGATGGTGCTGTAGTAAAATTTCTGCATAGCGCGATTTTACCTGCCAACAAGGAAGCCGATATGCCTGCCACTAGTGATTTCAAACCCTTGAGTATCGCCGTACTCACGCTTTCTGATACCCGTACACGGGAAACGGACACCTCCGGTGACGCACTCGTGGAATTGCTCACCCAGGCCGGCCACCGCCTGGCAGCCCGTGAACTGTGTGCTGACAACGTGTACCAGATGCGTGCCATCGTTTCGGCATGGATTGCCAATGCCGGGATCAACGTGGTAATCACCACCGGGGGCACGGGTTTTACGCATCGGGACTCGACACCAGAAGCGCTGATGCCACTTTTTGACAAGAACATAGAGGGTTTCGGTGAGTTGTTCCGGCAACGCTCATTTGAAGAAATTGGATCTTCCACGGTGCAGTCACGCTGTTGTGCCGGGCTGGCCAACAAGACCTTACTGTTTTGCCTGCCGGGTTCTACTGGCGCCTGCCGCACGGCGTGGACCGGGATTCTGCAGGAACAACTCGATTCCCGTCACCGCCCGTGTAATTTCGTGTCCATCACTGCGCTTGGCAGCGGGCAACACTGAGTGAGCAATACTTCGCCATGTTGACGGTCGATGATGCGATAGGCCGCCTGCTGCAGCACGCTGGCCTGCGGGTAGGCACTGAGGACATCAGCCTTGCGGATGCCCTTGGGCGGGTGTTGGCTGCTGCCGCGGATGCTGTGATCGACGTGCCGCCAGCCGACAACAGTGCCATGGACGGATATGCCATTCGCCACGTTGATGGTTCTGATCCAAACCGGGCCTTGCCAGTAAGGCAGCGGATCGCGGCGGGTCATCCAGGAGTGAGGCTGGAGGCTGGCACTGCAGCACGAATATTCACCGGTGCCGAAATCCCTGCAGGCGCTGACACCGTGGTCATGCAGGAGGACTGCGCCGAAACCACGGATGGCGTGCTGATTCGGGAACTGCCCACGCGAGGTGAGAATGTGCGCGCCCGGGGCCAGGACCTGGTAATGGGGCAGAACATGTTGCCCGGCGGCCAGCGCCTGCGGGCGCAGGACATGGGTTTGCTTGCCTCACAGGGTTTAAGCGCAGTCAGCGTGAGAAAACGCTTGCGGGTCGCGGTCTTGTCCACAGGTGACGAGTTGGTCGAGCCAGGCGCGGCGAGTGGACCGGGCAAGATCTATAATTCAAACCGGTATACCTTGCTGGGCTTGCTGCGGGGATGGGGTTTTGAGGTAGTCGACCTCGGCATAGTGGCCGACCGGGTAGATGATCTCACGCGGGCACTGCAGCAGGCCGCCGCATCGGCGGATGTGATTGTCAGTTCGGGCGGCGTGTCGGTGGGGGAAGAAGACCATGTCAAAGCCGTGGTGGCGTCGCTGGGCAGTCTGGAACTGTGGCGCATTGCAATCAGGCCAGGTAAACCGTTTGCTTTCGGCCACATCAACGGGAAGCCGTTCCTCGGGCTTCCCGGAAACCCGGTCTCCGTATTCGTCACCCTGCTGATCATTGGCCGCCCCTATCTTTTCGCTTGCCAGGGTATTGATTCATGGCTGGTGCGTCCCTTGCGCCATAAGGCCTTGTTCAACCGGCGTGGCAGCCGGCGGGAAGAGTACTTGCGCGTACGTACTTCTCCGGCGGGACTTGAACCGTTCCCCAACCAGAGCAGCGGCGTATTGACTTCCACAAGCTGGGGAGATGGCTTGGTACGCCAGAGCATTGACGAGGACATACAGGCCGGAGAGTCAGTGGACTTCCTGCCTTTCAGTATGCTGGTCTAGGGAAACCTGGTTAATTCAGAGTTTCCTCGGGCCGTTGTTTTGGGTGCTTCCACGCTGAGCCCGGTTTCTATCTTTCAGGACAGGAGATTAACCCGTGGGTAGACGCCTTTACCCATGCCTTGCTTGGTCATCACCAGGTGCCACAGGAAAATATGCTCGGTTTCAAAGCCTGCTTTGCACGAAAGAAAGTAGTAGTTGAACATGCGTCTGAAGCGCTCATCGAAGCGCTGGAGGCCCTGGATATTGCGGATATTTTCCCAGTTTTCGTTAAAGTTCCTGTGCCAGGCCGCCAGGGTGGGCGCGTAGTAGTGTCCGTAGTTTTCCCAGTCCTGGATTACCAAGAGACCCTCGGCAGCGCTCGAGAGTTGCGTCATCGATGGCGCCATCGAATTGCGAAAGATGTATTTCTCAATCCAGGGATCAACGACGCTCGTCGTTTGGCTGTTGCCAATGGTGTGCAGCAGGAAGATGCCTTCATCACTAAGCAGTTGATGAACAATTTCGAACAGGCGGCGGTAGTTCTTGTAGCCAACGTGTTCAATCATGCCAACGATGGCTACTTTGTCAAAATGGCGGTTGGCATAAAGCTTGGGCAGGTCGCGGTAGTCGGATTCCACGATTTCGACCGGTAATCCGGCCGTGTACGTGCGTGCGTAAGCAATCTGTTCCCTGGAGATACTGATGCCAGTGACCTGGCAATTGCGTGTGTGCGCGGCGTAACGGGCAAATCCGCCCCAACCGCAGCCGATGTCCAGTACTTTGTCACCGGGCTTGAGCTGCAGCTTGTTGCAAATCATTTCGAGTTTTTCGACTTCGGCTTCTTCCAGGGTTTTTGCCTGGTTGAAAAAGCAGCAGGTATATTGGTTATACGGTCCGAGGAACTGCTGGTACAAACGGTGATCAAGGTTGTAGTGGGCTTCTGCTATGGCCAGGGAGCCTTTGCGTGTCTGCAGGTTTACCAGGCGTGATTTCAGGTCGAGCCAGAACCGGTTCAAGGTCACCACGGCGCTGCTTGTTACGTTGGTGCGAATAATGCGCCGTATCAAGGCATCAATCTGGCTGACCTCCCAGTCCCCATCCATGTACGACTCACCGAAGGCCAGAGAACCTCCAGTCAGTACCCTATTGAAAAAACCGGCATTATGAATCTGCAGGTCCCACGGATTTGGCCCATCAATCGTGATGCCACCCTGGTGGAATAAATCTGTCAGCAGTTTTTTTGCAAACTTCGACATGTCCAGACGACCCGACTCTCCGATTTGCTGTTCAGCGGCTAGCGCATACTGGCCGCCCTTGCCAGGGGTATTCTAACCATTTGCCCATTCCGGTTCCTAGGGAAACTATGGTCCATTCAGAGTTTTCGCGATTCAAGGATATGCCACCATTTTAGCTGATTGTAAATCATTGAAAATGAAGCTAAACAAAAATCACACGTTATTGTTTGGCGTGCTCTGATCATTCATGGGCGAATGATTCAGAACTTCCCAGGTATTAAAAAGTCCAGAGCTCGTTGCGTTACGCAGCCCGCATTGCCAAGACATGCCCTTGTCACTTATCGTGTTCATCTTGTAGCGAACTGATCGGCGGCAGCCGTCATCACCATGCCCGGCGCCCGCTTACGGTCTGACCATTAACAATTGAACGAGGTCCGCATATACATGAGCCGATTGAAATGAGCAGCGGTGCTTTGCAGCCTGTTGCATTGATTACCGCCGGAGCGTGCGGAATTGGCTGCGCCATCGCACAGCGATTCCTGCAACTGGAGTACAAGGTTCATGTATGTGACATAGATGGGGTCGCGATTGACGCCTTCCTCAAACAAAATCCCGGCGCCACGGCAACACAAGCGGACGTGGCAAGCCCCGGACAGGTTGAGCAGGTATTTGCAGACATCGAAGCGCACTACGGGCGTTTGGATATACTGGTCAACAACGCGGGCATTGCAGGTCCAACCGCACGGGTGGAAGACATCAGCCCGGAAGATTGGGAACGCACCATAGCAGTAGGCTTGAATGGGGCATTTTATGTTACCCGTCACGCCGTTCCCTTGCTGAAGCGGGCGGGTGGCGGCAGTGTGATTAATATGGCATCCACTGCAGGTCTTTTTGGTTGTCCACTGAGATCACCCTACGTGGCTGCCAAGTGGGCATTGATCGGCTTCACCAAGACCTTGGCCATGGAATTGGGCCCATTTGGAATTCGTGCAAACGCCATTTGTCCCGGTTGTGTCACTGGTCCGAGAATCGAAGCCGTGATTGAACGGGACGCAAAGCAGCGAGGAGTTTCGACTGAGGAGGTGCGCACTAACTGGACCCGCCAGGCATCCATGCGCACTTTTATCAGCCCGGAGTCTGTCGCAGCGACTGTGGCTTTCCTGGTTTCTCCTGACGGGGCAATGATTTCCGGCCAGGCTCTTGGGATTGACGGGCATACCGAGTCACTCTCCAGCCCGCTGGATTGAACGACCACAATTAGCAGAGGATTTTCCATGAAGGCAGCCTGGTATGAGCGCTTTGGCAAGGCCCGGGACGTACTGGAAACTGGTGACAGACAGAGGCCAGTGGCGGGGCCTGGAGAGGTTTTGGTGCGTTTGAAAACCAGTGGGGTCAACCCGTCAGATGTGAAAAAACGAACAGGTTCGATAGCAGACCTGCTCAGCGACGGTTATGTAATTCCGCACAGTGATGGGGCAGGTGTGATCGAAGCTGTAGGTACGGGCGTGCAGCAAAGCCGCATCGCGGAAGCTGTTTGGGTGTACCAGGCTCAATTCGGGCGACGGTTTGGAACTGCCGCCGAGTATGTTGCCATGGATAGCTCCCGTGCCATCAAAATGCCGGCAAATACACGGTTCGAAGATGCTGCCTGTTTTGGCATTCCGCTTATGACCGCACATCGCTGTGTCTTCGCCGACGGACCGGTGGAGGGTCAGACTTTATTGATCACCGGTGGGGCTGGCAGGGTGGGCCATTACGCCATCCAGTGGGCTGCCCGGTCAGGTGCGCGGGTGATCGCCACCGCCAGCAACACTGCGGACGCGCAATATTGCGTGAATGCTGGAGCTCAAGCAGTGGTCAGCCACCGTGATGACAATTGGGCGGAGCAGGTGCTTGCCGCCAACGAAGGCAAACGGGTCGACCGAGTGATTGACGTCGAATTCGGTGCAAACCTGGCCCAGGTGCTCGATATGATAAAAACCAGCGGCACCATCGTTAGCTACTCTTCCACCCTCGTACCTGAGCCAAAACTCCCGTTTTACCGGATGATGTATATGGACCTGTGCATTCGCCTCGTCATTGTGTATTCCATGCCAGAGTCAGCAAAACAACTCGCCATCGAGGATATTTCGACCTGGCAGGAAGCGGGCTATCTGCAACACCGGGTGGCGCACCTGGTTCCGCTGTCTGAAATTTCGTTGGCACATGAGTTGATTGAGCAGGGTGGGTTCCGCGGTTGCGTGGTGGTTAGCACACAGTGATGCCTGTCCGCGAACCTGCCATTGGCGCTGTTCCAGGCAAACTGGCCCTGTGGGCATGCGTGTGCATGAGTTTGGCGCTGGGGGCATGCACCAAATCGCCACCCGCGCCTGCAGTAATGGCCAACGGGGAAGTTTTGCAGGGAGCATGGTCCGGTAGCAAGGGCGACATCGCTGCATTCAAAGGCATCCCCTTTGCAGCACCACCGGTCGGGGACTTGCGCTGGCGCGCGCCAGAGCCTCACCAGCCGCGGCAAGGGCTGCAAACTGCCCTTGAATATGCTCCTGTTTGCATGCAAACGGATTACATCATCGATTGGTACGCGCGCGTAGCGGCAGCGTTCGGACACGGCGCCGATGTAGTGGTCCGGCCAAAGGGTGTGAGCGAAGACTGCCTTTATCTGAATATCTGGACGCCAACCCTGGCAGTGGACGCACGGCTGCCGGTCATGATTTATGTGCACGGCGGCAGTAACAAAGGCGGGTGGTCCTATGAGCCCAATTACGTGGGAGACCTGCTGGCACAGCAAAGTGTCGTGGTGGTCAGCATAGCCTACCGGCTGGGCCCACTTGGCTTTTTCTCCCACCCTTCTCTCGCCAATGGGCCGAGGATGCCCGTGGCCAATTTCGGCTTGCTGGATATTGAGCAATGAGGCGGCGTCCGCGGCGCCTTGTGCTCCGTCGGAAGGAGCGTCGTCCTTGCAGGCGGCGATGG
>JANLTO010000072.1:0-4143 GCA_031362985.1 Lysobacterales bacterium | reverse complement strand
GGGTTCAAGTCCCCGGTGGCCCACAAGAATCATCGAGAAAACCCGCGGAAGTGCGGGTTTTCTGATTCATCGGGGATGAGCAGGTGCATTTTGGCACCTGTTTTTCGTGCCCCCCAAGTCTCAGTGAGTAGACAGGTGCTTGGCTGAAACGCAAAGCACCTGTCCGTGGCGTCGAAAAGCACGCCTCAGGACAGGTGCTCTAGGGTCCAAGGCAACGAAAGGAACGACTAGGACACGCAAACCTGTGGGCGCCCAGTTGTCCAGGCAAGGGAGCCGAATTATGATATCAAGCATCCGGTGTGCTCCATCGAGTCCAATTGCAGTCAACAACATGAGGATGAAGAATGAGCAAGCCTCCTACACGACCCAAGCGCAAGCCGCCGACCCTCAGCGGGCATTGGGCCATCGTTCACATGGACGAGTTCGACGAGAGTTACTTTGAACTCGGCGAAGATGCGCCCTACCTAACACTCACACAGTCGGGAACAGAAGACTTGCGCGGCGAGTACGCAATCGGGCTTTCAACTGGCAGCCTGGATGGCGCTGTGCGCACGTTTGGAGACGAAACGATCTTCATCTTTGGCTATGCGGGGATGGACGAGATGGACCCAGTGGACGGCGCCGGATGGATCCGCCAGACCGGGCCGGACACAATTGAAGGGGAATTCCTAGGCGTGCTTGGCCGCTTCGGGGCTCAACGTAGGGCACCAAAGCGGGCTCCAGGAGGCCGCCGACGAGGCTGACGGCCTCCTTGCCACGACCCACAGACGCGAGCCGGCATGCGAAGCCTAGACGACATTAATCGGCTCTTGGTGGAAGCGGAAGCGGATTGCGCCCAGTTGACTGCGCATCGGGCTGAGTTGCTGAACCTGATCCGTGACCTGCAGCAGGAACGCGCCGCGCTCGTGCCGGCGAAAGGCGAGTCACCCAGGCCGGGGGCGCAGTCTGCTGTCACCAATGAGTCGTCACAAGAAGCGAAGACCGCCCTTTTCCGAAGCTTGTTTCGGGGCCGCGAAGACGTCTACCCCAGACGCTTCGAGAGCCTAAAAACCGGAAAGACAGGTTATCAGCCAGCGTGCCGAAATCCCTGGACAGATAACCCAGCGGATCGGGAAATGCTGCCACTCACGGATGAGGTCGTGAGGCATCATCTGTTGGGTGCCGACCCGCAGGATCGGTCGGGTCGCGACTTCACCATCGGCGTCTATCCTATGCTGCCGTATGAGACTTGCTGGTTCTTGGCAGCGGATTTCGACAAGGCTTCTTGGCCCGAAGACACCCGAGCGTTTCTGGAGACCTGTCGCCACTTCCATGTCCCTGCCGTCTTGGAGCGATCGCGCTCGGGCAACGGCGGCCATGTCTGGATCTTCTTCGCCGAACCGGTTCCGGCTGCCCGGGCACGGAAAGTCGGGGCTTTCCTGCTCACGCAGACCATGGAGCGGCGGCCAGAAATCGGTCTGGACTCCTACGACCGCTTCTTCCCCAGCCAGGACACCCTCCCCTTCAAGGGCTTTGGTAATCTGATTGCCTTGCCGCTGCAGAAGAAGCCGCGGGTCCAGGGCAACAGCCTGTTCCTGGATGACGCTAACAGCCCGTACCCTGACCAGTGGGCCTTTCTGGCATCTGTCCGGCGCCTGAGCGGCGCCGAAATCGAGGCGTTGGCCAGCGAAGCAGACAAACTCGGCGAGCTCTGGGGCGTCCGGCTGCCAGTCACCGACGAGGCTGACGACAAGCCCTGGACGGCACCGCCATCGCGACGGCGCAAGGATCCGCCCATTGTTGGCCCATTTCCCAAACAAATAGAGCTGGTGCTTGGTAACCAGCTCTATGTACCCAAAGCTGATCTGACGCCTTCCCTGCGCAATCGCCTGATTCGCCTGGCAGCGTTTCAGAACCCAGACTTCTATCAAGCGCAGGGCATGCGCCTGTCCACCTTTGGCAAGCCACGCATCATCAGTTGCTGTGAGGATTTTCCGAAACACCTGGGACTGCCGCGGGGTTGCCTCGACGAAGTGTTGGGACTGTTAGAGTCTCTCAAGACCAAGGTGACGTTGAGCGATGAGCGCTTGGCGGGCTCTTCCCTGGATCTCGAGTTTCACGGCGCCTTGGGCGCGGACCAGCAGCAAGCGGCCGATGCGCTGTTACAGCACGAAACCGGCGTTCTGGCAGCTTCGACTGCTTTTGGCAAGACGGTGGTGGCCGCCTATCTGATCGCCGCGCGAAAGGTCAACACGCTCGTTATTGTCCATCGGCGGCAGCTGTTGGACCAGTGGGTGGGGGCGCTGAGTCGGTTTCTGGACGTGCCAGCGAAAGAGATCGGTCAGGTCGGCGGCGGCAAACGCCGGCCGACTGGGAAGCTTGATGTGGCCATGGTGCAAAGCCTGAGCCGGAAAGGCGTCGTGGACGACATCGTGGGCGAGTATGGTCACCTGGTGGTCGATGAATGCCATCACCTGGCGGCCGTCAGTTTTGAACAGGTCGTCCGGCAGAGCAAGGCCAAGTACTTCACCGGATTGTCGGCGACGGTGGCGCGCAAGGACGGGCATCACCCCATCATCTTTATGCAGTGCGGGCCGGTGCGGTATCGGGCAGATGATCGTCAGCAGGCGGCCAAGCGTCCCTTTGATCACCGGGTTGTGATTCGGCCCACGGCGTTTCAGCTCCCCTCCTACCTACAGAGCACCTCCTTGCCGCCAATCCAAGACGTGTATGCCATGCTCGCCGAAGATGACGCACGCAATCATCTGATCGTTCAAGATGTGATTGCCGCCATAGAGGCCAGGCGGTGTCCCGTGCTGCTCACTGAGCGGCGAGAGCATCTGGAGACCCTCGCCGCTTTGCTTGCTCAGAAGGTTCAGAACGTTGTGGTGATGGCGGGTGGAATGGGCAAACGGCAGCGGACGGCACTAGCCGAGCGCATTGCCGGGCTGCCGGTTGACCAGCCGCGTGTCATCGTCGCCACGGGCCGCTACCTGGGAGAAGGGTTTGACGACGAGCGGCTGGATACGTTGTTTCTCGCTCTGCCAATCTCATGGCGGGGGACCCTGACCCAATATGCAGGTCGGCTGCACCGGCTGAATGCCGCCAAGACAGAGGTGATTATCTACGACTACGTGGACTTTGAAGTTCTGATGCTGGCTAAGATGTATAGCCGGCGGCGAGCGGGGTACAAAGCGATGGGTTACCAGGTGGTCTTGCCAGAGAAGAAAGGATCGACCGCCCAACTATCCTTCGAGCAAGAATAGGCCCCGCCAACCGTCCGTGCGAGCGATGCGACCGCGACTGCAGGACCAAGGACGGCTCACTTGTGTTCCACCGGCCGGCTGCCATCGGGAAGAACCTGTGTCTCGCCATGTGCAAATGCACGGTGTGCGTTTAAACGCACACCGTGCATTTATTTGCGTTTCTGACTGACAACATAAGTTGCCCCGCGGCCTGCGCCCCGTGGTCCCCGCGTGAGCTTGCCCTCATCCACCAGGCTTCGCAGCAAGCGGTAGGCGCGTGGCGCGTCGACGCGACAAAGCTCCACGACGTCTTTGCGCGAGATCTGGCCGTGTGCCTGGGTATATTGCACGACCATCTGTTTCATTTGTTCCGGCTCAAAGCCACGCGCACGCACATAGGCTTCGGGGATCCCCAACAGCCGGTAAACACTGGCGCTGAGCAAGTAAGTGCGCGCCTGACCTTCGCCTTGCCGCTCGACCAATCCTGCCTCTACCAAGCCCTGCAGACTGGCGCGGGTCTCAGCATCTGACCGCTGTATGAGCCTGGCAGCCGTGGCTGTATCGATCGTACGCTCCCGCCACAGGTGCGCCAGGACGAGCAACTCGCTCAGACTGAACGAGCGTTGGCGCCGGTTTTCCTCCGCAACTACCAACTGCACAAAGTCTAGGTCAGCAGGCCCGCCTGGCAAGACGACACTGACGCCGGCGGCACTGCTCAGGCCATAACTGGGCGGTAGCCGGCCATTCCGCAACTGGCCGCTGTAAATGATGGCGACCCCACGCCCAATCCGCTCGACCAACCCGATCCGCTTGAAGATGTCCGCCAAGCGCGGATTGCGCGGCCTGGGTTCAGTCACCAACAAGTTTTCAGGTGTCACGCCGTTCACAAATCCACCGGGGCTGCTGACACGGACGTGGT
>JANLTO010000039.1:0-8703 GCA_031362985.1 Lysobacterales bacterium | reverse complement strand
CTGGAAACGCAACCCGTTTTGCTGCTCGCTGAGAGCTATATGGCCGAGGGCGATGAGGACTACTCTCCCGCGTTTCCAAACACCGTGCTGATGGCGCGGGAATTGGTCAAGCTGACCGCTAAAGTGTCGACGCTGGAAGCGCTGATTGGCAGCGTGGCACTGCAACGCCGTGTCGAGGCGGGGCAGTTGACGGCTGAAAACATACCGCCAGCATTGCGCGAAGTGCACAGCAACATCATTAGCCGTTCACCCCTGGCCATTGAGGTGGACCAGCCGTACAACCTGGCTCCGCTGTTCAATTACTACACTGCACGGTTCCTGTCGTTATGAATACTGAGAAGAAAATGTCAGGTGGCTGCATGTGCGGCGCGGTTCGGTATGAAGCCCGGGAGGAATCCTTCAGTATTGCCCATTGCCACTGCCACAGCTGTCGCAAAAACAACGGCGGGCCGGTGGTAACCCTGGCCGGATACCTGAAAAGCCAGGTCACGTTTTCGGGCAAAGAACGAAGCTTTTACGCGTCATCGCCAGGGGTGCTGCGGGCATTTTGCAGTAACTGTGGCACACCGCTGACCTGGGAAGGTGAAGCAGCCGGGCTGGGCCAGATCATTGAATTGCATGTCAGTACGTTTGACGATCCGGAGGCCATGGTTCCTACTGCCCATGCGTTCTATCCCGAGCGCATTTCGTGGTTTGAGGTGGCTGATGATTTACCACGCTACGAGGGATTTCCGGAAGACAGCACTGTGCTGTGCCATGGGCCAGCCAGGCGCTGACTTCGCTAAAAGGCTCTGAGACCATGGCCGAAAAGGGGCCGGATACATTTTCCTGAAAATGTATCCGGCCCCTTTTATTGAGACGCATCATTCCAGTTTTCGGCTGGGCCCGCATGTAATCGACCTTTAGAATTGCTTCAACAAGGTCTTGGCCATCCGGTGAAGTTGTTCATTGGCTAATGCCTGCGTTTTCTTCTTAACCACTCTCGAAAAGTACTCCTGTTCCGTCTTATTGAGTGGAAGACCACTCAACTTCCTTTTAAACAGTTCCTTCTGTTTTGGCGAAAATAGCCTCGACATCGCAATTTCCACGGACATCTCTTCCTGTCTTGCCTGTTGGTGTTCGCTTCTGCTGGCCCTGTTTCCAAAATAAAGTTCAAAATTCCTTTTGAGCCGTTCGGTATCAAGACTCGTCTTCTTCCAATGTATTTCTTGGTTTTGGCGAATAGAAATCTTGAAGGTTTGTAACAAACTTTGCTCTTCATTTGAAAGCTTTTTTTTGCGCTTCTTCCACCAGTACGGTGTGATTTTGTACTCCTGGAAGATTGCGCCTGACAGCAGTAACAGGTTCGAAAGATTCTCTTTTTGGTTGCTTGTTTCCAGTTGCATTTCCACGTTCTGAGGCTCAAATTCAAAGTCTTCCGCTGCGCTGGAGAGTACTATCGGAAAGCTTTCCCAGAATCGAGGATCATTGCTTTTCACGATATCAGCCAATACCTGGTTTGCATTCAAGTCTTCGGATACCTCCAACATTGGGTACCCCAGCTTGGCTATATCTCTTAATAGCATTGCACTTTTCTCGTTCATGATTTTTCTCGATCTCTCAACATTCCAAGGAACACCTCCATATTTGGCTTGATTCGATCTTCAGCCACGTCATAGCTGACCATTTTATGGAAGTGTTCCGTTAACTCCTCTATGTCAATCTCATTTCTATGCGCCATGGCCAAACCCAGGCAATCTTCAAAATCCACGGTCGTCCCCCGCATGAGCTTGCTCACTATTAGGTCGTAGTCATTCAGAATTCCGACATAAATTCGAGAAAATTCCTGTAATAGCCTATGTCTCCCTGGTTGCAATGGGGATGCCAGCAGCTCTGTGGTATGAATTCTGTTTTCTCTAAACAGGTCAAATGTGAAAATATCGGCTTCCCGACTCCAACCGCTACCAGTTTTCTGTTGATAGCCCGCTTCCTCGAGATGTCGAATTAAATATTTGTGTTCCTTTAGAACTGGAACCATGAAATCAACGTCCCTTGTTGATGGCTTGATCCCAAGCAAAGTCAAGGCGGTGCCACCACAGGCTATAAGGTGTACCCTTCTTTTAAGAATCGAATTCCATTCAGATAGCGTGGCTATAAGCCGATCTTTGTCGATGCGATTAATCATTTGTATTTAATTGTACAAGAAAATGTATCTATATGTACAAAAATATGTATGTATTAATACAAAAGTGGAAAACGGGGCCGGATACATTTTGAAACTGTATCCGGCCCCTTTTATTGGAAAAGGGCTCTGACCCTCCCTTTTTACCCTACTGCGAAGAGAGGTCCCTGAACACGCTCAGGTAGTAAGTCACGCCGGGACTGATGTTGCTCAGCGCGATGCGTTCGTTCAGCCCGTGCGCGAACTGGTCCGAGTGCTTGGACATGCTGGCTGAAGCGCCGTAGCTTGGCACTCCCACGGCGCGGTACCACATGGAATCCGAAGCGCCCGAGGATTGCGATGGAAAAATCGAAACTTCCTTGCCCCACGAAACTCCGACCGCCTTGGTTACGGCGGCGAGCAGCAAGGGGTCAATCGGCGAGGGTGGTGCGTCAATCGATTCGTCGCCGGTCGCGTCGCGGAATTTCACTTCGGGCACTCCGGCAACGCGCTCCAGCTCCGCCATGATTTCCTCGCGGGTGTGGCCCGGAAAGATGCGGCAATTGACATTGGCGGTGACCCTCTGCGGCAGCGCATTGCGTGCATGGCCGCCTTCCACCATGGTGGGAACGCAGGTGGTGCCGATCTTGCCGATCATCGCCTTGTTTGCGCGCAGCACCTCGATGGCCTCTGCGTCGGCCGGGTTGGCGGCAAAAGCCTGCATCGCCGCGGACAGTTTTGGATCGGGCTCGAGTGCCGCGGCCTTGGCAAAATACTCACGCGTAATGTCGTTTTGCTCAGGCTTGAAACGGTAAGCGCCGATTCGTTCGAGCGCCTGCGACATCTGTTGAATGGCATTTTCGGGAGGTGGTGCCGAGCTGTGTCCCCCCGGATTGGTCACTTTGAGCTCGAAATCGACATAGGTCTTTTCGGCGCCTTCCCAACTCCAGAAGAGGGGCTTGCCGGTCTCTTCGCTGAGGGTGCCCGACGAACCGTCGACATTGAGCACCAGCCGGGCATTGCGCAAGCGCTCGGCAATGATCTTCGAAGTCTTCATCGTGGTCTCTTCGTCGCCCGAGTAGGCGATGACCAGGCTGCGGGTGGGCGTGTAGCCCTGGCGCCTCAACTCGATCATTGAACTGAGCGCCAGCGCAGCTTCGAACTTGGTGTCGCTCGCGCCACGCCCGAACAGGTAGCCATTTTCGACCACCGGCGTGAACGGATCACGTTCCCAGTCCTCGGGTTTGGCCTCCACGACGTCCATGTGCGCCGACACCACGATCGGGCCCAGCGAGGGATCGCTCCCTGGCCAGGTGGCGATGAGATAGGCGGTATCTTTATAAGGCACGATTTCGATCGCGTCTTCCGGCCAGCCGCCGTCCAGCAGCGCCTGCTTGAACAGTTCGGCGACCATCGGTGTCTGGTTGCCTTCGCCCTCAACGGAACGAAGCGCGATGGCCTGTTTCGACAGCTCCAGCACTTGAGCCTCGGCGGCGGGATGGGTTTGGGCCTGGACGAGCGCAGCGGCGAACAGGAATGCGCTGCCGGCTGCGGCAGTCATGATGGTGGATTTCAAAGGCAGGGTCCTCGGGTTAGGGGCGAACAATTCACGTGGTGGGTCAGTTGGCAAGGGCCAAGTCTACTAGAAAAGGGGCCACCTACATTCTTGGGGCGCAATTTGCATCTAATTTCCTTCTTTAAGAGCCGCAGCGCATTGCCAATTTATGATGGATTCCACCCGCTGCAATGCCGGGTATTCACCATATTGTTTCTCAAATTCCATTCTTGTTTCCCGCAGTCTGGTGCTTAACTTTTGAGCCAAATCTTTCACCAAAGCCTGTAGGAAACTCGGACGCAGGCCGCATTTTTGCGCTTCGTTAGCCCAGTTCTGTTTGTTGATAAGACTTGGGTTCGTTTCGCCACCTACGCTGAAGGCCAATTTGTCATCGACGCGAGCGATGGCTCGGGTGCAGACCAGGTCGTAAAATGGGGCAAGCCTGGTTTGATTTCGCGCGGAGTATAGTAGGGAAATGTTTTTGGCATGCCCGTCCGAGTTCCCCGCCAGCACGTTGAAAATTTGCCAATTGAGCAGATGTTGCGTGTCGACTACCGGGTCTGTAGACGCATTCTGAACCAGATGGTAACACTTGCTGAACTCTGGGCCACCGTCTGCCTCATATTTATATTGATTTCCATAGCCTAGTGCCTGGCAAAAATCCTCCTGGTGCAATCGATGTATCTTTCCCTCACTATCATCGCTCCTGTCATAACGCTTGATGCACACATAGGTTTCTGCAGCTAATCTGTTTAATCGAATTTCCACCGCTGGTAATCCAATGGAATGTGCCAGCAATGTGTTGAAGGTCTCATAGACCGGAACGTTTTTGTAATCCGGAATTTCAAATTTGAGAATATGGCTGGATGCGGCTTCCTGCATTGGCAATAAATAGCGGCCTTCGCGGACCAGTATGGGGCATTTATCCTGGGCCCCTGCCAAGGAAAGACGGGGACGGTTATTCACCGAGATGCCCCCATAGTTACGACCACGCCTTTTGACCAATTTTAGTAGTTGATCGTCGTTCAGTTCTTTATATTCCTGCTCGGAATTTGGTGTGCGTTCTGTTGGCAGAATACTCAAGGCTCCAGCACAATCCCCTCCGATGGCTCGAAGCAGGTCGAAGTCTGTGTCGCTGATTTTCAGGTCACGGACGATCCGTTCCCTTGCGCCGCCTTCAGGCAACAGGTTGGCGAAAAAATTCTGCACGACCCCTCCTGCTTCAGCCGGATACTCATCTGTTTTTAGTGGTAAGGTCTGGGATATCGCAAAACCACCTTTCTCGACCCAATCATGCTCATATCGAAATCCAATGCCCTGCGGGCTCGCTTGGTTTCGCCAGAGATAACCGACCAGTCGGTCCTCACTCCAAATATTCAGATTATCTGGATCGTTCATTTGAATATGTCGTGGTTTCGCCAGACCCTACGGGACGAACAACTACTTCAAGCCCAAGAATTTTTAGAGCTTTCAAAACTTTGCCCAACGCTGCCGTTTCTTTGCCGCGCTCGAATTCAGACAAAAATCTTATGCTCAGGTTACTGAGCCCGGAGAGCGTGTTTAACGTCAGTTGCTTGTTTTTGCGATGGGCACGCGCCAAGGTTCCCAAGTCGTGAGCCGTCTGTGCGCGCCCATATTTTGGGTGATATTTGCTCATTCTCTTCACCAGAAATGTACCGTTCGGCACAATTTAGCAGTTCAATCTGATCAAATCAATGAGAATGTATCGAGCGTGATAATTGTTGTAAAACTCAGTAGATTAATGATCGATTTATCCTGTACGGTACATTTCCGGCAAATGCATCCGACCCCTTTTATTGTTGAGGGGTATGCGGTGGCGTCTGTGGATTGGATTGCAATTCTGATCGAGACTCTTCGTAGGCTTGCCACGCCTGATCGACCACGTAGCTGTGGATGGCTTCTACATCCTCCTGGGTAAGCAGGCCCTTGAAGCTCCCCATCCCCTTGGCGGCGAGCGTACCTTCAAGCACTACTTCACTAAAGTCATCATGGGTGGTGACACTCATGCGCCTCAGATCAGGAATGCCCATACCTTCTCCGTCGGAGTTGTTGTGGCACTTCACGCAATTTCGGGAATACAGCTCGGCTCCACGATCCAACTGCGCGGTTGTACCGCGCCGCTCAACCGGCGGCAGGGGAAAGTCTGACCCTGCATGATCGATTTCGGGTGGTATCGGCACCGCCCCGCCGCCCAGCTTGAATGCGATGATGCGGCCTTTATTCCCGTATCGATACGCCGCTGAGCCTGGCGGGTGAACCTGGCCCAGGGCGCCGCCCGTGCCGGCCATGATAGCGACATACTGATCGCCATTCACGGTGTAGGTCATGGGGCCTGCCATCAGGCTGGAGCCGGTTTCGATACTGAACAGTTGGTTTCCACTATCAGCATCGAGCGCCACGATCTCGCCTGTTGAACGACCTTGAAATACCAATCCGCCCCCGGTGCTCATCACCCCACCACCATTCCAGATCGCGAACAAGTCGCCGACCCAGGGACCTGAGGTTTCCACTTCCCAAGCCAGCTTCTGGGTGACCGGATTCCAGGCCCTCAGATAGCCACGAACCGTGCTGTCTGGTTGACCAACCTCCAGGCTTTCCAGAGATGGAAACGCTTTGGCTGCCTCTCCATCCCGGCCCCAGTCACCTGGCGTTGGAAAAACGTATACGGAAGCCGTGTTGAGCCCCCCTTTTTGATAGTGGAAAGGCTGCGAGGGCATGGTCCAGAATGCACCTGCCTCAATCACCGGGATGTAAACCAAACCGGAATCGGGATTGAAGGACATGGGTTGCCAGTTATGCCCGCCAGCGGGGCTCGGAAATACCAATTTAGGCTCAGAGAAATATTCACCCTGTCCGGTCTCGACCGGTCTGCCGCTTAGCTTATCCACATGGGAAGCCCAGGTGACTTGCACGTAAGGTTCTGCCGAGATCAATTCGCCACTGGCGCGGTCAAGTACGTAGAAAAAGCCATTCTTGGGCGCCTGCATCAATACCTGGCGAACCTTGCCCCCGATTTCGAGATCGGCCAACACCATCTTCATGGTGGCCGTAAAATCCCAGTTATCCGCAGGGGTCGTTTGGTAATGCCAAACCAATCGGCCCGTGTCGGGATTGATCGCTAGAATGGAGGCCAGGAACAGGTTGTCGCCACCTGAAGGGCTTCTCAGCTTGCGCGGGTAGGGAGCCGCGTTGCCGGTACCCACAAACAGCAGGTTCAAATGAGGGTCATACGCCATCGCGTCCCAAACTGTGCCACCCAGCCCAACCTCCCATAGGCTGTGTGAATCCCAGGTGGCTGCAGCCACGGCCAATTCCGGATGCTCGAATCCCAACTTGGGATCACCCGGTACAGTGAAAAAGCGCCAGGCCTGCTGGCCAGTGGCCAAGCTGTAGGCAGTGACATAGCCGCGGGCATCCAGTTCAGCGCCAGAATTGCCAATCACCACCTGGTTTCCAGCGATATACGGTGCCCCCGTTACCGTATACCCCCGCTCACGGTCAATGATGGTGTCTACGCTCCAAACCACAGCGCCATTGCTTGCATCGAGCGCATACAAGTGGCCGTCGATGGAAGCGACATACACACGACCCTTCCAAACAGCCACGCCGCGATTAACTACGCCGCAACAGACTTTTCGCATTGTGTCGGGGTCCACCTGCGGGTCAAATTTCCACAAGCCGACGCCGGAAGCGGCATCAACTGCGTAGACTGCACCGAATGGCCCGCTGGAATACAGCACGCCATCCACCACGATGGGCGTAGCTTCAAAACCGTGTTCTGTTTCTATTTTGTACTGCCAGGCAAACCCCAGTTGCGTGACGTTCTGCTTGTTGATCTGCTTTAAGGGTGAATAATAACTTTGCTGATAGTCCCGGCCCCCGGTAAGCCAGGCGCCAGGTTCATCAGCAATGTTCAGCAATCGTTCCGCATCAACTGAAGCGGCCTTTGACCGGGCAACTGCCGCTGGCTCTGCGCTCAGCGGGGTGTTGAGCAGCATTGCCAACAAGCCAAGCCACAGGTTTTTACTGGCTTGCTTCATCACTGCGCTGGCGCCTGGATTTCCTCGAAGGCGATATTCTGAATGGCGTAGTCGCGGAAGTCTCTATAGTCGTAGTGCCACCACTCTTCAGGATAAACAAAAAAATAGCCATCGCGCTCCAGTGCCTGGCGTAGCAAATCGCGTTGCGCCCGTTGTTCTGCGGTGCCGCCGGTGAATGTAACGAAGGAGCGCTCACTCATCTCATCGTAGGCGCCGGGCATTTCCACTTCGAGGCCGGTGCGAAGGTCGTAGAGGCCGATGTCGATTGCGCATCCACGGTTGTGCTTGGAACCGACTGCCGGGTCTGCGACGAACATCCTCTTTTCCGGCGGCGTTATGTCCCAGAAAATCTTGGTTACTGACCATGGCCGGTATGCGTCATAGACCAGCAGGCCATAACCCTGTGGCGCCAGCCACTGGTTTGCCGCCACCAGCGCTACTGCCGCGGGCCGCTGCATGAACGCGCGCGCCTGGCTATACACGGGCCGGCCCACCAGGTTGTTGTCCGTCGCATAGCGGATATCCAGCTTGATGGAGGGATCGAGACTAACCAGCTCCACCAGTTCGCTGGGGCGGTAGGGTCCGCCCCCGGTGGGAGGGCCATCGACATCCTGCGCTGCCGAATTGATGGTAAATCCCAGCAGCCACAGGCAGGCGGGGATCAAACGGGCATGTTGATTCAAGCGGTTAAACAACGATTCTGGCTGCAACGAAACCTCCAACTACCCAAGAAAGTGGAAAAGGGGCCGGATACAATTTCAGGCAAATGTATCCGGCCCCTTTTATTGTACAATCTCGCCCCGCTGTTTGATTACTATGCTGCAGGATTCCAGCCGTTATGAAAAATGAGAAGAAAATGTCAGGTGGCTGCATGTGCGGCGCAGTTCGTTATGAAGCCAGAGGGGAATCTTTCAGTATTGCCCATTGCCACTGTCATAGCTGTCGCA
>JANLTO010000035.1:0-6989 GCA_031362985.1 Lysobacterales bacterium | reverse complement strand
TACTCGCTTGAAAGAGACTGGGTTCATCATGATGTCCTGAATTCGTTGCAGTGAGCCTGTTACGAGGCATGGTACAGTGTCTTAGTGAGTATAAGAGCAAGCTTAAAGCGACACCAGTGGGGCTAATGAATGCAGCACCTGCAGTTTTTTTTGCGTGAATGGAAACTCCGAATATACTTCCATGACCTGGTTGGAAAATCCCGGCCACCCCCTGACGGACGGACTGCTGATAAAAAATGAACTGGATAAATAGACTGTTTCGAGAGTTGGTTGGCCCGGCCGCCGTGATCGCGGCAGGTACCATGGGAGCCGGGGCGGTTGCGTCCTTGATCCTGGCTGGCGCCTGGTTCCGCTACGATCTGCTCTGGGTTGTGCTGTTCATGCTGCCACTATTCATCGTGGCAGTGGATTCCTCCGGGAGGATAGGCAGTGTCAACCGGGGCGAGGGGATGCTATCCATTGTGCGTCGCCGCATTCATCCTTCGGTGGCCTGGATTCTCCTGCTCATCAATGTGCCCATTCACTTCCTGGTTGCGATGGGTCAATTCTCCGTCATGACTTCCGCGCTTCTGTCCTTGTTCGGAATGGAGCCCCCGGGATTGGGCGCCGCGCACGCTCAGATCGACCAGTATTTCCTGATTGAAGTCATCACCTCGCTCGCTCTTGCAGGGCTGGTCCTCTGGCTGGTGCTATCCCACGGCTATGACCGAATGCAAAAAGCCATGACCGTATTGATGGTCGCGATGTTCGTCTGCTTTTTGCTGATTGCGTTGCGCAGTTTCGGTGAGGCAGGCGATATCCTGGCTGGTTTTATCCCGCACATTCCGCCGGACTTGCCTGCGCCCGGACGGGATACGCTGCGGCTCAGCACCGGCTCGATCATCGCCATCGTCGGAAGTGCGATTGCCCCGGGTGCATTGCTGGCTATTCCCTACCTGAGCTCGGATGCGAGCACGGGAACCTTGACCCTGAAGCAGGACTTGCGCAAATACATCATCAATCTCGGCGTGATCTTTGGGGGGTACTCCATGTTCCTCCTGATTGCCGGCGGATACGCGCTCTATCCCTTGCCCAACCATGCGGACATCGAAACCGTGCACGAAGCCGGGCAGGTTCTAACCAAGGCCTTTCCGGCATCGATCAGTTTTATCGGCCCCGCAATCTTCACGCTCGGCCTGTTCATCGCCGCGATGACCACACTGGTGATCTGCGTCCAGGTGATCATTTACCTGTCACTGGACATGTTCAACAAACCATGGACGTTTTCCACCGATAACCGGGCATTCCGGCGGCTGATGGTGCTGGTTACCCTGGCGGCAGGCGCCCTGGCTCCGGTCTGGAGCTTTCCCGCAATGCTCAAGGTGGTCCTGCTCATGGGTCTGAACGTGCTTGTCATTCCCCTGGTGCTCACTGCGATGATCTACCTGCTTAACCGGCGTGCTGTGATGGGAGAATATACAGCGAGCCCAACTCGCAATGCCCTGCTGGTTCTGTGCCTGCTCGTGTCACTGGTACTTGCAGCGGACAGTTTTCCGGACTACCTGGCGATGCTTTCGTAGCAGTACGTGCCGGGAGCATGCAGGGTGCGGTCAAGCCTCAATGTTTCCAGTCGTCCCCAGGAATGATTCGGCGCATGAACTCGTCAAACAAGGGCACGGTGAACGCAGTATCCCCGTGGTTTGGACTCCAAATCATGCCCTTGGAGATCAATTGATTTCTAGTCGGCCCAAGGGCTGTAACTTCCCGTTTTAGTTGTTCGGCGATGTCGCCTGAACGATGTGGGCCTGGACCGAGTTGCGCCATCGCCCGCAAGTAGCGTTTTTCCAAAGGCGTGAGCCGGTCGAATCGAACCCGGAAGAAACTTTCATCGAGTGCTGCAATGGCTGAAGTAGATGCCCGCTCGACGTCTTGCAACGTGATGGGGGACTGCGATGCAGTGTCCCACGTGTGCTTGCCCCATTCCTGCAAGAAATATGGATAACCGTGGGTTTTCTGGATAATACGTTCCAAGGCATCTTCGGTCACCTCTGCGCCTTCTGCCTCCACAGGCTTGGCAATCGCCGAGCGAGCAGCGGATGGATCGAGTGGACCGATCTCCGGAAAATCAAAAAGACGCTCAGCATAGGATTTCGCCCGCCCCATCCTTCCCCTCAGTTGTGGCAAACCTGCACCGACCAATACAACCGGCAGGCGACGTTGAGCCGCGCGATGCAGTGCCGTGATGAGGGCTGCCAATTCCTCTTCCTCGACGTATTGCAGCTCGTCAACGAACATTGCCAATGCTGTGTGAGCTTTCTGCGCGGCTTCGCCGGCAACTTCCAACAAAGCCTGCAAATCGTGCTCCAGATCGCCGTTGTCGGCCAAACCTGGCTCCGGTTCAAAGTCCAAACCCACCTCGATATCCGCATACTTCACTTTCAGCGCCTTGGCGAAACCAGCCAGCCCGCGAAGGGCACGCTGCGCGTAGTCCCTGGCTTGCTCGTTTCTGGAAAGCCGCAAGAGCGCCTGGCGAATTTGCGGAGCGAGAATGGCGGGGAGCGATCGTTTCTCTGGAGCTTCGACTCGCATGGTCTGGATTCCTGCCGCTTCCGCATCTTCCATCATGCGGTCAAGCAACACCGTCTTACCGACGCCACGCAACCCGACCATCAAGATGCTCTTTGTCGGACGGCCAAGCTGTGTTCTTTGCAACGCGATACTAATGATCCTGCGCAGATCATCGCGACCGGCCAACTCAGGCGGCTGTGTGCCGGCACCCGGGGCAAATGGGTTTCTTACTGGATCCATGCGCGTATTTTATAGTGAGTTTATGTAATTTACTATATTTTTGTAAATTAGCTAATATCTGTCAAATTCGCAGGAATTTCTGCGGTACAACACCATCCGAGTTCATGCACGGCGGCCTACTTGAATATGCCCAAAATGGGTATTTCCGCGGGAACGTCATCCCGAACTGAGCGGCAGGTTACGGCCATCCGGCAACGTGCTTCATTGGCCGATGCCCTGTTTTCATCCACACAACAGCGGGTCCTGGCGCTCTTTTTTGGAGAGCCGCACCGCAGTTTTTACGCCAATGAGGTGATAGGCCGTTTGGGTGCTGGTTCCGGCGCGGTCCAGCGTGAATTGCGAAAACTGGCCGATAGCGGCTTGGTGTCGATCACCTGGCATGGCAATCAGAAACACTACCAGGCCAATCCGAATTCCCCGATATTCGAAGAACTGCGCTCACTGATGCGCAAAACCGTGGGTGTGGTGGACCCTTTGCTCACGTCGCTTGCGCAAAGGCAGAACGCAATTGATTTGGCATTGATCTATGGTTTTGTAGCAAAGCGTAGCGAGACTGCTACCAGCGACATCGACCTCCTGCTGGTCTCCGACGAATTGACCCTGGAAGAGGTTTACCGATTGCTCATCGAGCCCGAGCGAATTTTGGGCAGGCCGATTCACCCGACGATCTATACCGGGAAAGAATTCAGGAAACGCCTGGAATCGGGCAGTACCTTCCTGAAGCGCGTGCTGGCTGATGACACCATCGTTCTTCTGGGTGAGTTGCCAGGTTGATAGGGCTGCCTTGCAGCGGTTGGCGGACTGACAATTGTTGAAAGTTGAAATCCCGTCGCGCTCTGAATTCGAGGGTCTGCTCAATTCCGCTCGTAGTCCGGATGGCGCGGGTTTCAGCCTCGCTCACTGGGCTCAGGCAAATCCAACAAAAACCGCCAACGCACGATTCACCGCCAGCATTGTTTCGTCGTCCAGGTGGCCGAACACCTTGCCGATTTTTTCGCGGGCAACTGATTGCGGCTTATCCACCATCACCTGCGAAGGTTTGCTCAGGCCATTTGACTCACTTGGATTTACTGATATGCGGAACAGCGGGGCGAGGCGCAACTCACTAGTCACGGGTAAGATCGTTACGGAAGGATGAACGTCGAACAGATCGGATTGAATCACCAGGGCTGGGCGCGGCTTGCCAAGATCGCCTTGCAAGGCCACCGCCACCACATCGCCGCGCCTCATTGCCAGCCTTCGCGATCTGCGGCGACCTCAAGCCACTCTGCGGTTTCCTGCTCATGCGTGTCGTCTTGCAAAAGCGATGACTGGCGACGGCATTCATCGGCAAACCCTGCGCGCCGCGTATCCGGCACCCAAATCTGCACCGGCCGCAATCCGGATTCGCGCAGTGTTGCGCGATGCTTGCGCACCCGCGCCGAAATACTCGTTCTCATCACTTTCTCCCCTATCTGTTGTTACATGTAACATGATAGTCAGACTTTCTGTTACATGCAACATCGCTTTGCGCTTTACAACTGGCCGGTGAAGGCCTGGTGCAGCAGCGACTTCTTCAACGCCGCCAGCGCGGGTCTCGGCTTCGTTCACTTTTTCTTCAACCCCCTGCTCGGCGGCGGCAGGAAGTTCTCACCCGAAACCACCTTCTTGCCGGTCCTGCCCTCCAGCTCCAGCCGCGCCCGTTGGGCCAGTTGCCCGCCAGTCTCGGCGGCGGACTTATTTTCAACCATTCCAGTGGCCTGCTCACTCTCGGCAATCTGGCGGGTGGAGAGCTCCGCCAGCGCGGTAAAAATCAATTCCGCCTCGCTCATGTGGTCACGCAGGTTCTGGCTCTTGAGGCCCTTCATGCCCTTGTGCACTTTCACGCTCACGCCCGACCACTCCTGATGAATGATGTTGGTGAGGATGGCGTATTCCTCACCCTTCCTGATGTCGTGGTTCGCCCAGTAATCGGTCAGCTTGTTGCGCGTTTCCTGCCCGGTCATGCGCTGCTGAATCCACTTTTCGCTGCGCCCGCGCTTCTGCCAGGTTTCGCGGGCGCGATCCAGCGACAACGCCGGATCGGCCATTTCCTGCATGCGCTCGTAGCCGACCTTTGCCAGCCACAGTTTGATCGGCTCCGCCTTGGGGCTGGGGACAGACTGCACCAGGCGCAACAGGGTTTCGGCGGTAGCTACGTCAGTGAGATAGTTCTTGCCATCAGCGGCAGGCAATTTCAGTCGGTGACAATCTGTCACCGACTGACTGCCTTCCTTGCCCAGCCGCTCTTTCAGCTTGTTCCAGTACTTGCGCGCTGTTTGGAAGTCGGGCTGCTGGGTTAATACTTGGATAATGTCCACCACCGAGAACCACCAAATATCGGTGTCCTCGTCATAGACGCGGCGGATGGCGTGGTCTTCAAACTGGGCGGGCAGGTGTTGCATGGGTGCTCCTTTACAACTGGCAGCGCGGTGTTGATTTGCACTCAATATTGATCCAATCAAGACAGATATTTGCGCGGTATTTTGACCCGCCGAGAAAGCACAATATCTATAGATAGATCAACTAGACTACCCTCTGCTCTGTGGTACATTTTTCATTGCCAACTGTGGGGGTGCGGATAAAAACTTGGACTGATTTTATGCCGTAAGTCCAAGACTCTCTCGGTATTCGATGGGGCTGAGAGAGCCAAGGGATATCTTGATCCGCCTCTCGTTGTACCAGCGGATGTAAGAATCGACTACCTGAATGAACTGCTCAATCGTGGTGGTCTTCCAATCCCGAGGGTAGAACAGTTCCGTTTTCAGCCGTCCGAAGAAGCCTTCGCATGCAGCGTTGTCAGGCGAGCACCCCTTGCGAGACATCGAGCGAATCAGGTTCGCATCACCGATCCTTGATAGCCACCCAGGCCAGCGGTAGTGGGCGCCACGATCAGAGTGGACGACGGGCCGGTTCTTGCTTTGGACCACAGTCTCGATGGCAGCATCGAGCATGGTGTTGACGAGCTCAGCGTCTGGATGCGTCCCAATGGTCCAGCTGATGACCAGGCCATCGAAGCAGTCGATGATGGGCGATAGGTACACCTTGCCGGCCGGAATCTGGAACTCTGTGATGTCTGTGAGCCACTTTTCGTTCGGGGCCGCTGCGTGGAAGTCGCGATTGATCAGGTTCTCGGGTGCCGGGCTGATTTCGCCCAGGTAGGAGCCGTACCGACGCCGCTTTGGCTTGGCAACGACCAAGCTCTCTTGCTTCATCAACCGACGTACCACCTTCTCTGAGATAGTGACGCGCTGCCTGATCAGCGAGGCGTGCAGCCTGCGGTAGCCGTAACAGCGGTGGTTCAGCTCGAATATGTCGGTGATCGTTTGCCGCACCGCAAGGTACTTGTCTGCTACCTTCACACGGGCTCGATGGTAGAAGTACGAACTGCGCGCCAGATCCAACTGAGCAAGGAGCTCTGGCAAGGCATAGAGCCCTTTGAGGGCATCAATCAGCAGTGTCTTCTCCCGGTTGGTCAGGAGTTGCAGATCGACGCCCAGGCCTTTTTTTAATATTTCATTGGCCTTCTTCAAGAGATCCCGCTCGAGCTGTAGTTGCCGGATGTCGCGTTGTAGTGATTCGAGCTGGCGCTCCAGCTCCGCCCGCTCTGGGACTGGCGGTGAGTTGTTGCTGTGTTTCATGGATGCGGGAGCCTCATGGCCGAGTAGCTGGTTCTTCCAGTTGTACAACGTCGGCCTGCACACGTCCAATTTTTCGGCCACGGCTTGCGCGCTTCCCTGCCGAGTGCAAAGCTCCATGACTCCAGCCTGTTTCAATGTATCGGGGTATCTTCGACGGCCAACACGGCCAACGATGGCTTTCCTGCTCTCAGGAAACGCCTCGCGGACCCAAGCGGTCAACGTCCCACGACATGGGTAGCCAAGCGCACTCAATGTCAGAGCAATGCATCGATCGTGATTGAGGTAGTGCGCGACAGCCGCCTCTTTCTGCGTCTGCGAATACTTTGGTTTCCGGCCCGCATAGCCCACCGCCAAATCGCGCTTTTTCTCATATTCCCGATGCCAGCCCTTCAAGGCATTCTTGGTTGGGTAACCCAGCTGACGGATTGTTGGCCTGACGCGTTTGCCGAGCTTGATGTAGAGCTCAACCGCTCGAATCCTGTCTTTGTACGAATACATGAACTACCTCCTGGTAGTCCAAGTTTTCGTCCGCACCCCCTGTGG
>JANLTO010000005.1:0-44078 GCA_031362985.1 Lysobacterales bacterium | reverse complement strand
AACCGTAATGGCGTCGTTACGGACAGTGACAACTTCGGCACCCAGTTCACCCAGGTACTGCACCAGGTTGTAGGTGAAGGAATCGTAGTTATCGATCATGAGGATCATAAGGTGTTTATCTCTCTAACAATCCGGGCAGGGAAGACCTGGCAAAGTGTACTTGAAACATATGGCAAAAACCCTGCAGCCCTTCAGGGTGCGGAAAGCCTCTGTCACGCGAGGTAGGAGCGCAATTCCAGGGACATGACAGAATCGTCCTGCGGGTCGGCGCCAACCATGAACGTATTTGAGCCCACCTGAGCGAATCCGACCTTGCGGTAATACGCGATGGCACGAGGGTTTTGCTTCCAAACCGTGAGCCACAGGTGAGTTGCGTTCATTGAGCGCGCCTCGTCCACGACAGCGGAGAGCAGCGGCCTTGCGATACCTTTGCCATGCCAGCTGTCTTTCACGTAGTAGCGTTTCAGCCCCACTGCACCATCAGCTTCAATGCACTCCGGCACAGGCCCTTTTTCAAGTTGTGCAAAACCCACCAACTCGCAATTCACATGGACGAGCAAAGTGAGCATGTCGGGATTGATGAGTTCCTGCCGCTGACGGTCTTCAAAGTAAAACTCATCCAGGTGCCGGTCCGTGTCGACCGGAGAATTCAGACCTGCATAAGTTTCCACAAACGTCATACGCGCGAAGGCAGTCAAAGCGGTTGCATCGCTTGCCTCGCCGTGACGAATCTCAGGATGTTCCGGGGCCATGTTCTTAACCATCCGCTTTCATCTTACCGGTACACCTCATCATGGCTACCGACATCCAGCAGCATGATTTCCTTGTCGGATACGACAACGGTCAGTGTGATTCGATAGCTATCGGTAATGCTGATGGCCTGAACTCCTTTGAACTTGCCGCCCAGTTGGTGGTAGGCAAGATGGGGGGCAAAGGGATCGTGCTTTAGGTCGTCGACGATTTGTGCAAATCGTTCCGTTAAATCGGGATGCTTCTTCAAGAATTTACGTGCACGACGCAGGAAACGCTGAGTCGCGACAATCGTAAACACTAATCCACATCCTCGAGCTCAAGCGCTTCCAAGAGCTCCCGCGCTGACGCAAAACGGCGCACTCGCCCCGCCTTGACGTCTTCCAGCGATGCCAGCACCCGTGCGATGTAGGCCTCTTCGTGCGCCTCCATCAACTCCTGATACCGCACTTCCGAAAGCACCACGTACTGGGGCTGATTGTTTTTGATGATGTGCACGTCCCCTGTTGCAAGCAGATCATCCACGGCGGCAATGCCGCGCCGCTTGATCTCCTGGGCGGGTATGGTTTTCATGGGTTCACTCCAATCTGTACTTTAATAAATACGTATTTCGGTGCTTGTTATGATACTTAATTGAGTACTTTCAATCAAGAAACCAAGCCAAACCAGGCCCCCGTAGCGCGGAAACGGATGTCCAGTACGGGAAGAGTCATCGCCTTACAAGCCCGCAGAAGCACTATTGACCGCAGCAATCAGGGCCTTGCCCTTGTTAAGCGTCTCCTCCCATTCTTTTTGCGGGTCTGAGTCCGCAACTATGCCTGCACCGGCCTGCACATGCAGTTTGCCATCGCGGATAACCGCAGTGCGAATGGCAATCGCCAGGTCCGTATCACCCTGCCAGCTGATATAGCCTACTGCTCCGGCATACACATTACGCCGCACCGGTTCCAGTTCGTTGATGATTTCCATGGCGCGGATCTTGGGCGCGCCGGAAAGGGTACCGGCCGGGAATGCCGCGCGGATGGCATCGACAGCGGCCTTGCCTTCGGCCAACTCGCCTTCCACTTGCGAAACAATGTGCATGACGTGGGAATAGCGTTCAATCACCATGGTATCGGTCAGCTTAACCGTGCCAATGCGCGCCACCTGGCCCACGTCGTTACGGCCAAGATCAATCAGCATCAGGTGCTCAGCCCGTTCCTTCGGGTCGTTGAGCAATTCTTCTTCCAGCAAACGATCTTCCTCCGGCGTTGCCCCGCGCTGCCGGGTTCCTGCAATAGGGCGCAGCGTGATCCGCCTGTTTTGCACGCGCACCAGCACTTCCGGCGAGGAGCCCACCACCTGGGTGTCGCCAAGGTCGATGAAAAACATGTAGGGAGACGGGTTGATCTCCCGCAGCACCCGGTAAACATTCAGCGGGCGCGCATCGAATGGCACGCTCATTCGTTGCGACAAAACCACCTGGAAAATATCCCCGGACAGGATGTACTCCTTGCTCTTTTCCACCGCCCGGATGAAGTCCTCGCGTTTAAAGCCCAGCTGGAAATCTTCTTCACAAATCGGCGCACCCGGAAGGGACTCACCGTAACCGGGGCCCCCGCCGCGCAAGGTTCGAGTCAATTCGTCCAGCCTGCCCTGCGCTTCGTTCCAAGCGTTTGGCACTTGCGGGTCGATACTGATCACGAGGTAGAGCCGGCCGGCAAGGTTGTCAAACACCGCCACTTCCTCGGATTGCAGCAGCACCATGTCCGGGGTGCCCAGCTCATCCGGTTTTGTTGCATCGGCCACGCGAGGTTCGAAATGCTGCACCATTTCGTAACCGAAATAGCCGACCAGGCCGCCGGTAAATACCGGCAGTTCATCCAGCCTGGGTGAATGAAACTCCTGCTGCAGACTGGAGATGTACGCCAGCGGATCGGCAAGGGTTTGTTGCTTGACGCCTTTACCATTATCAATCACGGTAAGCGTGCTGCCCGTCAAAGAATAGCGTCGACGGCAGGGCAAGCCAATGATGGAATACCGGCCCCAGGTTTCGCCCCCCTCCACGGATTCAAACAGGTAGGAGTCCGCGCGGTTAGCCAGCTTGAGATATACAGACAGTGGTGTATCGAGATCTGCCAGGACCGATCTGTATACAGGTATGCGGTTATACCCCGCCGTTTTCAGTTGTTCAAAAACTTCCCTGTTCACAATGTTTCCCTGGTAGTCCGGCGGGTAAATTTCATTCTAGCAAGGCTGGGCCTGATTACCCACCACAATCAAGCCAGTGTCTTCACGGCGGGCTGTCACGCCCTGGCCGGCAGGTGCATGACGAATTCCACGCCCTGACCCTGTGGCAGGTTTTTTGCGTCCACCCTGCCACCATGTGCTTCGGCTACAAGGCGGACAATGTACAAACCGAGTCCGAGGTGCGGGCCGGGGCCACGCTTCTCACGCACCGAAACCAGCGAATCGAACAGCCGGTCCTGGTACTCATGTGGCAACCGGGAGCCGCTGTTGCGTACCGACAGGCGTACTTGGTCATCTGCTTGCTCCAGGCCTATGCTTACCTCGTCCGTGTCGGCGGTCAGGCTGATGGCGTTGTCGATCAGTTTGTCCAGCGCCTGGGCCAGTAGTTCCGGAGCGCAGCGTATTGGCACAAAGTGCGTTGCGATACGAGTCTGTATCTGTCGGCCCGGATGGGCGGCCCCATAGCCCTGGGCGCACCGGCTAACCAGTTCCGCCAGGTCGGCAAGCTCCCATTCGGCCGCCTGTATTGCAGCTTCCAGCCGGCTCGATTCGCTCATGGCCCGGACGATTTCTGCCTGGCGCTCGACACCTTCCTGGGCGCGCAGCAGGAACTGTTGTGCTGCGCCCTCCAACGGCAGGCTGGATAGATTTTCCAGCGAAGAACGCGTGATGGCGAGCGGTGTCTTGAGTTCATGTGACAGTTTGCCAGCCAGGGTTTGCAGGTATTGCTTGTAATCGGCCACGGCGCGCAGCAGTTTCTCGTTGTTACGCGCCAGTTCACCCAGTTCATCCCTATCCCTGGTCAATGGCATCGTGGCCAAAGGAACCGGTGTCACCGCCACACCGTCGTGCATGGCCGCGCTTACCGCGCCGCTAAGGCGGCGCACTCGCCGGGACAGTCGCGTGGCAAAAACCCACAATCCACCTGCCAGGCCAAAGGTAACAGCCAAAGCAGTAATCAACAGGCGCCCCAAGGCCCGGTTGGTAACCAGTAACATGCCGTCTGAAGCAGATTGTAAGACAATGGCGCCACGCACTTTGCCATCAATATGCACCGGTACCGCCACGGTGCTGTGTACCACGGCATTGTCGGGGTCCTGTGCCCAGGCAACGCCCTCTTGCCCTGCGAACGCCGGAGCAAGGGTGGGTGATTGCAACTTCACCTGGCCACTGGCAAATGGCTCAACCAGGGTGAGCTGGCCCGCTACCACGCGATAGAGCAAACGCTGTACCCAGGTGGTTTGTTGTCGCGGCTTATCCTGCACAGGGCCTGAGTCCGCCAACACCCACCCATTGCGGTCTACCAGCCAGGCCCGCGAAACTGCCGGCACCGAGTTGGCCAGCATGGCGGACAAGTCGCTCCACGCAGGCATCAGGGCTATCCAGCTGTGCGCACCGTTGCCGCGACTGGTGCTCACCGAGCGCGGCGAGCCAACGCTGCCCGCCCCGCCGGCTGTGGACGGCAGACTGAAGTCAGGCGCGGAGTCGGAAACGTGGCTGGCAGTTTGTTCCTTAAGAGTAAAAGCGAGGTCGGCATTGCGGGCATAAGAAGGAATCATCAACTCGACCCGGTATCCATCGCGTACATCCAGCCAGTAGCCTTCCGCCTGCCCGCCACTGCCATCCCCGCCGGCATCACTGTGCAGTTGCAGCGGTCCGGGCGCTTCGGGCCGGATGAGAAAACGCAACAAGCCGCGCGGGCTGCGCAGCAGCAACTCGAGGCCATCCCTGCTGTGCCCGGCGCCGGGCGGATATGGCAGGGCTGCATCACGCACTTCAAACGCCAGGTACAAGCCCCCCGAGACGTCGCCCACCATCAGCCGGACCTGCACACTGCCATCCGGCGACACCATTTCCAGCCCGTGCTCCTGGTCAGGCCAGTCATCCAGGAAGCCATCCAGGTCAGGTACGTACTCAAGTTTACGCAGCACCGCGTAGCGTTCCGGCGCATAAAGTAACTGGCTTTGCGAGTCGATGGGCAGGGCGCCGGCAAGAGTTCGCGCTACGGACAGTGAAGCATTCTCTTGCGCCTGCCGCAGAAAACCTTCCAATTCCTGCAATAGTTTCCAACCCGACCAGGGCAACAGCAAAGTGAGCAGGGACAAGCCCAGCAGGCGGTTGCGCAGTGTCATACCGGGCAAGAGCCTGATATCAGCCCTGGTATCAGGCCTGGCATCAGCAGATCTCTTCTGACGCGGCAGGACTGCCCTCCGGCTTCCAGCGGTAGCCCGCTCCATACACGGTATCGAGCTGGTCAAAGTCCGGGTCCACTGCGAGGAATTTGCGCCGTATGCGCTTGACGTGACTGGTAATGGTCTGGTCGTCCACCAACACATTGGCATCATCCATTAACTGCGGTCTGGTGCGCACATGCCCGGGATGCCGGATCAGCGAATGAATGATCCAGAATTCAGTAACCGTCAGGTCTACCGGCTGTGACTTCCATCTCACCTCCATACGCTCCAGGGAAAAACTCAGTAATCCCCGTTCCAGTAATTGTTCCCCGGAACCATGCCCCGACAGTGCCTCGACCCGCCGGAACAGGGCAACTACGCGGGCGATCAAGTGCTGCAGGCTGATGTCTTTGGTCAGGTAATCATCTGCACCCAGGCGCAAACCCGAAATAACATCGAGGTCCGTATCGCGCGCCGTGAGGAAAATAATGGGCAGGCCCTTGGACAGGCTGCGCAGTTCCCGGCACAGTTCGAACCCCCCTTCCGGCTCATCACCCAGGCCTACATCGATAATGACCAGGTCCGGCAAGCGCCGCTGAAAGGCGGCCAGTGCATCAGCGCGGGCCGCAAAACCGCTCACGTGATAGCCGTAGCGCCGCAAAGCATCTTCATAGTTGCGCCGTATCGAGGCCTCGTCTTCGACGATGGCGATGTGTCGTTGCATTTTCACTTCCTGCTGAACTGCGGTTGTTCATCCCTGTTGTTGCTCATCATAAGACCACTGCATGGCCAAGTGTATCCAGACTGCCCCGACGCCATCACTCTGCCCTAATTCAGACCCCTGTTCGGCCCCGTTTAACTCTGGCGTGCCATTCGTGCCGGCTCCAATACCGGGCAAGGAAAGTGGACAGGAAAAATCCTCGCTCCACCTCCCTACCCTAAATATATCTGTAATGGCATGGAGTAAACATGAACAAGCTCGACCACCCCCGCAAGGCCATCAGCCTGGCGAAGAAACGTGAAGCCGGCAAACTGCCGCGAACCATACGTCAGCAACTTGAGCACGATGCCTGGACCAGGCACTACCACATGGCAAGCCGCATGGCCCGGCGCCCCCGGCAACCTGAGGCCAGTTTGCACGTGCCGCGATGGTCAGGAAGCCGACGCAGATTGTGCCGGCAGGACCGAGTGCTGCTGGTGATGGTGATCCTGCTATTGCTGTTGCTTCTTTTTGCCCGCGTGAGCGCAGCCCAGGTGCAGACACCCGTACAGACACCGGCACAGGAACCCGCCTCCGGCAATGCCGCTGCCCATCGCGGGGCAACTGATCTTTCGGATTCCACCCACTGGGGTATTGAATTCCGCAGGGGCGAACTGCCGCAGTTGAGCACCGCACTGGATACGGACATCAAGGCCGAGATCACCGGCATGGTGGCGCGCGTAAACGTGCAGCAGCGCTTCCGCAACACCGGCCAGGCCTGGTCTGAAGCCATTTACCGTTTTCCCTTACCCGCTGGTGCAGCAGTGGATCGCCTGCTGGTGGAAGCAGGTGGACGAACCATCGAAGGCGAAATCCAGGAAAAGCAGGAGGCGAATCGCCAGTACCAGCAGGCGCGCGCCGAAGGCATGGTGGCCGCACTGGTTGAACAGCAACGGCCCAACCAGTTTGAAACCCGGCTGGCCAATATCGGCCCGCTTGAAGAAGTCACGGTATCCATCAGTTTCCTTGCCCCGGTTGACTATCGCGATGCAAGGTTCAGCCTGCAGATACCGCTCACATTCACGCCACGCTATAGCCCGGCAGAATCCTGGGAGTCCTGGTCCAGGCAGCCCGCTCCTGCTGCTCCTGTCCCGGCCTTTGCCAGTGAAGGCGGGCCGGGCGACCCGGTAGATGATCACCACCTGACACTCAGTATTCGCCTGCACAGCAGCATGAACTTCGCCAGCGTGGAAAGCCGCTATCACAACATGGACATGCACCCGACCCTGGGTGGGTTTGACCTCTACCTGGCCGACCCGGACACGCGCACCGACCGGGTCTTCGAACTGGACTGGAAACCGGACTTTGGCCCGCAACCTGAATCCGCGCTGATGACCTGGGATGATGGCGACGCCGTGTACGCCATGCTCATGTTGGCCCCACCATTGGAAGAAGCGCTCGCTGCGCAAGCGCGGGAGGTGGTTTTTGTACTCGACACCTCGGGATCCATGGAAGGTGTTTCCCTGCAGCAGGCCACGGCCGCCTTGTACCAGGGCCTCGGCCAACTGGAACCCGGGGACCGCTTTAACGTGATTGAATTCAACGACGACAGTCATGTCCTTTTCGATCAATCGGTAGAGTCCAGCGAAGCCAGCCTGGTCGAAGCCATGGATTTCATCGATGAACTCGAGGCTAATGGCGGCACCAATATGGAACCCGCCTTGCGCGACGCCATGCTCATGCCAGCGCAGCCGGGCCTGCTGCGGCAAATCGTATTCATCACTGACGGTAGCGTGGGAAACGAGCAGCAATTGCTGCTGCAGTTGGCCGATATCCTGGGTGAAAGCCGATTGTTCACGATCTCCATCGGCTCAGCGCCCAACACCTGGTTCATGCGCAAGGCGGCCGAAATCGGCCGCGGCAGCCACACGCACATTGGCAAGCTGGAGGAGGTTGAAGCGCGCATGTCTTCGCTGTGGCAGCGCATCCGGCATCCGGCACTGCAGGATATTTGCGTGGACTGGGGAATGCCTGCCGAGTCTTATCCCGAAATCATTCCGGACCTCTACGCGGGCGAACCGCTGTGGGTGTTCGCACGGCTACCCAGCCCGCCACGCGAGGTCACACTGTGCGGCGAACTGGACGGCCAGCACTGGGAACAAAGCAGCAGCCTGGTGTCTGGTGCAGGCAGCGAAGAACTGTCCACGCTCTGGGCGCGCGCCAGGATAGAGGCACTCGAAGACAGCCGCATGTTCGGCGAGGATGAGGAACTGATCCGCCTGCAGGTTACCGACGTAGCGCTGCAGTTCAACCTTGTCACGCCCTATACCAGCCTGGTTGCGATTGACCGCACACCGGTCCGCCAACCCGGTGAAAAATTGGGCAGTAGCGAAATCGCCAGCCTGCTTCCCGCCGGCAGTTCGATGAATGCTGTGTCTTTCTCGTCTACCGCCACCGGCTGGCAAGCCCAGCTTGTGTATTCCCTCGCTACCCTGCTTTCTGCTGCCAGCCTGCTCTGGTTCTCAACTCCCTCGCGCCGGGTGCAGGCTGGCGGTTCACCCCGGCCGCTCGTTCATGCTACTGAACTTCATGTCATCGAAAATCGGGCGCAGTGAATCACGGCGGCCTTGCGCGGCGGTGCTCGTCACCGCCGCATTTTTTTCCGCAGCACTGGTGCTGCAATCCCTGTGGATTCCGCTCAAGGCTGAACTTGCGCAATGGCTGATGCATATGACCTGGCAACAGGTCCTGGCCGGGGATTCGCAAGCTCGCCCCTGGCCCTGGGCCGACACCCGCCCGGCGGCCATCCTGAAAATACCTCGGCTGGCCATTGAAACCTATGTGCTGCAAGGAAATTCAGGCCGCAACCTGGCATTTGGGCCGGTTTTTGTTGACGGGGCTGCTGCCGCAAATGACCGGATCATCAGCGGCCATCGCGACACGCATTTCCGGTTCCTGCAGCAGTTGCAGCCCGGGGACCGTATCAGCCTCGAGACTCCGGCAGCAACAGTGGAGTATGCAGTTCAGAACATCGAAGTCATCGACAGCCGGGTGCAGCAACTGGTGCTTGAGCCCGGTGTGCACCGGCTCAGCCTGGTCACCTGTTATCCGTTTGATTCGCTCACGGCCGGAGGGCCGCTACGCTACGTGGTGACTGCTCTGCCAGTGTCGCTGGAATCGCTCAACCCTGGCCGGTCTGCTGTTTCATCTGGCTGATGGTGTGGCGGTAATCAGCGGAACCAAAGATCGCGGAGCCTGCAACAAAGGTGTCTGCGCCTGCGGCAGCAATGTCCCCGATATTTTCCACCTTCACGCCACCGTCTACTTCAAGGCGGATGTTGCGACCGCTCGCGTCAATCAACTCACGCACGCGTCGAATCTTGTCCAGTACGTGGGGAATAAAGGACTGGCCGCCAAAACCGGGATTGACCGACATCAGCAACACCAGATCCACCTTTTCCAGGGTCCATTGCAGGACATCCAGCGGTGTTGCCGGGTTCAGAACAATGCCCACCTGGCAGCCCGTGCCGCGAATCAACTGGATAGTGCGATCAACGTGGCCGCTGGCTTCGGGATGAAAGCTGATCACCGAAGCACCTGCCGCGGCAAACTGCGGAACGATGGCATCGACCGGCTTGACCATCAGGTGCACATCGATCGGTGCAGTAATACCAAAGCTGCGCAATGCCTGGCACACCACGGGGCCCACGGTCAGGTTTGGCACGTAATGATTGTCCATCACGTCGAAATGCACCCACCCGGCCCCGGCTTCCAGCACGGCCTTTACTTCTTCACCCAGGCGGGCAAAGTCTGCAGACAGGATGGAGGGGGCTATGACAATTGATTGTTTCATAGGTCTGTATAGGTGGAGACGATGTCCTGGATTTCGTTGCTGTCACCGGTCAACTGCCAGCGGATCATGGACACCGGGATCATCCCTGCGCGGTTAACCTCGTCGAACCAGCCATACACGGTAAAATCGTCTTCCTGTTGATGGGCGCGATCCTTGAGTAAACGCTCGAGCAGGTACTTGCCGGTGATATAGCTGCTGCCATAGCCGGGCTGGCGCAAATACAGTTGCTGTTCAAAACCCAGCAAGTCCAGGTCTGCGCGCATCCAGTGGCGCGGCGTCCATTCCACGTGAAAATCGCGGGCCTGCTTAAGGGTGATTTCGTTGGCCTGGGCATACAGGGACCCGAGGCCGCGCGCCGCGCGCTGGGCCAGCATGATCCATACGATTTCGCGCACACGCGGGTTGTCGTCGTACAAGCCGGCATGCATGAACATCTCTTCCACGTTCGTTGCCATGCCTTCAGCGCGGCTGACCCAGATGTTATATGGCAAAGCTTCGCGCCGGATCGGGCTGGGATGTGGCTCCTGCTTCATGCGCGCCAAATCAAACCAATGGTAGAAATGCGTAATCAGCGTTGTCGGGTCGTAGTGAATGGCAATGGCAAAGAAATTGCGCTCGTCTTCAGGCACAAATTGCCCGATCTGTGCGCGCAGGGCGGGGTCCATGTAATCGGCCATCGGCAGGATGTGCTTCGCGTCGAGGAATTCCAGGTAATGGGTGATGGCAGCATTGAAGCGCTTGTTATATTCCTCTGCGTCCGCAATGGCCACCAGCGGCGGCCGCTCACTGTTGCGCAGCTCTTCCAATTTCAGTGAGGCGTGGGCCCGCGCCAGTTCGCGCTGCAGGATGGTGACTTCCTCTTGCCAGGTCAGCGGCACCAGGTTCACGTTGCGCAAATACCAGGTGTAGTTTTCTTTACCTACGCCGGACGGGCCTGTTTTGGATGGGGCCTGCTGTTCCAGCCATGCAGCAAAAAGCGTGGTTGACTCGCTGGCGGCGGCCAGCGCCTGTTTAAACTCTGCACCCGCACCCTGCGCTTGTTCCGCCAGGCCCTGCAGTTGTTCCGCCTGGTCTTTGATGTTCTTGATGCCTGCCAGCCACAATTCCTGCGCACTACCGGTGAGATTTACCCGACCTTGCCGCAACAAGGCGGGAATGGTGCGCAGTTGCGCCGTCAACCGGGCCTCGCCTGCGGGTGCCAGGGGAAAATCATAAGTCCATAAGTCGATGATCGCATCATGGGCCGGGCCTTCATGGGCCGGTGTATCGCTTTGGGCCATGAATATGGACGCATAAAACGCGGGATCACGCACCCAGGGTTGCAACACGCGGATATTGAACTCCATGCCGTTCATCTCGGCCCACACCAGACGGTAGTCGACCTGCTGCTCGACCGGCCACGCCGCGGAATCTATGGCGGCCAGGCGGCCCTGGAATTCCTTGAGTTCCTGCAGCCTCCGGGCCATGGCCTCGGCTGTGTAATCGGGTACTCCATCAGGCAGCGGTGGGTTTTCGAAGGCCTGCCATTGCGCGAACAGGCTAAGCAGGTCTGTATACGAATTCCCGGCGGACCAGGCTGTGCCGGCCAGGCTCATGGCGAGCATCAGTACGAAAACACGACAGACTCGGCTCATGTGCATCAGGCCAACTGCCATGCAAAGCCGCCAATGGCGCCAAGCACCAGGACTATGCCAGCGAGGATTGATACCGTCGCTCCAAGCCCGCGTTTCTTGGGGTCAGCTACGTAGCTGCGTGCATAAAGCTGCCGCCCCACCAGGTACAAGGCGCCCGGCAGCAACGCCCACAAGGGGCTCACAAAGTAAGCGAACAGCAACATGCCGGGAATGAAAACCACCAGCTGTTCCATAGTGTTTTGCTGAACCCGGAAGACCCGCTCGAAGATTTCATTGCCCGTTATCCGCGGGGCATCAATACCGTACTTTATGCGGGCCGATCCGACCTGCCAGGTGAAATAAATATATTGGACCAGGGCCAGCAAGATGAAAAAATAGACGTTGTTCATGTGAGTAAGCTCCTGAAAACCAGGGAATCGTTTGGACACCTGATGCCAGGTGCCTGGTCATTCTACCCTGCTTTGTTGCCGGCGCCAGAGAACGATTATGCCGGTGCAAATTCTGGGCGCGCGCTATTTGAATCCCCGCATTTTCTTGATCTGCTCGTAGGCTACGTTGATTTCGCGCACGCGGGTCTTGGCCATTTCCATCATCTCCTCCGGCAAGCCGCGGGATACCAGTTTGTCCGGATGATACTGACTGACGAGTTTCCGGTAGGCCTTCTTGATCTCGGCGTCACTCGCCGTGGCCTGCAATCCCAGCTGGGCAAAGGCCTGGTCCAGCGAGGGACGGATCACGCCGGGACTGGACTGCGATCCCTGCTGCGCGCCCGCGCCGCCCTGGCGCGCGAACATCATCGCGGCAAAGACTTGCTGCGAAATGCGCAATTCACGCGCAACACGCAGCAACACCGATTGCTCTGCCGATGTTACCCGGCCACTGGTGAATGCCGCCTCGACCAGGATTCCCATGAACATCTGGCGCAGGTCGGGGCGCATCGCCGAGTTCTGCACAAATGTGCGCAAAGATTCTTCGAGCTTGAAGTCCGCCTGCTTGCCCTGATTGAAGAACGCGATCGCACGTTGCCGTTCATCCCCGCTGATCTGCATACGGGCCATCAGGGACTCAGCCATTTGAATCTCGGCTGGCGTTACCTGCCCATCCGCTTTGCTGAGGTGGCCAAGGGAGCAGAACAGCGCCTGGAAAAACGCATCCCGCGTGGTTCCCTTACCGCTGATGGCGGCAATAAACCGATCCGCCATATGGCCCAGCAGTGCACCCAGAACCGCCCCGGTCAGGCCACCCTTGAGCATTCCGAGCAGTGCGCCGATGATCTTGCCCCACCAGTGACGCGGTATATTGAAGGATTCTGCGGTCATGAGTTGCCGGACTGCCCTGGCTGAAAGTAGACGTGCGGAATTATCCCTGATCTGCAGGCCAGCGTCGAAAGGTGGATGCACTACACGTACAATACCAGCCTCTCAACGTGGGTATTCACAGTCACATTGAGCCAAAAAAAAGCCTGAACCCGGAAAATTTGTACCAGGGAAACGTGAGCCAGGAAAAATGAATCAATCGGCCACCAGCTATCATTCAAGCCGCCTCAGCGGCCTGGAGCTGATTCATCAGGGCAAGGTGAGGGACAGCTTTGCCATCAACGATGAGTTGATGATGATCGTCGCTTCAGATCGCCTGTCGGCTTTCGACGTGGTATTGCCCGACCCCATTCCTGGCAAGGGCGAAATCCTTACGCAAATTTCCAATTTCTGGTTTCGGCGGACCTCAGGCATTGTGCCGAATCATCTTGCCGATATTGATGTGGCTTCCATCGTGACCGACCCGGAACAACTGGCGCTGCTGCGCAACCGGGCTGTGATCGTGCAACGACTAAAGCCCCTGCCGCTCGAAGCCATTGTGCGTGGCTACCTGATAGGCTCCGGCTGGAAGGATTACCAGCAAACCGGCATGGTCAGTGGCGTTCGGCTGCCTCCGGGCCTGCGGCAGGCGGACCGATTGCCGGAAATTCTGTTCACCCCGTCCAGCAAGGCGCCAGCCGGCCAGCACGATGAGAATATTTCCTTTGCCGATGTCGCTGCAGCTATCGGCGGGACGTTGGCGGAGCAGGTGCGCGAGGCCAGCATTGCCCTCTACCGTCATGCGGTGGAGCATGCAGCCAGCCGCGGCATCATCATTGCTGACACAAAGTTTGAGTTCGGACTCGATGCTGCCGGGCAATTGCGCGTAATGGACGAGATGCTCACCCCCGATTCCTCTCGCTTCTGGCCGGAGGAGTCGTATGCGCCGGGCAGCAGCCCGCCCAGTTTCGACAAACAGTTCGTGCGTGACTACCTGGAGACTCTGGACTGGAACAAGCAACCTCCGGGACCGGCGTTGCCTGCGGAGGTCATTGACGTAACTGCCGCCAAGTACCAGGAGGCCCTGGTCCGATTAACCGGCCCGGGCAAGTGAGGAGTAACCGCATGCAGACGCTGCAACAACTGCTGGATGAATACGGCTCCAGCCACCGCAACCGGGTGAACAAACTGATTCATTGGCTATGTGTTCCGCCCATCGTCTGGAGTATTGTTGCGCTGCTGTGGTCACTGCCCTTCCCGGCAGCGCTGCAGTCCGCCCTCATCCCCATCAACTGGGCAACCATCGCTGTCGTACTGGCGCAGATTTACTACTACCGCTTGTCGATCCGCCTCGGCACCGGCATCCTGTTGTTTAACCTCTTACTGTTATGGCTGACGGTGATAGTCGACGCACTCGCGCCCTGGCCCTTATGGCACATCGCCATGGCGGTTTTTGTGGTCGCCTGGATCGGTCAGTTCATCGGCCATGTAGTTGAGGGGAAAAGGCCATCTTTTTTCAAAGACATACAGTTTCTACTGATCGGGCCGGCCTGGCTAATGTCCTTTGTTTATCAGCAGCTCGGGCTGAAGTACTGACCAGTACCAGCACGTGAGAGCTGTACCGGGCCGTCGGTCCTTATGGCGAACAGGTGAACGGGAATGGTCTGTGGGATAATGCAAACTACAGCTCTATGGCAAGGTCCGGATGATGATTTAAAGAGGCTCTGATTGAATCGGAGCTTTCTCAATTACTATTTCATCAAAAATTTAATTTCCCTTCATCATAAATTCACCCGTCATTTAAGCCCTTTGCCTATCATGAATGAGCGGCCAAGGATCTTGGTGACTCAATTGAGTGACAGGGTGAAAGGGGCTAGGATGCGGGGAATCGCACTGCCCATTTTTACTGAGGAGTTCAGCATGAAACGAATTAAGCAGATCCTGCAACTGATGTTGGCCTGTGCCGCCCTGCCCGTCAGCGTTATGGCAGCAACGCAGGATACAACCGCAGGTGACAACGGGGTCCAGGTGGACGCGGTGCCAGTCGAGATCAATGCCGGCATGAACGATACCTGGTTCAACATAGCCACTCCCGGCCAGGGCTTTTTCATCACCGTGTTTCCAGACCTGCAGAAAATGTTTGTGGGCTGGTTCACTTATGATGTCGAACGGCCACCCGCGGACGTGACGGCCGTTCTTGGCGACCCCGGCGCACGTTGGCTGACCGCATTTGGCCCATATTCCGGCGACACCGCAACCCTGGATATTGAACTTACCCAGGGCGGTATCTTTGATTCGGGCACACCGGCTCCGACGCAAGGGCCAGATGGCACCATGGAAATAAACTTTTCCAGTTGCAGCGCAGCCACTGTCACCTTCGATATTCCGTCAGTGCCGGTTGCAGGAACCGTACCCATTACGCGCATTGCGAATGACAATGTGCCTGTTTGCGAGGCGCTTAACACGCCATAAGGGCGCGTGAAGCACAGAGATAGGGCGCGATAACCCGGTTGAGGTAATTAGCCATGAAAGCAGTCGCAGTTATGAAATTCCAGCTCTTGCTGGGCATCGTGGCCACATTCCTGCCATTGGTTGCTGCTGCCACCACATGGAACGTGACGGTTGGCTCCGGGGGCCAGAAATTTACCCCCAATGACTTGACCATCCAGGTGGGCGACACCGTGCATTGGACCCGTTCTTCAGGGACGCACGATGTAACCTCAGATGATGGAAGTTTTGCACCTTCACCCACGAGCTCAAGTTGGACCTCGATCGACCGAACGTTTGATTCCGCAGGCGTATTCTTATACCACTGCACGGTACACAGTTCCGCCGGCCAGAACATCAATACGAGCATGAACGGGCGCATCACGGTACAAAGCGGCGGCGGCACAGCCGATCTTGCCGTGCAGAGCGTGGATGCGCAGAACGGGACGTACGCCCCCGGCGACCCCATCTCAATCGACATATCGCTGCAGAATATGGGCAACGCGACTTCGACCACTTTCACCGTTTCCTTTTATGCTTCAACCGATGCGACCATCACCGCCTCGGACACCAAAATCGGCAGCAGTGCACGCGCTGCCCTGACAGCCAGCCAGGCGAGCAATTTCACCGGCAACGCCACCTTCCCCAACAGCATCGCTGATGGCAGTTATTTTATCGGCGCCATTATCGAAATCAGCGACTCCAACAATGCCAACAACACCGGGCATGACAACACGACAGTCACGGTTGAATCACCCCCACCGCCGCCAGCAGCCGAACTCGAGCTGGCCGAAGTCGATGCGCCAGCCGGCAGTTTTGTTCAGGGAGCCACCATAAGCATCGATGCCGAGGTGCACAATACGGGAAACGCAGCGTCTGGTGCATTTCCCGTCAAGTACTACGCCTCGACCAACAGCAGCATCAACACATCTGACCGCTTAATCGGCACGGAAAACCGGGCCAGCCTGGATGCCGGTGAAGACTCCCACGGGCCATTCAATGCAACGATTCCAGCCAACCTGGCTGCGGGAACCTATTTCATCGGCGCGATCGTGGATTTTGCCGATAGCAGCAGTTCCAACAACATAAACGTTGACCAGACCGCAATTACAGTTACAGGCAGCAGCGCTTTCACAATCAACAATGGCCTGAACGATACATGGTTCAACGTGGCCACCGGTGGTCAGGGCTTTTTTGTTACGGTCTTTCCGGATATCCAGAAAATGTTCGTCGGTTGGTTTACTTACGATACCGAGCGGCCAGACCTGGGTGTTACCGCCATACTCGGCGAACCCGGTCACCGCTGGATAACTGCCTTTGGCAGCTATTCGGGCGACACGGCTACTCTGGATATCGAGCTTACCCAGGGAGGGATTTTTAACTCGGATCAGGCTGTCACGCAGGGCCCCTACGGCACCATGACTCTGCAGTTCACCGATTGCAGTGCAGGTGAAGTCACTTACGACATTCCGTCTATCGGGATTGCGGGCACAGTGCCCATCACGCGCATTGCCAATGATAACGTGGCCATGTGCGAGGCGTTTTCACCGCCTTAAGAAAGCTCCTTGCGGAATGCCAGGAGTCGGGGGAATCAGTCGTGTAACGTGCTTGCGTAGTCTGCAGCACTCAGCAGGCTTTCGAGTTCGCCTGGATTTGACGGGTTTATGCGGAACAACCAGCCCTCACCATAAGGATCGGAATTCACCAGGGCAGGGTTGTCTTCCAGCGCACCGTTTGTTTCGAGAATTTCGCCTGAAACCGGCGCGTAGATATCGGATGCCGCCTTGACGGATTCCACCACGGCACAGGCATCACCCTGTGTATAACCGAAGCCGGGTTCCGGCACTTCGACGAATACGATGTCGCCCAATGCCGCTTGTGCATGGTCAGAAATGCCAACCACCACGCTGCCATCGTCCTCCAGACGAACCCACTCGTGCGAATTGCGGTAGCGCAGATTGGAAGGTATGTCGCTCATTGCCAGGTCCCTCTGTTGAATGAATTGTCCTGCATTCTATTCCTACCTTGGCCCGGTTACAAAACCCCTGCACACGGCTTCCCCTGTCGCACAAACGGGGGCCGGACAATACGCGCTCGCAGCATTTTTCCGCGGATATCCACGGCACACTCGACATCTTCCCCCGCGGGTATCCGGGCCAGGGCAATGGTGCGCTGCAGGCTGGGTGAAAATCCCCCGCTGGTAGTCAGGCCACTGCCCTGTGAGGTCTTTACCTGCTGACCGGCGCGCAATACACCGCGATCCTCCAGCACCAATCCAACCAGCCGCATGGGAATACCACTGGCCATCCGCGCCTGCAACGCAGCACGCCCGATAAAGTCGCGATCATCTTTCATGGCCAGCGTCCAGGCCAATCCGGACTCCATCGGGTCCGTGCTTTCATCCATGTCCTGGCCATACAGGTTCATCCCGGCTTCCAGTCGCAAGCTGTCGCGCGCACCGAGGCCGCAGGGTGTAACGCCGGCGCTCAACAGTTGCTTCCAGAAGTGCTCAGCGTGATCCGCAGGCAGGCTGATTTCAAATCCATCCTCTCCGGTGTAACCGGTACGGGCGATAAACCAGTCGCCACACTGCGCGGCAAAAAAGGGCTGTAGCCGCTCTGCGATGGCAGCGTCCACTGCGGGAAGGGCGGTAAGAGTTTTCGCACGAGCGTTTGGGCCTTGCACGGCAATCATGGCCAGATGCGTCTGCTCTTCAATTCGCACATCCCGGGCCTTTGCCTGCTTCTGTATCCAGGTCAGGTCCTTGCTGCGGGTGGCCGCATTCACTACCAGCCGGAAGAATTCTTCATCGAGAAAATAGGTGATCAGATCATCGATCACCCCGCCCTCTGCGTTCAGCATGCAGCTGTAGAGGGCTTTGCCAGGCTGAGTAAGGCGGGCGACATCATTGGCCAGTAAGCGCTGCAGGAAAGCGCGCGTACCGGTTCCGCGAATGTCTACCACGGTCATGTGCGAAACATCGAACATGCCTGCATCCTGCCGCACAACGTGGTGCTCATCGAGCTGGGAGCCATAGTTGATGGGCATTTCCCAGCCGGAAAAATCCACCATGCGCGCACCGGCTACAAGGTGGGCATTGTACAGGGGTGTTCTTTGCATAGGTGCGCTTTGCATAGGTGTCGGGCTCCAGCTTCGATCCAATGGGGCAAGTGAGTCTAACGATTGGCAGACATGGCAGATAGTAGTTGATTCAAAGACTTTTTCATGAAAAATTTAATCTTCCTTCATTATTGTTTTACCTGTAATTTTGGTGACAGGACTACAATGGACAAGTCGCCGGGGTTTACCCAAAGCGGGAGATCAATCATGCGCTGGAAGAAATGCTCCGGGACCGGGCCGGTCTTATCCAAGCGCCAATTTCCCGGGGCGATGGCTCAGGCCGTTGTTTTGCTGGCAATCGTTTTATTGTTTTTTGTGTCCCGCTCCTTACCCGCTGATACGCAGCAGAAAGACTTCCGGCTGCCGCAACTTGACAGCTCGGGAGAGCTCACGCTGGAGGACTTCCGTGGCAAGGTGGTTTACCTTGATTTCTGGGCTTCCTGGTGCGGGCCCTGCCGCAAGTCCCTGCCTTTGTACGAGACGCTTTACCAGGAATTGGCCGCACAGACTCAAAGCGGACAGACCGTGACTATGCACAGCCAAGGCGGGAGATTCACCGTACTCGCTATTAACGTGGATGAAGACCTGCAAGATGCAATCCGTTTCCTGCAGCAGCACCCGGTCAGCTATCCTGTGTTGCTGGACCCGCAAGGTCTCGCCGCTGCGGACTGGCGGGTCAAGGTAATGCCAAGTTCATTCCTGCTGGACCGCTCGGGCAACGTGGTCAAGGAATACGCCGGCTTTGAAGAATCGCATATCGAGGAGATTCGCCATGACATCCAGGCACTGCTTGACACTGAGTAAAGCTGCATCGCCGGCGCTGCTGGCCCTGCTCTGCGCCTGTGCGCCAGTGCAGCCCTGGGAGCGTGGCCACCTGGCGCAAGCAAATATGGCACTCTCCCAGGATTCGCTGCGCGATAGCATGGACGAGCACGTATACAACAGCAAAGAAGCATCGTCCGGTGGTATCGGCGCAGCCGGTGGCGGTTGCGGCTGTAACTGACCGCTCGTAGGTATCCAGAGCCGCACTGCAATGAAAAAGCCTTGTGCCACAGTACAATCGCTCATCGCATCAAGCCTGGGCTTGCCCGGCATCCAGGAACTGCTGGCCCAGGAATCACCGGACGAAGAGATCAGCGCCCAGGTCACCTACTACGACGAGCAGCCCCTGCCCCTGAGCAAGCTGGCTTTTGGCTCTCCCGAACGATACCAGATCAATTCCCAGCAGTTGAGTTGGGTGAAAAACCTGGATGAAACCTACAGCCTGACGGTTGAATACGTGCATGAGGCCATGAGCGGATCTTCGCCCTGGTACGTCATTCCCACAGCCGACCAAGGCCTTCTGCAGGCCATGACCGGTGCAACCATCCGTGACCAGCGGGACCAGCTGAATGCGTCCCTGCAATGGGACAGCGAAGGCTATACCAATACTGCGACACTGGGTTATTCCATCGAGGATGATTACCAGGCCATTTTCGGCAGTTTTTCCGGCGAGAAAGAAAGCACGGATGGCCTGCGCACTGCATCCTGGGGATTCAGCTTTTCGGCTGATGATATTGAGCCAACTGACGCCCTGGACTATGGCCGGGTCCTTTCCGCCGAGCGCAACAGTTTCTCTGCTTCGGGTGGTTTCACCCAGATCCTGAATAAAAGCGCAGTCATCCAGACGGGTGTGGCTGTGACCCGGCAAGCTGGGTTCCTGTCTGATCCGTACAAGATGGTGTGGGTGGATGGCTCGGTGCTCAATGACAGCCGCCCGGACAGCAGGCTCCTGTGGTCCTGGACAACAAAGTTCCGTCAGTACATGGCACGCTCGAAAGCCGCACTGCATATCGACTATCGCTACTTCATCGACGATTGGGGCATCCACTCCAATACCCTGGATGCTTCCTGGCACCAACCGCTGGGCCACGACTGGGAAATTGCACCTGCCGTTCGCTACTACACCCAGACGGCTCCCGATTTTTACGGGCCGGTGTTTTACATTCAACCGGAAGATGACTACTGGAGCAGCGACTACCGGCTGGCTACCTACGGCTCATTGAGCTACACGCTGAACACGGTGCTACGCAAGGAAAAATGGTCGCTTTCTTTTGCTGCGGAATACTACTCAAGCAAAGAAAGCCTGGCACTGATGGGCACGCCCCAGGACACACCGGCACTGGTGAATTTTTGGCGCCTCACTGCAAGCTTCACGGTAAAACTGTGAAACAGCCCGCTGCACCTTCGATCTTTCGCCACCACTTCAGTAGCATGGGCTGCCCCGCAGAAATTGTCCTCTATGCCGCCGACGCCCAGCTGGCGGCCATTGCCGGAGCCGAATCCGAAGTGCACCGCCTGGATCGGAAATTCTCGCACTACCGCGAGGACAGCGAACTGCAGCATATCCTGCAGCGGGCAAGCCGTTCCGGAGGAGTGCGCGTAGACCAGGAAACCGCAGCACTGCTCGACTTTGCGGCTACTCAGCACCGCGTAAGTGCAGGGCTATTTGATATCACCGCCGGGCGCCTCACTGCCCTGTGGGATCGTGCGCAAGCCGTTCCACAGGCTCAGCAGATAAGCACAGCACTGGGGCTCACTGGTTGGCACCGGGTGGGCTGGGATGGGAAAACCCTGCGCTTGCCCCCCGGCATGCAACTGGACCTGGGCGGCGTGGTCAAGGAGTACGCTGCCGACCGGGCCGCGTTGCAGTTAAAGTCCGCCGGCATCGAGGCCGGCTTCGTTGACCTTGGTGGCGACCTGCATTTCCTCGGGCCGCATCCAGATGGCAGTGCCTGGCGCTGCGGTGTGCGCAATCCGCGCGGTGCCGGCGCCGTGGCAGCCATGACCATTATGCGCGGCGGCCTCGCTACCAGTGGAGATTACGAAAGGTGCCTTGTAGTGGATGGGCAGCGCTTTAGTCACATCATCAATCCATTCACCGGCCGGCCGGTGCGGGGCCTGGCCAGCGTGACGGTGGTGGCAGCTACCTGCCTGCTGGCCGGCGCGGTCAGCACGCTGGCGATGCTACAGGGCCGCGAACAAGGCCTGGAGTTTCTTTCACGCTGCGGCCTGCCGTGGACTGCCCATGACGGGCTATACTCCTACCCTGCCCGCAATACAGCTGCGCAGGAATCCAATCAAACCAACCCGTACCGACCAGAAAGGAAAGCCAAGCATGTCAACATCCCACTCCCGAATCTACCTCGCGATTTCACTCGTCGTTTTGCTGGGCGCAATGGCGACCTGGTCACAACTGCAGGCAGATAGAGCGGTAGTACCCGTCAGGATCAGTCAGCAGCAGATCGCAGGGAAAATTTTCGAAGACTTCAAACCCATCGTCGCCGAGCATAACGGCAACACGACTTACGACGTCGAAGCCTTCCTCAGCAGCGACAAGCAGTTTGATGCCGGCATGTACCGCTCCGGCAAGGTCAAAGCCGAAATCACCAAGCCGTATGGCGTCAATGAATACATGCATTTCCTCGAAGGCGGCGTGACGCTGACCTCAAGTGACGGCAGCGTAACCGAAGTCATTGCAGGCGACTCGGTGATCATCCCGGCCGAGTGGACAGGCACCTGGGACACCCAGGGCTACACCAAAATTTACGTGATCTACTCTCCGGGCAAGCCGATTACACCCTGATTTCAGAATAAGGTCGATGCCGGCGCCAGGGAGCGGTAATTTGGTGCCAATTTTCCGCATCGGGCCGCAAGCCCGTGGCAGTTTTCCGCATCGGGGCGCGATCCGCGACCGCAATTCGACTTGAGGGCGCCCGATGGTGCCGGTGGTCAACTTTGGGGCGCAAGCCGCGGCCGGTAGGCTTACCCGGGAGACGCCATAAACCCATCCCTGGGGGCTCGGATGTTTCGTCCCTGAAACATACGCTCCCGGGCAAGTCTCCCCGCCACAGCTTGCTTAGCTTTGTGACATCGCGGGGTTGTTCAATTTTGCGCTTGCAGGCGCTACTGCGACTCGGGGCTATCTGTCTGAGGACAGAGAGCGGGGAGTTCTTTCAGGACCGTCGCCAGCAGGGCAGCTGGCGAGGAGCTTACAGGGAAGTACTTGCAGCGTGTCCTGAAAGAACTCCCCGCTCTCTGGCCGTGGTACCGGACGCAGCTCGCGCCCCCATGCGCTCGCCTCAGGCCAGCCGCTCCTGCACTGCCCGCCATGCCGAATCGATGGCGCCGTTGACGTAGGCAAACGCCTCGGCATCCGAGCCTGCAATGGAGATACGGCCAAACGGCTGCCGCGCGCTGATGTGCGGGCCCTGGTAGCGATTAAATTGGGGCGGATCAATCAGGTCGTTATATTCCCATGCATATCCGTGTGGCCAACGATTCACCGTGATGGCGAGGATGTCCTCCGCCGGATCAAACCCGCCGGCTGCCAGGGCGTCACTTGCTTGCTGGCGCATGGCGCGCTCATAGTCTTCAAACGTCAGGCCCAACATTGTGTGGCGCCCCAGACGGTTTTGCGCGCGCGCATCCAGACCTTTGCCGGGATCGGTGGGCACGTAACTCCAATGCAGAATCATCGGGTCTGCGGGAGTTCGGGAAAACTCGTAGCCGCCGATGCTGACGGGGAAATCCAGTGACACGCTGTCCATCAGGCCGCCGGGGAAACGAATGCCACTTACGCCCAACTTCGCAAACGCTTCCCAGTTGCGCACCAGCATGTTGGCATACAGCAGCGGTATCTTGACCAGGCTGGCAAATGCTTCGGCCTGGGCAGGAGGAAAGTCCGGGCAGATAAACGGCAGCATGGCACTGTAGCCGGCATAAATAACCTCGCTGGCTACAACATCTTGTGCCAGGCCGTTTTTTACATAGCGCACATTGACGCGGTCGGAACCACTTTGCAGCAGCTGCACTACGGTTGAATTGAGGCGGATTCTCAACGTCTGGTCCGGCCGGTCCAAGGCACCATAGTCAAACTTCGCCTGAACGATATCGGTCATGCTATCGCCTGAAGTGGGGCCTGGGGCGATGCCTGGCACCAACTGCCGCACGATCAGCCGCACCAATCCCGCATTACCGTCGGGGAAGTGAAAAATATAGGGCTCGTCCTTTTCCGCTTTTTGGTATGGGTCGTCTTTCTCAAGGTCAACGCCCAGTCCATCAAACCCGGGCAAGCCCAGACTCATGGCTTCGCGTGCTGAAATTCCATCCGTACCAACCCCCCACAAGCCGGAGGGCAGCGGGTTGATGATGCGAACCAGGTAATCGGACACATCGAGGTAGCGGCGCAGGTAATCGTCGTAACTCAGGGTACGCAGGTACTCGACCTTTTCTGCGGGGCTCTTGCCGGCGAGAAAGTCCTTTGCGGTGGTCAGAAGGTTCATTAAGGCGAGGAAATCGGTCTCATTGGTAGTGAGTTTGCGCGCAAAGCGTTCCATCTCGTCCTGCGACATCTTTTCGCCCCAGCGATACAGCGGATTACCGAGTACCAGGCGGTTGACGCCAAAATGTTCCTGGTCCAGCCAAAAGCCATTCTGCAGGTCGAGCTTCTTATAGAACTCGCGGTCAAAGAACTGGTAAAACTGTTCGGTATCCACGCCCACGGCCCTGAGCACATCCTTGGCCTCTGGACTATAAGTTGCCGGCCCGTCTATGGACTGGCTGCCGCCGTAACCGATCAGGGTCTTGCCGTCGTGACTGAATTCGTTGCGCTTGGCATGACCGCCGAAATCATCGTGAGTGTCCAGCACCAGGATGCGTGCGTCCGGGCGCTGCTGGCGGTAAAACCATGCGGCAGAAAGGCCGCTGATTCCGCCACCTACGATAACGAGGTCAAACTTACCCTCGCCCGTATCCATGCCTGTATTCCAGCGCTGGCCCTGGTGAGCCAACGCATGCGCCGTCTCAAATGAACCTGCATGCGCGCCACGCAACCCCGTTTTGGCCGGTGGGTAATAGCCCACAGCGATTTCAGGCGATCCGTTAAATTCGCCGGCATGCACCCATGGGGCCAGGCTGGCGCCGAGGGCAACCGAAGTGCCCTGGCAAAACTGTCGCCGGCTGATGCGGCGACCCATGCCCAGTTCTTTATCCGACAGCATCTGCAATGGACTCCCGTTCTTTGGCCTGTTCTTTGGCCTGTTCTTTGGCTTGTTCTTCAGCCTGTTCTTCTGAAATTTCTTCGTGCCACTGGAAAATATTCATTTCAATGAATACAAAGGCAATCAGCCACAGGAACGCGTCCCAGAAATCCAGGAAGTCGCCGAGGAAACCCCAGTAAATGGCACATGCCAGCAGTACGGCGTACAACACGCCCTTGGTCAATTTGGTACTGAGCAACAGCCTGTCGGTCAACAAGCCGTTGACCTGCAGATACACTTCGGCTTCCAGTAACGCAACAATGACCAGCCAGTCAGCCGCGTTGATGATGTCAATAATGGTGAGGTTGCGTGCAGCGCGCACAGCCTCTTCGGTGCCAACTATTTGCGTACCATTGATTTGCAGCAGAGCCTGTCCCTGCATGGCTGCACACGCAGTGGCGTCCAGGGCCGGGTATTGGTCAAGATCCTCCACCCAGCTAAACCCGCTGCCAACCAGCGTACACACATCATCAATGGAAAATGGCACGATATTCGACAGCACCCCGAATTTCGAAATGTAGCCGTAGAATGCCCAGAAGATAAACAGGTAGGCGGCAATATTAAAGACGATCAGGACCCATTTCAGCACACCACTCAGATCCTCATCCCGAATCACTGCTGTTTCCAGTTCAAATAACAGGAGCAGCACCAGCCACGCCGTGGTATCGAGCGAAGCAGAAAAAGCTTCAGCCAGTTGGTCCCAGGCAACGCCACTGCCAAACACCTGGCGACTGGCGAGGAAATCTTCCTGGAAGAACAGGAAAGCGTTCAGGGCGATCAGGCAGTAGATGAAGTACTTGAACGCACGGAATACGGTGTGCGGATGCATGGCCCCCGCCAGGGCTGAATGGACTTTGCTCACCGGGGAGCTTTAAACAAGGGGATTAACCGCGCACCCCGGCGACCTGCTGTGGCGCAAGTTCCCTGAGCCGGTAGGCGCGGCAGGCATCACCAAAAGCGGTGTAAATTGCCATGGAAACCGGATTATCCAGAATCTTCCACTCAGGGTGCCATTGCAACGCCAGGGTAAACCCGGGTGAGCCGGCGACACTGAATGCTTCCACCAGGCCATCTTCCGCCGTGGCTTCAATGTGCAGACCTTTGCCAAGGCGATCGATCCCCTGCGCATGCAGGGAATTCACCTGCACCCGCCGTTGGCCAACGATGCGCGATAACAGGCCGTCAGCGGCAAACTCGACGTCGTGTACAGGCGCGTACTGAACATCCAGAGAGTCGTCCGGGTTTTCTTTGTGCATGCGGTAACCCGGCACCTCATGCACGTGCTGGTGCAGGCTGCCACCAAAGGCCACGTTCATTTCCTGGAAACCGCGACACACGGAAAACACCGGCATTCCGGCACGCATGGCCGCAGGGATCAATGCCAGTGCTGCGGCATCCCGTTCCGGGTCATGCCAGGTGCCGGGCCTGCTGGGGTCGCCCATGTAGTGATGCGGCTCCACATTGGACGGACTGCCGGTCAGGAACAGACCATCCAGCCGGTCCAGGATATCCAGCACGTCAAATCCATCTGCCAACGAGGGCAGCGCCACCGGGTAGGCGTCTGCGCCATCAACCAAAGCTCGCAGGTATTTCTCGCCCACCATGTGAAACGGGTGTTGCCCCACCATGCGGCGGTCGGAAATCACTCCGATCAGAGGCCGATTGCCTAACATGTTTTCAAATCTCCACAGCTTTCGTCTTAGGCCTGGTGATTATCACTTACTTGAGCGCAGCTAGCGACTTTGCCGTCAGGTCCATGCACAGCCAGGCCTTCTCAACGAGTTCGTCAATGTGGGCATGCTCTGAAATCAGGGGCGGCGACACGATCATGGTGTCACCCACGGCACGCATCACCAACCCGTTGCCCACGCAAATATCGCGGGCACGCCCACCGGCGGTGAGGTCTTTGGGGAATCGGGTACGGCTGCCTTTATCCTGCACAATTTCAAGGGCTCCCATCATGCCCACACTGCGTGCTTCACCGATAATTGGATGGTCCGCAAGTTCCGCCCAGCGCCGTCGGAAGTAAGGCGACAGGTCCTCTCTCACTCTTTCCACAATACCTTCCGCCTGCATGGCCTTCAGCACCGCCAGGGCCACTGCGCAAGTCACCGGGTGCCCCGAGTAGGTAAAACCGTGAGCGAATTCACCTCCCTCCCGGGTCACTACGTCAGCAACACGCTGGCCAACCAGCGCACCACCCAGCGGCAGATAACCGGAGGTTACGCCCTTGGCAAAAGAGATCAGGTCAGGGCGGATCCCAAAATGCGTGGAGCCAAACCACTGTCCGAGGCGGCCGAATGCCGTGATCACTTCATCTGCCACCAGCAAGATGCCGTACTCGTCGCAAATGCGCTGGATTTCCGGCCAGTAGGTATCCGGCGGAATGATGACGCCGCCCGCACCCTGCACGGGTTCGGCGAAGAATGCAGCGACCTTGTCAACGCCGAGTTCATTGATTTTTTCTTCCAGCAGCCTGGCTTGCTTGATGCCAAACTCATCAGGTGACAGATCACCACCAAGACCAAAATGGTAGGGCTGCTCGATGTGCACGATCCCCGGAAGCGGCATCATCAATTGCTCATGCATGCCGCTCATACCGCCGAGGCTGGCGCCTGCTACTGTGCTGCCGTGATAGGCGTTATTGCGCGCGATGATGGTCATTTTTTCGGGCTGGCCCATGAGGTCCCAGTAACGACGCACCAGGCGGATTTGCGTATCGTTGGCTTCCGAGCCGGAGCCGGTGAAAAAAGTATGCTGAAAACTGCCGGGGCTGAGTTCACTTAGCAAGGTCGACAATTCGATCACCGGCGGATGGGCGCACTGGAAGAAACTGTTGTAATAAGTCAGTTCCATCATCTGCCTGGCTGCGGCGTCAGCAAAGTCCTTGCGACCATATCCCAGGTTGACACACCACAGCCCGGCCATGCCGTCCAGGATCTTGTTGCCTTCGGAGTCGTATATGTAGACCCCTTCCGCCCGCGTGATAATACGGCTGCCTTTTTTTCCCAGCTCATGGAAATCGGTAAATGGGTGGAGGTAGTGCTGGCTGTCCAGCGACTGCCAGTCGCGGGTTGATTTTGTCTGACTGGTACTCATGAGATTCTCCGTTTCCCGGATCGCCGGTGGGGCGGGACCGTTCAGGGGCACCGTTGCAACCGCGAAATCAACATTCGATAGTGAGTGTGCGCGGTAAAAAGGCACGTTTGCGTTGTACTGCTGGGGGGAATTCTACCCGCATTGCTGGCATGGCCGGTACCCCCCAGGGCTTCCTCGCTTTGCTTCTTGCGGTTAAAGTGCATGGACTTCAAAAATTAATGCGCTACTTATGCCTCAACCAGTCGCTACCAAGAGCACCCTGTTCGAAGCCATCGAACTGATCAATTCCGGCCGGATTCAGCAAGCCGAGGAACTGTGCCGTGCTGCTGTTGCACGCAATGGGCAGGACGTCAATATGACTGCCCTGCTGGGCGCCACCCTGTTCAAGGCGGGCAAAAACCAGGAAGCGGAAAAATACCTGCGCATTTCCATCGGGCTGGCGCCTAACTTCGCCAAACCGTACTCCGATCTCGGGCATTTGCTGGTGGAATCCCGCCAGCCCCAGGAAGCCGTGGAGGTGCTGGAAAACGCCGTGCGGCTTGACGCTGGCGAGGGCGATGCCTGGTTCAACCTTGGTAAGGCGCGGGCTATGCTCGGCCTGGGCCCGGAGGCAGACCAGGCATTTGAAAAATCCTTTGAATTGAATCCGGAGCGCAAAGCGCTGGCGCACGCTGCGGAGCAGCAGCAGGCCGGTAAGCTGGAAGAAGCCGAGCAGGCGTACCGCGAAATCTTGCGCAACAATCCGAAAAACGTCGATGCCCTGAGATTGCTCGGCAGCCTGGCCATGCAGGCCGGGCGCGTGCACGAGGCGGAAAACCTGTTCCGCCGGACCATTGCCTACGCCCCGGACTATGTCGAGGCCCACCTGGCCCTCGGACGTTGTATGAAAGAGCAGCATCGGCTGCACGATGCCATCCAAAGTTTCGAGACCGCCATCACGCTCGAACCCGACAATGTGCAGGCAAACTTCTTGCTGGCTTCGGTCCTGGCTCCAGCAGCCCGCAGCTACGATGCCATCGCAGCCTATCGCAAGGTAATCAGCATAAAGCCTCAGCATGCCGGGGCCTGGCTCGGCCTCGGTCACAGCCTGAAAACAGTGGGACAGCAGGCCGAAGCCATCGCCGCTTACCGGGAATGCATTCGACTCAAGCCCGCCAATGGCGAGACTTACTGGAGCATGGCCAACCTCAAGACCTATAAGCTTACCGACGAGGACATCAGCATCATGCAGTCGCAGGTCGCACGCAAGGATCCGGACGACGGCCTCGACACCCAGTCGCGGGTGAACTTCCTGTTTGCCCTGGCCAAGGCGTATGAAGACCGGCACGAATACGAACAGGCCTGGGCCTGTTATGCGGAAGGCAATAGCACCCAGCGCATGGAAGAAAACTATGACCCGACACTCACGGAGGTGATCGACGATCAGTTGATCGAGGTCTTTAATGCGGAGTTCCTGCAGCAGCATACCGGGCAAGGCCACCCGTCGCCGGAGCCTATTTTCATCGTGGGCCTGCCGCGTTCGGGCTCTACCCTGCTGGAGCAAATTCTTGCCAGCCACAGCATGGTCGAAGGCACGGCGGAACTGCCCTACATTGGCTCCGTGTCCACTTCCCTGAATCGCAACCGCGTCGATGGGGTGAACTACCCCCATGCGGTGCGCGAGCTGGGCGCAGAGCATTTTCACCGGCTGGGCCAGGATTACCTGGATTTGGCGAGCATTCATCGCACCGAGGGCAGGCCGCGTTTTATCGACAAGATGCCCAACAATTTTCCCGCCATCGGCTTGATACACCTGATCCTGCCCAATGCCAGAATCATCGATGCGCGGCGCTACCCGATGGACTCATGCCTGAGCTGTTACCGCCAGTTGTTCGCGCGGGGCCAAAGCTTCACCTACGACCAGACCGACATCGGCGAATACTTCCTGCAGTACCAGCGCATGATGGATTACTGGCATGAGGTGTTGCCCGGCCGTTGCCTGACCGTGCAGTATGAAGACCTGGTGCTGGATTTCGAAAACCAGGTGCGTCGACTGCTGGAGTACTGTGAACTGCCCTGGGAAGATAATTGCGTGCGCTTCTACGACACGGACCGGCCGGTGCGCACCGCGAGTTCGGAGCAGGTGCGCCAGCCGGTATACACCCGGTCCATTAACTTCTGGCGCAATTACTCAGGCCACCTCGGTGAACTACAGGCAGTACTCAAGCCGGTACTACCGCGCTACGCGAGTTACGAAGAAATTAACCGCTGAACAGATACCAGGGGCCTGTAACAGCCACTAGTCAGGAACCGCATATGGCCAGATCGCCAGGCTGTGAATCGACTGGCGCGGGTCCGTGGCAATCGTGACGCTTTTGATGGTTTTCATCGTGTCCAGGTTGTGCAGAGCAATGGTGGCCGGAGACGACCCCGCGACAAATGTACTGTCATCCAACACACACAAACCCCGCACGAATCCCTGTTGCTCCCGATCACCTGTTCCCGCCGGATCGTCTTCTCCCGGCGCAGCGCCGCTCAGCACACTTTCGGGGTAGCGCGGCGCCGAAAAAACCCGGTTGGCCGTCGGGGTGAGAAAGCGCGTTGCGTGCGCTCCCGTGTCATTGAACAACACACCGTCACGCCAGGGCCTGGCGTTATGCACTCCGCGCGGCAGAGTAACCAGGCGCTCCACGCTACTCGCATTGAAAAGCAGTAAGCCCAGCACCCCTGAACCACAGAGAAACATGCCGCGCGAATCGCACCACAGGCTGTTCAGTCCAAGACTGTCGCCCGGACCAGGGCCAACGGCGGTTTGCGGATCAAATGGAGAACCCTGCAGCCCGCCACTGGTTCGCTTGATGTGCAGGCCGCGATCAAAACGGTTCTCATCGAGGTTGAATCCCAGTACCGCGTTGAACCCCTGGCACACAATGTACAAAGTGCGTTCAAAACAAGCGATGTCATGGCATTTCGCAAGGTAGGGGGAGCGATAGACAGCCAGCAACTCAAAATCGGGCGTAAACGCAAACAAGGCATCCGCAACGGTGACAAAAACCCGTTGCCCGTCAAATGCAATGCCGCGCAAGCCGCGCCCCCCACCCGGAATTGACCAGTTAACTCCACCGGCTTTCCAGTCAAGGACCTGAGCAACCCGGTCCTTTGCAACATCTACCAGGTAAATCGCACCGTGGCTTGCGCCCGCCGCACTGCCCCGCTTAATGGTGCTTGCCACCACGACGCTCATCGCCTGATTCCCGCAGTACGGTTCATTCCCTGTTTACCCCCTATTGCTTTGTCCCGCTTGATTTTCGCTGCGAAAAAGATACAGAAACTCCAATGGACATAAGCTCTTGGAGGAAAATTGTGTCGTCACACCAGCGAATTTTATGGCATTATAACGGGACACAGACAATAATTTAGCCAGCAACACAATCATTCAAAGCCGGAGAGTCTCCTTATGGCGCAGCAACTCGACCCGTTCATCCGTAATTCCAGGAAAGCACTTACAGCGGCAATTTCTGCCATTTGTGCCGGTGTCCCGCTCGCGCACGCACAAGGCAGCGACGAGCTGGAAGGCGACGCCAAGCTGGCTCTTGAAGAGATCACTGTAACAGCCACCAAGCGCGGCGCGATGAACCTGCAGGATGTGCCGATTTCGATGACGGTTTTTACTTCGGAAAACATCCAGGCCCAGGGCTTCAAGCAACTGGATGACTACTTCGGCCAGATTCCCAGCCTGACATTCGGCCGGCTTGAACCGGGCGGCACCAACGTGATCATGCGTGGTTGCGCCATTTCCGGCTTTGCGTTCGGTGACAACCCGACCACTGGCGTCTACCTCGACGAACAGCCCATTACCAATGCCGGGTTCAATCCGGACCCGCGACTGATTGACATCGAACGCGTTGAAGCACTGGCCGGCCCGCAGGGCACAACCTTCGGCGACGCGTCCATGTGCGGTACTTTGCGCATCATCACCAACAAGCCGGTGATGGGGGAGTCGAGTTCGTGGATAGACGTCACGGGTAGCGCAGCCACTGACGGCGGCCTGGGCTATGACTTCAGCACCATGCTCAACGTGCCGCTGGCCGAAAACGTTGCCATGCGCCTGGTCGGTTTTTCCGCCCATGACCCAGGCTACGTGGATAATATTTTTGGGCTCAGCCCCGGCGGAACGTTTGACAACGCAGATGTAGTGGACAAAGACGTAAACGGCCTGGATGTATATGGCGCGCGCGCGGCCGTGCGCTGGCAGCCTACAGATACCTGGAACATAGATTTCCAGGGTATGTTCCAGAGCACTTCGCAAAACGGCATAGGCGATACCGATACCAACGCCTTGTTTTACGAAGACCGCGACTTTGGCGACTGGCAGCAGCTGCGCTTCAGCGACGAAACCTTCAAAGACGATTGGTATCAACTGGCCCTGACAGTAGAAAAGGACCTGGGCTGGGGTATCTGGACCGCAACGGGTTCCTATTTCCATCGCAACTCCGACACTCGCCTCGACGTCACGACCTATTTGCAGGGTTTCCAGCAGTTGCACGACTACATAGCCGCTCAATACCCTGAGTACACCATCAATGTCTATGATTGGGGTGGAGATCCAAAGGCTGCAAGCCGCAGTGGCGGCGTGGACAAGCGCACCACGTTTGAAACACGCTTTGCCACTTCTGAGGAGCTTTCCAGTCGCTGGTCGCTGCTGGCGGGATTTTTCTACAATAAGTACAAATCCCCGCCCTCATCCTATGTTTCCAACGTGAAAGGGCAAGGTGAAAACTGCACCGAGCTATATGCTGCGGCCCCAGGGTGCACGGGTGCATTTACCTACCTGAGTTACCTGCACTATGCGTATTTTGGCACCTTCAGCAAACCATCCGACAACTGGTGGACGGGCATTTACGAAAACTCCCTGACATCCACCGCAGCGTTTGGTGAGTTTACGTACAATGTGACCGAGAATTTCCACATCACCGTCGGCGGACGCTGGTACAAGTTCGATACAGATCGCAGGTTAACCCAGGGTACCTTGATGGACCCTTCGGGCACGGACCTGAACCCGAATTGTGCCAGCCAGGAAGTCATTGATGCGTGGCAGATCGACGGCATATCCCAGGAAGGGTACGCATTGTGCTTTGCCCAGTTTTCCGGCAAGTCTTCGGAATCCGGTTTCGTGCCGAAATTCAACGCAACCTGGGACATCACCGATGACACCATGGTTTATGCCACCTACTCGGAAGGCTTCCGCCATGGTGGCGCCAATGGCGGGCGACGCGGATCGGTGTTCGCTACCGGCGGCCTGTATGATTCCTATACATCCGATCAGCTGATCAATTATGAAGTCGGCACCAAGAACTCGCTGCTTGATGGTCGCATGACCGCCGATGTGACGTTTTACCGCATGGACTGGAAGGACATCCAGATCCAGGCTGAAGACCCCGATCCTTTGTTGTTCGGAACCGGTATCATCAATTTCCCCAAGGCCCGAATCAACGGCATAGAAGGAAACTTCTCCTTCCTGCCGGTTGAGTCCCTGACCCTGACCGCCACACTGGGTTATAACGACGCCAAGATGGCTGAGGAAGCCAGACTTTGGCCGGATACCGACGATGAAGTTGTTATTCCCAAGGATACGCGCCTCCCGCTGATGCCGAAGTGGAAATTCAGCTTCAGCCCGCGCTGGGATTTCGATGGCACCATCTGGAATGCCCAGCCCTGGGTGATGGCCACCTGGACGTACAACGGTGATTCCCTCAACTCGCTGGGTGTGCAATCGACCATTGGGCAGGCAGGCATCGCGACCAGCCCGGCATATAACGTAGTCGACCTGCGCTTTGGCCTTGAAGGTGAAAACTGGAGCGCCCAGATCTTCGCCGACAACCTGTTCAATGAATACGCCCAGATGTTCTACAGCACGCGCCAGACCCAGCCCCGGCTCACGGTATTGCCGCCCCGAATTATCGGCATCCAGTACCGCAAGGACTTCGACTGGTAAGGATATATGGGGTCAGAGTACATTCTCCCAGAAGTCCGTGACTGGACCAGGCCTCATCAAAGAAAATGTACTCTGACCCCGCCTAGACAATGGATATTGCAACACGCCTTAAAGAACTGGGTCCTGTAGAGAGCACCGCACTGCGCGAAGCAATTTTGGCGCAGGACGCAGGGGCCTGGCATGAAGACGAATACCGCCAGCAGGAATATGACGTGCATCGCCAGACCGAGTCCATCGTGCTGGTGTTCACCAATCTGGAAGTGTGGCCGGAAATCGAAATCCACAAAGAACCGGGTTGGGATCGCCTCGCGCATCTTGCCGTTCCGGTGATGCACGAGATCATCGCAAAACATTACCCGCCAGGCGGAGTAATCATCCGGGCCATGGCAGCAAAGTTGCTGGCCGGCGGCAAGATCACGCCACACACGGACACCCACCCTTCATTCCATCGCGGCCACCGCATCCACGTCCCCGTTACCACCAATCCGCGCGTGCGTTTCATGATCGACGGCCGGCCCCACCAGTTCGTAGTCGGGCAGGCCTATGAAATCAACAATCAGAAAAACCACAGCGTGATGAACAAGGGTGAAGACGATCGCATCACCTTTATTTTCGATTACGTCCCGCCCGAAGAGTTGAGCCGCATACGCCACAACCACGAGCAGTCGCGGCAGTCTGCTTAATTCTCAAACGCGAGGAGCCGCCACCGGGATGGCTTTCCAGGACACGCCGTAGATACCTCCCTGTAGGCTCATCGGCGACGTGGCCCAGGCCAGCTTCTCGACCGGTTCCCGGTCTCACCTTCTCCTGTCGCCGAAGGTCCTGGAAAGTCATCCCGGCCGCGGTTTGCCAACAACGTCTTCTAGCAATCTATTCCATGGCAATAAAGAGCAACGAATAGCTCTGAGCGAATTTTCCACACGCCCGCCACTTTTCTCCAACCCGCCGTATACTGCCCGCCTTTTTCCAGCTTGCCGTGTTCTGTCGTCATGCTGCCCACCCAGGTGCCGTTTTCAATGGCCAGCGGGTAGGCTTCACTGATGGTCACTTCTGCAGGTGTGCGCACGTAAACAACATCAGGGAACTCTACAAAATGCCCGGTCCAACTCTTCGCATTTTCTTCGCGGCCCGGAAGAATGTCACCGCTACTGGCAGCGATGACGTACTCGTCATCGAGGAAACGGGTTAGGGCATCGACATCATGCGCGGCAATGGCCTGGTTGGATTCTGCCCGCAATATTCTGATGGAATCCGCGTCTTCGCTTGCCTGCGCCGTGCCACTACCTGCCAGCAAAACCAGCAGAAGGACTCCAGGAAAGGCGGCGCTACTCCCGCTCATAAATCAACTCACCCTCAAAAAACGTAAGATCAACTTTGGTCTCGGCAATATCGTAGCCTGCGCCCTGCTCGTACAACTCAACGATGTTGCGATCCAGCACGGCCAAGTCGGCTTTCTTGCCCACCTCGATGGAACCCGTAATCTTTTCCTGCTTCACGGCATGCGCGCCATTGATGGTATAGGCCGCAATCATCTGGTAAATATTGATGGTCTCATCCGCGTTAAGCACTTTGCCGTCCGTGCCCCGCCGGGTGACACCGAGGGCCATGTTGATGAAAGGCCGCGGTGATCGGTCCTCCACCGGGGCGTCGCTGCCGGCCACAGTCACACCACCCGCTTGCATGATACTGCGCACGGGATAGGAGTTTTTCATGCGGTAGCTATCAGGATCGTAGATCCCATTGGGCCCGGTCACGTCGCCGATAAACGGCATCACCGTCATATCGTAGGCCGGGTTGGTTAGCATCCACGCATAGGTCCAGGCCATGTACAAACCCATCTCGCCAATGCGTTTTTGATCGTCCGGGTGAACCAGTTGCAGATGGGCCATGGCGTGACGCTTGGGATTGCCGCTGCCCGGTGGAACCACCTGTGCGAGAGCGTCCACGCCCGCGCGCACGGCGCGGTCACCTATGGCATGGATGTGGATGGTAAACCCGGCAGCGTCCAGGCGACGAACGTACTCCATTATGAAGGGTTCAGGGTCTGCCATCACGCCAAATGAAATGGTGCATTGACTGGGGTGGAAGCCGTTTTCAGCTCGGAAAGCATCACGCGCAGCGCGATCAGTAAAACGCTCGGGATTGGCCCGGGTCTCAACACACACGGGGCTGGCCGTGTCCACGTAGCCCACTACGTCCACTTTCCCGGATGCTTCATCAAACCTGAATTGTGGCTGACGGTACGACTCCAGCACGGCTCCATTGGGCAAGGTGGGCGGATCGGCAAAGGGATTTCCTTCGAGCACGCCATCAGCATAGATTTTCACTGCTGTGGGATGAATAAGGATGGAGTCCTTGAACGATGCACGGCTGGCTTCAGCAATCGCCATCATCTGGTCGATATCGATTTTCCCGGTCAGGGAATCAGTGAAATCTGCCGGGACAAGACGGGTGGCTATGTGCATGCGAAAGCGCATGTCGCCGGAGTCCTCAAAATTTTTCAGATAGGGCAGGAACGAAGGACTCAGCGAGGCATCCTGGATCGATGTGATGCCATTGCTGGCCAGGACGCGCTGGATATCCGGCAACATTTTGCCCAGCATCTCCGGGTCGCGACGCGGCGGCGGTCCAAGCAATTGCCGGGCGTCTTCGTTCAGCTCACCATTGGGCTCACCGTTTTCATCCATGCCAACGAGGCCACGGATTCCGGCGAACTGCCCGGCCATGGTTTGCGCATTCATGCCAACCACCTTGCCCTGGGGGTCCTTGGCCAACTCCAATGCACGACTGTTAACTGCTCCGTGGTGTCCGTCATTGCCCCACAGGATGATCGGGTTTTCCGTGGACACCGCATCCAGCGCTGCACGCAGGGAAGGCAGGCGCTTGGAAACCTGGTTGCCGGTGGAAAAATCCCACATTTCCACCGACATCCACGCGCCCGGTTGGTATTGATAATGCTGCACACATTTCTGCAGGTAGGGCACCATTTCCTCCAGCGTCATGGGTGCGCTTTGCAGTGAGCACACATCGGGCTCAACGATGCCAAACGTATGTATGTGCACATCATGCAGTCCAGGCAGGAGCATGCGGCCACCGAGGTCGATCACCCTGGTATCCGGCCCCTTTAATGCTTCGAGTTCTGCATTGCTGCCCACGGCACTGATCAGCCCGTCATTGACTGCCACGGCTTGAGCCACTGAATGCTGCGGGTCAGAGATGTACACGTAACCATTGCGCAAGAGCAGGTCTGCCGGTTTTGGCGCAGGCAGTTCCTTGCTGTCGCTGGCCTGCGTGGTCGTGGCAAAAGCCATGGTTAACGTGAGGGCCAGGGAGAACATGGCTGTGCCAGGATGGGCAAGCGCGCGCGCTGCCAGGCGCAATGACCGGCGAAATAATAATGCTGCAGTGCTAATCTTCATCGATAGATACTCCGAATTCTGCGACCAGGATGGCCGCAGTTTGAGCCAGCTCCATAGTTACCGATACTCCCCCGGCAACGCAACTGCAACGTATCCGCCCGGGACTGGGCTGCAGGGCGTTGAGTACTTATCGCATTAGGGAAACCCATTTATTCAGAGCTTCCTTAGTTTAGACTTGTTGTACAAGTACACTTTCCCGCTTTCCCCACCCAAATGGCACACGAGGTTGGACATGCTTGATAAAACAGTGAAGGACTGGCGTGCTGCGAGCAGCAAACTTGCCTTTGAAGGTCGTGCATTCATCAATGGCCGTTATGTTGATGCCTTGAGCGGAGCAACGCGCCCCACGATGAATCCGGCTAACGGCCTGGCACTGACCGAGGTCGCCAGTTGCGGCCCGGAAGACGCGGACATTGCGGTAACGGGAGCGCGCAAGGCGTTTGAGCGCGGCGACTGGTCGCAGATGGCGCCCTCGGCCCGCAAAATGGTGCTGGTGCGTTGGGCCGAGTTGATTGAAAAACACCGGGACGAAATTGCCCTGCTGGAATGCCTGGATGTGGGCAAGCCCATCTCTGACACTTTGAATGTGGATGTCCCGTCTGCCATTCGCACCCTGCGCTGGAGTGGCGAGGCTATCGATAAAATCTATGACGAAATAGCACCCACGCCGCCGGGTACGTTGGCCTTGGTGCAGCGCCTTCCGCTGGGCGTGGTAACCGCCATCGTGCCGTGGAATTTTCCACTGTCCACCACCGCTTGGAAACTCGGGCCTTCGTTGGCTACCGGCAATTCCGTGGTGCTCAAGCCCGCCTCCAATACACCGCTGAGCGCCATCCGCATTGCCGGGCTGGCAGCAGAAGCCGGCTTGCCAGACGGTGTGCTGCAAGTTTTGCCCGGTCCGGGTAGCAGCCTCGGTAAACACCTCGCCACCCACATGGACATTGACGGCCTGACCTTTACCGGCTCCACCCCGGTGGGCAAGATGCTGATGGCCTACTCCGGACAATCCAACCTCAAACGCACCTTTCTCGAACTGGGCGGGAAAAGCCCGAACATTGTCTTTGCCGACGCCAACCTGGAAAAAGCCGCCGCCATGGCAGCCGTGGCCGTGTTCTACAACGGTGGCCAGACCTGTACTGCCGGCACCCGCCTGATCGTGGAAGAAAAAATCCGTGATCGCTTCATGGAATTACTGGTCGAGCGCGCCCGCAAGTGGATGCCGGGCGACCCACTGGACCCCAAAACAGCCATGGGCCCGATGATTGATGAAGGGCAATTCTGCACCGTGGCGGAATACGTGGGCATTGGCCGTGATGAAGGCGCGAAACTGCTGTTTGGCGGTGGTCAGGTCATGAAAGATAGCGGCGGTTTCTATCATGAACCAAGCATTTTCGACGAAGTTACCAGCACAATGCGTATCGCACAGGAGGAAATCTTTGGCCCGGTTCTGTCCGTGATTGGATTCAAGACCGCCGAGGAAGCGGTGGCCATTGCCAATGACTCCATATACGGCCTCGCCGGCGCCGTGTGGAGCAACAACATCAATACGGCGCACAAGGTCGCCGCCGCCGTGCGCGTTGGCACCATGGGCATCAATAACTACTTTGGCGGCGACATGACCGTGCCCTTCGGCGGCTTCAAGCAAAGCGGCAATGGCAGGGATAAATCTATCCACGCCTTCCACGATTACACCGAATTGAAAACCACCTGGCTGGAACTGGAATGATAAAACCCAGCAGGCACATAAATCAACTTGCACCCGCGACGGCACTCTGCGCGCTCTTGCTGCTGATCGCACCTCAGAGGGCGACTGCGGCCGAGACCGAGGCCAAAACACCGCCGGTTACGAAGACCGAGATTCTTGCCACAGGGCTCAATTTACCCTGGAGCATGGCATTTACCCCGGATGGCTCTATCCTGATCATCGAAAAAACGGGAGGTCTTCGAGTGTATCGTGATGGCGCATTGCTGCCCGCGACCTTGCCGGAATCGCGCATGGGATTGCCCGACGACGTGATGGTGAAAGAAGACAGCGGTCTGCATGACATTGCCCTCGATCCCGATTTCGCCACGACACAGATTGTGTTCATCGCCTACGCGGGCGGCAATGAGGAAGCCAATCACACATCAGTCTGGCGTGCGCGGCTCGAAGGCGATCACCTGGTGGATGGGCGCACGATTTTCCGCGCAGTACCGGACAAGGCCGACCCCAATCATCCCGGCGGGCGCCTGCTGTTCCTGCCGGACAAGACCTTCCTGCTGACTGTTGGAGACGGTTTTAAATATCGCGATTCCGCACAGGATCTCTCCTCCGACCTGGGGAAAATCCTGCGACTCGACCGCGAAGGCAAGCCACCTGCCGATAATCCATTCATCGGTCGTAAGGATGTACGCCCGGAAATTTACACGTACGGCCATCGCAATCCACAGGGATTGGCCATCGATACGGAAACAGGCACGGTGTGGGAGCTTGAACACGGGCCGCGCGGCGGCGACGAGATCAACCGCCTGGCTGCCGGCAGCAATTACGGCTGGCCGCTGACCACCAACGGGATTGACTACGACGGAACCCTGGTTTCCGAGCACGCCCACGCGCCGGGCATTACCTCGCCCTTGATTATCTGGGCGCCATCGATTGCGCCCTCCGGTCTGGCTGTTTATCGCGGAACTGAATTTGCCGACTGGAACGGTAATTTCCTGGTCGGTGCGCTCGGGGCCAAATTGCTGGTCAGGGCACAGTTGGATAATGAGGATCGGTCCATCCGGGAAATCGAGCGATTGCTGGCCGACTTGGGTACACGGATTCGCGACGTGCGGGCCGGGCCGAACGGGTTCGTTTATATCCTGACCGATGAATCAAATGGCCGGCTCATCCGTCTGTCTCGCTGACACAAGGCCCCTTGATAACCAGGGGGCCGACCACTCAGGCAGTGTCAGGGTGACTCGAAACCATCTTTGAACAGCTGCTGATATTCCAACGCGCCCAGATCCACCGCACTGCCCTGCACGCGCGCAGTTGCCGCGGCATCCAGAGTGCCCTGAAGAAACGGTATAAAAAAAGCACCCGCATCGCGCGCGGTCGAAGCTGCAGCCAGGTCGTAACCATTGCCGTTGAAGCCGGCGCTGCCCGTGCTGCTGCCGCTCTCTGCACTCGGAATTCCATCAAGGCCGGTGTAGCGGTTGTTTTGCAAGGTGATGGCGGTACCTACAATCCGAATGTCTTTGCGTGTGCCGGCGGTGGCCACATTGCCGTCCAAAAGATTGTTGGCCAGCTTCAGCGTGGCCCCATTGCTCGCACTAACAAAGAGACCCGCCCAGCCGGCACTATCCGCCGAGGTGTTTTTCGCTATGGTGTTGTTGAGCACCAGGTTGCTCAGGCCTGCTCTCACAACGAGGACCACTGGCGGGCTGGTTCCAGAATTGTTACCTACTACCAGGCTGTTGCGCATGACCAGCGCCGAGTCGGAACTCAGCCCGACCGCGGGAGCAGAGACGCCGACCGCGGTGGTGCAACCCTCTAGCCAAACCCGGTCTACCACGATGCCCATGACACCGCCGTTCTGTTGGCCCAGGGTTAGGCAACTAGGTGACGAACCTGAACTGGTGAGACCACCTCCAAAAAACATATTCTCCACCGTGATCGAGCCGGTGAAGGTGGTCGAAGCATTGATACCGAACACGGGTCGCTGGTTGTTGCCATAGAAAATGGTGGATGCTGAATCACCGTCCTGGGTGGTGCAATTCCCGGCAGTGCCGCTCCATCCGCCGCGAATCGATAGTGCCTTGCCTGTCCCCTCCAGTACACCGAAGTAGCCAGAACTGCCAGTGGTGAAATTGTACAAGCCGCTCTTGATGCGCACTTCCTCCGTTACCTCGGCGGAAGCCAGCGCTGCATCCAAGGTCGACTTGACCTGGGATTCGTTTTCGATACAACGGATCGCTGCGTGGCTCACGACAGGCGCGCCCAGCACCATGCCGACAACGATCATCCGCGCGATCATTCCAGCCGCAAAACGCCATCGGGAGATTCTTCCCGAAAAAATCGTAATCATGTTTGTCCCCACTTTTTGCCGCCGCGAACTACAATGTGCCGACGATGTGAAAAAAACCAGAACGGATTGTGCATGAGAAGGACACCCGATTTCAAGGAAGGAATTTCAAGGAAGGAATATCAATGCGGGGCAATCAATCCTGCAAGTCGAAAGCCTGCTTGCGGACCGAGGAACGCAGGACAAGTCCCCGGCACATCCGCATGCGCAGCGTTTGCTCGTCTGTACCCCACGCTTTACGCCCGGAACGACCCAGACCAAGGGTTTTCTATTGATATATCAGCATGCATGACCTGACCACCGGACCGGTCGGAGGCCACCTACGGCGTCAAACGTCGGCGTTCTCGCTGGGATTGGTGGCGATTTTCTCGTTTGAAGCGGTGAACATGTTCTATATCGCATGGCTGGGCGATGCACCGCTCGCGGCGATCAGTTTTACCCTGCCGGTGATCTGGTTTATCTACGGTATCGCCATGGGTTTTGAAATTGGCGCGGCTTCAGTCATCTCCCGAGCGATCGGTCGGCAGGATGAACCTTTTGCGCGCCGTCTGACCACCGACAGCGCCCTGCTTTCCACGCTGGTGCTCGGCGTCATGTGCGTGGTAGGTCTCAATACCATCGATCCGGTATTCCACCTGCTCGGCGCCACACCCGAGCTGATGCCCATGATTCATGATTACATGTCGGTGTGGTACTGGGTCGCCCCATCTGACGCCTGTTTGTGGGCCAGCCTTGCTGCGTTGCGGGCGCGGGGAAATGCACCAATGGAAGCACGGCTGATTTCGATAGCCGCCGTGCTCAATTTGATACTGGACCCGATCTTCATTTTCGGGTTCTTTGGTTTTCCCCGGCTGGAAGTGATGGGCGCCGCACTGGCGACTCTGCTCTCCAATCTCAGTGTTCTCATCATCACCCTGCTGTACCTGGCGGGCCGGCTCAAAATTTTTGCCAGCCCGTTTGCGCCGCTGCGCGTCATCCTTGCCTCGTGGCGACACATGCTCACCATTGGTGTTCCGGCAATGGTAACCAATGTCATCATTCCGCTGTCTGCAGCCATCGTGGTGTTCATGCTGGCCGGATACGGCGTTGATGCAGTAGCGGGATATGGCGTAGCGGCCCGCATGGAGCCGTTTGCCTTGCTGGTGTTTTATTCCCTGTCGGCGGTGTCCAGCCCCTTTTTCGGCCAGAATTTTGGCGCGGGGAAACTGGACCGCCTGATCGAAGCGCGGCGACTGATCACCCGCTTTTGCCTGCTATATGGTTTAGTGCTGATGCTGGCAATGGATCTGTTTGCGCGACCACTTAGCGGCCTGTTCAGCGAAACTGCGGCAATCCGCGATGTCGCCGTGCATTATTTCTGGCTGGTCTCCTGGGGCTATGGTGCGCATGGAATCGTCATGACCGTCAATGCCGCTTTCAATGGCACGGGCCGGCCGCTGCCCGGCATGCTGATTTCATCGGCGCGCGTGATGTTTCTTTTCTTGCCGCTGGCGTTACTGGGCCGCTGGTTGTTTGGCATCGAGGGAATCTTTGTCGCCAGCAGCATCAGTAACGTGTTGCTCGCCATCGTCGCTTACCTGTGGCTGGGGCGCCATATCAAGGGGCACGTTACCAGATCGACTCGACCCATTGCCTGATCGGCTTTGCTGACCCTTGCAAAAACTAAAGAGCAATTGCAACAACGGGAAATCTCATTCAAGATGCCCTATGCAAGTACCGGTTCGAAACAAACGTGGTCAGGCGTTCAGCGTCGATAGCCTGGTGCTTACCTTCGCCTTCCTGGCAGGCCTGGTGCTCAGCGCACCACCCTTGTCAGCCGCCAGCAATTCTTTCGTGTTCGCCCGCACTGACTATCTGCTCAAAAGCTACCTCGCCGGACTGGATTCGGTCGCCGTTGCCGATGTGGACGGGCAGAATGGGCCAGACATCGTTGTTTTGAGTTACACCGGCGGTGGGTCCACAGGAGCTCTTAACATCCTCCTGAACAACGGTAATGGCACCTTTGCCACTCCCCGGACATTCGATGCATGCCTGGGTGCAAAATCGATCGTGGTCGGCCAGTTTAACCCCTCCACCGACAGTCTTCTTGATGTTGCGATGATATGCGGCGGCACTACCCTGATCGGCCGAATGCTCGGCAACGGACTGGGTGACTTCGCGTCAGCCCAGACAGTCGATCTCGGTTACCTGGCAGCGGGAGCAGGGGGGACCGGCCACCCCTTAATCTCGATCATTGAAATGTTGCGACTCGGGTCAATGAATGGGCCGACGTTTGTCTACGGTGGTTACATGGCCGGAACGGGGATGACGCTGTGCTTTATCGGCACCTTGCAAGTCGAATCCGATCTGGATGGCGCGGGAGGGATCGCGCCTGTCTGCAACGTCAGTACGGACGTTAACGGCGGCATCACTGACTGGGGTCCAATCAGCACCGATTTGGCACTGGGCGAGCAGCGTACCTTCCCGGGGGACGACATGGTCCGTGATGAGGCCTTCGGCTTCAACTACATAACGGGTGGCCTGGCAGTGACGGCTTACACGCCACAGTTTCTGGATAAGTGGGCAGACGGCGAACGTCCTTTTGGTGATCCCCAAACCGGAACCGCTGTCGCAGTTGCTGATGTCGACAATGACGGGAAGCAGGATGTCCTGCTGGGCCGTGACCTGCTCATCGCGGACTACGTGCCGTCCTATCCGATTTCCGACAATCCGGATCACAGCTTCGCGTCGATCACCAACCTCTACGACATGATCCTCGCCGACTTTAATGGCGACGGAAAAGTCGACGTCGCCGCCCTTGGCGAGGATGATTTTGACGATGAAGGCGTCACCCTGGCAGTCCATGCGGGCAAAGGCGATGGCTCCTTCAGACCCTTCAAACGGTTTGTAACGCGAGGTTCCGTGAGTATCAACTACATACAGGTAATGGCTGTCGGGGATTTCGACCGGGACGGCCTGGCGGACCTCGTGACCGTGGGTGAATACGATAAATACGCCTCCGTTCTACTCAACCGCTCGCCACTGTTTGTCGATGGCTTTGAGGCCGGCAACTGATTGGGTCACTAATCAACCGCCGCATCCGCCCACAACTCTTCAACCCACTGCCTGATTTGCAAGGCTTCCTGCCAGCGGTCGGAAAGCTCCATGCCTTGCGCATCGGTGATGGCATAGATCGGCGGGCCCAGTTCGCACAAAAAAACCAGCGTCGCGTCTGC
>JANLTO010000004.1:0-84865 GCA_031362985.1 Lysobacterales bacterium | reverse complement strand
GACATCAGGGCCAAACACATCCTCAGCAGTAACCTTGATGTTTTGGATTTGACGTTCTGTCAGTCGCATGATCTTATCCTAGCAGATTCAATAACATAACTGAACTAAGCTCCAAATACTGTGCCAACCTCGTCATGCCGGTACCTCCTCCACAGACCCGCGTAAGCTACGTCGAGGTGGCAGCTTGAGGGGCGTGTCCAAACCAGATTCACGAATCAGCATCGGCGATCTTGCGACGCGCCTCGGCACGCCAGGTAGCCGCTTCCGCCTCGACTATTTCGGCTGAAATCACATCGCCGGCATTGGCCGCATCCAACCCCGCCTGCACCTGGCGGCGGAACCAGACATCACGCTCGGCGGTTGCCTGCTGCGCCTCTGGTGTCCACACAACTCTCACACCTGGCTTGCCGCTCGGGCACGGCGTGCGGCGAACTCGGCTTCAACTTCATCATTCGACCGGCCCAGACCGGCGCGCATCGAGAGCCTGGCAACCTCAAGCTTGCGGCGCAGAAACTCGTCATATTCCCTTGCTTCGCTCTGGCGTTGGACAAACTCCCGCATCATGCGGCCTTGACCTCGTCCAACAAATCCGGGTGTCGGTCGAGCACTTTCAACAGTTTTATCAGAGCCAGGGGCGGTTTGGTCTTGCCATTTTCATAACGCGAGAACGCATTGACGCCACCGCCGAAAATCTCTGCCGCCTCACGCTGATCCAGCGCGAGTTTCTTGCGTACATTGGCGATGAATTCCGGATCGACAATCGCGGCATTGACCTGCTTGTTGAATGCCAGCATCAGGTTGAGGGTGCGCCGGGATTCCGTTGCGTCCAATAAAGACTCGTTGCACGCGGGACAGAAGTCGCCCGTTACCTGCGGGAGCATCGTTGTTTCACCTTTGTAGGTGTAGGGCAAGTCCCGGGTGTCATGCACCAGGCGTGCCGCTCCACAACTTGGACATTTCATGGTTACAACTCGCTGGAGGCAGTTTGTAATGCGCTGTTTGCTTTTCCACTGTGGATATTAACCTATTTGGTTATTTTAGCAAGTAGGTTAATCATCTGGTAAGAGATCAATCACCGAGTCTGCCGACATACGGACGGGCGACCCGCACTAGACCAGTTCGTCCTTCACGCATTGGCTGAGAGCTGCTGGAACTAGCGCTTCCGGGGCTTCGATGTGTTCAACTCCCGCGGCAGTGGTGCGTGAGATGCGGTAACGAAACCCATCGCCTACTTGCGCGAGCTCGGGCGCGGGTTTGGCCTTGCCACTCGACTCGAACAGCGCTTCCACCGCGCTTTGTTCCGCAGAGGATAGTGCTGCCATGTCGACCTCGCCGTGGCTGCGGACATGAGTACCAACCCCGCCGAAGCCCGCCAATCCTCCGATTCGTTCCACATGGAGTTTTGCCCTATCATCGGCCTGCAATTTCACAGGCCCACCGCGGTCCATGCCTTGTCGACGGCGGTGTGTACGGCAGGTTCGGCCGGAAACAAGCGGCCCGCCAGCCGGCGCGTCCGGTTCGCGAAAACACGCATTTTCAAGTTAGGGTTCGGCGCAAACCCGGTCAAAGCCTGATACCAAATTCTGCCCGCCTTGTCCCAGCTTTTTCCCCCGATGGTCATGGCGGCCTGGTAAAAAGCGAGATTCGGGATGCCGCTGCTTTGGTGGGGGTCCATGCCGTCATAATACTGCGAGAATTTCGTCGGTTGCGGCGCCAAGCAGTGTTTTGCGGAAGGATGCGACAGGTCGCGCAAGCAGGTGAAGCCACGGGCAATGGCCCCCGGCCCCATGATTTCCTTGCCAATTAGCCAGTCTGCCTTGGTCACGTCCTGATGGGCGCGCCATTGGCGAAACATCGAACCGAACACATCCGAAACGCTCTCGTTCAGGCCGCCCGCCTGGTTGGTGTAGCCAAGGCCCGCCGAATACTCGGTAACCCCGTGGGTGAGCTCATGGGCAATGACGTCTTTGGCCCTGGTGAAGTCCACAAAGATGTTCCCATCGCCGTCCCCATAGGTCATCTGGCTGCCATTCCAGAAGGCATTGTTATAGTTCACGCTAAAGTGGATGGACGACAGCAGCGTCTTGCCTGCGTTATCCACCGAATTCCTGCCGAACAGCTTCTGGTAAAAATTCGCCACCTTCGACGTTTCGACGAAGGCCCGCTTGGCCGTTGCATCCGACGATGAGCCGGGACGCGCGACGGGGGTGCCGGGCAGCGTAGTGCCGTGTGCGCAATTGTAAACCACAATGGCAGGAGGGCCGGCCGCCGCCAGATCGCTGGGGAGCATCGTACATGCCAACCGGGCCAGCCTGGATTGCGCGGTGCGAACCTTGCGCCACTCTTTTTCGAAGCGCGCCGCATCGGCGAAGGTCTTGCGCTCTGCGGCCGACAATTTCTTGTCTTTGGCGAAGCGTTCCAGCACGTCATGCGGAATGATGAAGCAGTGACAGGCGCGCCGGTGTGCGTCAGATCCGACGTGGTCTGCGGGTCGCGTGAACGTCGGATTCCTGCCAGGCACCCTAGCGAATCGGTTGTTCATGGTGAGCGCTCCTGTTGATCAGTTGGTCGCGCGCAAGGCGCGCATTGTGCATGGAGAAGGTGAGACCGGGAACCGGTCGAGAGGCTGGCCTGGGCCAAGCACCGGTGCCGCGTAGGCCAAGGATGGCCGGGAGCGGCCATTGTGCATGGAAGCACCGGTGCCGCGTAGGCCAAGGATGGCCGGGAGCGGCCATTGTGCATGGAAGCACCAGTGCCGCGTAGGCCAAGGATGGCCGGGAGCGGCCTCCTACAGGCATTGGGGAAGATTTCTTACGTTCACGGGTAAATCTGCACGCCTCGCCGCAACGCTTCTTCAGTGACACGTTTCATGGATGCCAAGCTGTCTTGAACAACAAGATCGCTCGGAATATCGACCGCTTCTTCCAATGCCGGGCGCAGTTGCCGTTTAATGGCTGCGCGCTTTGCAACATCTGACTCCGCCAGAAGCAGACAAAAATCTGCGTCGCCCCCTTTCACTTCATCATCCAGTCGGGAACCGAAAAGCCACAAGCTGGCATCAGGATAGTCTTGCAAGAACCGATCCGCAGTTTGTCGGATTGCCCGAACATTTTCCTTGCTCAAGCGCATAGATAACTCTCTATTTTTTTAGTTAAATCCGCTAGCTTGCTGCTCAACCGCCATGCGGCATTAAGGGCTTCAGCTTTTTCTTCGGCTTCATCGGGATATTCATGGGCAAAGCTGTTTCTGATCTCACGCAACTCGTTCCATGCAGACGCGTCAACCAGGCCTTTTTGCTCCATTAGGTTAATTCGCTCGCGCATGCTTAGGCGATGAGCGGGGGATTCTTCCTGGTCATAAACGGCGACAACATGAAACATGGTTTTGCCTATGATGTCCTGCAGATCTGAGAAACGGGTTCTGAAGGCGTCGAGGAACATCATTGCATCCGCGTCGAACTGGTCAGGCTCGAAATTCAATGGATCAAGCGGCATGACATTATCGATACGTTCAACCGCTTGTTGCAGGCGCGAAGCAAGTTTTTGCATTCTCTGTACGTTGATGCGAAAGATACTGGCGTCCATTCTTGGTTACCTCATGCCGATATAGCCGCAATTATACAAGCGCGAGCTCATTCGCGCGCAAGGCGCGGCTCCTACAACAGGCCGAGGTCGGCATCCACCATATCCGTGACCAGGTCATGGAAACTGCGCTGCGGATTCCAACCCAACTCCCGGCGGGCCTTGCTGGAATCACCCAGGACATGGGCCACATCGTGTGGCCGCTCGTAGCGATCGTCGTGAACGACATAATCCTGCCAGGCTAGCCCAACATGGCGAAATGCGAGTTCCAGGAACTCTTTCACACTGTGGCTCTCGCCGCTGGCAACTATATAATCACCGGCCTGGTTCTGCTGCAGCGCAAGCCACATGGCCTCGACAAAATCCCTGGCATCGCCCCAATCGCGCTGCGCTTCGATATCGCCAAGCCGTAATTCCTTTTGCAAGCCCAGCTTTATACGGGCTGCGCCCATGGTGATTTTGCGCGTGACAAAATTCTCGCCACGGCGCGGAGACTCGTGGTTATAGGCGATGGTGTTGCAGCAAAACATGCCGTGGGTGTCGCGGTAGATCTGTGTCATCTGCGTGGCAAAGGCCTTGGCTACGCCATAAGGAGACTCTGTGTGTATGGGCGTGCTTTCATCCTGTGGTGAGTGTTCCGGTGTGCCGAAGATTTCCCGTGAACTGGCGTGTAGGAATTTCGGTGGGTTTGGCTGGTCGCGCAGGATTTCCAATAGCCGCAGTGTGCACATGGCAGCAAGTTCACAAGTACTTTCCGGGATGTCGAAGCTCAGACCCACATGGCTTTGCCCGGCGAGGTGGTACATTTCCTGCGGCTCAATCTTCGTAATGATGCGACGGATGGTGGTGGTGTCTTCCAGGTCCGCGTAGTGCAGAAACAGTCGCTTTTCATACACGTCTTTGTCGGCAAACAAGTGGCTGAGCCGGGAGCGCTCAATGGAACTGGAACGGCGCACGATGCCGTGCACGGTATAGCCTTTGTCCAACAGCAACTCTGTGAGGTACGAGCCGTCCTGGCCGGTGATGCCGGTGATGAGGGCGGTTTTATCCGCATCATTGGCTTCACCTGGAGTCGCTCTGTTAATACCCTGCTTCCTTCTGGTGACGCACCGCCACGATCAGCGCGGCCTGCCCGTCAAAGTGGTACAGCACAATGTAACCGCTATCGCCAATATCAATAAGCCATTCTCTGAACTCAGGTTCCATATCCTCTGCGGGTCGCCCAATTTCGGGATGTTGCGCTATGGCGTTGACACCGCTTCGAATGACCTTTATTGCCCGCACTGCTGCCTGTGGGCTCTTATCTGCCAAAAACCGGGATAATCGCCACACATCGTCTAGCGCCCCAGGAGACCAGATCAAACGTGGCATTCAGGCGGTGTCGCATCTTGCCCTTCTTCCAGTTTCACCAGCCAGGCATCGGCCTCGGCTTGTGTAACATGGAGACCTGTTTCGCGATAAGCGTTCCACGCCCGGATGCCATCTTGCCGGAATGTTTCGCGCTTTTCCTCGCGATCCACATATTGGCGCACGGCGTCCAGAATCAGCCAGTGCGGCGTTCGGTGGCGCGCTTCGGCAAGCCGTTTCACGCGCTCCTTGGTGTCCTGGTCTATCTTGATTGTCGTGGGTTGTAGCTTGGAATTGGTCATGTCATTTCTCAAATACTATTGGGTATTACTTTATAGCACCAGTTCCCTACGGCGGCAATAAAAGACCATAAAGGCAGGTGCGGTTGCGGGATATTGTTTGAGCTTACATCGTGTACGAAGCAGGTTTATCTCCAGACTTCAGTGCAGTCATGACCGCTTCACACTCTGCGGCAAGCAGTTGGATCAGATAATCCCAGAATGCCGGTTGCTCAATCGTATCGGCAATCACTCGTGGCGGCAGGAATCGCTGCATTTCCCGGATAAAATCTGTACGCAATCCGGGATCGCCCGCTAATGCCCTGCTCCGTTCGTCCAGTAGCTTCAGGAATTCAGGCGCGTTGCGCCGATGGTCTGCAACCTTCCTGGGAATCAGGTCGAGTGGCACCTGGATATTCTGCTGTTTAAGCCAGGCGATATCCCATAAATCCCGATTTTTGAGCCGATTCGGTCTGAGTGCAAAGGCGATCATTTTGTCAGCCAGGATCTCCTCGCGGCTTTGCGCCTGAATAATAAGTCCGGCCGTTCCCATGTCCACGCCATACTGATTGCGTAACACCATGGGCCGTTTGTCGTAGCTCGGGATAGCGCAAATATCGATGTTGATCTGTTGCGCCGGCAGCTCCTTGTGACTCGGCCGGGTCACGACCTTGAGTTTCCAGGTAGCCACATTGCCGGTGTCCCGGCTCGGTTCACTCACCGCTACGGTCAGACCGTATTTGGTGTGCAAGCTGGCAACCAGCGTTGCGCCCAAATCACTCAATAGTTCGCGCTTAAAATCGCCACCGCCGGTGAAATCCAGATCTTCACTCAAGCGGTTGGAGCCATAACAGGCGCGCAGACAGGTGCCACCGATAAAGGTCAATTCAGCCAGCAGGCCGGCCGCACTCATTTCCCGGATAATGTCGTGGTGCAGGAGTTCTTTTTCGACCACGCCCCGCAACGGCGACAGCTCAACGTGGTTTTTTAGCGCCTGGTCAACCAGTTGATCGAACAGGTTCACCGGCCACTTCCGTATCAATTAAATCCAGGCTCCTGCGGGCCGCTTTCATATCCCTGAGAGCCAGTGCAACGCTTGCCCGCCAGAGATGACAACGCGGGTCATAACTGAGCTGGTCAGCCAGATCGGCCGCTTGCTTGCGGGTATGGATGAACTCGATCGTGCCGAAATCGCCGCACGTCATGACCTGACTGCGCCCGGAAGACATCACGGTGATCCAGTTCAGGGGGATTTGGGAAATCACACCGGCGTCACTCAGGGCGGACTCCAGGCTGATGTAGTTGAATTCAGCCGCGCGCAATCGGGCAGCGGCATGGTACAGGATCAAGCCACGGGCATGATCACCCTTGGGGTACAGGTACAGTCCGCGACAGACTCGTCTGAGCAGCCCCGTTTTTTCCGCCCGGCTGACCAAAACCCGAAATGCCCCCGGTGAATACCCCGGAAGTGCACCCTGCATATCGGCCAAAGTGAACAGATGGTGTTCACCATCGGCCAGATTTTCCAGCACGTGTGCCAATTTTCTGATGGATTGCATGGGTTTTGAATCTACATTAAGTTACATAAAGTATAACTAAATGTAGATCAATTGTGCGAGAATCGTCCGGTTAATACCCTGCTTCAGAGTTGGTATTCAGTCAAATGCCGGCGCTGTAGTGAATCGGGATTGGTACCATTGGGCAGCAGTTTGCAGCCCTTGTTTGACCGAAACCGCCGCGTCATAACCCAACAGTTTTCTGGCTTTATTAATGTCCGCGAGGGAATGCAGTACATCGCCCCGGCGGAAATCCCGGTAGATGGGCACTACCGCGGCTAATTCCGGATCCGCTTCCACTAAAGTGTCCCGGATCAGATAAAACAGCTCATTCAAAGTCGTGCGTGCGCCACAGGACACGTTGTAGACCTGGTTTATCGCGGCTTCATTGGTCGTGGTTGCCGCCAGCACGTTGGCCTGCACACAGTTGTCGATGTAGCAGAAATCCCGGCTGGTTTGGCCATCGCCATTGATGAATATTTCCTCGCCCCGGATCATGCCGGCAAACCAGCGGGGAATCACTGCCGCATAGGCGCCATTTGGGTCCTGGCGTTGGCCGAACACGTTGAAGTAGCGCAGGCCGATGATGTGCATTCCGTAGGCGCTGGCAAAGACGTCGGCATACAACTCATTGGCGAGCTTGGTGACGGCATAAGGTGAGAGCGGCTTGCCAATGCGGTCTTCCACCTTGGGCAGATCGGGGTGATCACCGTAAGTGGAACTGGAAGCGGCATAAACGAACCGCGATACGTTTGCATCACGCGCGGCCACCAGCATGTTGAGGAAGCCCGTAATGTTTGCTGCGTTCGTGGTAATGGGATCTTCAATGGAGCGCGGTACCGAACCCAGGGCTGCCTGGTGCAGTACGATATCCACGCCTTCGCAGGCTATGTGGCACTGGGTCAAGTCACGAATGTCGCCGCGCATGAACTTAAACCTTTCCCATTGCTGCGCTGTGACCAGCAAGCGAACTTCCTCGAGGTTGTGCTCATGACCGGTGGCAAAATTGTCCAGCCCGATGACGCGCTGGTCCAGGCGCAGCAGGGTTTCCAGCAGGTTAGAGCCGATGAACCCGGCCACGCCGGTAATCAACCAGTTGCGTGGATGCTTTTTTAAGTGTTCGCGGGCTGAGTGGTGGTCGCTCATTATCTCGGTAGGCGAAGAAACTCTTCCGGCGACACACTGATATCCTCAAGGATCTTTCGAAGAAGTGCCGGGGATATGTCGCGACGGGCGTGGACAGGAATGGTGGTAAAGCGCCCATCTTGATGCCTGAACTGTTTGTGCGAGCCTCGTTGGCGAACCTCGGCGAAACCCAAATGTTGAACTATCCGAATGAGTTCTCGTGCCTTGAGAACCGGAAGTTTTGGCAAGCTTCAGCCCACCCTGACAAGCTGCGTCCCGATAAACTCCCCTTCGAGTGAAGGCTCGCCGTCCTCAAGCAGCATTTGGATGACTTCCCGAAGATTTTGGTTGAGCTCGTCAAGAGACTCAGCCTGTGTGTGTGCACCGGGAAAACCCGGCACGTATCCGACCAGCAAACCCGTCTCAGAGTCGCGCTCGACTACAGCGGAATATGTTTTCATGACAAAAGTCTAGCAGAACTTGAGCGAGGACACGCGGTGGCGACCTCACGCTGGAAAAATGCGCTCATTCTTCTGTTTCGCCCTGCCCCGGGTATCCACCACCAGCGCCGCCTCTTTGAAGATCAAGTCATAATCAAACAGGTCGTGATCGGTGGCGATCACCACGCAGTCATGCTGGCGCAAAGTTTCCTTGTTCAGCGCTTGGCTATGCAAATCGAATTGGTGATGGCGCATCTGCGGGAAGCCGGGGAAATAGGGGTCGCAATAGGCCACCTCAGCACCGCGGTTGCGTAGTTGCTCCATAATCTCCACCGATGGCGATTCGCGCACATCATCCACATTTTTTTTGTACGCGATGCCCAGCACCAGGATGCGGCTGCCTTTGACGGCTTTGGCCACCGAATTGAGCGCCTCGGTAATTTTTCCCACCACCCACAAGGGCATGGCGCTGTTCACTTCACCGGCCAGTTCGATAAAACGGGTGTTGACGCCGTATTCCCGTGCTTTCCAGGTGAGATAGAAGGGGTCGATGGGAATGCAGTGGCCACCGAGGCCCGGGCCGGGGTAATACGGCACGAAGCCAAAGGGCTTGGTAGCTGCTGCGGCGATCACCTCATGAATATTCAGGCCCATCTTGTCGGCGACCGTCTTCATTTCATTGACGAGGCCGATGTTCACCGCACGGTGGATGTTCTCCAGCAGCTTAGCCATCTCGGCCGCCTGGGTGGAACTGACCGGCACCACCTGATCGATGACCCCGGAGTAAAGTGCGATCGCCACTTCAAGGCAAGCGGGCGTTGAGCCGCTAACTACTTTGGGAATGGTGCGCGTGGTGAATTGGGCATTGCCCGGATCTTCCCGTTCGGGCGAGTACACCAGGAACAGGTTTGTGCCGATGTTGAAGCCTGCCTGCTCGATGCGGGGTCGCAGTTCTTCTTCCGTGGTACCAGGATAGGTGGTGCTTTCCAGCGACACCACTTGTCCGTGGCGCAGGTAGGGGCCGAGGGCATCCATGGTGTTGGTCACGTAGCTGATATCGGGTTCGCGGTGTTCGTTCAGCGGAGTTGGAACACAGATGATCAGTGCATCCGCTTCTGTGGCCCGGGAAAAATCGGTCGTGGCCCTGAACCCGCTTGCCACTGCGGCCTGTACCCGTTCATCGGGGATGTGCTGGAAATAGGTTCTGCCAGCAGCAATTTTTTCCGGTTTGGCCGGGTCCACGTCAAAACCCAGCACGGGGTAACCCGCCTCGGCATAGCGCAGCGCCAGCGGCAGGCCGACATAACCGAGGCCGATGATGCCGATCACGGCAGAGTGGTTATGCAGCTTATCAATCAGATGAGTTTTGGGGTGCTCAGTCATCTGCCTGCCTTTTTTCCACTGCTGATGGCAGCGGGGTTCTGGGTGTGTTGGTCAATTGCCATTTCGTAGGTCCGGTCATGCGCCGGTTTTGTTTCCGCCATTATTTCTGACAACTTCCTGTTCGAGTTCCACGATTTCCTGTTTCAGCTGCTCGTATTCGTGCATCTTGTGCTTGAGGAAATTGATGGTTATCTGGGCTTTTTGCTCAAGTCCGCGCGGAGTCAACAAGTACGCGTAAGCGGACTTGTGCTTGCTGTTCTTGAAATTATTCGCCTTTATCCAGCCACGGTCGATCAAGGCCTTGAGGCAATAGTTGACCTTGCCCAGGCTCACCCCCAGATGCTGGGCGAGTTCTCGCTGCGTCACGTCGGGGTGTCCCTCGAGGTGGCGCAGGACTTTTAGATGGATTTCCTGGTTGGGGATCAGATGCTTAATACTGTTGCGTTGGTGACATTTGAATCAGGTGGGTCCCGGATCTCGTCACCCCGGACCTGATCCGGGGCCGGGATGAGATACTTTTGGTCCGGGATGACGTCACTTTGGTCCGCGATGAGGCCACTTTGCCGTCATTTGGGCACGCTACCGCCCTGCAGTGTCTGTGCTGACCCGCATCGTTGGTGTTCGGCCTTAGCATTCTCCTGGCCGTGGATCCCGGATCTCGTCACCCCGGACCTGCTCCGGGGCCGGGATGACGTACTCTCAGTTCGGGATGACGAAGCTTTACCGTCGTACACCAACCTTCTCGTCATGCCGGACTTGATCCGGCATCCATCGACACAGTCCACAACAACGTAAGTCGGCTTTAGCCCGTTTTTTGTAGCAGCATGCGTTCAACTACCACGCGGGTCTGCCGGCCCATGAATTCAATCAGTAACAGCGCCCGCTGTTCGCCGCTGCAAGCCTGGAACAGGCCATTGACTCCGGCCAGCGGGCCATCAAAAACACGTACCTTGTCACCGGGTTTTATGTGCACCGGATCAAGACGAACCAGACCATTGCTACTGTCACAACGGCTGCGAATAGCCCGAATGACGGTTTCCGGAATATGCGCCAGTTCCACCCCGAAGCGCACCAAGGTGCTCACGCCACGGGTGGAGCGCACCGGTCCCAGGCTTTGCTGATCGGCAGCAGCATTCAGAAAAAGGTAACGGGGGAACAAGGGCTCAACGCGCAGTTTGGTTTGCGAGCGCCGCTGATAGGGGTTAATCGCCATGGGCAAAAAACAGTCAAAGCCCTGGCGCTGCAGGTTTTCCAGTGCAATGTGTTCCTGCCGCGGCCGGGCATAAACCGCGAACCAATTGGCTTCCGTGTGGTGCAAGCGCCTAACCCCTAGCTCAGCATCAGGGTGTTGATGTTAGCTTATGTTCAGGGCTTGAACAAACCTTTTTGGACAACTTTTTTGGGCGCGGACATCGAACCCGGCCACAAAGCACACATGATGGTTTACCCGGGCCGCATTGAGTTGATTCCGATACTACCCCTAAGAGGTTCCGTTGGGGCCGATGCGCCCGTACTGAATGGGTGCGTGTCTTTCACCGCTACCTGAAACTGTTAACTATCACAGCTACCTCATACTGCCAAGATAGGCTATCATTTCCAATCGTCAGAGATTTTGAATCAGGGGAAACGGGGACGTAATGCATTCGAACACTAAATCATCCAGGAACATTACCGGGAAACCATTGTTGCGCGCGCTGTTGCCGGCTTTGATCGCTTCTGCTTTGGCATCGACAGGCGTGCAGGCACAAGGTGCGGCTGCCGCACCGGCAAAAGACCCCGCTGCAGGTTGTGAAGACATGCAGGGTAAAACTCCACCCGGGCTTTATGCCACCACCGACGAGGGTCGCACCTTTCTGATCAAGGGCGACAAAATGGTGGAACTGGCACCCGGCGAAGCGGCGTTTGCCAATGAGAACCAGCTTAACTGCATCAAGAAGGTCCCTGATTTTCTTGACTGGCCCTGCGCCACCGATGCAGCACAGAGTCGCAAGTTTGCCACCTACACAGTTGATAAACTGGACCCGTCAAGCAGCACCATCACCCAGGTGGTACAGCGTTATTTTGAAATTCCTGAAGTCATCGAACCCGTTCCGAACTGGCAAGAAAACGAATACACGGTCAAGTTGAATTTCAAAGACATTGTCCCTTACTCCTCGCCAGAGTATTGGTATCAAACCAATCCCGATGTCGACATTATGGAAGAAAAGCGGCCCAAGACTTTGCTGGTATCCCTGTTCGTGGGTATCAATAAAGTGGTCATCGACAATCACACCGTGGATGCCTTGAACAAGTTTTATGGTGGCAAGGAAATTCCGATTGTTTTCGTATTCAACGATTCCAATGCGGTTCCGATCAGTTACTTTGGCTCCAACGTGAGCCTTGAAGAGCTGAACAAGGCGTTTAATGAACGCCAAATCAAGCTGGCAGAAGTGCCCTTGTGGCAGTTGGGCGACAACCATTTTTCGGCCAGTGCCGAGGAGTACGAGAAGTTTTTCGACCTGCCCAAGACTGAAGACATCGATCCACTGCGGCAGGAAGCACTGGCGGCTAACCTGGAAACCTACAAATTCACCCGCAAGCCGGTATTTGTCACCATCATGGAAGGTGGCAAGATGTACATTGACGACCCGGAGCGGGTGCGGATTGCACTGAACATGGGTATTACCCGCTTGCCGACGGTGATCAACTTTGTCGAAGCTGATTCTGAATTAGGCCGTTGTGGCCCGGGTACCCCGGTAGGATCCAGCGGTGTTACCGGCGCCACCACACCCATAGGCGGCGCCATTGTTCCTCCAGGCACACCGCCCCCTCCGCCACCACCACCGGTGGTAAGCGACTCGTAAGGTTGTTCCGAGTGGATCCCGGGTCAGGCCCGGGATGACGGTGCAACGCGGGATGACGGTGCAACGCGGGATGACGGTGCAGCGTGGGATGACGGTGTAACGTGGGATGACGGTGTAACGTGGGATGACGGTGCAACGCGGGATGACGGTGCAACGTGGGAAGTTGTAACGAACACATAAAAAAAGACCGGCCCTGAGGCCGGTCTTTTTTTTGCTCTGAAACTTATCTTTAAAACTATAAAACTATTCGATAACTTCGCCTTACTCGATAACTTCAATTCCGTCTTCTGCGCATACATCATCGCCGCAGAGTTGGATGGCGAATTCCGTGCCGCGCACGCCCATCAGTGCCACCGGGGTTTTAACCTTGTAGTTTTCCGGGTTGTTCTTGGCCATGGCGCCGGTGATAACTCTTAATCCGCCTGAAACCAGGCTCAATGTTGCTTTGTCGTCAGAGTTGCCGTTGTAGACGTAATCTTCAACAACGATTTCCGAGTTCGGCTTGATGGTAACTTTGGCGCCATCGAGGAACTGGACGACGGCGAAGCTCTTGGGACCGGTCATGATTTCGTCTTCGACGAAAATTTCGTCACCTTGTTTCAGTTCGCGGGAATCGGACGTGGAGTTGGCGATTACCGTGCCACGTGACGCTACAACCAGACCTTTGGCTTCGCTGGCAAATGCCTGTGTGGAAAAGCCTGCCAGACCAGCGATAAGAACGATTAAAACTTTGCTAATGTTTTTCATGATATTTAAGACCCTTTTTCTGTTGCCGTTGTAATCCATTCACCGGGAAGTACTGAGCAGGCTGTTAAAAGTTGGTCGGGCACGCCCCAAAATCATGATTCCGAACCAACCCTGCAACCTATCCGACGACGCTTACGTGGGCGTTTGCAAAGCAACGGGCCGATATTCCGGCCACACCCCAATTTCGGTGGCGCGAGACATTCCACCACTGACTGGTAAATCTTACCACAGTTTTTAGTAATTAATACAAGGGAATTCTGTGGTTTTTGACTATTTCGACTCGTGGGTAAACACGCCTTCCCAATCTGCGGGTGGCGGGTTCAGGCGAAATTCGGCAATGCGCTCAAGATAGAGCTCGTACAGGTAGGTATTGGGGTGCACCGACAGCAGTTCCCGCAACACCTTTTCAGCCCCGTCCCAGTCCTGCTGCCGGTATAAGCGCAAGGCATTGTGAAACAGCAAGGTATCTTCGGTTTGCTTGGCATCCATTTGACTGCGCATACCTTGCGGTTCGTACATGGTGACCGGCTCGGCTTTGCCTTTTACCCGGACCCGGTCGAGTTCGCGGTAAAAGAACTCCGGCGCATGCTCCGCCGTGGTTTCGCTGACAATGAAGGCCACCCCGTATGCCTTGGTCAGGCTTTCCAGTCTGGAACCGAGGTTAACCGCATCGCCCAGCACTGTGTAGGCGCGTCGGAACTGCGAACCCATGTTACCCACGCTCATCGGCCCGGTATTGATACCGATGCCAATATGCAATTCGGGCCAGTTGCGTTTCTTGAAATCGACATTGAGCTTGTCCAGGGCCGCCAACATGGCCATCCCGGCGCCGACTGCCCGCGCGGCATGGGCCTGGTCTTTTAGCGGCGCACCCCAGAACGCCATGATGGCGTCGCCAATGTACTTGTCGATGGTGCCCTTGGATTCGTGCACCACCCGTGTCATGGGCGTGAGGTAGTGATTCATCAGTTCCGACAGTTCCGCCGCATCCAGTCCTTCGGAAATCGAAGTAAACCCGCGGATATCACTGAACAGCACGCTCAGTTCCAGCTTTTCGCTGGCGAGGGAATAATGCTCCGGGTCGCGGCTCATCTCCTTCACCAGGTCAGGCGGCACGTATTGGCCGAACAGGCTGTCCATCTGCGAGCGGCTGCGGGTTTCAAACAGGTAGCCAAACACCATGTTGAGGGTGTAAATACCAATCAAAGTGAACAAGGTGACTGCCAGCGGCAGCACCTGTAGATACACGCTCCACATGTACAGATTGACCCCCAGCGCCAGGCCCAGCAAGGTCGCAAAGGCCAGCGTAGCTACAATAGGCGAGAGCACCGGCAGCACCAGTGAACCAATCAAGCCGAAAACCACTACAGCCATCATTTCGGCCGCCGCTGTGTAGGCCGGCTGCCAGCGGAAACTGCTGTCGAGAATGCCGCTCAGTACGTTGGCATGCACCTCCACCCCGGGGTACACCGAACCAAACGGGGTCGACCGGATGTCTTCCAGGCCGGGTGCCGTGGCGCCGATCAGCACAATGGCGCCTTTCAAGGTCTCCGGGTGCTCCACGGTGCCGTCAATGACTTTTGTCGCCGATACATAAGGAAAACTACCGCGCGGTCCGCGGTATGGCACCAGCACTGCGCCTTGCGGGTCGATGGGAATGGGCCGCCCGGCCAATTCCAGGCCTTCCAGCGGGGGGTAATCCCCCATCCAGCTCGATGCGTCGACGAATTTTGGCAAGGTGATGTCGTTGAAAAAAGTAGCCGCCATGGCCATGGCCAGTGACTCGTAAGCGCTGAGCTTGTATTCGTGCAACAGCGGTGCGCGGCGCACGATGCCGTCTTCGTCAATCAGGGGATTGCTGATAAAGCCCGCACTGGTAGCTTTTTCCATTAACGCGGGAAGATTGGAGCTGAAACCCTCGGCACGTGGCAGGAAGATGTAGTCAGCCATGGATTGATCGAAATCAAAAGCCGCCAGCGGCAGCGCGCCGGTTTCATATGCAGTGTGTTCGTTGGTATCGAAGTAGTAACCCATCACGGTGGGCCCGGTAGCGAGGGCTTCGGCAAATCGTCGGTCCCGGTCTAACTGCGGTTCAAGCTCGACAAGGCGCGCGCGGAAGGCCGCATCTTCCGGCCCGTTGGCCAGTTCCTTCAGCAGTTCTGAATCCGCGCTTTCGTCGCGCTCCACGAACACCATGTCAAAACCGATTACAACAACACCGTAGCTGAACAACTGCTCGACCATCTTCGCCAGTTTTTCGCGCGTCCAGGGCCAATGGCCCTGTTGCTCCAGACTGGCCTCGTCAACAGCAACTATGACAATGCGTTCATCCTTGCCACCGGGCGCCGTGAGGCGCACCCGTGTGTCGTACAGCAGGTTTTCCACGTCATCGAAATAGGGAATAGAAATCTTGCCCGCCACATGACTGAGCAAAAACACGGTCAAAAGCAGGCCAAGAACGGCACGGATCAGGTAACGCTTCATCCTGTCCTACCCGGTGAATTGGTAGGCCGACACACTATCTCATTGCACCGCGCATACGGTCCTTGAGTTCATTCCAATTGCAACCGGACTCCTGGTCTATGCGTTTTTCTTCGACCCACTCCGGCCAGGGGTCGCTGCCACTGACAAAACCGTCCCCCATCCAGTGATGCAATACCGGCGGCGCACGGCGGTCGTCAAAGGCGGGCGCCTGGTCGTGTCCGCGCGCTGCAATCAGTTGGTGGGCGGTGCTTCCGGCCATATACACCGGTACCGTGCCGATGCGGCCGAGCAAATCTGTGTGCCCGTGTCCGGCTATCACCAGTTGCACCTGGGGGTGCTGCGCAATGACATCGCGGATGCCGGCATACCATTGCGCGCCGACCATGTCGATAAAGCCTATGCCGGTTTTCATGGGAGGATGGTGAATGGCGATCATGGTGGGCTTGGCGGACTCTTCCAGGGTTTGTTGCAGCCAGTGTAGCCGATGCGAGCCAAAGTCGGGCAATTCGCTGCCCTGGAAGTGACTGTTAAGCGCCAGGATGCGCACCGGGAAATCGTCAATGGCATATTGAAAAGTTGAGTGCATGGCCGGAAACAGGGGCAAGTCCCCGAACATCTCCAGCATAACCTGGGGGTCATCGTGGTTGCCGGGCAACAGTCGCACCGGCACGCGCAGTGGCTCGATCAGGGAAGCGAAATTGCCATAGCTCGCCTCGGTCGGCGTCTCCACAAGGTCGCCCGTAATTAACACCAGGTCGGGTGGTGGAATCATGGCATTGATCTGCTGCACGGACTCGTGCAGGTGCTGCGCCGTATCTACTTTTCCGTACAGTAGCCTGCCCGGCGCCTCAATATGCGTATCGGTTAACTGCACAACTAAGGTCATGCCACTCCCCTTTTAAGAATGCGCATTGTCACCTCAGTACCGGCCAGTGACGAAAAGGTTGGTGAATGGGTTTGGTCAAAAGGTGCTGGCTGCGGCTGCCAGGTAGCCCGATAGGGAGATTATTTCAACACCTCGCGGCGATCTTCCGTATACCAGTTACGCTTGGCGTTCATTTCGCGGAATACCTCTATGCGGTCCTTCAGGGCCTCATTGACCGCTTCCCCGAGGTTGTGTGCAGCCTCAAAGCGCGACAAGTAGACATAGTTGGCGCCCGCCCGGTAAATGGCCTTGACCTGCTCCAGGCTCACGGCATTGGCAATAATGATGGCGCCGGGATTGATGTGCCGCACCACCCGCACCAGCGAGCGGTTGGTGATGCCGCGCAACAGGTCGTCCGGGATGGTACACACCACGATTTTGGCGTTGTTCAGGCCAATGTGATGCAGGGTTTCCGAGTTCGACAGATCGCCGTAGTGCACGTGGGCCCCGGTTGCGGCAATGTCATCGTGCAGGGCCACATTAAAATCCACCACCAGGGTTTCGTGCACCAGTTCAGGATCGCTTTGCTGCAGGTTGTAGAGCAGCGAGGAGGCATCGCGATGAAAACCCAGCAAAGCCAACTTGTATTTCCTGGCGTTTTCCAGCACCAGCTCCGGAGGTGCCTTGAAGCCAAGTTTTTCCAGGGTTGGCCGCAGCCAGCGATGCACTTCGTAGGCCTTGCTGTACATCAGGGGCGTTGCCAGGGCAGTGATGACGAAAGCGAAAATAATGGTGCTGGTGAACGAGGGGCTCAAGTGTCCCAGCTTGACGCCAAGAAACGCGATGACCAGGCCAAATTCAGAAATCTGTGCGAGGCGGACGGAAGTGACCTCAGCATTGCGCTGGTCCACCCCGGCAAAGTAGAACAGCGGAAAAAACACCAGTTGCCTGGAAATAATGGCTGCGATTGCCAGCACCACCGCCAGCACGATGACGTCCATGCTCTCCGGTGCCGGAATGCTGATGCCCAGCGCCACGAAGAACAAGGTGATAAAGAAGTCCTTGACCGTGGCCACCTTGGTGATGATTTCGGTGCTGGAAGGCAGGTTGGCGATGCTGGCGCCGGCGATCAGTGCCGCCATGCCGGGGCCTACGGACATGTGGAAACTGCGCCCGTAGGTCATGACCATGATGGTGTCCAGGTTCATCCCCACGAAGACCACCGTAAAACACCATGCCAGGGCACCGAGCAGTGTCAGTTCCGGCGATTTGGCAATCCAGGTGAAGGCCCGGACGACCAGGCTTTTTGACACCACCACAGTAAACAGACCCAGCAGCAGGATGCCAAGAAAAGACATGGCAATCATGCTCAGATCCGGGTTACTCATGTTCGGCTGGATGATAATGGCCACGATCACCCAGATGTCCTGGAAAATCAGCACACCCAGCGCCAGCCTTCCCGGCTCTGTATCGAGCTCAAAATTTTCCTGGAATAGCTTGACCACCAGCAGGGTCGATGAGCCGGCGATGATCACGCCGATATACACCGCCGCATAAGGGCTTTCTGCCAGCAACGAGCCACCGATACCCAGCAATAGCATCAACTTTACTGCGAGGACTCCGAACAGGATGGTCAGCGGGTATTGCAGCAAGCCCGATACGATGATGGCCTTGCCACTGCTGAGTATGCGTTTGAAGTCAATTTCAAGGCCGATCAGGAACAGCAGGAAGATGAAACCCAGCTGGGCGATGGTGTCGATGTTCTCTGCATCAGTCACCTGTTTCAGGCCGATCGGACCGATGATGATGCCAGCCGCCAAAAACGCTGCGATGCTGGGGATTTTCAGGCGCGTGAAAATGACCCCCAGCAGCCCTGCCATCAGCAGGCTGATGCCTATGTCCTGCACCAGCGAAGGCATTTCCCCGCTGGATGCCAGGGCGAATGGGGGAAACAGCAGCAACAGGAACACCATGAGTGAACGTGTGCTCATGCTACGGGGAACCCGCCAGTGATTCCGGGGCATTTTTTCGGAAATCTCTTTCAATCGTAGCAACCGTTGCCTGGGTTAGCAGTTTTTGCAGCGGTCAAGCTTACCTGAGTTCCTGGATCAAGCGGCGGTTCATGTAGGTGATGCGCGCACCGAGGGTGCGGGCAACCAATTCGTGAATGGAAGAGACCAGCCAGGCGTCACTCACATCCATGCCGGCAATTTTCGCTGCCGAGAGGTGATACAGCACCGATGGCTCGTTGGCAATAATGGTTGCCGTGCGCTTCTTGTCGGGTGTATAGCTCGACATCTCCCCGATCACGGAGCCGGCATTGAATTTCTTCACGCGTTTCATGCCATTGGTCTTGGTGCCTATCAATGCGGTCATGGAGCCGAATTCGAGCATGAACAATCCGGTGTCATCGTCGCCCTGCTGAAACAAGGTCTGACCCACCCCACAGTCGACCCGGTCCATTGCAGCCATGAGGATTCTTACCTTGTCCTGATCGTGCAGCAATTCCTGCAGGTAGGTAGCAACCGACTTGGTTTCTACGTTTTCCCCGAGGTCGTGGAGTAACAGGTTTTCAATGTACTCAACCGCGTAGTCAGCCTCTTTGAAGAACAAAGGCTTGCCTTTTTCCATGCTCACCGCACCAATCATGACGATGCGTTGCTCCGTCCCCCGCGGTATGCCGGAATAGAGCAGTTGCACACCATTCGCCTCACAGATACGCCGGATTTGTAAAAACGTTTTGAGCGCCGAAATATCCATGCCGGTGACGCGCTTGAGGTCCAGCAGGATGGCCTTGTAGTTGCCGCCCTTGATACCGGACTCATCCCGGATGAGGTCGAGAATTGCGTTGGCTGTGCCAAAAAACAGGAAGCCGCGCAGGGAATACACCAATGCCTTTGCACCATGTTCGTCCAGCAACTGGTTACTGCGCGGCGAACGCTCAACCGAACTGCGGTAACCGGAGAGGGAATACTGCCCCTGCACCGCGCTGATCATGCTGTAGCGCATGACGAACAACAGCAGGGCCATCATCACCCCCACGAGCACGCCGGCCATGAAGCCTATGAAAATGACAGTCCCGAGGATGATGCAGACTATGGCGTAATCGACCGGCTGGAACCCGCGAACGCTTTCGTACATCCAGTCGTAGAGCATGGTGAATGCAAACAGGAACACCACCGAGCCCACCAGGATGGTCGGCATAAAGCCGATCATCTGGCCGCCAACGATGGCGATGCCCAAGGTAACCACGCTCGACACCATGCCCACCATGCGGCTGGATGCGCCGAAACGGGAATACAGCAAAGACGAGGTCACGTCGTTGTAAACCGGGGGGCAGCCTATGAACCCCAGACCCACGTTGCCCACGCCGGCGTTTTGCATTTCGTGCGCCGTGACCAATTCGGAGTGACCGCCGGCCACCATTGCCGACAGCGACATCGAGGCGGTCAACATCGCGAGGAAAGCAATCGTTAGGATCTGCGGAAAAACCGACAATACAAAGTCGATGTTGATCCCATAAAGCGCTCTTGAAGTGAACATGCTCAAGATAGTGACGGTTCCGGAGGACACGTCGAACAGCCAGTTATGCGCCACCAATACCTCCCTGGAATAACCCAGCATCGAGGTCGCGAAGTAAAAAATCAGGACGATCGCCAAGGCAGCTGCCGGCAAGGTCCATGCGTGCCTGCTGCGCTGGGCGGCAAACATCAGGCTGAGGGCACCGGCTATCATGATGAACAGACGCAACAGGTTTTCGGGAACAGCCAGCGCACGCAGTACTTCGAATGAAATCGGCAAGTCCACTGCCAGGCCGACGCCCGCCTGCAGCAACAGCCAACCGATGCCGGCCATAAACCCGCAAATTACAGGGTATGGCAGCAATTCCAGCAATCGAGTGAGGTGAAAGCGGCCCACCAGCAGGAAACACAGGCCCACAGTGAGCGAGGTCAGCGACATGATGGCCAGCATGGTGGCAAGACCGGCAGGACTAGCCGCTTCCGGACCCAGCTTGGTCACCATCAGGCCGGCAATGGTTGACAAGATGACGATAGCTTGTTCATCCATGTTCACCAGGTGCACCCTGACACTGGAGGTGAGCCCGGTAAACAGGCCCATGAGCGCCCAGCCCACCAGCAGGATGACCAGCATCATGGGCATGAACGCCGACAGCGCACCGGCAAAGACAATGGCGGCAAAACCGTACGCCCACAGGCCGTTGTCAATTCCCTTGAAAATACCGAGGGAAACGTCGCCCACCATGGACTTGGGTTTATAGCCTGTGGTTTGTAAGGTAAGCATGTGGTCTCTTGGTACGGGTCCTTGGGGTGTTCCGCAAGTGGTGCCAGCATCCGAGCAACGCCCATAGTAAGCGATATCCGGTTGAGCTGTGAACCCCTGGACGCGATGATTATCCCAAGCAATAAAAAACCCCGACGTAAGCGGGGTTTTCTATTTGGCGGAGAGGGCGGGATTCGAACCCGCGTTAGGGTATTACCCTAAACACGCTTTCCAGGCGAGCCCATTCAACCACTCTGGCACCTCTCCATAATTCCTGAATTCCAATCTCATTGTCACCTAAGCTCTTCCTCACGTCGGGCGGGATTGCTCCGGGCATCCTGCCCTCGCCCTTCGGGTTCGCTGCGCTCACGAAAATTCGCTCCCGGCGAATTTTTCGAACCCGCGTTAGGGTATTACCCTAAACACGCTTTCCAGGCGAGCCCATTCAACCACTCTGGCACCTCTCCATAAACTCGAATACTGGAAGGGCGGCAATTCTAGGGTATGACAGCTGACTGAGCAACCAAATCAAGTTCCAGGACCAGCGCATACCATTGCGCGAGCAAACGCTGGCTGGCACAGTGCCCCACATGCCTGTCTCAACCGAGCTGAACCCGCATCTGAATCCACACCGGCAAATCTGGGCCATTGCCGGACCTGCGATATTGGCTAATTCGTCGTCGCCGCTGGTGGGCCTGGTCGATACCTGGGCCATTGGCCACCTGTCCAGCGCGGTGTACCTAGCCGCAGTCGGCCTGGGCAGCATCATCTTCAATTACCTGCTGTGGGCCTTTGGCTTTCTGCGCATGGGAACCACCGGCGTGATCGCGCAGGCGCGGGGCCGTAACGACTCCGCAGGCCTGGTTGCCACGGCCCTGCGGTCCTGTGGACTCGCCCTGGTATTTGCCTTTGTCCTGTTGCTGATCCAGGAGTGGTTACTGCTGTGGTCCCTGCGCATGATGGCGCCGCCGGAGGACGTGGCAAAAGTCACTGCGGAGTATTTTCATATCCGCATTTGGGCGGCACCCGCGACGCTGCTGAACTATGCCATCACCGGCGTGCTGTTCGGTATGGCGCGGGTTAAGTCCATACTTTGGCTGCAACTGCTGCTGAACATCAGCAACGGAGTGCTTAATATCCTCTTCGTGATCGGCCTGGACATGGGAGTGCCGGGCGTCGCATGGGGCACGCTGATCGCCCAATACGCAACCGCCATTGCGAGCGTCTGGGTTCTGCTGCGCTTGCTGGACCGCAAGCTGCTGTTGCAGAGCCTGCGCCACGCCGCAACCTGGCGCATCAGCCGGTTTGGCCAACTCGTTTTTGTAAACGGCTTCATCTTCGTTCGCACCATCATCCTCATGACCGCACTGGCGCTGGTCATGCGCCAGGCGGGCGGCATGGGTGATGTGGCCATGGCGGCCAGCCACGTGGCCATGCAGTTCCTATTGTTAATGTCGCTGGGTCTGGACGGTTTTGCACATACCGCCGAGGCGTTGGCGGGGGCGGCCTGGGGCCAGGGGCAGAGGCTGGTGTTCAGGCGCTGGGTCTACCTCACCAGCCTGTGGGCGCTTGCTGCCAGCCTGGTGTATGCCGCCCTGTTCTGGTTGGGCGGCAACGCCTTGACCACCTTGCTCACCGACCTGCCTGCGGTGCAGACTGTGGTTGCTTCGCTTATGCCGATAATAGTGATCCTGCCACTGGTGTCGGTGTGGTGCTTCCAGTTCGATGGCGTATTCATAGGCGCTACTGCGGCGGCGGCCATGATGGGTACCATGGCCATCGCGTGCGCGGTCTATCTGCTCGTGCTCGACCCCATGACAGAGGTATGGGGCATTAAGGGGCTGTGGGGTGCGGTGTTGGTGTTCATGGCTGCAAGAGGCCTTTCCCAGGCCGCCTGGTATCCCTTCCTGGAACAGCGCCTCGCTAGAACTCCGGGCCTTTCAGCACCCGTTCCTTGAGTTGTGAAATCTCGTCGCGCACGCGGGCAGCTTCTTCGAATTCCAGCAACTCCGCGTGGCGAAACATCTTCTGTTCCAGTTCACGTACGGCTTTGCCCAATTGTGCGGGTTCAACGTAGTCGTAGCGGCCACCACTTTCAGCTACCCGGCGCAAACTGCCTTTGCGCGGTTCTTCGTCGTGTGCGCTTGACATGATGTCGACCACTCCCTTCTGAATGGAGCGAGGCTCGATGCCATGCTCCAGGTTAAAGGCCACTTGCTTGGCCCTGCGCCGGTCGGTTTCTGCAATCGCCCGCTGCATGGACCCGGTGATACGGTCGGCGTAGAGGATGGCCTTGCCGTTCAAATTGCGCGCCGCGCGACCCATGGTCTGGACCAGGGAAGAATCCGAACGCAGAAAACCTTCCCGGTCCGCATCCAGTATGGCCACCAGTGAAACCTCTGGCATATCCAGCCCTTCACGCAACAGATTGATGCCAATCAGCACATCAAACACCCCCAGGCGCAGGTCGCGAATGATTTCTACCCGCTCCACCGTTTCCACGTCTGAGTGCAAATAACGAACTTTCACGCCGTGGTCCGCGAGATACTCGGTGAGATTTTCCGCCATGCGCTTGGTCAGCACCGTAACCAGCACCCGCTCACCCGCAGCAGCGCGGCGATTGATTTCCGAGAGCAAGTCGTCCACCTGGTTGGTAACCGGTCGGATTTCGACTTCGGGGTCGATCAGGCCGGTCGGTCGCACCAGTTGTTCGACCACGCTGCCCGAGCGCTGCAATTCATAAGCCCTGGGCGTGGCCGAGAGAAATATACTTTGGGGTGCGCGTTCTTCCCACTCTTCGAACTTCAGTGGCCGATTGTCCAGTGCCGACGGCAGGCGGAAACCGTATTCCACCAGGTTTTCCTTACGCGAGCGATCGCCTTTGAACATGGCGCCAAGCTGCGGCACCAACACGTGGCTTTCGTCCAGCACCAGCAAGGCATTGTTAGGCAGATAGTCAAACAGCGTGGGCGGCGCCTCGCCCGGCCCGCGCCCTGTCAAATGCCGGGAATAGTTTTCGATGCCATTGCAGTAGCCCAGCTCCAGCATCATTTCCAGATCGTAGCGCGTGCGCTGTTCCAGACGTTGCACTTCGACCAATTTATGCAGGTCGCGCAATACCTCCAGCCTGTCCTTGAGTTCCAGCGCAATTGCTGCCGCGGCATCCAGCACTACCTGCCGCGGAGTCACGTAATGCGACTTGGGAAAAATCGTGAACCGCTCCAGCTTGCGCAGGACTTCGCCGGTGAGCGGATCCAGCATGCACAGGGATTCGACTTCCTGGTCAAACAACTCAACCCGGATAGCCCGGCTTTCTTCATCGCCCGGGAAGATATCTATGATGTCGCCGCGCACCCGGTAGGTGCCACGCCTCAGCTCGAGGTCGTTACGGCTGTACTGCATCTCGGCGAGACGGCGCAGGATGGAGCGTTGATTAATGGTTTCGCCAATGGACAGGTGCAGCACCATGCTCAGGTACTGGGTGGGGTCACCGAGGCCATAGATGGCGGAAACCGTGGCCACGATGATGACATCGCTGCGTTGCAGCAAGGCCTTGGTAGCCGACAGGCGCATTTGCTCAATATGCTCATTGATGGAGGCGTCTTTCTCAATGTAGGTATCGGATGAGGGCACATAGGCCTCGGGCTGGTAGTAGTCGTAATAGGAAACGAAATACTCCACCGCGTTTTCCGGGAAAAACTCTTTGAACTCGCCATACAACTGGGCAGCCAGGGTCTTGTTCGGCGCCAGCACCAGAGTCGGCCGCTGCGCATGCTGGATCACGTTGGCAATGGTGAAAGTCTTGCCTGACCCGGTCACCCCCAGCAGGGTCTGGTGCGCGAGTCCGTTATCAATGCCCTCGATCAGGGCCTGGATGGCTTCGGGCTGATCGCCGGCCGGCCGGAAAGGGCTGTGTAAAATGAACGGCCTGATGTCTTTCTCGGGCATGGATGATCCCTGGTCTGTGGAAGTCAGCAAGGCCCGTTTGAGGGCCCCACTGCGAACCGGGCATTATACCCGATGCACCTCGACTGACCGGGGTCAGCCACTCGCTGGCTGGTGCGTCGACAGGAATAGCTGCATCATGGCAAACTCACCCGGCACCATCCGAATATACAATGCGAATGTTCGGGCACACCGTGCGGGCCAATCGCACGGGCCAGGCTAAGTCAAACAGGAATAGCTCAGGATACATAAGGTAATGTCGAGAATTTCCACCAAGGTAGACCTGATCAAACCGTCCGCGACCATCGTGGTCAGCGGGCGAGCGATGGAGCTCAAGGCGCAGGGCAAGGACATAGTCTCGCTGGGTTTTGGCGAACCTGATTTTGATACGCCGGAGCACATCCGCGATGCAGCCATCGAGGCCATACGCTCGGGCCAGACCCGCTACACCGCAGTCGATGGCACGCCGGAACTGAAACTTGCCATCTGCAGCAAATTCCTCCGCGAAAATAAGCTGAGCTACACGCCCGGGCAGATCCTGGTGTCCAATGGCGCCAAGCAAAGCCTGTACAATTTGCTCATTGCCCTGCTCAACCCGGATGATGAGGTCATCGTTCCCGCGCCCTACTGGGTTTCCTATCCCGACATGGTCAAGCTGGCCGGCGCCGAGCCAGCCATACTCAACGGCATACCGGAACATGATTACAAAATCACCGCGCGGGAGCTGCAAAACAGCATCAATGACAATACGCGCCTGCTCATTCTGAACTCCCCTTCCAACCCCACCGGCAAGGTGTATTCAGAGAAGGAATACCGCGCACTGGGCGAAGTGCTACTCGAGCACCCCAAGGTCTTCATTGCCTGCGACGATATTTATGAACACATTTACTGGGGCAAAGGCCCCTACCGTACCCTGTTGAATTCCTGCCCCGGCCTGGCGGAACGAACAGTCGTGATCAACGGCGTTTCCAAGGCCTATGCCATGACCGGCTGGCGTATCGGCTATGCGGCCGGGCCGGAAGACGTGATCCGCGCCATGCGCAAGGTACAGGGGCAAAGCACCTCGTGCCCGGGTTCAGTTTCACAGGCTGCCGCCGTTGCGGCGCTCAACGGGTCGCAGGACTGCGTGGAACAAATGCGCCGGGCATTTCAAACCCGCTACGAATTCTTCAGGGCTGCTCTCAATTCCATACCCGGTGTGGACTGCCCGAGCTGTGAGGGAGCCTTTTATGCATTCCCCTCCTTCCAGGGCGTGATAGACCGCATTGACCACCTGCGCGATGACGTGGAACTGGCAGAGTGGCTGCTCGACTCAGCCGGCGTGTCTACCGTGCCCGGCTCAGCCTTCGGCGCTCCGGGCCATTTGCGCTTGTCGTATGCGGCCAGCATGGACTACCTGGAAAATGCCGTGCAGCGCATCAAAGCGGCAGTCGAGCAGGCTTGCTCCTGACATGAGTTACTTTGAGGGTCATATCCGCGAACTGTGCACCGTACCTGCAGAACTGCTGGCGCCGCTGGACCGTTTACTGGAGAACTCACGGGATACCTTCATGGTAGAGAATGCACACAAGCCCAACAAATTTGGCGACTTCGAAAAATCCACGCAACACATCGTGTTTAAGTTTCCGCTGGAGCTGGAAGACCACACCCGCTCAAAATACCAACCGATCTGGGAGAAATACCGTGCCGCGGTGGAGCCCATCATCGACGTCATCACGCCTTTTTACGGCTATGCCAATGGCCAGACCTGCCGCATCATGCTGGCCAAACTCAAGGCCGGCAGGGAAATCCGCAAGCACGTTGACGGTATGCGCTCCGCCGATGTGCCACACAAGATTCATGTCCCGCTGGTGACCGACCCGCAGGTGTTTTTCTGGGCCGAAGACGAAGCGATCCACCTTGCCCGCGGCAGCGCATTTGAAGTCAATAACAAGGTGATGCATGGAGGCTGCAACAAGTCGGCCATAGACCGCATCCACCTGATATTCGATTACTACGACGAAGTCCGAGGAAATTTCTGACTGAAGCCAGGGAGATTTTCCTCTGCACACATTCCGCTGACCCGTTTAATGTCCTGTCATGGACAAACGGAACACTGCGAGCAAGGGGATCACCGGAACGGGCTTTACCGTGCTCGAAATGCTAATGGTACTGGCCATCACTGCCATCCTCATGATCATCGGCATTCCGGCCCTGCAGTCCTACGAAATGCGCCAGCGCATGAGCGCCGCCGTGGATTTGCTGCATACTCACCTGGTACTCGCGCGCCACGAGGCAATTTACATGAATGCACAGGTCGTCGCCTGTCCCGGTAAGCCGCCTGGCGGTTGCACTGGCGAGGGTGACTGGAGCGATGGCTGGATCGTATTTGCCGACCTCAATGGTGATCGCCAGCACCAGGGAGCAGAAACCATGCTGCGGGTGGAACCGAGCCTGGAGCAGATGGTGATTCGCAGCAGTCCGGGCCGCACCAACCTGCGTTTTTACCCCAACGGCAGCGCACCCGGCAGCAACACCAGCATTACTTTTTGTGACCAGCGCGGCCCACTGAACGCACGCAAACTGCTCATCTCCAACACCGGTCGCATCCGGCGTGAGGAGGCCCCGGAAATCAACCCAGGCAACTGCCCGCCAGCGGGTGGCTGAACCCCCTTGCCGCGGATGTGCATACCGTCCTTGACTCACCCACCCAAAGCACCCAAAATACCGCGCCTCAAGATCTATTCCCCGGTAGCTCAGCCGGTTAGAGCGGGTGACTGTTAATCACTAGGTCGTTGGTTCGAATCCGACCCGGGGAGCCAATTCAGGAAATAAATGCAGGAACCTGTCGGAGATGCCGGGTTCCTGTTTTTATTTGCAAGTCTAATTACCCAGCATGCCTTTGCACACGCCGGTCAACTTCAGCTCCAATGGCTCGCTGCGCAATACGCAGGTCGTACTCTGACTGCAATCCCATCCAGGTTTGCGGAGAGACACCGAAATACTTTCCCAGCCGCAGCGCGGTATCAGCAGTGATGGCGCGCTTGCCATTAACAATGGCGCTGATGCGCCCTGGCGGTACGACAATCTCGCGCGCCAGGTAGTTGATACTGACGCCCATCGGCTTCATGAAATCCTCAAGAAGGATTTCGCCCGGATGAATCGGATCAAGAAGTTTGTGCTTGGTGGTCATAGGGCACCTCAATGGTAGTCCACAATTTCAACATCAAAAGAATCTCCATCCTTCCAGCGAAAACAGATCCGCCATTGGTCGTTTATACGGATACTGTGCTGTCCCTTGCGTCCGCCCCCGAGGGCTTCAAGCCGGTTGCCGGGCGGACTCTTCAATTCGTCAAGGCGCTGTACCTGATTGAGGAAGAGAAGCTTCCGTCGTGCAACTCGCTCAATGGCGCGATATCGAGGCACGTCCTGATCGTTGAACAGGGTTTCGGCCCGAGTGTCGCGAAAGGAACGGATCATATTCGTTCATGCTATTACGCTTCGCGTACTATGTCAAACGTGATAACACGAGTCCCGGTGCATTAGATTCTGTGAAGTGGTTCCCGCCTTGACGGTCTAAAACTTCTGCTGCGCTTTTCCCTTGGTGTGCAGCCGCTCCCGCGCCTCGTCCGCCGTGGCAATTTCAAAGTTGAGTGTTTCCAGGACGAGCCGAATCTTGCTCACCTGCTCGGCATTGCTGCGCGCCAATTCCCGCGGCGCTATGGTCAGGCTGTCTTCCAGGCCCACGCGGACATTTCCACCCAGCACGGCGCCCATGGTCGCAAGCCGCATCTGCATGGCGCCCGCGGCCAGCACTGAGAACTCGTACTGATCGCCGAGCAAGCGGTCAGCACAGGCTTTCATGGCCGCGAGATTTTCGGGGGACGTACCCACTCCACCCAGCACCCCCATCACAAATTGTACATAGAGCGGCGGTTTTACCAGGCCTTTGCGCAGGTAATACGCCAGCGTTTCAATCTGGCCCAGGTCATAACATTCAAATTCAAAGCGGGCGCCCTTGTCCGCGCCGAGATCATCGAGAATCATTTCGATGTCTTCAAAAGAATTCTTGAACGGCACCCGGCGAGTCGCGTCCAGCAAGGCGGGCTCCCACGCGTGTTTCCACTCGGTGTAGCGTTCCTGCAACGGGAAAATACCGAAGTTCATGGTGCCCATGTTCAGTGAACACATTTCCGGCTGTGCCAGCCGCGCGGGCGCCAACCGCTCATCCAGGGACATCAGGGAACTGCCTCCGGTCGAAATATTCACCACGGCATCGCATTCGGCCTTGATGCGTGGCAGGAACTGCATGAAATGTTCCGGGTCGGCACTGGGCTGGCCGGTTTGCGGGTGGCGCGCGTGCAAATGAATGATGGCGGCGCCTGCCTTTGCCGCGGCAATGGAAGCCTCGGCAATCTCTGTCGGCGTGACCGGCAAATAGGGGCTCATGCTGGGCGTGTGGATGGAGCCGGTAACTGCACAGGTGATGATGACTTTTCGTGCCATACCTGCCCTTTAATGCCCGCCTTGAATGACCCAATCACCAAACTACGCTACGAAACCATACTGCGACATTACATCATGTAACTACAGTGTACCGGTTCGATGATATCTCCGCGAGCCGGTACTCGGCCAGGGCCAGGGCTTGCTGCATACGCTCGGTCGATTCGCGGGATCGCGAGGGCTTATGCTGGGCTTCGATAAGACTGCGCCAGAAATCAATTTCCGTTTGCAACAACGCCGGATCAAGGCCGCGCCTGCGGCTATGGCCGGGAAACTCGCTGCGGTCAATTCTACTGTTCCATGCTGACATTCCTGCATTCCCGCTGAAGGCGTATCCGGTCGAGAGCCGTATGTTAAAACGCCCTTGGCAAAGCCTCTTGTCCGTTCCGGACAAATATTTGACTGTATCAGCCGGTCTCAGTGAGAATGCCCTGACCTGCCAGGTCAATGCGAAGAAACAAATGTCTCTGTTTGCGCCACTAGCTTCATCACTCTGGAAACAAATTGAAAGCTATGGGCTGGAGCCCGCAGCGCTGTTTAAAAAAGCGGGCGTTGATCCCGAGTCAATCTTCGACAGCGGCACCAGGATCTCAACCGAGAGTTTTGAACACCTGTTTGACCGCGCCATTGAACTTTCGGGAGATCCGTTGTTTGGCGTGCATGCCGAGGAGTACTTCCGCCCGTCCCACCTTGGGGCTTTGGGATTCGCCTGGCTGGCCAGTAGCAGCATCCACATAGCCTTTACCCGCATGAGCCGCTATGCACGCATGATCAATGACCGCCTGACCGTAACACTGGCGGATGAGGGCGATAAGCTCGTTGTTACGTTTGACGCGCACCGTCCATCCAAACACGGCCCCATCCGGGAAGACATGCAATTATCCATCGCCAACAAGTGCTGCCGCGCCATTGCCGGGAACCAGTTCAAGGCAGCAGTGATGCGCTTTACCCATGCTGAACCGGCGGACACGGGTTATTACTACAGCCTGTTCCGTTGCGCGCTTGAGTTTGGGGCTGCATCCACCTCCATGTTGATTCCACTGGAGGTCGCCAGCGAGCGACTGACCGGTTCGAATGAAGAACTGGCCAGGCTGAACGAGCATATCGTGGTCAAGTATCTTGCTCATGCCACGAAGACAGACATCGTGAACCGGGTGAAGGCTGCCATACTTGATGGCTTGTCCTCTGGCGGTGTAAGCGAGATGGGCATTGCCGATACGCTGCACATGACGGCAAGAAACCTGCACCGTAAATTGCATAAGGAAAATACCTCGTTCAAATTGTTGTTGAATGAAGTGCGCAGGGAACTGGCTGAGCAATACATCACGGACCGGAGCATCACACTGACTGAAATGTCCTTCATGCTGGGGTTCTCCGAAGTCAGCTCTTTTTCACGGGCCTTTAAAAACTGGACCGGCAAAGCGCCTTCGGTCGTGCGTGGGGCCGCTGTGAGCCGCAGTTAGTAATGTACCGGCCTCATTTGACCTCAAAAATCTGGCTCGATAGACCGTGGCAATGAAACGCTTCCAGTTAGTGTTACCCTGGATTGCGGCGAGCCTGGGTATCGTGGCCAGTGCGTATCTTTTTTATCCCGGTTATCTGACCTGGGATTCGGCCTATCAATGGTGGCAGGTGCGGAATCACATAGTTAATACCGCACATCCACCCATCATGGTCTGGGTCTGGGGCCTGACCAATCACCTGATCGCCGGACCCGGGGGTTACTTCCTGTTTCAGCTCGGCCTGTACTGGCTATCGCTGGGGCTGTTTGTCTCGAGCCTACGACTCGGCACATTTTGGCAGGCATCGCTGGTGCTGATACTGGGATTCTGGCCACCGCTCTGGGGCCTGAGCCTGCATCTGTGGAAAGATGTGGGGACAATGGCGTTCTTTTGCCTAGCGGCCGCATGCTTTGCCAGGGACTTGGTCCGACCCCATCGTGCCTGGCGGATCGGCGCTTTTGTCGCGATCCTGCTGGCCTGCATGTACCGCTACAATGCCCTGCCCGCCGCCTTGCCATTCATGGTTTATGGCGCAGTACGTCATGGTGGCTTGCACCTGCTTAAGGCTCCACTGGGCAAATTCAGAGCTTCGGTGTATGGCTTGCTTGCCTGTGGCTTGATCCAGTTGCTGGTCTTGCTGCCAAACCAGGCGTTGAAACTGCCTACGGAGCCGCTTTGGCCCTTACAAGCGCTGTGGGATATTGCGGCGGTGTCGGTGCAGGAAGATCGCTTGTTGATTCCGCCCGAATGGATGGACCCCAGCCTGACCCTGGATATCGTGCGGCGGGATTTCAATCCGGTCTTCAGCGGGCTCTTGTTCGATGGCGGCCTGATCAAATTAAATCCGTATATGAAGATGAGCGAACACGACTTCAGGGTTCTGCGCGAGGCGTGGCTGGAACTCCCTTTCGAATATCCACAAGCCTATTGGCGACACCGTTTTCGCGTCATGCAAATCCTGCTGGGCTGGCAGCATGATGAATCCAACCCAAGCCTGGTATTTTCCACAAGCGTAGTTGCCTATAAGGACAATCCGGAGGTTTTCCCCAGAGCCGTTGACGCGCGGGTGGAACTGGAAGTTGCGGCAAACAAATTCAGCCGCAGTGTCTTGTTTCAGGGCGGGTGGTATCTGCTGTTATCGCTATTGATCCTGGTGGTAGCCATCTGGCGCAAACAGGTACTGATGGGCGCGCTGGCTGCTTCCGGTCTTTTTTACGTATTGCCATTGCTGGTTTTGGCGCCGAGCGGTGATTTCCGCTACCTGGGCTGGATGCTGCAGGCCAGCCTGCTGGCCATGCTCGCGGCATTCATCACGCCAGCCACCATTCCCCTAAAAAAAACCCCGCATGCATGAATTCATCATCCCTTCCTTTCCCGAAGCCCGAATGGACCGGACTGGCAGCGGATACTATGCGCTATATCCGGCTAACCGGCTTGAGCTTACCTGCACGTGAACCAATTCCGGGCGGGCGTTGTCGTAACAGCGCCTTAACACGGGCTGGTATACACTTGTTGCTGCATACTTTTTTAATTCACGGAGAAAACCATGCGTAAGACCCTGTTTTCACTTTTAACCCTTTCTTTGATCTTCAGCCTGTCTACTGCCTGGGCCTGGGAGCCTGATCCGAACGATAAGGCACAACTGGAAGTACAAGCTGCCATCCTTGCCATGAAAGCCAAAGATCCCGGTATGGACGCCTGGTTCAAGGGCGCCGCAGGGTACGCGGTATTCCCGAAAGTTGGCAAGGGAGCAATTGGTATCGGTGGCGCCCACGGCAACGGCCTGGTGATTGCCGGTGACAAGGTGGTTGGCACGACCGAACTGTCCCAGATCAGCATTGGCCTGTCCCTCGGTGGTCAGTCCTACGCTGAGTTCATCTTCTTCAAAGATGCCATTGCATTGGGAGAATTCAAGCGTGGTAATTGGGAAGCGGGCGCCCAGGCCTCAGCCGTTATCGTTAAAGCCGGCGCTTCTGCCGATGCCGCTTACAACAAGGGCGTAGCGATCTTCACCAATATTTCCGGTGGCGTAATGGCTGATGCCTCTGTGGGCGGCCAGAAATTTGAATTTACAGCTATACCGTAACATGTCGCAATAAGCAGGCAAGGCCGGGATATTTCCCGGCCTTTTTTTGCAGAACGGGGTCAGAGTACATTTTCAGGGAAGGCATTTCATCTTCCGGTTGACGAGAGTTGAAAATGTACTCTGACCCCGTTCTGCCTAACAGGGTGACATGCAGCAAACCGTCATCCATACGGGCTGATGGAGCAATGAGAAACGTTGTCCCGGTATATTTCGTATTGGAAATTGCGACAAAAATATTGTCTTGCTCGATTATTTTGCCATCAACTTCCAATCGTACAGGGTAGCTCTGCAGTTTCATGACCTGCCACAAGGCAGCCAGCGTGTAGGCGCCATTGCGCAGGCGTTTGGGCTTTATCGCCGTTTTTGCACGGCGGCAATGATGTTAACACCGCCTTGCCAGTCCCCTGGCTGAAGGCCCAGGTCGCGGGCGAAGGCGTTGCCAGTACCCAAGGGGATTACGCCCAACGGGACTCGTGCTGCGCGTTCCCGGCGATACAATCCGTTAACCACTTCGAACAAGGTTCCGTTGCCGCCCATGGCGATGACCCCGTCGAATGCATCAAGCGAACACGTCGCAACGTGCTCCGTGGCATGGCCTGGATAGCAGGTCAAAAAAACTTCAGTGGCTACATCTTGATTTGCAAATGCCTGCTGGATGGGGGGGCAAGGAGCGGGCAGCCCGGCCGCTGCAGGCTTCGGGGTTGAGCACTAACAGTGCGCGCATGGGGCGGGGTGAACTCAGTCCGCAGCGAGTCCGTGAACCTGCAGCAGTTCGCGGAAGCCGGATTCATCAAGCACTCGAATGCCCAGCTTTTCAGCCTGGCGCAATTTGGAGCCCGCAGCCTCTCCGGCGAGAACTACCGAAGTACTGGCCGACACGCTGCCCGTAACGCGCGCTCCCAGGGATTCCAGCAAGTTTTTGGCGCGAGCTCGCGGTAAGCTGAGTGTGCCTGTCAGCACCCATACTTCACCGGCCAACGGCCGGTCGCCGCTTGCGACTTCGGGCGCCCGGGCCACCACGCCGTGCTGCGCCAACTCCGTCAGCACGGTACGGTTGTGCATTTCCTGGAAAAACCCGTAAACGCGCTCGGCCACCACGGGACCAATGTCGGGCACATCCAACAGCTCATCCACACTGGCGATGGAAAGTCGCTCCAGCGAACCAAAATAACGGGCCAGCGATTCGGCTGTCACTTCGCCCACGTCGCGAATACCCAGGCCAAACAACAGGCGACCCAGCGCTGGCGCCTTGCTGGCTTCAATTTCCTGCAACACGTTTTGCGCTGATTTCTCGCCCATGCGCTCCAACCCTGCCAGTTGCCCAAGGTCCAGGATGTACAGGTCCGCCAGCGAGTGAACCAAACCGCAACCCACCAGTTGATCCACCAGCTTTTCACCCAGGCCCTCGATGTTCATGGCGCGGCGAGAGGCGAAGTGGAGGATGCTTTGCTTACGCTGTGCGGGGCAGTACAGGCCGCCGGTGCACCGGGCAATGGCCTCGGATTCCATGCGCTCCACTGCCGAACCACACACCGGACACAGCCGTGGCAATTCGAATTCTGCAAGCTCAGCCTCGCGCCGCTCCAGCACCACCCGGGCCACTTCCGGGATGACGTCCCCGGCGCGCCTGACCACCACCCAGTCGCCGGCACGAATGTCCTTGCGACGCACTTCATCAATATTGTGCAAGGTCGCATTGGTTACCGTAACACCGCCGACAAAAACCGGCTCGAGTCGTGCAACGGGGGTCAGGGCGCCGGTGCGACCAACCTGCACGTCAATGCCCAGCAGGCGGGTTATTTCTTCCTGTGCCGGGAACTTGTGCGCAATAGCCCAGCGCGGCGCACGGCTGACAAAACCAAGGGTTTCCTGCTGCTGCCGATGCTCGACCTTGAATACCACACCATCGATGTCGTAGCTCAGGCCGGCCCGCTTCGCTGCCATGTCTGTGTAATAGGCAATGCAACCCTGCGCATTTTCCACGCGGCGTACTTCCGCATTGACCGGAAAACCCCAGTTCTTCAATTGCAGCAGCAGGTCAAATTGGCTTTCCGGCAGGTTGTCGCCAGCCGCGCCGTAGGCAAAAAATGCCAGCGGACGTTTTGCTGTGAGGCGCGAGTCAAGTTGCCTGAGACTGCCGGCCGCCGCATTGCGCGGGTTTACCAATTCCCTGGCGCCCTCCTCGCGTTGTTGGCGGTTGAATGCTGCAAAACCGGCCAGTGGCATATAAATCTCGCCGCGCACTTCGAGGTCGTCAGGCCAGCCACCGGCCCGCAGTTCCAGTGGTATGGCACGCACGGTGCGCACATTGGTGGTGACGTCTTCGCCTACCTCTCCGTCACCACGCGTGGCTGCCTGCGTTAGGCGTCCGCCCTGGTAACGCAGGGAGATGGCAACGCCATCGAGTTTGGGCTCTGCCACATAACTGACACTGTCTACTTCCAGGCCGCGTTGCACGCGTTCATGGAACAACTGGATCTCTTCAGCCGAGAAGGCATTGGCCAAAGACAGCATGGAGTAACGGTGGCGCACCTGGGCGAACCCCTCAAGCGGAGTTCCACCCACGCGTTGGGTCGGTGACTGCAGGGAAGCCAGCCGCGGAAATGTATTCTCGAGTTGTTCCAGTTCCCGCAGCAGGCGGTCGTACTCGGCATCGGGAACCGATGGCTGGTCCTGCACATAGTAGCGGTAGTTGTGCGCTTCTATCTCTGCCCGGATTTTCTGCGCGCGCACGCTGGCTTCAAGCTCAGACAAGCCAGGCGCCCTAGACAAAAGTTTGCCTGGCCCGTCCACGGTCATAGGAGCGCATTTCCTCGCGGATCTTTGCTTCTGCCTGGCGTATCAGGGGCTGGTGAGTGTCATCGAACAAGTCGGCCTGAAGAATTTCGGCCATCCTTCGCGCGGTAGCGAGCAGCATATCCCAGGCATCCAGCGCCAGGATTGGTCCGGGCAAGGTCATGAACAAGGCCAGACCAGTTGTCTCAAACGTGTTCCAGGCATCCTTGTCGAATGTACCGGGTTTGACTGCGTTGGCCATGCTGAGGATGGGCTGTTCCGCACCTTCCGCATGGCGATGGAAAATGTCCATATCGCCGAGCACCAGGCCAGTCTTGAGCGCAGCCTGCAACAGGTCAGCGCCACCGATAATGTGCTTGGAGCGGGCCAGCAAAAACAGGGTAACGATTTTCTCCGGCGGCGGTCCGGTCGGTTTGCGTGAAACCCGGGGTGCTGCTGCTACGGCAGGCGCGCCCTGGTTGATGGGCAATTCGCCCTGGCCGGTCAACTCCGGCACAGAACCCTTCGCGGGACTTCCCGAGCCATCTTCCAGGGTAGGCTCCAGGCGCTCTGCCGCAGCCCGGGCTTTGCGTCGCGAAGCCTTTGGGCTGCGCTTTTTCTCGGGGTGGCCGAACAGGAAAATAGCTGCAAGGATCAATACCCCAATGACAATAATGGTCCATCTCAACGTTGCAGCATCCATGATAAGCCTTAACTTGCAGCCAGCCTGGCTGCCTCATTGATGTCGACCTGGACCAGGCGCGACACCCCCGGCTCGCGCATGGTTACACCACTCATCTGGTGCGCCATCTCCATGGTGATTTTGTTGTGCGTCACGAAGATGAACTGCACGGTTTCGGACAGCTCCTTAACCATACTGGAAAAACGCACGACATTGCTATCATCCAGGGGCGCGTCAACTTCGTCCAGCAGGCAGAACGGCGCCGGGTTGAGCTGGAAGATTGCAAATACAAACGCCACGGCGGTCAGGGCTTTCTCACCACCGGACAAAAGGTGAATGTTGCTGACCCGCTTGCCCGGGGGTCGCGCCATGATGGCCACACCGGCCGTGAGCAGGTCATCGTCGGTCATCTCGAGGTAGCCATGGCCGCCGCCGAACAAGCGCGGAAACAGCTCCTGTACGCCCTTGTTCACGCGCTCAAACGTTTCCTTGAAACGGGTGCGCGTCTTGCGATCGATTTTGGCGATGGCTTCCTCCAGGGTTGCCAGGGCCTGGTTCAGATCCAGGTCCTGGGCGTCCAGGTACTCCTTGCGCTTTTTCTCTTCCTCGAATTCGTCTATGGCCGCCAGGTTTACCGGCTCGAGGCGAGTGATGGCATCCTGCAGAGACGCCACTTCGTTTTCCCACTGGGCAACGTCAGCGTCGGGAGGTATGGACTCAAGCAGGGCTTGCACCTCCCCGCCGAGCTGCTCAACCTGGCGTGCAAGCGCGCGCGCGTTCAACTCAACTTCCTGTTGCTGCAAGCGGGCGTGTTCCAGCTGGTGTCGTATTTCGTCCGATTTCAGTATCGCGGCCTGCCGCGCAGCATCCTGTTCGCGGTAGCGTTCTTCCAGTTGTTCCAGGGCCCTGCGTGCGTCGCCCAACCTGAGTTCCGTTGCGACCTTGCGCGCCAGCAGGCCTTCCATTTCCCCGGACTGGCCATGGTCCGGTCGCTCAGCCATGGCGACCTGTTCACTCAGATTGAGGTGGCGCAATTGCAATTGACTGAACTGGGTGTCCATGCGCTGTAATGACTGGCGCAACGAATCCAGACTGGCACGCCGGGATTCCGCCTTGAGCGCCAGTTCATGGCGCTGTTCGCGCGCTTGATGCAAGGCGGTTCGGGCTGCGTCACGACGACCCATCAGTTCGGCGCGACGGCCGTCCAGCTGGTCACGCTCCTGCTTTATCGCAACCAGGTCTGCAAGCAGTGTCCCCAGCCGGGCACGCGCCAGGCGCACAGCCTGACTGTCTTGCCCGTTTTGTTGCTCCAGCTCCAACACTTCTGCTGCAATCGCGCCCTGGCGATCCTGCATCAATTGCAGGTTGGAGCGACGACTTTGCGCTTGTCCTGCAAGCTCGCTGTGCCGGCGGTGCTGGCCCGTAACTTCAAGCTGCACGTCCTGAATTTTCTGCTGCAGCCCGCTGAGCTCAGCCTGTTCGGCCTGGTTGCCTGCGAGGTGCTTTGCCACTGCTGCGCCCAGCACGGCAATGCCATCCTGCAATTCTGCTATGGCTTGCTCACGGCTGAGCATCCCGTCTTCCCCGGCCTTGCCGCGGGCAACACGCAGCCAGCCGTCGCCCAGCCATTCTCCGCTGCGGGTGATGAACGATGTACCGTTGTGCAACTCAGTGCGCGATTCCCAGGCGAGTTCCATTGATTGGGTAACGCGCACTTTGTTCAGCCAGGCAATGATGGCATCCGGCCCGCGCACGAATTCGGCCAAGGTGCCGGGCTGGGCCATGACCTTTCCGAGCGAGTCGTCCACCAGGTCGAGCCTGGAGTCCTGCGCATCGGCGAAAGCCCTGACCCGGTCTGCATCTGCCCTGGCAGTAACTGCCTGCAGCCACTGTCCCAGCACGGTTTCCACGGCAATTTCCCAGCCCCGGGTAACCTTGATGGCCTTGGCCAGCCGCGGAGCCATGTCCAGCCCCTGGTCTTTCAACCATTGCCCATTGGCTTCGCCTGCCAGGGCGGCCTGCTGTAACGCCACGAGGGATTCCAGCCGGCCTTCGCGGGTATGCAAATCGCGTTGGCTCTGCTGTACGCTTGCCTCCTGTTCCCGCAGCCTGAGCTGGCGCTGCTCAAAATCCAGCCGCAGCGCATCAAGTTCTTGCTGCTTGCCCGCTTCGTTGGTGGCAATCTGCGCCGCCTCCCCTTCCAGGGCTTGCAGGGCTTCGACCGTCCGCACGGTGTCAACACCCTCGGTCTCAGCGCGCAACACCTCCAGCCGCCGACTGGACTGCAGCATGCGCTGGTCGAGGTTTGCTGCTTCGGCGCGCTTGAGGTCTGCTTCCCGCTGACATTCCGCACTGCGCTGGTGATGGCTGGCAAACTGCTCCTGCCATTCCTGCACTGCAGCTTCCGCAGTCGTCACCGCATCGGTGGCAAGCGCTTCTGCAGTGGTAGCCTGCTGCAGTTCGGGCTCAACCTGCGCCAGTGACTGCGTAAGGTCTTCAACATGCACCCGATCCAGCACCATGTGTTTCTCAAGGTCATGCAATGCTGCAGTGGTTTCGGCAAATTCTTCTTTCTGCCGGGCCCTGAGCTCGCGCGCGTGTTGAATGGCCTGCTCCAACCGGGCAATCTCGCTACCTACCGCATAAATCCCGCCCTGCACTTCGCTAAACTTCTCGCTGGCCTGGCCCTGTTGCTGGTGAATGGTTTCCAGCGCTGCTTCAGCCGCCCGCTGCGCGGCGATGCTTTCCTGCAGCAGGGTTTCCTGCTTGCCCAATCCCAACAAGCCCTGCTCGGCAGACTCTTTCAAGCTGCTCCAGCGCAGCGTGATCAGGCGCGCTTCCAGCTCGCGTTTTTCCTGCATCAACCGGCTGTAGCGGCGCGCTGCCGCTGCCTGTCTCTGCAAACGGCCCAGTTGTTTGCCGACTTCTTCGCGCAGGTCTGCGAGCCGCGACAGGTTATCGCGTGTGTGGGCAATGCGATTCTCGGTTTCATGCCGGCGTTCTTTGTACCTGGAAATTCCGGCTGCTTCTTCAAGATGAGCGCGAATTTCCTCCGGCCGTGCGTCCACCACCTCGGAAATCATGCCCTGTTCGATAATGGAATAACTGCGTGAGCCCAGACCAGTGCCCAGGAACAAGTCGCGAACATCCCTGCGCCGGCAACGGGTGCCGTTGAGGTAATACACAGAAACGCCGTCGCGTGAGACCTGTCGCTTGACGGAAATTTCGTTGTATCCGGCGAACTGGCCGCCGACACGCCCGGCCGAATTATCAAATACCAGTTCTACCGTGGCAGTGCCAACCGGTTTGCGCGTGGCTGAGCCTTTGAAAATTACGTCGGCCATGTTGTCGCCGCGCAGCATCTTGGCCGAACCTTCCCCCATGACCCAACGTACGGCGTCGATGATGTTGGACTTGCCGCAGCCATTCGGACCGACAATGCCGGTCAGGTTGGTCGGCGCGAGAAAAGTCGTGGGATCAACAAAGGACTTGAAACCCGCCAGTTTGACCGCTGTCAGACGCATGGGCGCGCCTCCGCCTGCACCAGCATGTCGCGGCGCCCCGTCGCAGCAGCCAATCCGGGCTGGCCTGGCGTGGCACAGCAGGCATCGGCAATCTTCGCGCCGTTGCGATATAACATTGAATTGTTCGTCATGAAGTGGCTAAACTGCGTCGCTTGTTGATTTTCGTTAGTGAAACCCGGGCTGTTGCGGAACTGTGCATGCACGAACAGAACAGGGATTCTCTGCATAATTCTCTTAATTTTCAGGAGCTACCATGGGCACCAGACCAAGCGCCGAACTGGAGGTCTTCCCCAACCCCAAGCCTGCCCGGGATTATACCATCCGGATCGAGTCTCCAGAATTCACCTGCCTCTGCCCGAAAACCGGGCAACCCGATTTTGCCACTCTGAAGCTGAAGTACATTCCAGCAGGACACTGTGTTGAACTCAAGTCGTGGAAATTATACCTGTGGAGCTACCGTGAACAGGGAGGTTTTCACGAAGACCTCACCAACCGCATCCTCGATGACCTGGTTGCTGCCCTGAATCCGCGTTACGTCCGCCTTAAAGCCATATTTAACGTGCGCGGCGGAGTGTATACCACTGTGACTGCCGAGCACCGCGCTCCCGACTGGCGACCGCTCTGAATTTCCTTACGCAGCGCTGCGGTGTCATGGTTTGTCAGGGGCTGTCAGGCGCCGATGCATCGATAGCCAGGGCGTGAATATCACTTTGCATTAGTTCGCCCATAGCCTGGTACACCAGACGATGACGCTGCACCATGGTTTTCCCGACGAACTCTCCGGACACGATCTTCAGGCGGAAATGCCCGCGACCGTCTTTGGCTCCTTCATGCCCGCGATGCAAATGTCCTTCATCAATGACTTCAAGGGATTGCGGCTGCAGGGCCAGGTTCAGCCGTTGTCGGATCTGCTGTATGCGTTGTTCAGCATTCACTGCGGCATGACCCGGGTGAAAGGCGAAACCTCGATTTTTTCATAAACGCCAATGGCGACATATGGATCGGCATCCGCCCATGCCTGAGCCTGCTGCAGGGATTCAAAACGGGCCACGACCAGGGAGCCCAGGTAACCGGCAGGACCGGGGTCATCAGAGTCGATTGCAGGACGGGGGCCGCAGAGCAACAACCGTCCCTCATCCAGCAAGGCCTGTAAGCGTGCCCGGTGTTCCGATCGGGCTGCGAGGCGGTGTTCCAGGCTGTTTTTGCGGTCGGTTGAATAAATGGCATACCACATGGGGGCGACAGCTTACGTGCAAGGGTATAGCTGCACAAGGGCATTGCATCGCGCCCCTGTTCCGGTCTGGCAGGCTGCTTTAGAATGATCCGTTGCACGGCGCCAGAGCAGTAAACGGATTTTCTTATGAGCGAACGGCTTGAAGTACGGCTGCAGGGACTTAATCCCCGCCACATTGATCACATCGCCGGCGTGTTGGTGCGGGGTGGTTTGATTGCTTATCCCACCGACTCCGGTTATGCGCTGGGATGGCGCTCGGGCAACCGCAAAGCGCAGGAGCAGGTCATACGCATTCGGCAACTGGATCAGCGCCACCACTTTACCTATTGTTGCCGCACCCTGTCGGATGTGAGCAAGCTCGCCCGGGTGGATAACCAGAATTACCGGCTGATTCGGCAATTCACGCCCGGCCCTTTTACCTTCATACTCCCGGCCAGCAGCAACGTTCCCAAGTCCGTGCAGCAGAGGAAGAACCGCACGATCGGCATCCGCATCCCGGACCACGCCGTGGTGCAGGCCATTATCAACGCCATGGACGAACCCCTGCTCAGTTCCTCCCTGATCTTGCCCGACACCCCGGACGAAATCATGGACAGCGAAGATCTGTATGACGCAGTCCACGGCATGGTCGACCTGTTTGTCGATGCCGGGGACTGTCTGCTGGAGCCAAGCACGCTGGTCGACCTCAGCGGAGATCAACCGGTGATCCTGCGCCAGGGGCATGGCGTGATAGACTTCTGATCGCGTACCTGCTTTACGAGATATCTGTGGAAACCCCTGCACACATAATGACCAACCCGGAACCTGCGGCAGTGCAGCAGGAAGAAATGCCCTTTGCCGTGGTGCAGGGACAGCCTTACACCAGGATGCCGCTGGATTTGTATATTCCACCGGATGCACTGGAAGTTTTTCTCGATGCCTTCGAAGGCCCACTGGACCTGCTGCTGTACCTGATCCGGCGCCAGAACCTGGATGTCCTGGACATTCCCATCGCGGAAATTACCCGGCAGTACATGGCCTACATCGAATTGCTGGACGAGTTGCAGTTTGAACTCGCTGCGGAATACCTGGTGATGGCTGCCATACTCGCTGAAATCAAGTCGCGCATGCTGCTGCCCAGGCCGTCGACAGAGGCTGGGGTAGAAGAAGACCCACGTGCCGAACTGGTGCGTCGCTTGCAGGAATATGAGCGCTTCAAACAAGCCGCTGAAGACCTGGAAAACCTGCCTCGGGCCGAGCGGGATTTTGCGGTGCTGGAAGCATGGGTAGAAGAACGCAAGGCCATAAGCATCCCGCCGGAAATCGACCTCAAGGATATGTTGCTGGCCCTGCGCGATGTTTTGAACCGTGCTGAGCTGTTCAGCCACCACCAGGTACGCAATGAGCCTTTGTCGGTGCGGGAGCGCATGGGCGCTATCATTGAGCGCCTGCGTGAACGGCCCTACCTGGAGTTTCCGGAATTTTTTACCGTCGAAGAAGGCCGCATGGGCGTAATCGTGACGTTTCTTGCCTTGATGGAATTGCTGCGCGAGCACCTCGTTGACATGGTGCAAAACAAACCCTTCGGCCTGATTTACATCAAGCGCCCCGGCGCTGCAGAGGTGCCCCTTGAATAACACTGATTCCGCCAGAGATATTTCCGTGTCGGACGACACTGACTCGACGCCGCCATTGAAGCACATCATCGAAGCCCTGCTGCTGGCGGCCGGCGGGCCCCTCAGCGCGAATCAGTTGGTATCGCTGTTCGCTGCCGACGAGGCCTACAGCATGGAACAGATCAGCAAAGCATTGGACGAACTAAAGGGAGATCTCGCCGGCCGCGGCATTGAGCTGGTTGAAGTCGCTTCAGGTTACCGCCTGCAAACTCGCCCGTCCCTGCTCCCGTGGATATCCAGATTGTGGGAAGAACGGCCGCAGCGCTACTCGCGCGCCTTGCTGGAAACACTGGCGATGATCGCCTACCGTCAACCCATTACCCGCGGAGAGATCGAAGAAGTGCGTGGCGTTTCAGTGCGCTCCAACATCATCCGCACCTTGCAGGAAAGGGAGTGGATTCGCGTGGTCGGGCACCGTGATGTGCCCGGCAAGCCGGCTCTGTTCGGCACAACCAGGGCCTTTCTGGATTACTTCAACCTGAACACGCTGGACGAGCTTCCGACCCTGGCGGAAATTCGCGACATGGAAACCCTGGAGCCGGAACTGGATTTCGACCCGGGCACGCCGGAAAGTGAATCCGAACCCAACGAACTTGCTGATCATGGCCATGCAAGCCACATCGAAGAGCCTGAAGATAGCGGCGAGTCCAATTCGTGAAAAATACCCGCCGACCCGGCAAGGAAAGCCGTGAGAATGCCCCATCTTCGCCGCCTGGGCCCAAGCCCCGGACCCAGGCTAAGACCAGGCCGAAAGCCAACCCCGGAACTGAACCCCGGGCAAAACCTGGAACCGAACTCAAGACCGAACCAGGCACGGAGCGCTTGCATAAAGTCATGGCGGGTGCGGGATTAGGCTCACGCCGTTCCATAGAAAAACAGATTACCGAAGGCGCCGTGCTGGTCAACGGCAGCAAGGCGGAGTTGGGCCGCGCCGTTAAACCCGGCGACCGCATCCAGTTTCGCGACCAGGAATGGCAGGTCACCGCTGCGATAGCGGAACACCGCACCCTCATTTACAACAAGCCGGAAGGGGAAGTCACCACCCGCAGCGATCCGGATGGCAGGCCGACCGTATTCGACCACATGCCCTGGGTAGAGAATGCCCGCTGGGTGGCCGTCGGGCGGCTGGATATCAACACCACGGGCCTGCTGTTGCTGACCACGGATGGTGAACTCGCCAATGCCTTGATGCACCCGTCGAACCAGGTCGATCGCGAGTACGTGTGCCGCATTCGTGGCATGGTCAGCGACGAACAGGTGGACCAGCTGAAAGAAGGCGTTGCTTTGGACGATGGCCATGCCCGCTTCAGCGATATCCAGCGCATGCCCAGCGCGACTGGCAACCAATGGTTCCAGGTAACCCTGCTTGAGGGCCGCAATCGCGAGGTGCGGCGCTTGTGGGAGTCAGTAGGTTGCATGGTCAGCCGTTTGAAACGCGTGCGCTACGGCGCTGCCCGGCTGCCCAAGGGATTAAAAGTTGGCCGATTTGCGGAAGTGACTGGGCGTGATCACAGGATTCTGCGCCATGATGTCAAACTGTCTGCGGCAGCGGCGCCACTGAAGCTGGAGCCAGTCAGGGAGCGTGGCAAGGCGGGCCGGAAACACGGTGGCAGCCACGCCACCAAACCGGCTGCCCGTACCTATAAGCCAGCGCAACGAACAAACAAACGGGATGCACCTGCAGCAAGAACGGCTGCCAGAACGACAAAACCGGCTATGCCGCGAAGTGCACGCCCGGGTAGCAAACCCGGCTCACCCGCAGGTCCGGGCCGACGCATTCCTTCGCGCACCAAAAAGACCGGTCGTTGATGACGCTCGAGAAGTTGCAGGATCGCTGCCGCGATTTCATGACTGCAGTAGAGGCTGCTGACGCGGCCCACGACATCAGCCACGTGACCCGGGTCGTGACCAATGTCGCGGCGCTCACGCGTTCCGAGGATGCCAACCCCTGGATTACGCTACCGGCCGCGTGGCTGCATGACTGCGTAGCGGTGGCCAAAGACAGCCCCTGGCGGGCCCAGGGCTCCAAGCTAGCTGCCAAGGCTGCGGTCGACTTTCTCGACGGCATTGATTATCCGCAGGAATGGCTGGCTGATGTCTATCATGCGATTGAAGCCCACAGCTATTCTGCCGCAGTTCCAACCCGCTCTCTTGAAGCCCGGGTCGTACAGGATGGCGACCGCCTTGATTCGCTGGGCGCCATTGGCATTGCCCGCTGCCTGCTGGTTGGAGGCCGCCTGAACCGGCCCCTGTTCAGCCTCATCGATCCTTTTTGCGATACGCGTGAGCCGGATGATTCCAGATACACGCTGGATCACTTTTACGCCAAGCTGTTGCGACTGCCCGCGACCATGCAGACCTCCGCCGGGCGGGCTGAGGCGGAACGCCGCGCCAGCCTGATGCGGAATTACCTGGATAATCTGCGGGCGGAGTTGTCCGGCCAGGGATAAGCGAACCTGCTGCCTGGAAGCCGCAGCGGCACTTCCGTCAAGGCAATGGGGAAGATTTTCCGGGATTGTATATGGCGCCTGCCTGGTCAGCATAGTCGCGCAGGACCCGCGCCGCGTCGCTACGCAAAATATCCCGTGTGACCGCGATACCACGTTTCTGCAAGGAAGCAGCCCAGTCCAGTGGTTTGTCACCCTCATCGAAGCCCGCAGCCGCCGCATCCTGCCTGCGCGCACCGCATGCGATGCTGCTCACGCCGGACCACGGTACAGCGCCGAAGCACATGGCGCACGGCTCACAGGAAGTGACCAGTTGCATGTCGCCCATGCTTCCCAGGTCCCAGGAGTCAAGCGCTCGTTGGGCCAGGCTCAGAGCCACGATCTCGGCATGAGCCATGGACAGGCGCAAACTGGTGACAAGATTGACACCAGCGCCCACCAGCGTACCCGTATCGTGCGCCACCACAATGGCGCCGAATGGCCCACCGGTCTGGTTGCATACATTCTGAGCCGCCAGCGCAATCGCCAGGCGCATACGTTGTTCGACAGTAACCAATCCCGCAGCGGGTTGGCTCAGCCAGTCACTGACGAAATCATCCACCCAGCCGGGCAAGATGAGCTCGCATTGCTGCTGCAACTTCACCAAGGGGCCTCTGATCCATCATGCACGGGCGCGACGAATCTTTGCCGGAGAATTTCGTAAATGCAGACAGCGGTTGCGACCGAGACGTTCAGGCTGCTGACCGTGCCGAGCATGGGAATGCGCACATGGTAATCGCACAATTCTTCGGTCAAACGCCGTATGCCCTGCCCTTCGCCGCCCATGACCATGGCCATGGGACCGGTCAAATCGCTGGCATACAGTGACTTCTCAGCCTGGTCGGTAGCGGCGGTCAGCCAGATGCCCTGATCCTTCAGTTTACGCAACACGCGGGCGAGGTTGGTCACGCTGACAATATCTATGATTTCTGCAGCCCCTGAAGCCGCACGTCGCGCCACCGGCGAAAGTGCAGCGGACCGGTCTTTGGGAACGATCACCAGGTGTACCCCGGCCGCCTCTGCCGTGCGCAGGCAGGCGCCGAAGTTATGCGGGTCCTGAACACCATCCAGCACCAGGATCAGAGCAGGGCCGGTAATGGCCGCGAGCAGTCTATCGAGGTCACGTTCGGCCCAGATATTGTTTGCGGTGAAATCGGCCAGTACGTCCTGGTGCCGCTCACCGTCGCTGCGCCGGTCGAGGAAAGACCGCGGATGGCGCTCCACCTTTATGCCAAGGGTGCGCGCCTGCTGTTCCAGTTCCAGTACGCGTGGATTCGCGGATTCCTGCGCAATAACCAGCCGTACAAGCAGCTCAGGCGATGCGCTGAGAGCCGCGGCCACCGGGTGAATACCGATGAGCAAGTGTTCGGAGTTGGTGTTTTTGCTTGTGCTCACGATGCCTCGAGTTGGACCTTAAGCCAGCTTGAAGTCAATTTTCCGGTCATCCAGGCTGACGGCAACGAGGCGCACGTTGAGCTTTTGCGCCAGTTGGAATACACGGCCCGAGCGGCCACCGGTCAGGCGGTGGGCCACGGGGTCAAAATGATAGTAATCATTGGGCAGGGAAGTTATGTGGATCAGGCCGCTCACCCGGGTTTTACTGAGTTCTACAAACAGGCCAAACGAGGTCACTCCGGTAACCTGGCCAGTGAATTCTTCGCCTATATGCTGTTTCATGTAGAAACATTTCAGACGTTCATCCACGTCCCACTCAGCTTCATCTGCACGGCGCGAACAGTGCGAGCTGTGTTCGCTGAGCTTGACGATTTCGGGCCTGGAATAGACATACCCTTGGGCAGTCCTGTTTTTCAACACATGATGGATGGCACGATGCACCAGCAGATCGGGATAGCGACGGATGGGTGACGTGAAATGCGCATAGGCTTCCAGCGCAAGGCCAAAATGACCTGAATTGGTTTCCTGGTAACTGGCCAGGCTCTGCGTGCGCAGCAGCACAGCCATTATCAGGGCTTCGTCTTCGCGTCCCTTGATTTGCTGCACGATCAGTGCGAAATCACGGGGTTCCGGACGGACTTTCCAGGTTGTGCGGATGCCCAGGCCGCTCAGGAACTGCTCCAGGCTTTCGACCTTGCCCTCCTGTGGCGGCTCATGGTTGCGAAATGGCGCTGGAATCTCATGCTGCAATGCAAATTTTGCCGCCTCGACGTTTGCGCTGATCATGCATTCCTCGATCAGCATGTGTGCATCGTTGCGCTGGTAAGGCAGGATATCTGCCACGGCGCCGCGTTCGTCAAACACGAACTGCACCTCGGTGCCTTCAAAGTCGATGGCGCCGCGGCGGGTGCGGGCCTTGCGTAAGGCCTTGTACAGGCTGTACAGGTCACGTAGTGATGTCGAAACCTGTGGTTTGCCCGCGCGAATATCCTGCTCACCGTTGATCAACCACTGCCATACTTCGTTGTAGGTCAAACGCGCCTGCGAGCGCATCACTGCTGAGTCGAACCGCGAGCGTGTTACCTTGCCATCGGCATTGATTGACATGTCGCACACGAGACACAGGCGATCAACGCCGGGATTGAGGGAACACAATCCATTGGACAGCGCTTCCGGCAACATGGGAATGACCCGACCTGGAAAATACACCGAGGTTGCGCGGTTTTTTGCTTCATCGTCGAGCAAAGTTCCGTGACTGACGTAGCTCGAAACATCTGCAATCGCTACCACCAGGCGCCAGCCATTGTCGCGTTTTTGCGCAAACACGGCATCGTCGAAGTCGCGCGCATCGGCGCCGTCAATGGTGACCAGTGCCAGGTCACGCAAGTCCCGCCGACCGGCGGACATTCCTGCCGTTACGTCCGGACCAAAAGACCCCGCTTCCAGTTCGACACCCTGGGGCCAGATGTGTGGCAGATCGAAATTCCTGATGGCTATCTCGGTCGCCATGCCGGGTGCGCCGCTTTCACCCAGGATTTCCACTACTTCCCCCACCGGCGGTTGGCGCTCGGCCGGCGGTTTGACGATGCGGGCAACCACGATCTGCCCCGGTCGCGCTCCCAATGTATCTCCCAAGGGAATCAACACGTCCTGGTTGATGCGCGGATCATCCGGTACCACCAGGGCCACGCCGCTTTCTTGCACGAACCGGCCAACGATTTTCTGATGAGCACGCTCCAGCACTTCGGTAATTGCACCTTCACGCCGGCCGCGATCGTCAATTCCGGTGATGCAGGCAAGCACACGATCACCGTGCAAGACCTGCTTCATCTGGCGCGGGGACAGATAAAGATCGGGTTCACCGCTTTCCGGAATGACAAAGCCGAAGCCGTCCCGGTGGGCGCTGATGCGGCCCCGCACCAGGTCCATCTTCTCCGGCAAGCCGTAGGCATTGCGGCGATTTTTCACCAACTGCCCGTCACGCAACATGGCCTTGAGCCTGCGGCGCATGATTTCGCGGCTCTCGGCACTCTCTACGCCCAAACGCAGAAACAAGTCTTTACGTTTTAGCGGGCGGCCGTGGTCTTCAAGCAGGTCGATGATCGCCTGGCGCTCCGGCGCCGAGGCATCGATACGGCCCGTGGTCGCTTGCTCCGGGAGTGGGGATTTGCCTGCTGCCATGGAATACATTGCTCGTCGGGTGGATTTGCTATTGTAACGTTATTCCCTACCCTGCCAGAGCCCAAATCGCTCTGCTCTGGCATGGCGGGCAATGGACCGGCCAAAGTTGACACACCGGACAGTTGTCACTACAGTACGCACCGGTTCGAAACACGCCTTCTTGAGCGCTCGAACCATTGTCAGGCAGTGAGATTCTAATTGCCTGTTATGCCCAGATGGCGGAATTGGTAGACGCGCTAGCTTCAGGTGCTAGTTATCGAAAGGTAGTGGAGGTTCAAGTCCTCTTCTGGGCACCAAATTCTACAAGGACACGTGCGGGTTGCGTAAGCCCTGGAGCGCACCCGAAAAAACTGAAGCCCCGCTTGCGGGGCTTTTTGTTGGGCTGAGCAGTTAAGGTCACGCAAAAGGATATTGCAGGATGATGTTCTCGTTGCGATCCGGTCCGGTCGAAACCAGGTGTATGGGAGCGCCGCATAGTTCTTGCATGGCTTCGATGTAGTTGCAGGCATTCACCGGGAGTTGCGCCAGGGTAGTGGCGCCCCGGGAACTCTCCTGCCAACCTGGAAAGCTCCGGTAGACCGGTTCGAGCGCCCGCCAGTCGTCGCTGTCCAGCGGGGTGGATTCGAGCACTTCGCCATGCAGTTTGTAAGCCGTGCAAATTTTCAGTTCATTGAGGCCATCAAACACATCCAGCTTGGTTACACACAAACCGTCTATGCCATTGAGTTCCACCATGCGCCGCAAGGCAACCGCGTCCAGCCAGCCACAGCGCCTGGCACGGCCCGTGGTAGCGCCAAATTCATCTCCCCGGCTGGACAGGTGTTTGCCGGTGCTGTCGAACAGTTCCGTGGGAAAGGGTCCGCCTCCCACGCGGGTGGTATAGGCCTTGGTGATGCCAAGAACATAATCGATCGCGTTCGGGCCGACACCCGCACCGGTGCACACGCCTCCCACAGTGGTGTTCGACGAGGTGACAAAGGGGAACGTGCCATGGTCGATGTCCAGCAGACAGCCCTGGGCACCCTCGAACATGATGCGCTTACCCGCCTGGCGTAGCTGGAACACCCGCCGGCTAACGTCTGTGACCATGCCTGAAAAATACTCTCCCAGCGCCAGCGCTTCCTCAACTACTGCTTTCTCATCAAGTGGCTGCAGGCCAAATCGATGCTCCAGCACAAAATTGTGGAAGTCCAGTACATGGCCGATTTTGCTTTCCAGCGTGGCGCGCTTGAGCAAGTCCGAAGTGCGCAAGCCAACGCGGGCTACCTTGTCTTCATAGGCAGGTCCGATGCCCCGGCAGGTGGTGCCGATGGCATTGGCACCACGCGCCTGCTCACGCGCGCGGTCCAGCATTTCGTGGTAGGGCATGATGATGGCACACGCGGGTGAAATGCTAATGCGCGAGCGCACGTCCACGCCGCGCGACTCCAGGTCTTCGATTTCTTTTTTAAGGGCCTTGAGGGAAAGTACTACGCCGTTACCAATGAGACATTCAGCCCGGGGTTGCAGGATACCCGCCGGGATGAGGTGCAAAACCGTTTTCTGGCCATCAATAACCAGAGTGTGCCCGGCATTGTGTCCGCCCTGGAAGCGGATGACAGCATCAACATCGTGACTCAGCAGGTCGACGATTTTTCCCTTACCCTCGTCACCCCACTGGGTTCCGAGAACGACAATACTCTTATGCATCATTCCTTCTCTCGTGAATGTGTATGCATCAAAACCTGGGTCGGCCGCATTCTTTCAGTGCATGAACTGCAATAGCAATGCGCCGCCAAGCATGCTGGCAATACCAGCAACCCGGACCATGCGTGGATTCATGCTGGAAACTTCCCGCAGGTATTTCTGCCACATGGAAGGCGCGATCCCGGGCACCAATCCTTCAATGATCAACAGCAACGCAATGGCACTCAGGAGGTCTTGCAGCATCACCCCTCCCGGCCGGAGAGCTTAGTTTTTCCGGCCATCGTCTGATCCAAAATAGTCGAAAAAGCTGGAAGAAGGATCAAGCACCATGACATCCTTGTTTTCTCCGAACGCGTTCTTATACGCCTCCAGACTCCGATAAAACGCAAAAAACTCCTCGTCCTTACCATAGGCGTTGGCATAGATCTCAATCGAGGCAGCATCGCCGGCGCCGCGAATGATCTGACCGTCGCGTTCCGATTCCGCCAGCAGGACCTGAACTTCACGATCCGCATTGGCGCGCACGCGTTCTGCTTCCTCGCGGCCCTGGAAACGCAGCAGGTTAGCCTCTTTCTGGCGATCGGTCGCCATGCGACGGAACACCGATTCACGTACGTCTTCCGGCAGTTCGATAGACTTGATGCGGACATCAATCACCTCGATGCCGAACTCGTCGTTGGTGGCATTGTTCGCTGCGATCTGGATATCGCGCATGATGTTAACCCGTTCCTGGGAAACCACTTCAACCAGGGTACGACTGGCAATTTGTGCGCGAATGCGGTCCTTGATAATTTGCTCAAGGCGGCTCAGTGCGCGAATTTCATTACCCTGGGTCGAAATGTAGAACTTCGAAACATCATTGATGCGCCATTTGACGAACGAATCGACGTTGACGTATTTCTGCTCGGAGGTCAGCATCGATTCAGAAGGCGTATCCAGCGTCAGGATGCGCCTGTCAAACTTGCGCACATTGTTGACGAATGGCAGCTTGAAATGCAGCCCGGGTTGGTAATCGCTATCAACGATGCGCCCCAATTGGAACTTGATGGCATATTCGGTCTCGTTCACCTCAAACATGCTGGTCAGGCCGAGCACACCGACGATGACCAACAGGATCAGCATAAAGGTCCGGTTCATTGTCTACCCTCCTTGCGTGGTGTACGACTACTCGTAGTGGAGCCTTCTGAAGGATCCTGGCTGTCCGGTGGAGTTACCAGGGGAGGCATTTGCAAAGGCTGCCCTCCGGTTGAACCACCCTTTAGCTGGTCGAGGGGAAGATAAAGCACGTTGCCGCTGGACTTTGTATCAATAAGCACCTTGGATGATTTGGCCAGGATTTTCTCCATGGCCTGCAGGTAAAGACGCTTACGGGTAACTTCAGGTGCCGCCTGGTACTGTTTCAACAGCAGAGTGAATCGCTCAGCCTCGCCTTGTGCCAGAGCAATATTGGCTGCCTTGTAGCCTTCAGCTTCCTGCACGATTCGCGCAGCCTGGCCGCGCGCTTCTGGTACTACGCTGTTGGCATGAACCCGGGCTTCCTCGATGAACCGCTGCCGGTCCTCACGGGATTTATTCACATCGGAAAATGCCTCGCGTACCTGGGCTGGCACATTGACGTCCCGCAAAGTGAATTCGGTAACCTGGATGCCAGTGCCGTACAAATCCAGGGTTTCCTGCAAGCCCCGCTCCGTGTCCTGGGCAACCTGTTCGCGTCCGGCGCCTGCCAGGATAGTATCCAGTCGATTATTGCCAACGGCTTCACGCAAAGCACTCTCGGCAGCTGACAAAAGCGTAGCTTCCGGGTCGCGCACGCGAAACAGGAACATTTGCGGATCGAGGACGCGGAACTGCACGGTGTAATTGAGTTCGACGATATTCTCGTCCTGGGTGAGCATTTGACCACTATCTTCCACCGAGCGGACATTGCTCACGTTGACCATGGTCATGGTCTCAATCGGCCTTGGGAAAGTCAGACTGATACCAGGTTCCAGCAGGCGGCTGTACTTGCCAAAACGCAACACCACGCCGCGCTCGGCCTGGTCAAGAATATGTACGGAATCCCACCCAACCCACAGCAAGGCGGCTACCAGTAGTATGGGGAACACGCCCCCCGGCCCGTTGCTTCCCACTTCAGTGCTCCGCCCCCCTTTGCTACCACCAAAAATAGCTTTGAGGCGGTTGCTCACGTTGCGCAGAACTTCTTCGAGATCTGGCGGTTGCTCCCCGGAATTCCAGGGGTCTTTGTTACCCTTACCGGGCTCTTTCCAGGGCATCTAGTTCTCCAGTTGCAGTATCCTGATCGTGCGAATTAGTAACTTGGGCCATCCGCCACCGGTTTCAAGGAGGCGACTCCGCATCCGGCAATCCTATTGATCCAGCGCCGCATGCGAAAGCAATTGCTGCTGCATGGTGCTGCCTTCGCTGCCGGGAAGGCGGGCCAGGCGTTGTGCAGTGTTCAGGGGAATATCAACATGCAACATCCAGGACCCGTCCGCTGCTATGCGCTCTTCGTTGACCACTCCCAGCTCAAACAGCCGCGCGCGCAAGCGGCCGTCGCGCCCTTGCAATTCAATCCAGCGCTTGATGCGTGCGCCGGACAAGCGGTTGCTGATGGCCTGCCTGAGTTCATCCATACCGCAACCTGTGTGCGCTGAAATCGATACGGACACCGGCAGGTCATCTTCACCGCAAACTACCTGCACGGCCTGTCCCGTGCGATCGATTTTGTTTACTACCCGAATCACCGGAATCTGCCCCGCGCCAATGGAATCCAGCACAGTCTCCACGTCCCGCTGCCTCTCAGCGTGGTAAGGATCGGCGGCATCAATGACGTGCAAGAGCAAATCAGCTTCCCTGGCCTCGCGCAAGGTGGCGCGAAATGCCGCAATTAGCGCGTGCGGCAAATCGCTGACGAACCCTACGGTATCGGCCACAAGGACTTCGCCGCAATTCATGTCCTGCATACGCCGGACGGTAGGGTCGAGGGTTGCGAACAGCAAGTCTTCCGCAATGACAGAGGAATCCGTCAGCCGGTTGAACAAGGTGGACTTGCCTGCATTGGTGTAGCCCACGATGGCAACCAGAGGTGCTTCCGAGCGTAAACGCTGTCGCCGGCCTTGCTGCCTTTGGCCTTCGACTTTCTCCAGGCGTTCTTTCAGCAGACCTATGCGCACCCCAATCAGGCGCCGGTCGGTTTCCAGCTGCGTTTCACCCGGGCCGCGCAGACCGATACCACCTTTTTGCCGTTCAAGGTGGGTCCAGCCTCGCACCAGTCGGGTGGACAGGTGGCGCAATTGCGCCAGCTCGACCTGCAGCTTGCCTTCATATGACTGCGCGCGCTGCGCAAAAATATCCAGGATCAGCGTGGCGCGGTCGAGCGTCCTGCAATCACAAACCTGCTCGATATTGCGTTCCTGAACGGCACTTAAGGACTGGCTTACGAGAATGAGATCGGCCTCGCAGGATTTTACCTGCTCGGCCAATTCATCGATTTTGCCGCTGCCTACGTAAAACTTTGCGTCCTTACGGCTGCGCGGGGCCGTGACAACAGCAACTACTTCTACACCTGCAGATCGCGCCAGTTCGGTAAATTCGTCCAGCTCACCCGGGCCCGTATGCCTGAACACAGGATGCAATACAACCGCACGGTTACCGCGCTCTGCCCTGTCAAACAAGGAATTGTCTACTCACTTTCCTCTTCAAGAACCCGCACATTGCGCGCCGGCACCACAGTTGAAATCGCGTGCTTGTAAATCATCTGGCTGACGGAATTTTTGAGCAACACAACAAACTGGTCGAATGACTCGACCTGACCCTGCAATTTAATGCCGTTAACCAGATAGATAGAAACTGGTACGCGCTCACGGCGCAGCGCATTGAGGAACGGTTCTTGTAATGACTGACCTTTATTCGACATGGCAGCTCTCCTTGTTATGTTGTGATCACCGGCTGCTTGACCCAGCAGGATGGGGATCAGTTATTGGACCCAGCTTCGTCAGGATTCAACAAATTTCGCAACTTCTCTAACGACAGATTTTTGCGCAGAATCCAAGGCTAAATCATACCACAGGGCTGCTGGTTGCTGGCGTAACCAGGTGAGCTGGCGTTTTGCCAGCTGACGCGTCGCCGCAAGCGTTTTCTCAACCATAAGTTGTTGATCTGATTCACCTTCCAGGTAACTCCAGACCTGCCGGTAGCCAACACAGCGCATGGAAGGGAGTTCAGGCGACAGGTCTCCACGCTTTCTGAGCCGCCTTACTTCGTCGATAAACCCCTGTTCCAGCATCTTTTGCAGGCGTTTTTCTATGTTCTGGTGCAGGGTTGACCGTTCGGCCGGGCACACGATAAGCCGCAGAATCCGATAGCCGCATTGCGCTTCTTCCAGCTGCCTGTGTTCGCTCTGCAGCTCGCTCATCCTGCGCCCGCTGATCTCGATGACTTCGAGCGCGCGTTGGATACGTTGCGGATCATGCGGGTGAATACGTTGTGCCGCCATGGGATCCAGCAGCGCAAGTTGCTGATGCAAACCTGCCCAACCAATGACCTGCGCCTGCGCTTCCAGCCGCAGGCGCACCTTCGGGTTGGCTTTGGGCAAGTGCGCCAGTCCCTGGCTGAGAGCATGGAAGTACAACATGGTGCCACCCACCAGCAGGGGTATCCTGCCGCTACGGGTGATCACCGCCATTTCCCGCAAGGCATCGTGGCGAAATTCCGCTGCCGAATAAGGTTCGAACGGTTCACGGATGTTGATTAACCGATGCGGCGCGCTGGCCAGTGTTGCGCTATCAGGCTTGGCAGTACCTATGTCCATGCCACGATACACCAGGGCTGAGTCCACGCTGATCAGGTCCACGGGAAATTGCCGGTGCAGTTGCACTGCCAAACCGGTTTTCCCGGAAGCGGTTGGCCCCATTAGAAATATGGCTGGAGGCAAGCGAGGCGAGCCGGGCTCAGGGTGCGAATTCATCAGCGTCCGCGCAAGAACAACCGATCCAGCGTGCCCATGTCCAATTGCACCCAGGTCGGCCGGCCGTGATTGCAATGGCCGGAGCGTTCGGTGCGTTCCATATCGCGCAGCAAGGCGTTCATCTCCGCGATGTTGAGCTGGCGGTTGGCGCGTACTGAACCGTGGCAGGCCATGGTCGAAAGAATTTCATTGGTTTCGTTTGCGACCCGGTCGCTTTCACCCTGGCCGGCAAGGTCGGATAAAACATCGCGCAGCAGGCCGGCACCATCTGCGTCGGCCAGCAAAGTTGGCACTTCCCTGAGGGTAATGCTTTCCGGTCCGGACCGGTCCAGCACCAGGCCCAGCAAGGCCAGTTGTTCGCGGCGATCTTCGGCGAGATCAGCTTCGCTGGAACTAACCTGCACGGTGAGTGGCACCAACAGGCGCTGGCTGCGAATACCCTCAGCCAGGGAACGTGACTTCAGGCGCTCATAGGTAATGCGCTCGTGCGCGGCATGCATGTCGGTCATGACCAGGCCACGCTCGTTCTGCGAAAGGATATACACCCCGTGCAGTTGCGCCAGCGCAAAACCCAGTGGCGGAATCGTGCCATGCCCACCTTGCGCCTCCCCACCCTGCTTCGTGAACGCTGCGCTGCCAAGCACCTGCTGGTAAGCGGCAATCTGCTCACCCACTGGCAGGCTCATGCGCGACTGGGCAAATACACCGCTGTAACGGCCCCCGGCCGACGCGGCGCTATCAGCGCGCCCAAGGTCAATGCCCGGGCGAATCATGCCTGCACCAGCCCCGGTTTCCCCCAAGGCCCTATGTAATGCGGAAAACAGAAAATCATGCACCATGCGTGCGTCACGAAAGCGCACTTCGTGCTTTTGTGGATGGACGTTGACATCAACCATCGCCGGAGACAGCTCAAAATAGAGCACAAAAGCGGGGTGGCGCCCGTGATAAAGCACATCCTGGAAAGCCTTGCGCACTGCATGGGTAATCACCCGGTCACGCACGGCGCGGCCATTTACGAAGAAGAACTGCCGGTCCGACTGCGCCCGGTTGAAGCGTGGCTCTGCGACCCAGCCACTTAAGCGCATTCCGCTGCGCTCTTCATCCACATACAGTGCATGGGGCAGGAATTCGTCTCCGAAGACACCTTGTAAACGCTTTTCCCGGCGCTGTTGCGTGTCCGCGACCTCATGGCGCATGACCGTTTTGCCATTGTGTTCCAGCACAAAAGCGACATCAAAACGCGCAAGGGCAAAGCGGCGCAGCAACTGATCCGTATGGCCAAATTCAGTACTTTCCGTGCGCAGAAATTTGCGCCTTGCGGGCGTGTTGTAAAACAGGTCTGCAACTTCAATCCGGGTGCCGGTTTGCACGGCGTGTGGCGTCACTTCGCCAATGTGCCCCTGGCGCACCTGCACCGACCAGCCATGCGCCCCGGAAACATGCCGTGACGCGAGGTCCATGCGGGAAACCGACGCAATGCTGGGCAGTGCCTCACCGCGGAAGCCCAGGGTTACCACCTGTTCCAGATCCTCCAGCGACACAATTTTACTGGTAGCGTGGCGCTGCAAGGCCAGTGCCAGGTCATCGCGAACTATTCCGAGGCCATCATCGACCACGCGCACAAGGTTTTTGCCGCCCTGCTCCAGGCAAACCGTTATTACGCGCGCCCCGGCATCGAGGCTGTTTTCCACGAGTTCCTTGACCACCGAGACCGGGCGCTCCACGACTTCGCCCGCCGCGATCTGGTTAACGAGGTGGTCTGGCAGGATCCTGATGGTCATGGCAAATGAGACGGCAGTGGCAAGCCGGGTAATTTCCGGGAATTACAAGTTACACGAAAATGCGGAACGGTGCCTTTGCTACGGCGGAGGTGGAACAGGCAATCAGGGAACTACGTGGTGGGAATGAGCAATTCCGAACCTACACGAATGACATCGCCAGAAAGGTCGTTGGCGCGCCGCAGGCTGTACAACGATACCTGATAGCGGTAGGCGATGTCACCCAGGGTATCGCCACGCACCACACGATGCCGCAATGGCTGGCGATTGGCAGCAATCCAGCTGCCCGGAGGCGGGCTGAGGTAGAAATAGTCCTGGACTCCGCTGGCAATGGTATTTGCCATTTTTTTCTGCCAGGCCGAGTCACGCAGCCTGGCTTCTTCATTTGGATTACTGATAAAAGCCGTTTCCACCAGGATGGATGGAACATCGGGCGACTTGAGCACCATGAAATTGGCTGACTCCACCGTGTTCTTGTGCGTGTCCCCAAACTCCGCCATGGACGCAAACACGTTCTGCGCAACCAGGTTACTTGCTTCCATGGTTGCGCTTTGGGACAGGTCCAGCAGCACCGAGGCCAGCATGTCGTCCTTGTCATTGAGTGTCACGCCGCCAACGAGGTCGGAGTTGTTTTCGCTATTTGCCAGGCGCCGGGCAAATTCGCTGGATGCGCCGCGACTGGAAAGCACGAAAACCGATCCGCCCGACACCTTGGGATTTTTGAATGCGTCTGCATGGATGGAGATAAACAGGTCGGCGTGGTTGCGCCTCGCTTTCTCGTACCGGTCACGCAATGGCAAGTAATAGTCACCGTCACGGGTCAGCACGGCGCTAAGGCCAGGCTTTGCATCGATGGCTTTCTTGAGTTCGCGGGAAATCGCCAGCACCACGTCTTTCTCGCGCGTACGCTTGGGGCCGTGTGCGCCCGGATCCTCACCGCCGTGGCCGGCGTCGATGGCAACTACCAATCTGCGATTGTCCTGGTCGATGTCGTCGATCTGTTTGACGCTAGCCGTCACGTTTCCTGCGACGGCTTCGGAGTACAGGTCAATCACCAAACGGTGGCCGTATTCTGCCGTGGGGTCCAGCATGAAACTTTTGACTTTGCTGTGCGACGACAGGTCAAGCACTACACGCAGCTTACCGGGCGCAGGTGCGCCGTAACGCACGCCCGAAATCACGCCGGCGTGTTGGCCGGAAAAGTCCAGGGCACTTTGCAGAGACGAATTGCTAAGGTCGACCACGATGCGGTCAGGTTCCTGCAGGGTAAACACCTGGTATTCCGCACTGGCGCTGAGGTCCAGTACAGCCCGGGTCTTTTCCGGATCAGTCCAAACGCGAAAGCCGCTGACTTCAGCAGCGCATGCCGCGATTGAGAACAATCCTAAAAACAGAGCCATGACAGGTCGGAGCGTCATTGTTTTTATCAACCTCCATTGTCGACGGTTCTAATCATGAAGTGTAAATCGTGAAATTGCAAGAGTTTCTCTTACAAAACCGTTAGATAGGACAGTAATCTAGAAATGACTTGGTCAGACCAGGCCTTGAACCGCTTGCGAAAGACCCGCCCCTGCGCACGACAACGGTGAAAAAAGCACATCGCGCCGCCCATCGGTTTCACCAAAACGCAGCTCCATATCTGCGGCGGGCAGGAAACCCATGCCTTTCTCAGGCCATTCGACCAGCAGCAGGCTGTGCTCATCAAACAGGTCACGAATGGCCAGTTGCTCCAGATCCCTGGGGTTGTCAATCCGGTACAAATCCAGGTGGAGGATATTCAGACCGCCGACAGAGTAGGTTTCGAGCAAGCCGTAGGTGGGGCTTTTGACGCGACCGGAGTAACCCAGGGATTGAATCAGGGCACGGGCAAAAGTGGTCTTGCCGGCACCGAGGTCACCGCGCAAGTAAACCACCAGCGGTGCCTGCACATGCGCGCCGCAAGCACGCGCCAGCTCCACCAGCTTACCCTCATCAGGCGTGCTTAAGGTCCAGAACGAGGAATTCTCCGAAGCGTTGCTCATGCTGCCGGCATCATGCGGAATTAAGCACCGCCGGAAGCTTGGCAATGATATCCGAGGCAATCAAGCCTCTCTCGCCGCTGTCTGCTGCGGCACGATCGCCGGCGCTGGCATGGGCCACCACCCCGGTTATCGCCGCATCCCACAGGTCCAGCCCTTGCGCTACAAAGGCCCCTATAACCCCCGCGAGTACATCCCCGGTGCCAGCCGATGCCATGCCCGGATTGCCCAGCGGACATATGGCATAACGGCCACCGGGGTCAGCCACCACCGTGCCACAGCCTTTGAGAACCACGATGGCAGCAAATCGCCGGGCCAGTTCTTTGGCCACGGCCACTCTGTCGTGCTGCACCTCACGCGCGCTGGTTCCCAGCAAACGCCCGGCCTCAGCCGGGTGAGGCGTAAGAATCCAGCGCCTGCGCGACGCCTCCGCACCTTGCCCGAGGACCGGGTGCAAGCGCGCCAGAATGTTCAGGCCATCGGCGTCAAGAACCATCGGCAGCTCGGTTTTCAGACAGGTCTTGAACAGCCTTTCCGACCAGGATGTCTGGCCGAGACCGGTGCCAAGCACAATGACATTCACCTGCCCGAGCAAGGTCTGGAGTTCTTTGCCACGCCGCACGCCCCTGACCATCAACTCCGGACATGCAAGATTAACCAGCGCTGCATGTTCCGGGCTGGTTGCCAACGTTACCTTGCCGGCGCCACTGCGCAAGGCTGCTTCGCCGCACAGTCGCACCGCTCCGCTCATGCTGCTGTTTCCACCAATGCCCAATACCCAGCCAAATGAACCTTTGTGAGAATTTCGCAACCTGGCTGGAAAATAATTCATAAGAATATTCTCACGAATTAAAATTCCAGAATCTTTAACAGAATCTCTTACAGTCTCAGGTGTTTGCAGAGCATTGAACAGAACAGATCCGCAGTGATCTGGGCCATCCGCTGTATACAATCCACACTTTTGACCTATGAATGTCACAGTCAAATCCGCCTTGACCGCCAGGCTCATTGCATTGCCCGTATCTGCATTAAGGCCCGATGGAATATCTACCGCAATGGTGGCCTTGCCAGCCTGGTTGATCCACTGGATGGCTGCTGCATAATCATCCTGAGGAGCACGGTCCAGCCCGGTGCCCAGTAGCGCATCGACCACAACGTCAACCTGCGTTGGCGGCCCAATAGGCCAATGCTGAATCTCCCCTCCGGACGAGCGCCAACGACTGCAGGCGATGGCCGCATCTCCAGTCAGAGCTTCCAGGGCTTTGAGCGAACAGACCGAAACAGTAAAGCCCGCTTCGCGGGCCAGGCGGGCGATGACATAGCCATCGCCACCATTGTTTCCCCCGCCGCAAAACACCAGCCATCGTTGTTGGCCGGGAAACACTCTGCAAACGGCTTCGAACACGCTACGCCCTGCCCGTTCCATTAACTCGATACCCGGAATGCCGTGCGCATCGATGGCGCTGCGATCCAGCCTGCGAACTTGCGCTGCGGTGTACAATCGGTCGGAGTTGGCATGCATGGATGAATTATAGACATGAACGAGACCGCAGGTAGCAAGGTAAGCGGCTCGCGCGTGAAAAAATCCAAGCAGGACCTCACGAATGCTGACCTGCAACTGTTGAAGGATCAGATCGTGGAATGGGGCCGCGAACTGGGCTTTCAGCAACTTGGTATCACCGACACAGACCTGGCGAAACATGAAGAGCTTCTGAGTCATTGGCTGGATCGCGGTTTTCACGGTGACATGGCGTATATGCGCAGGCACGGAACGCGGCGCAGCCGCCCCGCGGAATTGCGACCCGGCACATTGACGGTCATTTCGGCGCGCATGGATTACCTGGCGGAAGAAGCAGTTCCGGCGCGCGCCCTTATGCAGCAACCACAGCTTGCGCTGATTTCACGCTATGCGCTCGGCCGCGATTACCACAAACTGCTGCGCCGGCGACTGCAGCAACTGGCTACGCGGATCGAGCTGGAAATTGGCGCATTTGGCTACCGGGTCTACGTAGATTCAGGACCCGTACTGGAAAAAGCATTGGCGGAAAAAGCCGGCCTGGGCTGGATTGGCAAGCACAGTAACCTGTTGAATCGCGATGCCGGGAGCTGGTTTTTCCTGGGAGAAATCTACACTGACCTGCCTTTACCAAAAGACAGTGCAGGGGAAAATTATTGTGGCAATTGCACGCGCTGCATGGATTTTTGTCCTACCGGCGCTATCGTGGGACCGTACCAGGTTGATGCACGGCGATGCATCTCCTACCTGACCATAGAGTTGCGCACAGCCGTTCCGCTGGAACTGCGGCCTTTAATCGGAAACCGGATTTTCGGTTGTGACGACTGCCAGGCAGTGTGCCCATGGAATCGCTTTGCCCAACACAGCCAGGAAGATGATTTCCGGCCGCGCAACGGCCTTGATGCTGCGGACCTTATTGACCTCTTTGGCTGGACCGAACCAGAGTTTCTGGAGCGCACTGAAGGCAGCGCAATTCGGCGCATTGGACATGGCATCTGGCTACGCAACATAGCCGTAGCCCTTGGCAACGCCCTGGCCAGCGCTCCGTCCAATACCCCAGTGAGCAGGCGCATCGTGCAGGCACTGCAGTCACGCCTTGGCGACAGTTCAGAGTTAGTGCAGGAGCACATCGCCTGGGCCTTGCAGCAACGCCCCGAGTAGGGGCCCTCAGATACCGGCCATACGCCCGCTGTGATATTCTGCAGCTCTCGAACAACAGGTCCCCGCTGCAAAACCCCTGGCGGTAATTTTGAATAGGAGTATTTCCATGGGCGCCAATCATTTGCCCCCAAATCCGTCCATGCTTGAACAACTGGCAATTTTGCGCCAGTTTGGCGGTTCTGCATTAACCACCGGCTTGCCAGATGAGGTCCTGTTGCGCTTTGCCCGCATGGACAGTCGCCTGCCAGAGGCAGTCCAGGCTGCAGTTGAAGAGTTCAACAGGTTACGTGAGGAAGAACCGGACCTGCTGGCCATGGATGAGAGTGCGCAAATTACGGAAATCCAGGCGGGTTTCGTTAATTTTTATCCCGAGGATGCGGTCAATCCCTATGTCGCTCTAACTGCACGTGGTCCGTGGGTGGTCACTCTCAAGGGTGCTGTTGTGCATGATTCAGCGGGCTACGGCATGCTGGGATTCGGGCACGCGCCGGAGTCCGTGCTGGAAGCCATGGACCGCAAGCAGGTGATGGCCAACGTGATGACTCCCAACATCAGCCAGAAACGCCTATTCGAAGCCTTGCGCCGGGAAATTGGCCACAGCAGAAGTGGTCCATGCCCGATGGACCGTTTCCTCTGTCTCAATAGCGGTTCCGAAGCTGTGAGCCTGGCCGCTAGAATCTCCGATATCAATGCGAAAACCATGACCGACCCGGGCGGGCGCCATGCCAGTAAACAGATTCGCGTCGCCAGCCTGCGCGGCGGTTTTCATGGCCGCACGGACAGGCCGGCCCAGTTTTCCGACTCCAGCCGCGCCACCTATACCCGGCACCTGGCCAGCTTCCGTGACAATGACCGGCTGATCACGGTCGAGCCCAATGATATTGAACAACTGAAGCAGATTTTCCAATGGGCCGACGGTAACAATGTGTTCATCGAAGGCTTTTTCTTCGAGCCGGTGATGGGTGAAGGTAACCCCGGCATGTCGATAAGCCGTGAGTTTTATGACACGGTGCGAGAGCTCACGCGCGCGCACGGAGCGCTGATGGTTGTGGATTCGATCCAGGCAGGACTGCGCGCCCACGGGGTATTGTCCATTTGTGACTACCCGGGATTCCAGGACGCGGAAGCTCCGGATATGGAGGTGTACTCCAAATCGCTCAATGCCGGTCAATACCCTCTTTCCGTGCTGGGCCTAAGCGAAGAAGTGGCAGCGCTGTACCGCAAGGGTATATACGGCAACACCATGACAACCAATCCGCGCGCCATGGACGTTGCGTGCGCGGTGTTGCACGGCGTTACTCCGGCGTTGCGTCGGAATATCCGTGAGCGCGGCCAGGAGTTTCTCGACCGCTTCCGCGATCTGCAACGCGAACTCGGCGACCGCATTACCGGCGTGCAAGGCACGGGCTTGCTGTTCAGCCTGGAACTCAATAGCCGGCTGTACAAATGTTATGGCAGCGAATCGACCGAAGAATATCTGCGTATGAACGGCTGCAATGTGATTCACGGCGGCCAGAGCTCCTTGCGATTTACGCCTTACTTTGGCATCACGTCCGACGAGGTGGAACTCATCGTGAATGCAACCCGTAGCGCTCTGCTTAACGGGCCAGTTCGAGCCGCAATCAGCGAAGCTGTAGCCGCCTGAGAAGTGTACCCCGAATGCCCGGCATTTTGCCGGGCATTCTCTGCAATGCCCGCGAGCGTCAAACACCCCAGGCAGGTCATGCAGGCGCCGGCAAACTGCTACCTCTTCCGCGCAATACCAGCCCTTCAGACGAGCAGGGTTTCGGCCAGGCGCAAGACCAGCCAAAGCCCGGCGATCAGCACAAAAAAGCCCAGCGCATTACCGACTACCGCGAGCCAGCTGACCCGGTCTGTAGCGTTGTATTCACCAGAGCTTTGAACTCCACTGTGTGCCAATGCGGGTTTGGTGGCAGTCGCCATGCGCTGAGAAAATTTGCCGGAACGGGATGCGGACCCGGACATATTTTGCGGTGCTGCAAGAAACATCAATACGGTCTGAAACATGAGCGGTTCTCCTTTGATCCAGGCACAGGAGAACATGCTGGCTTCTCAAAGCATGAGAACGCCGGGGATCGAAGGAATTGATTGGCGGGTTTGAGCCTGCAGCGAACCGTTCGGGCGCTTGACTTACGGGTACCGTGCGGCCGTTTGCCGGGCGGATTCAGCAACCAGTGTGCGCAGAAAATCCGGCGCAATCACTTCCACTTCCGGACCGTAACGCATAATGTCCATAACCAATTCACGTGCACTGCTGAAGGGAACCTTGAGTACCCAGCTCCCGCTTTTGTCGAACACTCCCTTTTGTTCCGGATGCCATATTTCCTCGGACACCCAGCGCGACATTTCCGGAGTAAATCGCAGTTCAGCACTATGTTCCCCGGGGCCCGAAAAAATCCCGTAGGACCGGTCAAAATGCGCCGCCAGTTCTGCTTCGCTGACTTCTTTTGCGCATTCATTGACGACGTGCTGCTCACGGATGCGCTCAAGTGCAAAACTGCGCAAACCTTCCGCCTGGTGACACCAGGCATCCAGGTACCAGGAATTGCGGTATTGCGTGAGGCGCTGCGGGGATACAGTGCGTTCTGAGACCTCATCGCGACGGCGACCATGGTAGCGGATGTGTAATCGACTGCGCTGTACCAGGGTTCCCAACACGTCCTGAAACATGCGCACTGGAACTGCGCGCCCCGCCACATGTTGAATTTGTATACGTGACTCGCCGCTGTCTGCTTCAACGCCCTTCTGCCGCAACAGCGCACTGATGCGTCCCTGCAGGGACTCCAGTTCGCCTTCGAGCAAGCCCGGCTGAACATTGGACAGTACCTGCCGGGCACTGAGCAGTGCCTGTAACTCCGCGGGGCTGATCCAGATGCCGGGCAAGTCAAATGGTTGCTGCAGACTGCGGTCGTAGTAAAAACCGCGCGATTCCGGGTGCTGTTCTATGGGCGCACCGAGAAAATCTCGCAGCTCGGTAACCAGCCGGTACAGGGTCGCCTGGGAGCACTCCAGGCGCTCCATCAGTTCCTGCCGCGAAATGGGAGTCCGGCGTTGTTGCAGGATGTTGTGCAGGTGGTACAAACGCTCGACTTTGGACATGCTTCAGCTCACTCCTGCACCTGCCTGGGAGACGTGTACTTTATGCTTCGGGGGCACGGTTTCCGATGTATTCGAGTGCGCGTTCAATACGATGCAGGCTGCGCTCGCGCCCGACCAACCACAAGGTTTTGTCAATGGACGGCGAAACCCCCGTCCCCACCAGCGCTACGCGCAAAGGCTGCGCTATCTTGCCCATGTTGACCCCGAGTTCCGCGGCAACCTCGTTAACGGCTTTTTCCAGCTGTTCCGCCTCCCAAACTCCAATGCCGGCAAGGCGCCCGGCAATGGCCCTCAAAGCGGGCTCTGCAACCAGCCTCAGGTGCTTCTTAGCTGCACCGGCATCCAATTCCCCGAAGTCTGCATAATACACGCGGCTGACTTCAGTCATCTCGCGCAGGGTCTTGACCCGGTCTGCCTGGACTGCGACAAGATTATTCAGTGCCGGACCCTGAGCCGGGTCAAGGCCCGCTTGCGTGAAATGCCACAACAAGTGACCGGCAACCTCGTCTGCCGGCAAGGTACGCATATAGTGTTGGTTGAGCCAGTCGAGTTTTTCGGTGTTAAACGCAGATGCCTTGCGGTTGACATCGTCAATGCTGAACAAAGCCTTCATCTCATCCAGGCTGAATATTTCCTGGTCGCCATGTGACCAGCCCAGCCGCACGAGATAGTTAAGCAAAGCCTGCGGTAAATACCCGTCGTCCCGGTACTGCATGACTCCCACTGCCCCGTGTCGCTTGGATAAACGGGCGCCGTCATCACCCAGGATCATTGGCACGTGGGCAAAGTCCGGCAGCTCAGCGCCAAGGGCACGGTAAATATTGATCTGCCTGGGGGTATTGTTGATGTGATCATCGCCACGGATGACCAGCGAAACTGCCATGTCGATATCATCCACCACGACGGTAAAGTTGTAGGTAGGAGAACCGTCAGGCCGTGCAATAACAAGATCATCCAACTCTTCGTTCGAGATACTGATCGCGCCCCGCACCCGGTCGTTAAAAACCACATCGCCGCTGAGCGGATTACGAAAGCGCACGACCGGCTTGATGTCAGCGGGAACGTCAGCCCGATCGCGACAGAGCCCGTCATAACGAGGTTTGAGACCCCGTTTCATCTGCTCTTCACGCACGCTTTCAGTGCGCTCTTTGCTGCAATAGCAATGATAGGCTTTGCCCTCGGCCAGCAACTGTTGCGTAACTTCGGCATAACGCGGAAACCGGTGCGTCTGGTAAAACGGGCCTTCATCGAATTCCAGGCCCAACCAATTCATGCCATCGAGGATCGCCTGGACGGATTCCGGAGTCGATCGCTCGAGGTCCGTATCCTCGATGCGTAAAATGAACACTCCGCGGTTGGCCCTGGCCTGCAAATAGGAAAACAAGGCAGTGCGGGCGCCCCCGACGTGAAGGAAGCCGGTGGGGCTGGGTGCAAATCGGGTTCTGACAGTCACGGCCGCTCCATGGGTGCAAATGCAAAAGAGGCGGAATTTTAGCAGATGTTCCACTTCCGAATGTCGACCGTCCGGGTTGGCTTATCGGCCCGTGTAGGACTATGCTTTCGCCGGAGTGAATCTAACCGCTTGAAAACGGGGAGAGGTATGCAGATGAGCAACCCGCACAGGCAGACACGCATCTTGCCCCAGACCTGCGCGTTTTATCCTCTTCAAGCCGCTGTTCAAAGCTGAACTCACAAGTACCTTATCCGTGCACCGGCCCACACGGCATCCTTTTCGCAGATCCGCCCGGTATGCCGTGCTCGGCGCCCTGTCGCTGATATTTCTATATTCCGGTGAAGATCATCCGAGCCAGTTGAGGCAGGTGCAGGAGCGCGGCAGCATGACGCTGCTCACACGCAACGGTGCCAGCAGCTACTACCTGGGCGCGAATGGGCCGACCGGCCCGGAGTATGAACTGGTGCAGATGTTCAGCCGTTATCTCGGCGTGGTGTTGGAAGTGAAGGTTGCCGGTGCATTCGACGACCTCAAAGGTATGCTCAATGACGGTAAAGGCGAGTTGATTGCTGCCAATTTCACCCGTTCGTCGGCGCGTGAAAAATCATTCAATTTTGGACCGGACTACCTGGACACACAGATTCTGGCCGTAACCCAGCGCGGCAGGCCCAAGCCGGCCAACATGGGAGATCTGGTTGGCCTGAACGTCCGGGTGTTGTCCGGATCGAGTTATGAAGAAAGCTTGCAAGCTGCACAACTGGAGTATCCCAACCTGCGCTGGGAGTCCACCGCTGATGCCTCGATCGAGGACCTGTTGCTTGCGGTAGCCGATGCAGTTATTGATGTGACGCTGGTGGACTCAAACATCTTTTCCATCAACCGGGTGTTCTACCCAGGTGTCGACACGGCGTTTGTCGTCGAGGAACATATGTCGCATGCCTGGGCTTTCCCGCCCGGGCAGGACGACAGCCTCGCGGAGCAGGCCCGTGCTTTCATGCTGCAAGCCAGCGTGGACCGCCGCATCGCCACTGTGCTGAACCAGTTCGATCCGCAGGACGAGCAACTGGGCGAAGTGGACATGTTTACCTTCCTGCACCGGGCCAGGGAATTACTGCCGCAACTGATCGATGTGTTTCGCGAAGCCGGCACGACCTATGCAGTTGACTGGCGCCTGCTGGCTGCAGTCGGTTACCAGGAGTCGAATTGGGATCCCCTGGCCTCTTCAGCCACCGGCGTTCGCGGCATCATGATGCTGACCGAACAAACAGCAAACCAGTTGGGCGTGGTGGACCGGCTCGACCCCGAACAGAGCATTGACGGCGGCGCCCGCTATATTGTGCGCCTGCGCGCCCGCCTGCCAGGGGACATCCGTGAACCCGATCGGACCTGGATGGCCCTGGCGGCATACAACATGGGCCTGGGCCACCTGCATGATGCGCGCAAACTAGCTGATCAAAAGGGTCTTGACCCGGACAGCTGGTCTGATGTGAGTTCAGTTCTCGGATTACTCAGCCAGGAAAAATGGTATTCCCAAACGCGCCATGGGTATGCACGTGGTTTCGAAGCCAAGGCCTTTGTGGAGAGTATCCAGCGCTACTATCAAACACTGATCTGGATGGATACGCGCGAGCACCCGCTGCTGGTTGCGCAGTTGGTCAGTGAACGTCTGGCCTGCCCGCGCTCAGGCGCTGTGCCCTTCCTGCTCCAGCCACAGGCACTGGCGGGATTCCTTCTGTATGGCGGCCAGGCGCGAAGCATGCAGGCTTAACTCCTGTTCGCTGGGGTGCATTACAAGGAACGGTGGACGGGTGGTGATGTCAACTGACGTGCTGGACTGCCCTTGCGCGCTCGCCGGCTGAAAACTGAGACCGAGGTTGGTCTGACCTCCCGTCATGGCCAGGTAAACATCCGCAAGAATCTCGGCATCCAACAGAGCGCCGTGCAGAACACGGCTGCTGTTATCGATCTCGTAACGCTTGCACAAGGCATCCAGATTATTGCGCTGCCCCGGATGAAGATCCCGCGCCAGTTCAAGCGTGTCGAGTACCGTGCAGAAATTGCTGACGGTGCCGGGGCATTCGGGCAACAACGCCAACTCCATGTTGAGGAATCCCAGGTCAAACGGGGCGTTGTGTATGATCAATTCCGCGCCGTCGATAAATTCCAGGAAGTCGGCTGCAACGTCCGCAAACAGGGGCTTGTCCAGCAGGAATTCGCGCGTAATGCCGTGCACCTCAAGCGCTCCGTCTTCGATGTCGCGCTGCGGATTCAGGTAGCTGTGAAAATGTTTTCCGCTGAGACGGCGATCTACCAGCTCTACCGCGCCGATTTCAATCACGCGGTGCCCTGCGGCTGGTTCCAGCCCGGTGGTTTCGGTATCGAGTACAACTCTTCTCATGCGGATTTTTCCTGATCAGCGCGGTATGGCCATCCGCGCGAGTTCATCTGCGCGTTCATTTTCCGGTACGCCGCTATGGCCTTTTACCCAGTGCCAGGTCACTGCATGCGGAGTGAGGACCTGTTCCAGGCGTTGCCACAACTCTACATTCTTTACCGGTTCCTTGCTGGCCGTCCGCCAGTTCCGTTTTTTCCACTGGGGCAGCCATTCCAACATACCCTTCATGACATAGACGGAATCCGTAAAGATTGTCACCTGGCAGGGCCTTTTCAGGGCCTCCATTGCTCCGATGACTGCCTGCATCTCCATGCGGTTGTTGGTGGTAGCTTTTTCGCCGCCCGACAGCTCACGGCGGTGGCCATTAAACAACAGCACGCTGCCCCAACCCCCGGGGCCAGGATTGCCACTGCATGCTCCATCAGTGTAGATGTGCACCTTCTCACTTTTTTCCATGCCGTTGGCTTCCTGGTCCTGTCAAACTTAGGGAAGCTCTGAATAATTCATTCATGAATGATCAGAGCACGCCAAGCAAAAAGTGCGATTTTTGTTTGGCTTCATTTTCAATGATTTGCAATAATTGAAAATGGCGGCACATCCCTGTACCGCGGAAACCCCGAATAAATCAGAATTTCCTTAGCTAATGGCAGTGGGTATTACGCCTGCCGCATATTCTTTTAGCGGCAGCCTCGTCATGCCCGGACGCGCGCGGTGCCTGGCACGAATCAGTACCAGGTCGGCAAATGGCAAGCACACGGCCGAAAGCCGGTTGGACTCCATTTTTGGCAAGACCTGCCCCATCAGGCCAATTCCGGTGATGTGCTCAATCGCCATGTCCAGGTCGTTGAGGCGGTCCACTACGCGCAACAGCGACATGCGCACTACCCCTGCCTGCTTGCGCGCACCCAATCCACTCCAGCTGCGTCGATTGATGCCAACAAGAAACAATTCACCCCCGGGCATCAGGACCCTGCACGCTTCGCCCAGTTCGGGTTCAGCCCCATTCTCGATGACCAGCGACAACATGACCACTCGAAACACCTCGTTTTGAAATGGCAATGCAGCACTTGAGCATTCCACCTGGGCTTGTGTATTTACTGCCAGTTGCGCGGGACCGAGGCGGAGATCGAGCGCAAGTCCAAAAGAGTGCTCATCGCGGTGCAGGCCGGGACATTCTGGAAATATCACCCCGGGTGGATTGATCATGAGCACGTTGCCCCTGCCGGCATGTGCAGTTGCAGCGCGCAGCATCGTTCCTGCGATTCCCAGGTGCGACAGTTGCTCCACTTGCTTCCCTGGCTGCTTGCTGGCAACGGCACATGCTGCAATCAGGCCGGCCACCCCCGCAGATTTGCTAGAATTGCCCGCACACAGCCCGTATCGGGCTGAACCGAACCTGGAGACCTGTGGACTTATGCCCCTGATCAATGTGACCGCCATTTCCGCATTTACCGACAATTATATCTGGCTGATTCGCGCGGCGGGAGCCAAATGTGCAGTGGTTGACCCGGGGGAGGCAGGACCGGTGCTGGAAGTCCTGCGACGGGACGGGCTGGACCTGCGCTATATCCTCCTCACTCACCACCACCCTGACCACATTGGCGGCTTGCAGGAATTGCTGGCGCATTCAGCTGCGCTTGTATTTGGACCCCATGACCCGCGCATCAAGGGCGTGACCCAGACTATGCATGAAGGCGAGACTGCCCGCCTGCCGGAATTGGCGCTGGAATTCGCAGTCCTGGAAGTACCGGGTCACACCAGCAGCCATATCGCTTTCTGGGGCCATGGCAGCCTGTTTTGCGGCGACACACTTTTCAGCGTGGGTTGTGGCAGGTTGTTTGAAGGGACCGCAGAACAAATGCAGTCGTCGCTGGACAAACTGGCCGCTTTGCCTCCGGCTACCAGGGTGTATTGCGGCCATGAGTACACGCGTGCCAATTGCGAGTTTGCCCTGGCCGTTGAACCGGATAACCGGGTACTACAGAGAAAAGCCGCGCTGGTTACACAGCTGCGGGAGCGGGGAGAATGCTCCCTTCCGGGCATTCTGGAAGAAGAGCTGGAGGTAAATCCGTTTTTGCGCAGCCACGAGGATTCGGTCGTCAGTGCAGCCCGGTTACGCGATCCATCAGCCACTCCCGGCGCTGCTACCCTGGCTGTAATTCGCCACTGGAAAGACCACTGGTAAGCACAAAAAGGTTGACCCCAGCCCTTCTAACAGCATAATAACGGGCGAAACATGAATTCAAGGAGCTACGGTGCCCTTTCGCTTACTGGCTTTATCGGTCGCATTGTTGCTGGCAGGTTGTGCTACAACCGTCAGTCAGCCGCATAACCAAGCCCGGAACGCGCCACTCCCCACCCCCATTATTGTCAATACTCCTCCATCCACTGCGGCCGTGGATGAGCACCTGTTCGTGCCGCGCTGGATCGAAGGCCCACAGCAGTACCCTGACGTGTGGGCGCGCCTTGTTGACCGATTCGACCTGCCCGACTGTGCCCTGCATGAAACCAGTTTGCAGTGGGCCAGCTGGTATGCCAGCCAGCCAGAGTACATGGAGCGAATTTTCAAGCGCGCCCAGCCATGGATTTATTACATAGCGCAGGAACTGGAAAAGCGTGACATGCCTGGGGAACTGGCACTGTTACCCATTGTGGAATCGGCTTACGACCCCTTTGCTTACTCCCGGGGACAGGCCCTGGGTGCCTGGCAATTCATCAGTGAAACCGGCAGGCGTTACGGTCTGAAGCAAAACTGGTGGTATGACGGGCGCCGGGATGTATGGTCATCCACAGTCGCGGCGCTGGATTATCTGTCCTACATGAGTGACATGTTCGATGGTAATTGGCTGCTCGCACTGGCCGGCTACAATGCCGGAGAAGGGGGCATCAGGCGACAGGTCGAGCGCAGAGTTTCAGCAGGAAAACCAGCCGACTTCTGGGACCTTTCCCTGGCGAAGGAAACGCAGGGCTATGTCCCAAAATTACTTGGGCTTGCCTGCCTGTTCAAAAATCCTGCCAAGTATGATTTCAAAATCCCGGCAACACCGGATGAACCGGTAATTGCCGCGGTCGATCTTGGGCAGCAAACCGACCTCGTGCTGATCTCGCAAATCAGCGAAGTACCGATTGATGTGTTATTCACCTTGAACCCGGGATTCAACCGCTGGGCGACCTCGCCAGACGGCCCGTACCGGGTCGTTTTGCCCCTGCAGAACGCAGCCCTGCTCCAAACCCGGTTGGCCGAAATGGATACTGCTTCCCTGATGAGATGGGACCACGTCGTCGTGGAACGGGGCGACACCCTTTCCACCCTTGCGCAACGCCACCATGTTCCCGTATCCGTGTTACTCAATGCCAACGATTTGAGCAGTAACACCATTCAACCGGGGCAGAAATTGCGCTTGCCCCGCGACGAGCAGCTTTTGATAGATCCGCACTATGCTGCTGCAGCGAGCCAGTTGCAGCAGTTGCAGTCGGGCCTCATTGCCGCGGACCGACTTACTCACCGCGTCAAATCCGGCGAAAATCTATCGGTGATTGCCAGCCACTATCGTGTGTCTGTTGAAGAACTGCAGCGCTGGAACAACATCAGTGATCCCCGCCGGCTTAGCGTCGGGACTGAGCTTGTTGTGTTCTATACACCTGCAGAGAAAACTGCTGTTACCGGCAGCATAGATCACACAGTCCAACAGGGTGACTCATTGTGGAGCATTGCACGCAAGTACAAGGTGCGCGTCAATGACCTGAAGGTTTGGAATGACCTTGGCACGGATACCACCCTCCAGCTGGGGCAGTCGATCAGCATTCGTCCCTGAGACGTGAGCAACTCCCGGTTTACCTGCAGTTCCCGCAGTCTTGCAATCCAAATCCTCGTCACCTGCCTGTGGGCAGGCTCGCTGGAGGCGGATCTGAGCCTGCAGGGTGAGTCCGTACAGGGAGGACTGATTTTCGGTAAAGCGGATCCGGGCAGCCACGTGCGTCTTGATGGCAAGGAGTTGATCGTGTCTGCTCAGGGGAATTTCGTGATCGGCTTTGATCGCGATGAAACCGGCCAACGCGTGCTAACGGTGTCTGCCCCCGACCAGGCGGACGAAGTAATCCAACTGGACATCGTGCCGCGGGAATTTCAAATTGAACGCGTGGATGGCTTGCCCCCGGAGACCGTTCATCCTGACCCAGATGCTGCGCAGCGCATCCGCGACGAAGCGGAAATGGTAAATTCCGCCCGTTCGCGACGTGATGCCCGGGCCTACTATCTAAACGGCTTTGCCTGGCCCGCCAGCGGACGCATCAGCGGTGTCTACGGAAGCCAGCGCATCCTCAACGGTGAGCCAGGGCGACCGCATTACGGACTGGACATTGCTGCTGCAGCGGGTAGCCCGGTATTTGCCCCGGCAGATGGCGTGATTACGCTGGTCCACTCGGGTATGTATTTCTCCGGAGGCACCTTGATTCTCGATCACGGCCAGGGGCTTTCATCCACATTCCTGCATCTGAGCAAGATTCTGGTGGAAACAGGTGCTGACGTTCGCCAGGGAGACTTGATAGCTCTGGTGGGATCCACCGGGCGTGCCTCAGGGCCACACCTCGACTGGCGTATGAACTGGCTGGACCGGCGTGTTGATCCGCAACTGCTGATGGTAAATGTGCCCCAGCCCTGAGCTAAACAAGCGAGCCGGGATGCAATAAACAAAATGGCCGGTGCCTACTTCCCGGAATGCCCAAGACGAACCGGAGCGCCAGCACCGGCAACATACCCTCCCTCAATGCCCTTGGTCACCACGGAAACTGCATTGTGCGGATGCAGGCTTTCATAGTGCGTACACCGGGCCCAGAAATCCAGAATGCGCTCATCTTTTCCAAGAGCGGTCTGAATGCGCCGACCGGCATCTTCACAGAACATCAGGTTGCGCCCATTCAACAGTGCAAATGCCTGTTCGTCTTCACGTTTCACCGTAGCCTGCACCGGAGTTTTTAATGCTCCCTCAATGGCATCGATCAATTCGATGATTGGAAACATTTCGAAACTGGGCGTGAGACGGACACGGATTTCTGCTGCGCTGCGCTGGCTGTGCGGGGTTGCGAGAATTCCTTCTTCACTACCGAGCCATGCATAAACCTGGTGCATGTCTACCCGCTGCTGGCCAAGGAAATCATTGCGAAACTTTTCCTGGATCAACTGCCGGGCCAAGGCGGCAGAACACGGACAGGTACTGGAGTAAAGGACTTCCAGGCCCATCTCGAGGCTGAATTCGCCTTCCTCCAGTATCGCAATCATTGATATGGGGTAACGTCGCCAGCCTTCATTGTCGCTTGCCAGGGCTGGTCGGCGGGTAACGTAGTCGAAGTCAACCCGGATCAGCGCCCGGTCGCTCAAGCCCTCGTGGGACTCGAGAAACGCCCGCAGTAATTGCCGCAGGGTGCAGGGGTTCAGTAGACGCTGGGAGAAAGCCTGGTCGAGGTGGAGATAGAGCCGGGACATATGAATGCCACGCGCTTCAGCATTATTCAAATTGACGTAGGCGGTAACCAATGCAGAAGACTGGATCACTCCGCCTGCATCGTCTTCAATGCGCACGGGCATTTCTATTTCATTCATGCCCACCCATGCCAGGGTGCCAGCAATCTCAGGGCTGGCATCATTGGCGATGTCGGGCATGTCCCGCAATAAGTTGTCGGTCTTGCTCATCTCATACCCCACGTCTGACTTGCCTTATCCATAGTCATCAGACCAGACCCTGTGCAATTCGATCACACCAGAGGCTTGATTATCCTTGAAAAGAACGTCACCGGCCAATTCAGTTTGCATATTACCCTGAATTAACCTGCATTTTTGGAAAAAGGCGCCTTTGCCGTCGCCTTACCAACTGGTCGGGGCGGGGAGATTCGAACTCCCGACCCCCACAACCCCATTGTGGTGCGCTACCAGGCTGCGCTACGCCCCGACACGTTCAAACTTGGAAAATCAAATTGGGAACCCATGAGCGGGCGGGGCATGTTAACAAATGCGCCGTCGCGGTGAAAGCTATTGAGCGCTAATGAAAGGAGGGGCAGCCAGTTTAACGCTGCAAAACCCGGGTTACCGTTTCAAGACCTGTAGTATTTCTTCCAGTTCCATCCGCACCTGGCGGATGATTTGGTGGCTGCGGTTGACATCGTCACGCGCTTCATCACCTTCAAGCATCTGCCGTGCGCCACCGATTGTGTAACCTTGCTCATACAGCAGGCTGCGAATCTGGCGGATCATCATTACATCGCCACGCTGGTAGTAACGCCTGTTACCGCGGCGCTTTACCGGCTTGAGCTGCTCAAATTCCTGTTCCCAATAACGCAAGACGTGCGGCTTTACTCCACACAGATCACTGACTTCTCCGATAGTGAAATATCGTTTCGCCGGAATCGGCGGAAGTTCGCGATCAATTCCCGGGTCTAACATAGGCTTCCACCCTTGCACGAAGTTTCTGGCCTGGACGGAACGTCACGACACGTCGTGCCGAAATTGGAATTTCTTCCCCCGTCTTGGGGTTCCTGCCCGGCCTTTGGTTTTTCACTCGCAATTGAAAGTTACCAAAACCCGAAAGCTTGACGTTCTCGCCCCTTTCAAGCGCTTCCCTTATAGCCTCGAAATATGCATCCACAAATTCCTTAGCTTCCCTTTTGTTCAAACCTACTACTTCAAACAGGCGGTCTGCAATATCTGCCTTGGTTAATGACATGTTCAACCTCTTAAATGAGCACCCAAACGGTGCTCCAACGCCGCAATGGCCTGATGAATCACGGGGTCCACGAGTTCATCTACTAGAGTGCTGGAAACGTTCTGCAAAATCAAGCCTATAGCGATGCTTTTATACCCTTTTTTGAGTATTTCGTCATGATAAACATCAAATACCACCAAATTCTGTAACAAATCTGCCGCCACGCCCTGCACAACGTTTTCGATTTCTGCAAATGAAACCTCTTTGGGTACCCACACGGCAATGTCGCGGCGAACTGAAGGAAATCGCGAAACAGGACCCGCATGCGGGATTTTGCGTTGCTGCAGTAGTTCGAGATCGAGCTCGAAAGCAAATACTTCACCTTCAATATCCAGTGCTTTGAGCACTGCGGGGTGGACGGCGCCACACCACCCGATCGGCTTGCTGTCCACGGCGACCAGTGCACTCGCACCGGGATGCGCCCAGGAGCCATTGAATGGAGTGAAGGACAACTTTGTTTTGCCCCGCAAAGCAACCAGGCGTTCAACATCACCCCTGATGTCAAAGTAGTCCAGTTTACGAGCGGGCTGAGCCCACTGCTCCGGCCGGGCAGGTCCGGTGGCAACTCCGCATATGCGGGGAATCTCGTGCAGGGTGTCCTGTTGAATATAGGCCAGACCGATTTCGAACAGCCTCACCCTGGTCTGCTGGCGTCGCAGGTTGTATGCGAGGCTGGTCAACAGCCCCGGCAACAAGGTCGTGCGCATGACGTCCATTTCAGCGGACAAAGGATTGGCCAGCGGCAGGGCGGTATCAGCCTGGTGAACTGCTTCCAGCATACGGCGATCCACGAAACTGTAGTTGATGGCTTCCTGGTAGCCTGCCGCACACAGGCTTTGGCGCATGAGCATGGTGCTCACTGCGTGGCTGGCGGCGCTTCCCACGGCAAGCTGTCCGCCAGGAGGCTTTTCCGGAATGCGGTCATAACCATAAATACGGGCAACTTCCTCGATCAGGTCTTCTTCAATGGCAATATCCATCCGCGCCGCGGGAGCCTTAACCGTCCAACTACCGTCAGAAAAAGTGAGTTCCATGCCCAGGCGCGTCAGGATGTCCTCTACCTGCTGGCGCTCAAAATCAAGGCCCACTATGCGATTGAGGCGATCATGACGCAAACGGATGGGATGCTGTACATGTTGCCATTGCGCGTCTTCTTGCAGCAGCACCGGACCGGGAACGCCGCCACAAATTTCCAGCATCAGTGCCGTAGCGCGTTCAATGGCGCGGACCTGACCCAGGGGATCAACACCCCTTTCATAGCGATGCGAAGCATCCGTATGCAGACCATACGCTCGTGCTTTTCCCATGATGGTAGCGGGTTTGAACCAGGCGCTTTCCAGTAGCACATTGGTCGTAGTGCCGCTCACTGCACTTGCCGCCCCACCCATGATGCCGGCCAGCGCCACGGGTCCTGCGCCATCGCAAATAGCCAGCACACTCTCGTCCAGTTCTACATCGGCGCCGTTAAGCAATTGCAGCACTTCGCCTGTGCGGCCGCGACGCACTACGATCTCCCGGTCCAGGCGATCGAGATCAAACGCATGCATGGGTTGGCCCAATTCCAGCAAAACGAAATTAGTGATATCGACCACCGGGTTGATGCTGCGAGACCCGCAACGGCGCAGGGCTTCCGTCATCCACAACGGGGTTTTCGCAGTGGCATCAATGCCGCGGATGATCCGGGCCGCGTAACGCGGGCAATCTTCGCCAGCAAGCAGGTGAACGGGGAGACTTTCGCCACTCCCGGCCGCAACTGGCGGCACGGCTCTATCCTGGAATTCAGCAGCACAATTCGCTGCAACATCGCGTGCCAGGCCCCGAATAGACAGGCAATCGGCGCGGTTTGGCGTGAGGTCAATTTCTATGCTGAAATCGTCCAGCGCCAGCCACGAACGAAAATCTTCGCCCAGCGGAGCATCAGCAGGCAATTCCATCAAGCCTGAATGATCGTCTGACAAGCCCAGCTCTCGAGCCGAGCACAGCATGCCTGCTGATTCGACACCCCTGAGCCTGGCTTTTTTGATGTGAAAATCTGCCCCGATCCGGGCACCAACCCGGGCAAAGGGAACTCGTATACCAGCTCGTGCATTGGGTGCCCCGCAGACTATTTGCAAGCGCTCGGGAGATCCATCATTGACCATGCAAACTGACAGCTTATCCGCGTCGGGATGGCGGTTGCAGGCTTCAATTTCCGCCACGACAACATTGTCGAAAGCTGCCGCCACAGGCTCAACGGAATCTACTTCCAGTCCAGCAGCAGTCAGTCGTTCGGCCCATTGGTCCGCGTCCAGATCGACCTTCACCCATTGTTTCAACCAATTTGCACTGAATTTCATTTTGAACTGTGGCCTGGTGATTTATCAGTGGAACTGACGCAGGAACTGCAGATCATTTTCATAAAAATGGCGCAGATCGGTCACGCCGTAACGCAACATCGCGATGCGTTCAACGCCCATGCCGAAGGCATAGCCGGAATAGCGTTCCGGATCGACGTTACACGCCCTGAGCACGTTGGGGTGAACCATGCCGCAACCAAGGATTTCCAACCAGCCCGGCGCAGCGCCGTCGCCTTTCTCCCACCTGATATCTACTTCAGCGGAAGGCTCGGTGAACGGAAAATAGGATGGGCGGAAGCGCATGGCCAGCGAACGCTCGAAAAACGCATTCACGAAGGCGTGCAAAAGGCCCTTTAGGTCAGCCATGCTCACGCCCTCACCCACCAGCAAGCCTTCGATCTGGTGAAACATGGGAGTGTGTGTCTGATCCGAATCGCTGCGGTAAACCTTACCGGGCGCGATGATGCGATAGGGTGGGTCCTGTTGCTCCATCACGCGTATTTGCACAGGTGATGTATGCGTTCTCAGCAAGCGCCCATCGCCGAAATAAAACGTGTCGTGCATGGCCCGCGCTGGATGATGCTCGGGGAAATTCAATGCCCCGAAGTTGTAATAATCCTGTTCAATTTCCGGCCCGGTGGCTACGTCAAAACCCAGCCGCGAGAATATATCCACCGCCCGTTGCATGGCGCGCGTGACCGGGTGCAATCCGCCACGTTGCTCACCCCTGCCAGGCAGACTTACATCCACTCTCTGGCTCATTAGCAGGGCCTCAAGCGCCTCCGCCTCCAGCACCCGTTTTCGATCGGCTATGGCCAGCGTCAGGTCATCGCGTGCGACGTTGACCGCAGCTCCGAATGCTTTCCTCTGCCCCGGATCGAGGTGCGCAAGGGCTTTCAGCTGCGCCGTGATCTCTCCCTTCTTGCCGAGATACGCCACCCGCAATTCGTCCAGGCGCTGTAATTCCTGGCAGTCCGCAATTTCTGCGCGGGCGCGGTGCTGAATTTCCTTGATTGTATCCAATGTGCCTGATTCCCGAAAAAAAAAGGAAGAGCACAGGCCCTTCCTTACTTGGTCAACCGCCCTGAAGCATACCCTGCCCTCAAACTAGCCCGAACCGGTTCATGAGTGCAGCGAACGGGACGTGTCCGGGTATGTGAATGCCCGGACCTTTTATAGCGTTATCCCAAGCTGGCCTTGGCTTTTTCAGCCAGAACTCCGAACGCGGCCAGATCGTGTACTGCAAGATCGGCCAATACTTTGCGATCCACTTGTATCTCGGCCCGGTTGAGGCCGTCCATGAAGCGACTGTAAGACAAACCAAACTCACGCGCGGCGGCGTTGATGCGCACGATCCACAGGCTGCGGAACTGGCGCTTCCGCTGGCGACGGTCGCGGTACGCATACTGACCAGCCTTGATGACTGCCTGCTTGGCAACCCGGTACACTTTGCGGCGGGCGCCGTAATAACCTTTGGCTTCATCCAGAACTTTCTTGTGTCGGGCTCTAGCTGTGACGCCCCGTTTTACTCTTGCCATTTTCCTGATCTCCTAATTTAAACGTAGGGCAGCATGCGCTTGATGGACTTGTGGTCTGAGGCATCAACCATGGCTGTGCCTCGCAAGCCGCGCTTACGCTTCTGCGATTTTTTGGTCAGGATATGACTGTGAAAGGCGTGGCCGCGCTTGAATGCGCCGGAAGCGGTTTTCTTGAAACGCTTGGCCGCGCCCCGATTGGTTTTCATCTTGGGCATGGTGGTACTCCTTCGGCCCCTTATTTGGGGCTGTTTATTAAGACACGTTGCTCAAGCGGTCACGCGAGTGACACTTTTGCTGTTGCTTGGCACCGCTTCTTTTGTCCCGGCATTACTCTACAGCCTACGCTGGGGACCGCGCAGTTTACCTCAATTCCTCACCGCAAGGAACCGTAACTGAAAAATCAGGTCTTTTTGGGACTGATCATCATCACCATCTGCCGCCCCTCGATACGCGGGAACTGCTCGACGGTGATTTCGCTGGCCAGATCTTCTTCTACCCGCTTGAGCATGGCAGTGCCCAGTTCCTGGTGAGCCATTTCGCGACCACGAAAGCGCAAAGTGATCTTGACCTTGTCGCCTTCTTCCAGGAAACGCCGCACATTGCGCATTTTTACCTGGTAATCCGCAATTTCAGTGCCGGGGCGGAACTTTACTTCCTTGATCTGTACCTGCTTTTGTTTTTTCTTTGCAGACTGATTTTTCTTCTGCTGCTCAAACCGATATTTGCCGAAATCCATGATCCGACAGACCGGAGGCTCGCCGTTCGGCGCAATTTCCACCAGATCCAGGCCTCCCAACTCGGCAAGACTCAGCGCAGCCCCAATAGTCATTATCCCGGCCTGTTCACCCTCGGCATCGATTACCCGAACCTGGGGCGCAGTAATTTCGTCGTTACGTCTCGTTTCTTTCCCGCTTGCGATGTGAAATTCTCCCGTTAGTTTGCAACCAGTCCCCGCCGTTCTATGTCCCCGGCGAGGTGTGTCATGAAATCCTGCAGGTTCATGTTCCCCAGATCTTCGCCTGCGCGAGTACGCACAGTCACTTCCTGGCTTTCAACTTCCCGGTCGCCAATAACCAGCAGAAAAGGAACCTTGGCCATAGTGTGCTCGCGGATTTTAAAGCCGATCTTTTCGTTTCTCAAGTCTGAATCCACCCGGAAGCCTTTATTTCTAAGCACTTGGCTCACAGATTTACAGTAATCGCTCTGCTTCTCGCTGATATTGAGGACCTTGACCTGCACCGGGGCAAGCCAGCAAGGAAAGGCCCCCGCGTAGTTTTCTATGAGAATTCCAATAAACCGTTCCAATGAACCAAGGATGGCCCGGTGCAGCATCACCGGCACCTGCTTGCTGCTCTGATCATCGATATAGGTGGCGCCCAGGCGTTCCGGCATGAAAAAATCGATTTGCAAGGTGCCGCATTGCCATATCCGGCCAATAGTGTCCTTCAGTGAGAACTCTATCTTGGGACCGTAAAAGGCGCCCTCCCCCGGATTTTCCTCCCATCCGATGCCTGCCCCATCCAGCGCCGCTGCCAATGTACTCTCGGCGCGGTCCCACTGTGCTTCATCGCCAATCCGATTGGCTGGACGCGTGGACAGTTTGACCAGCACGTCGGTAAAGCCGAAATCACGGTAAACCCGGTAGAGCAAGGCGATGAATGCTGCTGATTCCGCCTGCACCTGCTCCTCGGTGCAAAAAATATGCGCATCGTCCTGGGTGAAAGCGCGCACGCGCATCAGGCCATGCAGCGCTCCGGAGGGCTCATTACGATGACAGGAACCGAATTCCGCAAAGCGCAATGGCAGGTCGCGGTAGCTGACCAGGCCCTGGTTGAAGATTTGCACATGGCAGGGGCAATTCATCGGCTTTACTGCATACATGCGGTTTTCGGACTCGGTGACAAACATATTCTGGATGAATTTTTCGGCATGCCCGGACTTTTGCCACAGGGATATATCCACCACTTGCGGTGTATTTACTTCTTTGTAGCCGTTTTCTCGCAGCAATCCGCGCATGTAGGACTGAATTACGGTGTAAATCCGCCAACCGTGGTCATGCCAGAACACCATACCGGGCGCTTCTTCCTGAAAATGAAACAGTCCCAGTTGTTTGCCCAGGCGCCGGTGATCCCGCTTTTCAGCTTCCTCAAGCCGGAACAGGTAGGCCTCAAGGTCTCTCTTCGTAGCCCAGGCGGTTCCATAAATGCGCTGCAGCATTTCATTCTTACTATCGCCCCGCCAATACGCGCCCGCCAGGCGCATCAGCCTGAACTCGCCGAGGCGCCCCGTTTCCGGAGCGTGTGGTCCGCGACACAAATCGATAAATTCACCCTGCCGGTACAGGCTGATCTCCTGGTCCCCCGGAATGGCTTCAATGATTTCTGCCTTGTAGGCTTCGCCCAGTTGGCTAAAGTACTGCACAGCCTCGCCACGGCTCATGACTTCCCGCGAAACCGGCAGATTATCCCTGACAATCCGGCGCATCTCGTTGGCAATGTGGTCGAGGTCTTCAGGGGTAAAGCCGGGGGGGTAAGAAAAATCGTAGTAGAACCCGTCTTCGATTACGGGACCAATAGTCACCTGCGCCTGGGGATAGAGCCTCTTGACCGCCTGCGCCAACAGGTGAGCGGTTGAATGGCGAATGATTTCGAGTCCGGCTGTATCCGTTCCCGTGATGATACGCACCGTGGCATCTGCATCGATGCAAAAACTTGCGTCGCGCAGTACTCCGTTCACTTCTCCTGCGAGAGTGGCCTTGGCCAGGCCGGGACCGATGGCGGCAGCTACCTCCATGACCGAAGTCGCGCTGTCAAATTTCCTTTGGCTTCCGTCCGGTAAAGTGATGACCGGCATGATTCTTCCTGTTAGATTTAAGCGCGCGGGGGCGTATACGGGACAAAAATGGGCGCAAAGCGCCCCACCTCAATCGCCTTGCGGACCGGTATCGTAATCCTTACAAAATGGACCGGGTTCTATTAAACCAGCTGACTTAATAAACCCGGCCTGCAACACATACTAATCAAATGGTGGGCACGACTGGGATCGAACCAGTGACCCCTGCGATGTCAACACAGTGCTCTACCGCTGAGCTACGCGCCCAAATTCATTACTACAGGGGCGCGCAATTTACCACATTTCAATGGGGTCAGAGAACCATTTTCTGAGAGAACCTTTTCCCAAGAACCATTTTTCTGGAAAATGGTTCTCTGACCCCTGCTACTGACCCCTGCTAATCCTTCTGCCCGGCAAACATACCTGGCAGTTTGCGGGTAGAATCCAGCAATCACTCCAGGCAGATTCCCATCAAGTTCATGCACCATCCTTTTGTCCATCTGCACCTGCATACCGAATATTCCCTGGTGGATGGCACAGTTCGGATCGGGCCGTTGGTCAATAAAGTGCGCGAATTGGGCATGCCGGCTATTGCGATTACCGACCAGCAGAATCTGTTTGGGCTGGTCAAGTTTTACCGGGCGGCCCAGCAAGCGGGAATCAAGCCGATTATCGGCGCCGATATGTTGCTCAACACAGCCGAAGATCCGGGCCAGGTTTCCCGCTTGGTGCTGTTGTGCCAAAACCGCGAAGGCTACCTGAACCTGTGCCAGCTGCTGACCCGCGGTTACCAGGAGGGGCAATACCAGGGTGCGCCGCATGTGCGTCGTGAGTGGGTTCAAGAACATGCCCAGGGTTTGATTGCCCTGTCCGGCGGCAATGATGGCGACATTGCCCAAGCCATACTCAATGATCACCCGAATCGTGCCCGGCAACTGCTTGACTGCTGGATGCGGGATTTCCCCGACCGCTTTTACATGGAAATCCAGCGGACATTACGCGAACAGGATGCACGGCTTGAGCCTTTGGCTCTGGACCTGGCGGCGCGCAGTCACTGCCCCATCGTGGCCACCAATGACGTGCGTTTCCTGCTGCGTAAAGACTTTCGCGCACACGAGGCCAGGGTGTGCATCCACGAAGGCCGCCTGCTATCCGACAAGCGGCGCGAGACCCGCTATTCGGAGGAACAGTACCTAAAGAGCCCGGCAGAAATGCACGCGCTTTTCGCCGACTTGCCCGAGGCTCTGGAGAATTCCTACCACATTGCTCAACGCTGCAGTCTTGAGATGGAATTTGACCGCTATCACCTGCCGGCTTTCCCTACGCCGGATGGGATGGAAGTTGAAGAGTACTTACGCAAGGAATCAGAGCAGGGCTTGCATGGCCGGCTGCTCAAGCGACCGCCTGCCGGGCAGCATTCAATGCTGGATTATTCCGAACGGCTGAACCTTGAACTGAACGTAATTAATGGCATGGGCTTTCCAGGCTATTTTCTGATCGTGGCGGACTTCATCCGCTGGGCGCGCACCAATGACATCCCCGTTGGGCCCGGCCGGGGCTCAGGCGCCGGGTCTCTGGTGGCTTACGCCCTCGGCATAACCGACCTTGATCCCCTGGAGCATGAACTGCTCTTCGAACGGTTCCTCAACCCGGAACGCATCTCCATGCCCGACTTCGATATCGATTTCTGCATGGAAAAACGCGATCTGGTGATTGACTACGTAGCGCGCACCTATGGCCGCGACCAGGTGGCTCAAATCATAACTTATGGCTCCATGGCAGCCAAAGCGGTGGTGCGCGATTGCGGGCGCGTCCTTGGGCAGGGGTATGGATTTGTCGACAGCATTGCCAAGCTGATTCCGTTAACTCTTGGAATAACTTTGGAAAAAGCGCTTAAGGAAGAACCCGCCCTGAAGAAGCGTTACGACGAAGAGGAAGATACGCGCGGCGTGCTGGATCTGGCCATGTCGCTGGAAGGGTTGGTGCGTAATGCAGGAAAGCACGCGGGCGGAGTAGTCATCGCACCTACCAGGCTAACCGATTTTACTGCTTTGTACTGCGAACCCGGGGGTGGAGGCAGTGTCACCCAGTTTGACAAAGACGACGTGGAAAAGATTGGCCTGGTGAAATTCGACTTCCTGGGCCTCAAAACCCTGACCATCATCGACTGGACACTGAAAACCATCAACCAGAGTCGGCAGGTCATGGGTGAAGCCCCGGTGGAACTGGACAAGTTGCCCATGAATGACCCGGCGACGTTTGCCTTATTGCAGGCCTGCCGAACCACGGCCGTTTTCCAGCTTGAATCGCGTGGCATGAAAGACCTGATCAGGCGCCTGGTACCGGACAGTTTTGCAGAAATCGTGGCCCTGGTTGCACTGTTTCGCCCCGGTCCGCTCGAATCCGGCATGGTGGGTGACTATATCGAACGCAA